>NZ_JBEAHX010000010.1:0-155926 GCF_040062145.1 Klebsiella sp. JN_Kp121
TTTCAGAATTTTTCTCTTCAACCGAACCGGCTGTTTGTGTGAAGTGATTCACATCTGCCGTGTCAGTGGGTGCGCATTATAGGGAGCTGCTGAGATATAGCAAGCCTTAAAATACAAAAAACTTATCAAGCGCTCATTAATTACACTTTTCACGTTTATCCTTCTTGATATATAAATGCGAAAACCCAGTGTTCATGCGGCTTGTAGCGTAGTTACAGTCAAAATCGTTTTTGGCGAAAAAGTGATTTTTCTCGCTCTGCCGACGCCCTCACAACGCTAATGGTGAATTAAGCATCACTCTTGACCCATGACAAAGCGCCACGCTTTCCCTCCTTTCTATAATCAGAGCCGTTTCTTCCTACTGGTAATAATCTATGGCTTATCAACTCAACATTAACTGGCCCGAGTTCTTAGAGAAGTACTGGCAAAAGCAGCCGGTCGTATTAAAGAAGGCGTTCCCTAACTTCATCGACCCCATTACGCCAGACGAGCTGGCCGGGTTAGCCATGGAACCGGAAGTCGATAGCCGGCTGGTCAGCCTGGTCAACGGTAAATGGCAGGCCAGCAACGGTCCTTTTGAACATTTCGATGGGCTGGGTGAAAACGGCTGGTCATTGCTGGCCCAGGCGGTAAACCACTGGCATATGCCTGCCGCCGAACTGGTGCGCCCATTCCGCGTACTGCCGGACTGGCGTTTAGACGATCTGATGATCTCCTTCTCCGTTCCTGGCGGCGGCGTTGGCCCACATATCGATCAGTATGACGTCTTTATTATTCAGGGCATGGGGAGCCGCCGCTGGCGCGTGGGTGACAAGCTGCCGATGCGTCAGTTCTGTCCGCATCCGGCGCTGCTGCACGTTGATCCGTTCCCGCCGATTATTGATGAAGATCTGGAGCCGGGCGACATCCTCTATATTCCGCCTGGATTCCCACACGACGGAGTGACCCACGAAACGGCACTGAACTACTCCGTCGGCTTCCGTGGGCCAAACGGCCGCGACCTGATCAGCAGCTTCGCCGACTATGTGCTGGAAAACGACCTCGGCGGCGAACACTACAGCGATCCGGACCTCACCTGCCGCGACCATCCGGGCCGGGTTGAAGAGTATGAACTCGAACGTCTGCGCAACATGATGATCGACATGATTCGCCAACCAGAAGACTTCAAGCAGTGGTTCGGCAGTTTCGTCACCACGCCGCGTCACGAACTGGATATTGCTCCGGCGGAACCGGCATATGAAGAAGAGGAAGTGGTCGATGCGCTGCTGGGCGGCGAAAAGCTTTCTCGCCTGAGCGGCCTGCGCGTTCTGCATATCGGCGACAGCTTCTTCGTGCATAGCGAACAACTCGACACCACCGATGCCAGCGCGCTCGATGCGCTGTGTCGCTATACCTCGTTAGGTCAAGAAGAGCTCGGCAGCGGCCTGCAAAATCCGGCGTTCGTTAGCGAACTGACGCGGCTGATTAATCAGGGCTACTGGTATTTCGAAGAGTAAGAGAACGGCAATACTGCGGGCAGTCGCCTGGCGCTGCCCGCTTGCTTTCAGCCGTTATTGCGCATATTTCGGCAACACGATAATAAAGCGAGTGGAGCGCAGATCGGACTGCACCGCTACGCTGCCGTGGTGAGCGCTGACAATCGATTTTACAATCGCCAGACCGATGCCGCTGCCCTCGCCTTTGCGCTGGCGCGAGGGGTCGACGCGATAGAAACGATCAAACAGGCGTGGCAGATGCGCGGCGGCAATCGGTGCGCCGGGGTTCTCCACCACCAGGCGAATCTTCTCGGCGCTTTCGCTCAACTGAATGGTCACCGCCTGCCCGGCCGGCGTATAGCGAATCGCGTTCGACAGCAGGTTGCTGATTGCCCGCCGCAGCATCAGCGGGTCGCCAATCACCCGGCAATGGCTACCGACAAAACGCAGCGCCACCTCTTTTTCTTCCGCCCACGCTTCAAAGAACTCAAACACCTTATTCACTTCCTCGGCCAGGTCCAGCGCCCGTTGTTCGGGGATCAGTTGGTTATTATCCGCCTGGGCAAGGAACAGCATATCGCTGACCATCCGCGACATGCGCGAGAACTCTTCGAGATTGGAATAGAGCACCTCTTCCAGCTCCTGCTGGCTGCGGCTCTGGCTTAAGGCGATTTCAGTTTGCGTGACCAGGTTGGTAATCGGCGTACGGATTTCATGGGCGATATCGGCGGAAAAGTTCGACTGGCGGGTAAAGACATCCTCTATGCGCTCCAGCATATGGTTAAACGACAGCGCCAGCCGTTCCAGCTCGATGGGCACCGCCTGCGGGTCGAGGCGCACATCGAGATCCCGGGAGGTAATATTCTGGATCTGGCGGCTGATCTGGCGAATCGGCTTATGCCCCTGATAGACCACAAACAGCACGATGGCGATGATCAGCAGGCTGATTATCGACGCCGCGGAAATCAGCTTTGCTTTGAGCTCATTAATATAGTGCAGGTGAAAGTCGATCGATAAGGCCATCAGCAGATGCCAGGCCGGTTTGCCATCTGCCTGCTTGCCCAGCGGCAACATGATTAGCCGCCAGGAGCGGGTCTCCATTTGATGATTATCATGAACCATTTCCCGCGGCTGCGGGTCGGTCCATGAAATCACATTACCGTCGCGCAACTTCATCGCCAGCCCCGGCGTGCTCATAATATGGCTGAGTTCCGGGCCGTCTGGCGACTGAAACAGAATATTGCCCTCGGCATCATCCAGACAGATAAAGACGTTAGCGTAGCCGCCAATCACGTTTTTTAAGATCTCCAGCCGCCGCTCCTGCGGATAGTCGGCGTGGTTGAGCACCGTCTCAAGCGTGGTACTGAGCTGCTTGAGGTCGTGAACGTCGCGCTCTTCAAAGTGAGCCTTCACCGAATGGATCATGATCCAGGTGAAGGCAAAGAATGCAATGATGGTGGCGAGGCTGATAAAGAAGGTCAGCCGGGTGGCCAACGAAAAGGGGCGCTTAGCGGCCATCCGGCACCTCAAGCATATAGCCGACGCCGCGCACGGTCTGGATAAGCTTCGGCTCGAAGTCGTTATCGATTTTGGCGCGCAGCCGCTTCACCGCCACGTCGATAGCGTTAGTGTCGCTGTCGAAATTCATATCCCACACCTGCGACGCGATCAGCGAACGGGGTAGCACCTCGCCCTGATGGCGCAAGAAGAATTCCAGCAGGGTAAACTCTTTGCTGGTCAGGGTGATACGAGTCGCGCCACGCGTCACCTTACGGCTCACCAAATCAACGCTGAGATCGGCCGCCTGAAACTGGCTTTCTACTATTACCGCCGCCCCGCGACGCAGCAGAGTGCGCACCCGCGCCAGCAGTTCCGCAAAAGCAAAGGGCTTCACCAGATAGTCGTCGGCGCCCAGCTCCAGCCCCTTCACCCGATGCTCGATAGTGCCAAGCGCGGTGAGCAGCAGGATCGGCATCCCTTTATTGGCGGCGCGCAGCATGCGCACGATATCCCAGCCGTTGACGTCCGGCAGCATGATGTCGAGGATCAGCAGATCGTAGTCGCTGGTCATCGCCAGGTGATAACCGTTAAGGCCGTTGTCGGCCAGGTCGACGACGAATCCGGCTTCGGTAAGCCCTTTGGTCAGGTACTCCCCGGTTTTCTTCTCATCTTCGACAATCAAAATCTTCACGGTTGGCTCCTTCACGCGCGCTCTGTGCGGGTATTCAATTTTAGAGTAGCCCCTCCGGATAGCAATGAAATATCAGGAAAATGACAGTTTTGTCATTTTCCTGTCACGCGTTGAACAGAGCCCGCTGCGTAAAGTATCCGACATTGATAAATCGCCGAAAACCGTCTGTCGCCATGCGCCCAATAAAGCTTCTTACTCTCAGCGTGATATTCGCCTTAACCGGCTGTTTGTCACTTGCTCCGGACTACCAGCGCCCCGCCGCGCCGGTACCGCAGCAGTTCTCTCTCAGCCAGAACAAACTGGTTACCGCGACGGCGGGCTACCAGGAGACCGGTTGGCGCACCTTTTTCGTCGACCCGCAGGTGAAAAGCCTGATTAGCACCGCGCTGACCAACAACCGCGATCTACGGATGGCGACGCTGAAAGTGCAGGAAGCCCGCGCCCAGTACCGGGTGACCGACGCCGACCGCTACCCGCAGCTTAACGGCGACGGCAGCACCACCTATGGCGGCAAGCTCAAAGGCGACACCACCACCAGCAGCGATTATGCCGCCGGCTTGAATCTCAGCTACGACCTCGACTTCTTTGGCCGGTTGAAAAACCTTAGCGAGGCCGACCGACAGAACTTCTTCGCCAGCGAAGAGGCGCGGCGCACGGTGCATATCCTGTTGATTGCTAACGTTTCACAAAGCTACTTCAACCAGCGGCTGGCGGCGGCGCAGTTACAGGTGGCGAACGACACCTTGCAGAACTATCAGCAGTCTTACGCCTTCGTTGAAAAACAGCTGCTGACCGGCAGCACCACCGTGCTGGCGCTGGAACAGGCGCGCGGGATGATCGAAAGCACCCGCGCCGATATCGCCAAACGGCAAGGCCAGCTGGCGCAGGCCAATAACGCCCTGCAGCTACTGCTCGGCAGCTATCAGCGCCTGCCGGACGATAGCGCCAGCAGCGCCGTGGACCTGAAAGGCGTAACCCTGCCGCCGTCGCTCTCCTCAGAGATCCTGCTGCAGCGGCCGGATATTCTGGAAGCCGAACATAGCCTGCTGGCGGCCAACGCCAACATCGGCGCCGCACGGGCGGCCTTCTTCCCGTCGATTACCCTGACCAGCTCGCTTTCTGGCAGCAGCAGCGAGCTCTCCAGCCTGTTTAACGCCGGCAGCGCGATGTGGAACTTCATCCCCAAAATCGAACTGCCGATTTTCAACGCCGGGCGTAATCAGGCCAACCTCGATCTGGCGGAAATCCGCCAGCAGCAGCAGGTGGTCAACTATGAGCAAAAAATACAGTCCGCCTTTAAAGAGGTGGCCGACGCGCTCGCCCTGCGCCAGAGCCTGGCCGATCAGATTGCCGCCCAGCAGCGCTATCTCGATTCACTAAATATCACCCTGCAGCGCGCTACTGCGCTCTATCGTCACGGCGCGGTCAGCTACATCGAAGTCCTGAGCGCCCAGCGCGACATTTTCACCACCCGACAAACCCTGCTGGAACTCAACTATTCCCGTCAGGCGAATGAAATCACCCTGTTCACCGCTCTCGGCGGCGGCTGGATGGAATAACCCGAGGAGTCTTGATTATGAATTCACTGTCTAAAATCGCCCTGTTCACCCTGTTCTCTGGCGCAGTGTTCGCGGCCCAGGCCGCCGAACCGCACGCCGGTATGACAATGCACGAGCAGCCCGCTGCCGCGCAGACGCAAAGCATCACTGGCAAAGGCGTCATTAAAGCCATTGATATGGATAGCAAAAAAATCACTATCGCCCACGACGCCATCCCGGCGGTGAACTGGCCGCCGATGACCATGCGCTTCACCATCACCCCGCAGACGCAGCTCAACAATGTGAAGGATGGCGACAGCGTGGACTTCACCTTCGTTCAGCAGGGCAATCTGTCGCTGTTACAGGATATCCGCGCCCAATAACGGCCCGGCGACGGTAGCCCCCTCAACAACTGAATGGACGACACATGGCATCCCTGACACTGAAAAATACGGCGCTGATCCTCGGCAGCATGCTGGTTGGCGGCGCGCTTACCGCGGCGCTGTATACCCGACTGACGCCGACAATGGATAGCGATCCGGCGGCCGAGCAGCAGCGTAAAGTGCTGTTCTGGTACGACCCGATGTACCCGAATACTCGCTTTGATAAACCGGGTAAATCGCCGTTTATGGATATGGACCTGGTGCCAAAATACGCTGATGAGGAGAGTGCCGCCGCCGGTGCGCCGGGGGTGCGTATCGACCCGACGCAGACCCAAAACCTCGGCGTAAAAACCGCCGCGGTCACCCGCGGGCCGCTGCGCTACGCCCAGACCTTTCCGGCCAACATCAGCTATAACGAGTACCAGTACGTGATTATGCAGGCGCGGGCGGCGGGCTTTATTAATAAAGTCTATCCGCTGACCGTCGGCGACAAAGTCAAGCAAGGCACGCCGTTGCTCGAGCTGACCATCCCGGACTGGGTGGAAGCGCAGAGCGAATATCTGTTGTTGCAGGAGACCGGGGGCACCGCCACGCAGGTCGAGGGGATCCTTGAGCGTCTGCGCCTTGCCGGAATGCCGGATGACGATATCCGCCGCCTGAAAACCACGCGCAAAATCCAGACCCGCTTTACTCTCAAAGCACCGATCGATGGCGTTATTACCGCCTTCGATCTGCGCGCAGGAATGAATATCGCCAAAGATAATGTGGTGGCGAAAATTCAGGGCATGGACCCGGTGTGGGTCACCGTGGCGGTGCCGGAATCCATCGCCTGGCTAATTAAAGACGCCTCGCAGTTCGCCATTCAGGTTCCCGCCTGGCCGGGAAAAACCTTCAGCATCAACAAATGGACCATTCTCCCCAGCGTCGATAGCGCCACCCGTACGCTGCAGCTACGCCTGCAGGTCAACAACCCGGATGAAGCGCTGAAGCCGGGGATGAACGCCTATCTGAAACTGACCAGCGAAAGCGCGCCGATGCTGCTAATCCCATCAAAAGCGTTGATCGACAGCGGCAGCGAGCAGCGAGTGATTACCGTGGATAACGAGGGCCGCTTCGTGCCGAAAATCGTGCAGGTATTCCATGAATCCAATGGCGTTACGGCCATTCGCAGCGGTCTGCAGGAGGGCGAAAAAGTCGTCGCCAGCGGCCTGTTCCTGATCGACTCGGAAGCCAATATCTCCGGCGCGCTGGAGCGCATGCGCGCGCAGGCTCCTGATGTCACAACCCCTGCCGCCCATGCGCACTGAGGAACGGAACAATGATTGAATGGATTATCCGCCGCTCGGTGGCCAACCGTTTTCTGGTGATGATGGGGGCGCTGTTTCTCAGCATCTGGGGGACCTGGACCATCGTCCATACCCCGGTAGACGCCCTGCCGGACCTCTCCGACGTACAGGTGATCGTCAAAACCAGCTATCCGGGGCAGGCGCCGCAGATCGTCGAAAACCAGGTCACCTGGCCGCTGACCACCACCATGCTGTCAGTCCCCGGCGCCAAAACGGTGCGCGGCTTCTCGCAGTTTGGCGACTCCTACGTGTATGTGATTTTTGAAGACGGCACCGATCCTTACTGGGCGCGCTCGCGGGTGCTGGAGTATCTCAACCAGGTGCAGGGCAAACTGCCCGCCGGGGTCAGCGCCGAAATGGGCCCTGACGCCACCGGCGTTGGCTGGGTCTTCGAGTACGCGCTGGTCGACCGCAGCGGCAAACATGACCTCGCCGAACTGCGCTCGTTGCAGGACTGGTTCTTAAAATATGAGCTGAAAACCATTCCTAACGTCTCGGAAGTGGCGTCGGTAGGCGGCGTGGTCAAGGAGTATCAGATTGTCGTCGACCCGATGAAGCTGACCCAGTACGGCATCAGCCTCGGCGAGGTGAAATCGGCACTGGATGCGTCTAACCAGGAAGCCGGCGGTTCTTCCGTCGAACTGGCGGAAGCCGAATATATGGTGCGCGCCAGCGGCTATTTGCAAACGCTCGACGACTTCAAAAATATCGTGCTGAAAACCGGTGACAACGGCGTACCGGTCTATCTCGGCGACGTCGCGCGGGTGCAGATTGGCCCGGAGATGCGGCGCGGTATCGCCGAGCTTAACGGCGAAGGCGAAGTGGCCGGCGGCGTGGTGATCCTGCGCTCCGGCAAGAACGCCCGCGAGGTGATCTCGGCGGTCAAAGAGAAGCTGGCGTCGCTGCAAAGCAGCCTGCCGGATGGGGTTGAAGTGGTTACCACCTACGACCGCAGCCAGCTTATCGACCGCGCCATCGACAACCTCAGCTACAAGCTGCTGGAAGAGTTTATCGTCGTTGCGCTGGTCTGCGCCCTTTTCCTGTGGCACGTGCGCTCGGCGCTGGTGGCGATTATCTCGCTGCCGCTCGGCCTGTGCTTCGCTTTTATTATGATGCATTTCCAGGGGCTTAACGCCAACATCATGTCGCTGGGCGGGATCGCCATTGCGGTGGGGGCGATGGTCGATGCCGCCATCGTGATGATTGAGAACGCCCATAAGCGGCTGGAGGAGTGGGAACATCAGCACCCGGGAGAGAAGCTAAGCAACGACATCCGCTGGAAAATCATTACCGATGCGTCGGTGGAGGTCGGCCCGGCGCTGTTTATCAGCCTGCTGATCATTACTCTGTCGTTTATCCCGATTTTCACCCTCGAAGGCCAGGAGGGCAAACTGTTCGGCCCGCTAGCCTTCACCAAAACCTGGTCGATGGCCGGGGCGGCGCTGCTGGCGATCGTGGTGATCCCGATCCTGATGGGCTTCTGGATCCGCGGCAAGATCCCGGCGGAAAACAGCAATCCGCTGAACCGCTTTTTGATCCGCATTTATCACCCACTGCTGCTGAAGGTACTGCACTGGCCGAAGACTACCCTGCTGATTGCGCTTCTGTCGATCCTGACGATTGCCTGGCCGCTTAACCGGGTCGGCGGAGAGTTTCTGCCGCAGATCAACGAGGGCGATCTGCTGTATATGCCGTCAACGCTGCCGGGGATCTCCGCTGCGCAGGCGGCGGATATGCTGCAGAAGACCGATAAGCTGATCATGACGGTGCCGGAAGTGGCAAGGGTGTTCGGCAAAACCGGCAAGGCCGAAACCGCCACCGACTCGGCGCCGCTGGAGATGGTAGAGACCACGATTCAGCTCAAGCCACAGGATCAATGGCGGCCGGGGATGACCATGGAGAAGATCGTCGAGGAGCTGGATAAAACCGTACGTCTACCCGGGCTGGCGAATCTGTGGGTGCCGCCGATCCGCAACCGCATCGACATGCTCTCCACCGGCATCAAGAGCCCGATCGGCATTAAAGTTTCCGGCACCAACCTGGCCGATATCGACGCCATCGCCGAACAAATTGAAGTGGTGGCTCGCACCGTGCCGGGGGTCACGTCAGCGTTAGCCGAGCGGCTGGTCGGCGGGCGCTACCTCAACATTGATATTCAGCGTGAGAAGGCGGCCCGCTACGGCATGACCGTCGGCGACGTGCAGTTGTTTGTTTCGTCCGCCATCGGCGGCGCGATGGTCGGCGAAACGGTAGAGGGCGTCGAGCGCTATCCGATCAACATCCGCTACCCGCAGAGCTATCGCGATAGCCCGGAGACCCTCCGCCAGTTGCCGATCCTCACGCCGCTGAAGCAGCAGATCGTGCTCGGCGACGTCGCCGAGGTTAAAGTCGTTACCGGGCCATCGATGCTGAAGACCGAGAACGCCCGCCCGACCAGTTGGATCTACATCGACGCCCGCGACCGCGATATGGTCTCGGTGGTGCGCGATCTGCAGCATGCCATCGGCAAAGAAGTAAAGCTGAAGCCGGGCATCAGCGTCTCCTACTCCGGGCAGTTTGAGCTGCTGGAACGCGCCAATCAGAAGCTGAAGCTGATGGTACCGATGACGCTGATGATTATCTTCGTGCTGCTGTACCTGGCGTTCCGCCGCTTCGGCGAGGCGCTGCTGATTATCACCAGCGTGCCGTTCGCCCTCGTCGGCGGGATCTGGTTCCTCTACTGGATGGGATTCCATCTGTCGGTGGCCACCGGTACCGGCTTTATCGCCCTCGCCGGGGTGGCGGCAGAATTTGGCGTGGTGATGCTGATGTACCTGCGCCACGCCATCGAGGCGGAGCCATCGCTGGAGAACCCGCAGACCTTCAGCGCCGATAAACTCGACGAGGCGCTGTATCAGGGCGCGGTGCTGCGCGTGCGGCCAAAGGCGATGACCGTGGCGGTGATTATCGCCGGCCTGCTGCCGATTTTATGGGGCACCGGCGCCGGGTCGGAAGTGATGAGCCGTATCGCCGCACCGATGATTGGCGGGATGATCACCGCGCCGCTGCTGTCGCTGTTTATCATTCCGGCGGCATATAAGCTGATGTGGCTGTATCGGCATCGGGGCAAGCCGGGGAATAAATAATGGCAAGCCCGTTGGTATTTCACCGGCGGGCCTTTTAATTATTAGACCCACAAGTCATTCCCTCATTTAACCAACATCCACACTCATATTATCTCATCCTCTGCGCCAATCGGCCTTCACCCCACGTTATTCCCTTTAGCTTCATTGATTTTCCTGCTCACCCAGGCTGCGTATTTATCACGCGGAGAAAAGGTGGGCCTTAAATTAATGAGCGCTATCGATGAACCTTAATCCTTCTCCACCCTGTTTATTTTTGCTGTTATTACTTTCCACCCTGAGCACGATATCCCCCTGCCATGCCGCGACAGTAAAGGTGGATAATTGCGAAGTTGGCTGCCCAACCGGCGGCAGCCAACAGACGCTTTTCCGCGCGGCCTACACTCTGAACAATAACCCCAGTCGTAAACTGGCCAACTGGGTAGCGTATAAAATCACCCGTGCCAGCGAGGCCAGCAACCGGGCAAGAGTGTGGAAGCAGGACCCCGATTTACCCGCAGCCGATACCCTGGCGCCCGCCGACTATCGCCGGGCCAACACCTTACTGGCGGTCGATCGCGGCCATCAGGCACCGCTGGCGAGCCTCGGCGGCGCGGAGGACTGGCCTGCGCTGAACTATCTGTCGAATATCACCCCGCAGGAAGCGGCGCTGAATCAGGGAGCATGGGCGCGGCTGGAAGACGCGGAGCGCGCGTTGGCCGAGCGCCCGGAGGTGACAGCGGTTTATTCGGTTACCGGGCCACTGTTCGAGCGGCATATCGCCACCCTGCCCGCCGCGCCGGGCGTGGAGATCCCCAGCGGTTACTGGAAGATTATTTTCCTCGATAGCGGCCCGCAGAGCGGCCAGTACGCAGCATTTGTGCTGGACCAGGCAACGCCGCGCGATGCTAATTTTTGCGACCATCAGGTGACGGTGGCGGAGATTGAGCGCCGCACCAGTCCGCATTTGACGCTGTGGTCAGCATTGCCGGCGGCCGCTGCCGCAACGCTAAAAACGCAGCCGGGCAGGTTGGCGCGGGAAATGGGTTGCAGGTAGGGAACGGAGGAGTAAAGTTGTCGACCTGTCGCGATTAACAATCGGCGTCTTACCGCCAGCCAGCAAACCATATATAGTTACCGTCTCTGCCACTGCTAAGCGCTGTTGATATCGTATGAAGCTCGGTTATTTTTGTTACTTCCTGCTGGCCCTTGCCGCCGTCGGCAGCCTGTTGCTGCCCTATTCCATCGCCATGTGGTTCCTGCTGGCGAACGTGCTGACCTGGCTTATCTACGGCATCGACAAATTAGCCGCCCGTAAAGCCTGGAGCCGGATCCCGGAATCCACCCTGCTGGCCTTCGGCCTGCTTGGCGGATGGCCGGGCGCGATTGCCGGGCAGCAGTGTTTTCGCCACAAAACCCAGAAGCAGCCATTCAGAACGTATTTCATTATTAGCATCGTGCTGAATGTTGTGGTGCTGGTTGGCGGATATTGGCTGTATCGGGGATATGGGGTGTAGGGTTGGTTAGTTGAATCTTGGCTAAGCAAACTATTAACGAGAAAGCAGAAGTAGATCGCGAGGTTTATTGGATGATTGGCAAGAATCGTAACTAAGTGAAGATGAGGGCTGGGACAGTTACTACTTTTAGCCCACCCGCTGATAATCGTTCTCCCTTGATCCCACGGCCACACAGCATGCGCTCACCATACTGATGTAATAATGAGAAGGATTAGGAAGTTGTTCCATCAGCCACGGCAGCTCAGTTGAATATTCGCAATCAGTGGTAGCAATCCACCACACCGGCTCGCCATCCAGCATCATCGGCTGGGCTTCATGATAATGTTCATCCCAACCGCGACCACTCGTATCAGCATAGGCTTTAGCTATAGCAATAGCCTGTTCGCGGGAAATCATCGTTGGACTCCGTACCAAACACTATACATTATTCCTCCCACCGTGATTGGCCCTAAAAGCATGCCAGCAGCTTCATGCCTCAATAAGGAGAATGTTATCTCATAAGTATTCCCTAGCGGAAATTTAAATCCCTGAATGATGTACTCTCTACTCATACCTCTGGCTCTTAACAAACCAATGGTTTCAGCAAGAGCCTCTTCAAGATAACGTAATATATAGGATTTAGAATAAGCCGACTGCCTCATGAATACACGCAACTCACGTAATAAATAAAACTTAGGTGCGATCGCCATATGAACTCGTTCATGATACAACGTCGTCAGCATTTTCAGATAGGCTTCATCCTTTGACATTACGTTAGGATAATAGTTACGCCCAATAGTTGCATCCCCCCAAATTTTCGTCGCCCCCTGCCCCACATCCTTATATTTGGTTATTTTTATAGTGGGTGTATAACGCCAACCTCCATTTCTCGGAAGACTCATGCGTTTAGCTATTTCGTTACTATATTGGGGCATCGAAGCCCCCCTGAAAGGCCTTTTAAACGTATCGGCTGGTTTCGCTTTAAGTAAAATGACAAAAATAGTATTCACTCCAACCAACATGATTGCTTCTGAAAGATCTCTTGCCGCATCCTCAAGCTCATCTTCTGTTTTAGCATTGATGGTTTTTATTGCAAAGGTATACAATAACTTCCCTGCATTAAGAGCAACTCCACCTATTGCAACCCATCCTGCACAGAGGAGTATCACATCAGCGATTTCACCAACTCCAAAAAAATGAGCACTTCCCCAAACTATTAATACTCCAGACATTGTCGCTAATGCCTGCGGAGTTAACATCGTTAAAAGATAGTTTCCAATATCGACAGGTAGGTGATTAGCTGTTTTTGTTAGGACAATCTGTAACTTTGCTTGCAAATCCATGCGCAAAACATCCATTTAGACCCCTGGGTTAAGTTATAATTTCAGCTCTATTCCATTCAGAGAGAACACTATGATAGAACATAAACACCATACTAACTGATTAATAGTTATGATTTCATGCTTTATTTTCCCTTGCTCTTATCAAAAACAAGCTATCAAAGATGATAATTAACGGATCATTTTATATAAATTATTAATCAACCACATCACAGAACTATTAGCAGATTAGTTAACAGTAACTTTTATCTGCAATCGTAGGGGAATAATAGACTCATATTTATTATACAAAAAAGGGCAATTATAATGACTATCAAAGAAAGAGATCTATTCGATGCCGGATTCACTGAGAGCGATGTCGAGAGTCTGCATCGCAGGCTTGCAGCAGCAGAAGGAAATTTGGATGAACTGATTTCAGTGCTATCCCGCCGATTCTGGGTAGCATTCTGGGTTACCGTTGCCCTGGTTGTGGTTATGTTCGTCACCACCTTATGCGGCCCCCAGAAATATCTCATCTCTGGAGGTCTGGGTAATGTTGTAGTACTGGCTATTACCTGGGGTACATTCTCACCATTCCTGGCCTGGAAGGCTAACCGGCTGCAGAAAAAAATATCTCATCAAACAAATAGATAGTGGTCTCTCTGTATAACAACGCCATTCAGTCGCTACCTCACTCTGCCAGCATCTGCGCTTTAAGCTCTTCCGGCGTATATGGCGGGTTTCGCCGATGCAGCATCGCGTGACAGTTGGGGCAAACAGGGATCAGGTCAGTTTTCGGATCCAGACGATAGTCCTGTTTAATCTCCGATAGCGGTACCAGATGATGAATGTGGATAAAGCCCTGGCCGATATCACCATAGCGCTTAGCCATATCAAGTCTGCACACCTGACACCGAGTACCGTGATAGCGCAACGCGGCCTCGCGGGCCTGGCGATCGCGCTCATAGCGGTTAACCATAACCTGAACCGCAGCCCCTTCCACAAACTCACTTTTCGTCTGTAGCTCGTCGGGGAAAAGGGTAATGCTGGCATCATCTACTCGCTCATGAACGATGTTGAACCCTTGCTCCAGCAACAGACGGACGCATTTGGATTTGATCCCACCGCTGAAATCCGCCGGCGTGAACTCCGTTTTCGTCGCCATGGTGGCCGCTATCCCAACGATAGCTTTAGAGGGATAACGACGTCCTTCGAATTCGACTTCATACAGACGCGCGTCTTTAAACTGATGCGCTATACCCTCGTCGTATGCGCGGATGGCTTCGATGATGCATTCTCGCGATAGATGATCTGGCAACCGTTTCATATGGCTGAGCTATTTGATGATGAGTGACCTCATTATAGATAGAAAGCGGAATAAATTTCGAATAGATAAATCATGGTGATAGTTGAAAAGAGACCTGGGTTGGATATCGAATCCCGGTGGCTTGATCGACAGCAGTTTTGCGAGCATCATCGCAATTATTTAGCAAAATACGTAACGCGATGCCTTCCAGTAAAACTCTGCAACAAGCGATCGCCAATATCACTATCTGGCGCAAAGGCGAAGAGCGCGCGCCGCATAAACCTCTGCTGTTGTTGCACGTGCTGTCGCATTACCAGCACGGACATCCGCGGATGTTCGATTACGCCTCAGAGGTCCGTGATGAGTTACATAGCCTGCTGGAGCGTTTTGGCCCACAGCGCGCGCAATACCGCCCCGATATGCCTTTCTGGCGTCTAAAAGGCGACGGCTTCTGGGAATTACGCAACGCTGAGCAATGCTCAACTGAAGGCAGCAGACAGCCCCCCTCTAAAGAACTGGAAACCTATCACGTCGCGGGCGGCTTTGACGAAGAGCACTTCGCGCTGCTGGGCAAGAATAAGAGGCTGATTAACACCCTGGCGCATCAGATCCTGCAGGCCCATTTCCCGGAGAGTATTCAGGAAGAGATCGCCGACGAGATGGGGTTTGATATCCAGCAAATTCGCAAAGAACGCGACCCGCTGTTCCGCCAGCAGGTGCTACGCGCTTATAACTATGAATGCGCTATCTGCGGCTTTAATATGCGCCATGACAATACCTCCGTCGCGCTGGAGGCTGCGCATATCAAATGGAAGCAGCACGGTGGCCCATGTGAAATTCCCAACGGCCTGGCGCTATGCGCCATTCACCACAAAGCATTTGATAAAGGTTCGATTGGCCTGGATGAGCATATGCGGGTACAGATTTCTCCCGCGGTTAACGGCGGCGGGATTGTCGGAAAGCTGTTCTGGGATTTTGATGGTAAGCAAATCGGATTGCCTCAGGGGAAGGATTGTTACCCGAAAGAGGGATTTGTGGAGTGGCACAGAAGAGAGGTATTTAGGAGCTGAGGTAAGGCACGCGAATATATGGCACGGAATCGCCTCACCTCTACTTCGTCAGCGTTCCGGTACTATCAATAAAGAATTCATGAACATATTTTTTATTATTTAAACCGTAGTTAATGACATAAGTATGGTTCTTCTTCCATTCAATATCGATGCAATTGTCAGGATATGATGACATTAACTTGTCATAACCAGAACTCATTACCGTTTGCGTCTTACCGTTTTCGCCTGAGTCAATAGTGTAGTAATTCAATACATCCCTTTTATCCAAACTAAAGCAAAGATGCTCTCCATTAATAATGGTATCTCTTGGGTGTGGCGCAGGATTACCACCAGGACAACCGGAAATAAGAAAAGTTAAAGATAAGATAGCGAATCTCTTCATTGTGGAAATCCCTTCATAACTAATTTATATTTTTGAAGCAATGTATAGTCAGATTCTTTATGATCATAATCTCGTAATGCAGGCAGATACAGATAATTTTTAAAACCGTAAGCTTGCAACAACCAGTAATCACTAACTAATGAAGCCTGCTGTTCTAAGCTATAATGTCGTATGTTTTCCTTGTCTAAACTATAACTGTAATCAGCAAATCGGGAGAACAACCCTCTGGTTCTGACAAACATTCCGTGCTGCGCTTGCCATACATGCATTAACTCATGCATGAATCTATGTTTTTTCTGCACATCAACTTCCATTGAAAAATCATGGGAGTAGGTGTCTTCCCTAAACCACATTTCGCCATTAGGGCTCATAGCAATATCAGTAGGCTGTAGATTGAATGGCAAATAACTTTCCCGATGAATCCACACTGTATTGTACCGGAGACCGTAGCTGTATAGCGTTCTTGCTAACCCAATCTCACCAGTGGTTATAAGCCTCGTTCCACCGGGCTTAATACGTGTCCCGGATGTCGCGTTAATCCTCTCGTTTACAGGCATTCAAAATCCCTTTGAATTGCAATGTTATTGTGTGTTTATCGTACGCCAATGCAATCGACAAGGGAAAGATTTTTATCCGAAAAAATTTGCAGCCGACTTAGCGTATTTAGTGGGAATGCAGTATTCGCATTCGTTACACGTAGTGTTTAAAGAGATACTGAATTTCCGGCACAAAAAAGATGTCTTCGGGTGAATTGGTTGTCGATTGGGTTCGAAGGCCGGACTCGAATTTCACACCCAATAGACTGATATCAATATATTTTATTGGCAGGAATAAATAGTTATACCCGCACTTGTACCCACAAGTTAAAATCCGTACAAAAAATAGACATTGCGAGTGGGTATAAAGCCATACCAGTAGAACACCGATATGGCCAGCAAAGCAAGATTCAGGCAGGCAGGAAAGTTTTCTTCAGAGGTATCAATTCTCATCCACTCAGAACAAAGTCAGATATGGCCGCGAAATGAACGTTAATCCTTGCTTTGCTATGCTAGTTCCCAAGGCAAATCTCTGCGTCTATTTACTGGTTTTAGAGTGCCCTCGTTTCTCAATTGTTGAGCGGCCCAACGAATGTCATATTGCCACGTATACAACATATCGCCCGAATCTCTAAGCTCAGTCTCGTAGCTGTTCCATACATACTTTGAAACTTCGCGTGGCCAAGCACTACCTCCACGTTCACGAAGACACTCAATGATCCATTGTTTCATGCTTTCCCTAGTTACAATCATTTATCCTTACCTTCACTCGTTGATCGATACATCGCAATACTAGCATTGACAGCTTCTGGTACAAGGTGGGCAGAATCTAAGCGCTTGTAGTCTGCTATGAGCGAAGAGCAGACCGACGAAATTGCCCCCATGTCTTGGCGAGAAATACTGACATTGCCGTGCGTTTATCAACAGGGGCGGTCATACTAGATAATATTGTAGGCAAGAACACCACGAAGATTCAGGAACAATGGGCCGTAAGTAACGAATTCAGATGTAAATGCCAGTTCATATACTCCTGTTAGGGCACGACTGGTAACAGAGCCTTATAAGAGCATCTGAAAAACCTCCGGTTAAGCCGGAGGATACTTATTCCTATTCTCGCTCTATTCTTGCCCACTGGTGGGCGTGAAAAGAACTTTCCTCACGGCAGCTTTCACACTCCAGGCTTTCCGTATCATCACAATTCTCATACGCATCTAATAATGCCTCACCAGTCAGAACTGTAGTACAGTTGTTATGGTGACCACCTGGATCGATTACGCCTGAACAGTGTTGTGTTAAGAACGGCTCTAATACTATTTTTTGGCGAGGGGATAACGCGTTAAATCCCCGATCTACAGCTAGTTGGGCTATACCGCTAACCATTTGTTCTTCTCCATGAAATACATCTCTGTCTAGCTGTATGCGTAAAATACTCTCAATAACAGGCATAAAAAGCCCTCTTTAAATGTGTGTGTTGCATTATGCACTCATATCTACCGTAGTTTTTTTGCGCATACGTGCTAAATGGGGATCGTTTAGAGAATTATGCTACGCCTATTTCTTAAGCAGCATGACAGACAGACTTAAGCGAAGAGTAGATCAATCTATCCGAAATAATAGCTACTATCAGATTGTAAGTAACAACATCTTATTGGTAACGATGAATGAATAAAATACTTCACCTATTTTTTATAAAAAAAGTCGCATACTCTTCCTGCGTTTGATTCAATAGTCTCAACCTAAACTATCCATAGAAATGTGTAATTGAGGAATCATGACAGAAGACTCCAAACGCGGTAGCGCATTAATCTGCGCTTTAAAATCTGACGAGGTAGTCGAGTTGAGCAAGGAATACACTGAGCTTAGCATTGACGCTTTGATTGAATCAAAAACGCTTGAATCTATCCCTTTTGTTAGCACTGTGGTTGGAGTATACAAAGTTGCCAGTTCTGTCAGGAGTCAGCTATTTACTGAAAAGATTTTTCGTTTCCTCACTCACTTCTCAGACCTACCCGACTCTGAACGGATTAAAATGACTGAAAGGTTGAATGAAAACGATAAGTTTGCTGGCCAGGCAGGTGCAAGACTGATTGAAATCATTGACCGGATGGAAAGCGAAAGCAAGCCTGAAGTTGCGGCAGAATTTCTCAAGTCATTCGCACGAGAAGAGATAGATTTTAATGTTCTTCGGCGTTTGCTCGTTGCTCTTGAACGTATTCCCTCATTTGATATCAGTGAACTGGCGGCCTTTGTTGCCATCGACCCTGACCAACCAGTGGAAATGGATGAGGCCTTTTTAGATAGTCTAGTTAATGCTGGGTTGGGAAAGAACAATGGGGCATGGAAAAGTGTAATTATTCCTACGGAGTTATGCATAACTTTTGTGCGCGCAGGAAGGTTATAAGCAACCTAGCTTTTTATTATCCCAGAAACGGATTGTCTTACTAGTCTGTGTGCTAGTTGTCGCAACATAATAACAGAAAGTCCGCTTCTGGCACTAAGCGAACAAGCTTACGAAGCCTAAGGTTCGATATGAACGAGAAGCGAAAGTCAGTTGTATCATCGTCTCCTGTATTCGTAGGTACACCTCGCTTTATTTTGCTATTAATTGATAGTGATATTACATTTAATGGATGCAACCTAAGTACACTTCCCCAAAGGTTTTTAATGCCAACTGACTAAATTCAGTTGTTAAGTTTTTCGACAAAACCAACCCTTTGTTGATAGTTTTAAATGTGGCAAACTCAGGCATCTCATCCCCGAGAGGTTCATTTTCCCTGAGCATAGACTGTCGAAGCGTAGCAAAAAGCTCAAATCCAAGAGGGGCTTCTATTGGGGGCTCATAGCCGCAGTCGTAACCGTAAGTTAAGATTTTTGCTTTTCCAGTTATTGTTTCTCTAAACCTAACACCACTAAAAGATGCCACCAAATCAGCAAGTTGTATCCCACAAACTTCATGAGATGAGCATGTTATAACTTTTACTTCATCAGAACATAGACTGAGAGCTTCTGTAGAGTTTATGATACCTTCATCGAAAAAAACATTCCCTTTCCCATCTGGAAAGTTCTTAATCAATAAGCTTAATAAAAATGACACATCCGAATAACAACGATGGCGATACTCACTTGGCATAATAAATGATCCCCATCGACAATTTGAGTTCAAGTAAGAAATAAGTTTACACCTCAAATCTCTTAAAGATTCAGATTGATCCATTCTTGCGCATGAGTGATGTTCATCAACTGAATGCTCTGAAAGAATTTTGTTTATATCAGACTGAGGATCTTGATCACAAACTACATAAGCCATGATCATAAACCCAAACTCCTCGTGTACCGACTCATCAATGTAAATGTTCAAAGCCTTATCCTTTCAATGACATATGATTTTTTATGTTAGATTATAGGTAGAGTTCATTGAATTACAACGCTATTTTTGTATTAGTAATCTTCTAAATATATTAAGTTATCATTTTGCGTGTGACATAACTTTAAACATGCTGAACATTAATTAATCAATATGTCCGCTTCTGGAACGAAGCGGACTCTAAGTCATCGTTTACAGTCATCCTAGTAAAGACTATGCCGATAGCAGATAAGTAAGTAACATTTACCAGATAGCGACAGGTGACGGGATGTCTTCGCTGCACGCAGAGTTGTTGCAGGTAGAAATTTCATTATGGCTCTCGTGAAAGTCATTAACGTTGAGTGGGATAAACAGCGATGTATATGTAGCCACAACTACCAAGCGTATCGGCTTCGCAGGTGAGTCCGTTGTGGTAAAACGTGACGCAGTGCTGATGCCGGGGAGAGAGTTCTCCGCTGGTGAGCATTAGTTCAAGTTGTTTGAGTATCAGGGGAAATGTCTGGTCGAGACGCAACGCGTCATCGTCGCTGAAAGCACTGTTAAATCCGGCGCGGTCAGCGAGAAAATGCAGTCGGTTGCCTTCCTGCACCAGACGAGCGCCAAAACAGGGTGTTATCGTACTCTGTAGCCCCCACTGCTGGCAGGCGGGATTCTCCGGCTTTGTACCGGATTCTGAGTGATTGTTCATTATTGTTCCTGATTAAAGGGAAGGATTAATTGAGAGTAACGCTTCGAAGAATGACATAGGGACCATTGCGGTCCTGACGCCGTTCAGCAAACACGGCCAGAACGCCGCGTATGTCCTCCATCTCGCGGCCAGCATAATGGCAGATACTACCTGACCATTTATATTTGCTCGTACTGAAGCGAAACAGTCGGGAGCCAGGATGTTGCCGGTATAGGGTCATTGCCTGGCGTTTACTGATGATTTTCATATCCAGCCTCGCTCTGCAAACGACACAATTCCATCTGAACCGATAACCAGATGATCGAGTGTGTTCACATCAACCAGTGTCAGCGCTTCTTTAAGCCTGCCCGTAATGTTGCGGTCACATTGGCTGGGCTCCGGATCACCGGATGGATGGTTATGCGCCAACACAACGGCCGCAGCATTGAAACGAAGCGCTGATTTCACTACCTCACGGGGATGGACCTGCACATGGTTAATCGAACCGGCAAATAGCGTTTCACTCTCCAGTAAACGATTCTGGTTATCGAGATAGAGCACCATAAACACTTCCCGTTCTTGTTCTGCCAGCTGTAACCGAAGCCAGTCACGGGCAGCAGTACTTGAGGTAAAGGATATACCGGGCTGGCGCAGATATTTATCCAGCAGATTGGTAGCGCGTCGGATGGTCCGTTGAGCATAGGGTGTTAATCCGGATGTCGCGGTAAGCAGGTAATCATGTTGAGCCATAACCGCCAGCGGAAAAAGTTCAGGCTGTGATGATACCGGGGATAATGCGATATTCATGTCAGGTATTCCTCAGTCGATTAGATGCATAATGGCGCTGCATTCCGGATGGTTTAGCGCGTAGTCACGTAAGCGATAATAGTGCTCAGTCATCGCGTCACATTCGGTGCGACAAGCGTGGTGGCTGTATGCCATCAGGCAGGCCGCTATACCGGCAGCCTCTCCGCTCATCTCCGCATCGTTGCCATTCATCGGGTTGAACAACGTCCACTTCTCACCGTCGGGCTCCGGAGCCATAAATGCGCCGCCGTTGCTGAGTGTGTAAAAGCTCCAGACGCCGCCGCTGTAATCAGCGCACAGACGATCCATCCAGCCAAATATTTGGGGCTCAAGGGTTATCCATTGTGGGATAGATCCAAAGCGCTTTGGCCAGAAGCCGATACGTAACTCGTCAGCGACTACCGAGGCAGTAATTGCTGCCTGCTCAGCAAACTCAGGGTTGTGGGTATCCATTAAACTATCTCCTTATGCCGGAACGGTTGTTTAACGCCCGAAAAATTCGAGCATGTTTTCTGCCATAACCCACAGGGCGCGATTGAGTTTCACATCGCCATCAATACCGGTAACAGCACGGGTGCGGCTGCTTTTCCCCTGAGCGGTTCGCCCTGACAGACCTCCTTTCATCAGGTTCTCCTGCACGCGCTGGTATACGGTCCACAGGTCATCGCTGTAGTCCTCCCGGCGACGTGGGGTCAGCAACTGCGATACCGTGACCGGCTGGTGGTCTTCACCAAAGCGATACTTCAGCGCGGCATTCGCCAGGGCGTTCCGGGCTGGTTCTGGCAGTGCCAGTGACTGCATTGCATCGCGCTTCTCCTCCACTCGGTCAAACACCCCGAGCACTTCGTAAGCCCCTTCAATCACCTTCTCAACGACATTGCCTTTATGTGGCACCCGTACCTCTCCGAACGACTGACCGCAGACCAGGCCGTTGGTACAGACGCCTCGAAACAGCCCCGGCAGCATCTGGTAGCTTGATGAGCCGTCATGGCTGTTGAGCAAAATGATTTCCGGCACCTGATGTCCGGTCAGTTGACCAGCACGACGCAGGCGAAGCATGTGTTTGGTGTGTTCCCGCTTGCTCTGGTCGCGAACCTTTGTCTGGCAGGCAAAGAACGGCTCAAAACCTTCGCGCTGCAGGCTTTCGAGGATGGTAATGGTCGGGATGTAGGTGTACCTGTCTGAACGAGATTCATGCTTGTCACTCCCGAACACACTGGGGACATGACTCATCAGCTCTTCGTGGGTCAGAGGCCGGTCACGGCGTATCTGGTTTATACGACCAAAGCGGCTGGCTAATCGCATAGCTAACTCCTTATCTGATAATGAAATAAAAACAAAAAGGCCATGTTCCCGAAGGAGCATGGCCTGTTGCTATCTGGTGCTGGTGTGTTGCGAGGTGGAGAGGACTGAATTGTAAGTAACTAATCGCTGTAGTGTGTGGTCCGGCACTCACTGAGGTCAGACAGCTCTTTTTGCGTATTCTTCAGACCCGGACTGAAAGTGCCTACTTTTTTATCGCTGACATAAACATCGAAATTTGCTGCCTGCCCCAGTGCGTCAATAAATGACACCCAGGCATTATCGCCATTCCTCCAGCCGAGGGATGAAGGTAATGAGAACTGACTGTTATCAATGACGACCGTTATTTCCGTCCCGTCGTCATGAGAACTTACTGATGTTCCATCAGGCAGAGTGAGATCAACACCGTGTTGCAGAATATTCTGCGCATCCGGATTGCCAGTACAGTTCAGATTAAACACCACCTTCTCCGGGCTGGTAATGATATATTCGGTCACGCCCATCCCAAAACCACTCGTCCACATATTGGGAATAGCCTGTGCTGTTGATACAGAAGCCAGCATAGCTAATGTAAATATTACGTAAGGCAGTCGCATAATGTTGTCCTCAAATCATGTAATAAAGCTTTTGTTGTTTAAAACAATAAAGTAATGAAAAAACAGTTGGATTATTTTATTTGTTTGTAGCGAAACGCTTCTTTCCCGGCATAAATCCCGACAAGATCGTCATAACGAGGGTCCTTTTTATTCGGGCGGAACGTTACTTTCATATCGGGACTGCACATATCCTTCATGGTGAGATTGAATTCTTTACCTGGCGTAATGGTATACCCTGTTGCCACATCGTCTTTACTGGGAGTGATCCACCCCCATATTCCCCCCGGACAATCTCTGGAAGGTTTCGAGCGAACAACAATAAACCATCCCATTGAATCCACTTCCGTCGCTGTACACAGTTTTCTGACCTGTCGGTGGGCATCACACCAGAATATATTCCCACTTTTATTATTCACTGCCGCAGGCAGGAACCCGCTATAAGGACGTGCTGCGTGAGCATTACCTGCGATAAGTAAGGGAAAAAACATGACTGGCAGTAAAGACAATAATTTCAATTTTTTCATTAGATTAACCTTACATTCAATTGTGGAGACCATCTCTAATCAGTTTGTCCGGATTGCCCCCGACTTTCTGATGGAGAAAATGAATTCAGCGACTGCTGAATAAAACGGAAATGAGGTAAGGCAGAGATAAAATGTTTGTCCTCCGACAGCTGATAGAGAAGCTCACTGCGAATAAATGTTTCCCGCGATGACCTTACCAGATGAATCTCATCCAGCCGGAAGACACGTAATTGTCTGTTATGTTCAGCGACAAGATACCAGTAACCGTCAAGAGCGATTAGCCGGTAAGGTGCGATGGCCTCATGACGCTCCCCTTCAGTCAGAACGGTGATGCGCTGACATCCCGAAATAGCTCTGACCAGCCTGTAGAAGCAGAGCTTTCCTGCCGGGGGATGAGGTCTGTCCTGATGCCATACCAGACAGGGTCGATCATCACAGTCCAGCAGGCTGCTGATCAGTCGCCGGTCAAAGCCAGGGAAAGCCCCGGCCAACCCCGTGCGGTGAGCAAAGGTCAGAATATCTATTTCCTGCCGCGTACTGTGAATATCTGAGCGCAGACTGCACTGCCCCTGGTAATAATCCAGGTCGAGATACATCAGACGTTCCCGAAAGTCACGACGTAACGTGCGCTCTGACACCCCGAATTCAGTTGCCAGTTTGCGAATAAACAGAGTTTCACCGGACACCAGACGGCTGATAATCAACGACAACCTGACGGCAAGCCGGTCATGTCGCCGCTCCTGAAGCGTCATGAAAGATTTCTCCTGAGAAGTTAACTCTATGAATTAATAATGATTACTTTAAAGGAAGGAGTGGACAGGGTATGGACAACATCGGAACTATTTTTTATGAGCAGTCCAGCCTTGTGGGCGCTCGTCTGACAGATAATGATGCTTCGCCTGATTTAATTGATGATAAAACGCAGTGGAAAGGACGTGTCCACAATCAACACATCATTAACAACCAGTTCATCATTCGCAGAGAAAATTGCGATATCAGAAGAATATCCAGTCCCAGACGGCCCGTGCGACCGACACCACCGCATCACGCACGGTACGAATCACCGTTTTCAATGGCGCAGGCAGCAATGACGATGACTCAGCCGTATCGAAAACACGGCCCACTGCGTCACCGAAACTGTCACGGGCCTGCGACTTTACCGGCTCTGTGCAGAGTCTCCCGTGCAGTTGTGTCACCACCGGGCTGGTGGCGCGGTCAGGCAGACAGCGCATCATGGTTGCCACCATATCCTCACTGCCCCATCCAGTGCTGGCGGACACCGCACAGACCGGATGATGCGGTTTAAACATCGCCATAATCGCAGCCTGCTTCGCTTTAAGATTTCCCTGTTGGTGCGGTGAAGGTTTGCTGGTGAGGGTATCCCATTCATGACAGGGTTCGATTTTGTCGGCCTGGTTAATCACGAACAGTACCTTTTGCCTGTAAGGTTGCATCACACCGTGCCAGAACTGCTCGTCCACGGTTAGTGCCCGATCATCGGCCTTAATGACCCACAGCACCAGGTCCAGCTCCGGCAGGATTCGACGGTACAGGGCACGGTATTCTTGATCCCGCTGCCCGTTTTCGCCCACGCCCGGTAAATCAACAATCACCAGGCTGTGACGCCCACTGCGTAACCGGAAACGCAGCACGTCGCGAGTACAGGCATTCACGTCACTCACCGGGGACACCTCGCCCCGGAAAAGTTCGTTGCAAAGAGAGGATTTACCTGCACCACTTTTGCCCATGATGCCAATAACCGGCTCGTAGTGGGTCAGGTTCTGGATACGTTCAAGAATAAGCTCGCGAAGCGTAGAGGGAAGCGACGCAAGCGGTTGTTCAAAGGCCTGAAGGCCATCAGGTTTATTCATACAGTAGTCTCAGCGTGAAAAATTAAAAACCCCGCGTTTCAGTCAGGAAGGCGGGGATTCACTGAGATAATATCTGTCTGAAATAATTTGGAATTTTAGATTAACACGTAAAGGACCTTGTGCAATATAGGATTGAACTATGTCTGCTTCATGCCTGAAGCAGATGATATCAGCATTCTATAATGCTGATTCTTTAGAAGTTGGCCAACTGTCTTGAAGTCATTTCATTCCTTATTTTTCTGATTTATAGCTTATAGCATCGGAGTTGCAAGAAGCACGTTTGACATCGAAGGTTTTCATATATTCATTATATGCCTCTGGCCATTCCTCCATTGAGGAAGATAGTTTTTTATAAGCGCCACTATCTGAAATAACATAATCCATATCAGAAATTGCAAGTTGTTTTATAGATGATGCAATATTTACTGCCAGTACTGATAGACGTTCAGAAGAATAAGAACTTATCGACATTGCTTTAGTTATGGCTGATTTCGCTGGTTGGTAAAGTTGATTATGATTAGCTTTATATAAAAGAGATTTATCAGCATCAAATGCAGCTACCGCAGCCAAAAAATCAGAGGCTTTTTCACGAAATTTGTATTCATCTTCGTTAACAGCAGTAGTACAAATCGTTCTGGCATTGATGAGTGCTGGGACTCTTGTGCTTTCAACTAACTTTGAACCCGTGAGATATGAGCCGGCCATTCCCCCTAAAGCTGCGATTATTGCGACCAATAGCGCACTACCTATGTCTAAAGATGCTTTAACAACTTCAGCTTTGTTCTGCGCATTTCCAGAGTGTGCACTAATGTTACTATCATTGTGGCTACCAGACATATCAAGCTTCCTAAGTTATTAAGCTTTAATTCCTGCTATTATCTACATTCACACAAGTTAAGAATTCTTTTTTACCAGAGTATCAGTAAGTTGGGTTTCATGAAAGATACTAGTGATCAACTCGAAAATTTTAACAAATTATATTGAGTTGGATCCGCTCTTCGCTCACAGCGGGCCTAACGGACTTGCTTTAGGTCTGCTCCGTGCAAGGAGCGGAAGTTTACCGTTTTAGAAATCATGCTAATTAGCATAAAATCTCTCAACTGATGGGGTCTGGAGTTGCAGAAAAAATGACTACAAGGCAGTATGCGCAAAAATCAATCTTCGATCTGGAGGAAATTTTCGAGCGGTCACGGAACAATGCTAGTGAACTTGAACGGCTGTTGAACGAACTGACCTTCCGCAATACTGCCAAGGCCCGAACGTTGAGGACTAAAATCGAGCAAGCCCGAACTGTACTTAGTGGTCACTGCGTGATCTCAATGTCGGATTCCAGTCCATCAGCGCGTCATCCGGGCTCGTCGTCCACACAATCCTCCCAAGTTCCGCCCCGTGATGTGCCTGCAGCGGTAGTGCAACAGCAACCCAAGGCTAATCCAGCTCCTGTCATGCAACAGCAATTCGGCGAAGACCAGATCGACCTAGGTCCACTCCCATCTTTCTCTCCGACAGGTAAGTCGAATGATGCGCGAGCAATACTGGCAGCATGGACAGCCCTCGAAGCACTGTCGCCTCAAGGTTATAAACGCCCAGAGGATATGGCAACCGGCGACCGCTCTAGGGTTGCCCTATTGGAGCGAGGTGTACCATGGGGACCAAATGCCCGCAGCAAGCCCAGCCATAAGCTTTATTTCGAGGTCGTCCTCGGCTCCATCGCTCTCGACAAGGCGACGGACGAGCTGGTCAAGGTTTTTGGCGAGGATGAGGAGCGTTCACGCCCGGACGGTAAGAAGGCGGCCATCGGCTCGCTCCTGATCGACAAAGAAGGTTATGTGCTTGAGGACAAAGGCGTTGCCGTGTCCAGTTTTGCCTGGGCACTCAAGCCGGCTCTCGACCTGAAGCTTGGGAGCTTAGGGAATTGGCCGAATGTTGAGCCGCGCATTATCGAGCATCTGGATCGAATGGTTCGCCGCCACAACGAGGATGGAGAACCCATACCGATCGATTTGGATGTCGTTCTTAACGCTTATAGATGGCTTGTGTCTCAGTTCGGTGTACCCGAACATTTGGTTGAGCCACCCACATTCGCGATTAAGGTGTTTCATCATTTCAAGGCCAAGGCGCCGCCTGAACCTTCGTTACTGAATTCCTTCTATCTTGAAGATCTCGGTGAAGCAACCAAATTGCTCGAGACGGGCAAAGCCGGAGCCGGTTTGCGCCGCTACATGGGAATTGGCAGGCCTGAACAGAAAATCGACGTGCTATCGCCCATTTCCGCAGTTGAGCCATTCGTCGCACCCTCGCTCATGCCGCAGGCTCGTTGGCCTTCGAAAGGCGGCCATCCACTGGTACTGCTTCAACAGGCTGCCGTGAATGCGGCGCGTGCTGAGCTGAATGATGCTCCAGGTATCATCGGCGTCAATGGGCCTCCGGGAACCGGAAAGACCACTCTTCTGCGAGATATTGTCGTCGGGTGCATTCTTGATCGGGCCACGGCGATGTGCGGCTTCAATAAACCGCAGGATGCCTTTTCCACAACAGGCGAGAAGCTGGCATTCGGCTCCAATGCATTCCTGCACTTCTACAAGTTACATGCATCCTTAAAGGGCCATGAGATCGTTGTAGCGTCCTCCAATAACAAAGCGGTCGAGAACGTTAGTAAAGAGCTTCCTCTCAAGGAAGCCAATGGTCGTCATGAACAAATCGCCTATTTTCGGTCCATCAGCGACCTGATTGCGAACCCCAAACGCGTCGGCTATTTCGAAGCCGAGGCCGAGGGGGACATCCCCTCCGACCCAGTCGAAACCTGGGGGCTGATCGCCGCTGCTCTCGGCAAGAGCAGCAACCGAGGCGCGTTCCAGCAAGGTTTCTGGTGGAATGAAGACGGTGGTTTCCTTACCTACCTGAAAGCAGCTCGCGGCATAAATGTCATGCGTGAGATCAAGGACGAACGAACAGGCGAAATCATCGATCGCGTAATGCCCAGCGTGGTTGTCAATGAGCGGCCCAGCACCAACGAAGCGGATGCTGCTGCGGCCTGGCTGAAAGCGCGAACCGCATTTCTTAAACTCAAGGCAACGGTAGACGCCGAAATCGCCAGCATCGAAGAGATGCGACGGGATATCCAGGCGCTCAAGGGAGCGATCACCGAACTTCAAAGGGCTGAAGAGCGTCGACCGAGTCTGGATGAAGCCGTAGAAGAGGCACACCAGATTGCTGAATCCTGCCAACGGGAGCATGAGAAGGCAAAATCGCAGATCGAGCAGGATAAGATCATGCTCGACAGCCATCTTGCTGGCCGTCCAGGTTTCTTCTCCCGTTTGTTCGCGACTGCGGCCTGGAAGTCGTGGAGATCGACACTGCAGATGCTCTCGGCGACCTTGCAGCAATCAGTCTTACGGGCGCTGGAGACAGACGGTGCCCTGGAGCTTGCAAGGGCTGAGTGGAGCAATACTGAGTCCCAGTTACAGCAACTCGACCAGGAAATTTCCAGCAAGTGTCAGGCTGTCTCGAAATTGAAAGCAACCGAGGCAGAGGCACGAAACCGCATGGGAGACAGGGTCGTTGATGAGAGATTCTTCGAGCGCGAGCACGAGGCTATCCACCTGACTGCGCCATGGCTTCCCGATGAGGTTCATCGCCTGCGGGAGGATCTATTCGCCGCTGCCCTGACTGTGCATAAAACGTTCATCGATGCTTCGGCCAGCCGCTTGCAACACAACCTTGGGCTATTGATGTCGGGCATGGTGGCTGGTGCCTTCCAGTCTTCCGCTCACCGTGAACTTCTCCCCGACCTTTGGTCAAGCCTTTTCATGGTGGTGCCGACCGTGTCCACGACATTCGCCTCTGTTCGGACGATGTTCGGGGATCTGCCACCAGAGAGCATTGGCTGGCTTCTGGTAGATGAAGCGGGCCAGGCCGTTCCTCAGGCAGCAGTTGGAGCTATCATGCGGGCAAAGCGCTCCATCGTGGTAGGTGACCCGTTGCAAATCCCACCTGTAGTTTCACTTCCTGAAAAGCTGAACGTCGAAATCTGCAAATTCTTCGACATTGATCAGAGCGAATGGTCTGCGCCCGCAGCATCTACGCAGACCCTTGCTGATCAGGCATCGCGCTTCAAATCCACCTTCGTCATGGATGTAGGTGATCGAGAAGTCGGGCTGCCACTCCTCGTTCACAGGCGTTGCCAGAACCCAATGTTCGATGTTTCTAACTCCATCGCCTATGCCGGGCAGATGGTCCATGCTGTCGGGCCTAAAAGACTAGGATCTATCGGCTCGGCTTTGGGGCGATCTCGCTGGTTCGACGTCAATGGCAATGCTGAGACGAAGTGGTGCCCCGAGGAGGGTGATGCGGTTGTACGAATGCTTAAAGAGCTGGCCGCATCGGGCATTACAAATCCGGACGTCTTTATCATCACACCATTCAAGATCGTAGAGCAGAACATGCGTCGGCGTCTCGACAGTGAGACCGATCTGCTGCAAGCGCTGGGAGTAAAGTGGAATGAGTGGAGCCGTGATCGTGTAGGCACGATCCACACGTTCCAGGGCCGAGAGGCGGACACGGTCATCCTGCTGCTGGGTGCTCCGAAAGCGAGTCAGCAAAGAGCCCGTCAGTGGGCGGCAAGCCCGCCAAACATTATCAATGTAGCCGTCTCACGCGCCAAGCAAAACCTGTATGTGGTCGGCTCGGCTGCTGCATGGGCAGGGGCGGGAACGAGCCTACAGGTCCTGCAGCGACAATTGGCGCAATCAGCCTGACAATCTCCGAGGCGGCACTCATTGTTAAGGGCACATCGCAACTAATCTTTTATTTAGCTCTGTAACGAGCCGACCGCTATGTGCCAGGAGCGGACATTTATGACCAGTTAATCATGCCAGCAAGATCTTAACGAAGGCATCCCAGCGGTCTTCGATGTTGTCTTTGTTGATAGGGAGCAGCGTTTTGCGCATCGTTACCCCATCAATGGCCGCGAGATCTGCGTCTTTTTTTACCAGGTCTGGCGCGAACCAGAGTTTAAGCGTGTGCGGATCGATGGCACATAGTCCCGCGTCAAAGAGCTTGTGGATATCAGCGCGCAGCAGCAGACCGTTTTTAAAGCTCGCGCCACCTTTGCGAGCGTGGGCTTTAAGGTGTGCGGCTTCGCAGCGTACCGCAATGGCATTCGTGTAGACGCAACGGCCACCGCAGTTAAGCATCACATCTTCACGGAATTTCCCCTGATCACGACGGCGACGGCCATAGAAGGGTACATCTTCTTTATGTTCGCGTTCTTCAGCCAGCGACCGTTCGGCTCGAGGTTCTTCAGCCTGGGGTTCTTCGGCCACCACGGGTTCAGGTTTGACCGCATTCGGTTCTTCCCAGGTTCCCAGGAACATGGCAACGCGCTGGGGCATTTTGACACGATTCAAAATCCCAAGGTGCGCTTTTTCCCAGGCTAGGAATTCTTCCAAACGACTTGCTGGACAACCATGTTTAAGCGCTGGATGGGGGGATTCCTTTTTGACTGGAGCGGGCGCGGGAGCAGATAACGTCGTGCTGCTACTGCCTGTGCTGTAGCTGCTGCGGCCACCCACATGGCGTTTAACCGAATTTCCTTCGACCAGGATTTGCTTGTCCTCGTCGATCTGACGCTGGAAGAATGCCTCAATTTGGGTGTAGTTCAGCTTGAAGTGGCGCATAACTGCGCCACGGAAAGCCAAACGAACTTCTTCGTTACGATTTGGCGGGCAAGCACGGTCAACGCGCTGGGAAGCATAGGTATCATTCCCCCAGGCTTGCGTACCGTAACGGCTAAATATGACCGTCCAGTTTTTCCCCGATTGGCTGCGATAAACCTTACCATCGCAGACGAACACGAACGGAGACGAAATAATAAACCCGTGAACTTCCATAGCCATTTTAATCCACCTCAACCAGCTTTTTTCCAGTCCACCCCTTCGAGATCGACCTTGCCAACTTATTTCTGTCAACAATTGCCGTAAGCATAAATGTAGTGACCTGCATTTGAAATCGGTTCGACCTGCATTTACGATTAGCTTGACCCGCTCCCCGTTCGTTAACACATAGCAACGTTAGTAATGCATCCTACGCGGTAATAACAATTGCGAGCTTCCGCTACTCGCTCATTGCTGACCTTCAGATCCAGCAGGTTGTTCGCTTGGTACCTGAGATAGACGCGCCAATAACCTGGCAATCGTTCAACCTCGCTATGGTAATCGTTCACAAGTATGTGCTCTGTACGTAACGGGACAAAGAGGGAGATAGATAGAGGACCCAGGGTCTACTCAGATTCATCACTACATTGAGAAATCAGACGAAAAAACCATTGGGGTCACAACGCTATTTAGCAGATCGTCGATAAGATTTTGATGCTTGCCAGGCATGTTTCATCTTCTCAATAAACTCCAACTTCTCTTCAGGTTGGACGTTCCACACATCTATAGCCGCAATAATCATGTCATAACGCATAGACGTATTATAAGGGCGAAGATAGCCCGCTATTCGTCCTTTTCCTTTGAGATAGTCCCAGAGATATACTAACTGAGTTTCATCATCTCGTGACATCCAGTCAAAATCTGTCAGAAAAAAATCATATTGCTCAAGCCAACGCTCATGCAGTTTTCTGAAATAAGAGATCTTATCTCCAAGTGAGCATGTAGCTTCATCAATGTACCTCATCACACCATTGATGAGTTCACGCTCAGTTACCGGAGTGGGGTTGTACAGATCGGTACTTGCTCCCGCGTTCAGATAAAATCGGGAGAAAACACGTTTCGGTTTTTTCGAAGCAGTAGCCTGTGGATTTGTTATCAGGTCCCAATCAATATCGTCCAGGTCGAAATTAAATTTAGAGAAATCAAGCTCTGTGAGGATATTATCGTTCATTAAAAGAGAATTAAAACCACCTGAACAACCGACGTCATTCCCCAATCCACCAAGTGTCAACCCTGCAGATTTTACTGGGTATTCGAAAATATAATGGTGAGCAAACCACGATGCTCTTGGTGAACCTTTGAAACAATCAAAATAATCTTTATCAATCAGTTGCAGGTCGGCCCATTCTTTAAGTGTTTTCCGCGCAGCTTTGATTCTGTCCTGATCGCCAAGAAAATGTCGTTCAAGTATCTGAGAGATCAAACGTCGAAAATCATCCGGCGTATCATAAGTACTGCACAGTAACGAGTGATCTGTATTGAAAAAACTATCCAGCGCTTTTAGGTACATTATCTCGCTGCGGATCATATCGTAATGCAACATCGTCTCTTCCCTCTGCTTCTGACTCCCAAAAACAGATTAGCATGAGTACCTTTTTGTGTGGTGGAGTCTAGTCACAGACCTGAAGAATGACTGATTTTTAACTGATATCCTGCTGATTTTATTGTGATAATACTCTGACTTATTACTGCGTTATTCCTGTGGTTTTTACTCTACGAATCTCCTCTTTTCACCTCATTAGAATCGTTCAACAGCAGATATGAACATTTGGGTTTTTAGTATAATTAAGGGGCACTTCCTGTTTCTATACCACCCTGTTCACAACGCCTTCCCCCAATCATTAACCCTGCCTGTCATCCCCTGGATACACAGTTCCCTGTATCTGCCATATCTCCGCTTCTCTTAAAAATTACATCTCATCCCAATCCTTTGTACTCCACCTGACAAAGGATAAATCAATGCACACACCTTACCCTTTCAATTCCAGATACACGATGAACTGGTTTCTACTGTCTCTACTCAATGACCACCTGAATCAGCTACTGAACCGATACTCCCGAATACAGGCACTCAGACTCGACCTGTTCTATCAGAAAGGTACAGAGCGTTATAAACGTCATTCATGGTATGAAACCGAGCGAGAGGTACGCATGCTGGTTGAACGCACCATGCAGCACACAAATCTGGCTGGGTATTTCTGGGTACTAGAGAATTCTGTAGACCACGGCTGCCATGCCCATATCGTGTTCTATCTCGACAGGCACCTTAACCAAGCTACCTACCCAATAGCTGAGAGAGTAGGAACAATATGGCGGGAAATAACGCGACGAGAAGGCTATTACAACCGCTGCGAATACAAACCCTCTTATGAAGTCAGTATTGATAGACCGGTGAACTACGATGATACCGAAGCCATTGATAACCTGCGCTACATTATCAGCTATCTCGCCAAAGAAGAGCAAAAGCACGGTCACTATCACTACGGAGCCAGTGAGGTACCGCCCCCCAGTGGACTGGGGCGTCCTCGCACGTTGTAACTTACGTTCTGCACTTTTTTACGTATCAATCCATTGATGTGGAAGGGCTGGTAGTAACGAGCAATCAACCACCAGCTCAGAATAATCCCACAATGGAAGACAGCATTATGACAGAACAAATTTCTTTGCTTGATGACCAACTGGTGGATATGCGGTTCCTCACGAAGCTAACGGGACTTACGGATAAATGGTTCTATAAGCTGATTAAAGATGGTGACTTCCCCAAACCAGTCAAACTGGGGCGCAGTTCTCGCTGGTTAAAGAGCGAAGTAGAAAACTGGCTTCAGGAACGCATTAACCAGTCCCATAAATAACACCACTCTGACCTAACCCCCGGCAAGAAAATAACTATCCGACTCGTTCGGAGGTTTTCTGCTGTCTGTCATTAAAGCCAGAAGGAATATGAACAATGAAAGATTACAAACCACGTTACGAAGAACTTTATAAATATTATCAGGTCTGGTTGACTGATTTTACGAAACTGACGGTCAGATCGGGTATGTGTCACCAGAATATCTACCACCATCATACCCTGACGATTGGCAGCCTTAAGTTTCCGGGAGAGGAAGAGGTTATTGCTATTGTCCCCCAGTGCCTGCACCGGATTATTTATGGCAGAGCAGCAGCCCCACTGACTGTTAATGATGACCTGAGTGTCAGTTTATTTACCCAGGAGCATCTGCTGGCTCACCATCCAATGCTGGAGGGGGTTTTGCTGTCTGAGTGCGTGCGTTTAAAACAACGCCCTCTGGCAAATAAGCTCATCAGTCTGTTCCGCCAGTTCGGCGGTAGCGAGCTGCGTCTGAAGCTGGTCTGGCTGTGCTGGTACGATTTGATGCTGGGTAATTGCCTTGATGACTGGACCGACAACCTCAGGTTCAAAAAAGACAAGGAGATGGATATCTGGATCAATGACCGGCAGGCTGAAAACCCTGCGCTGACCAGTCTGATGGACGAGTATGTCTGCTTTGCATGGCGGACGACAGCGGAGCCACTGAATCAGGCTTCATCCATAGTCATGCAAGGGATTTGAGGGTTATTGGGGAGTGAAAATTAATTTAGGTTAATTAATATAATTAATAGGCAATCCCTTTTTACAACCATCCTCTTGATCCATGCGGTTACCCCAGCCATGGCTCTTCCTTAAGGCCAGGTGCATTCCATTGACTGGCCCTCGCCAGCACTAAAGAAATTCATCCTATGCAAAACAAACAACGATGGGAGCCAGACTGGTTTCGACAGTCACTTCTGAACAACCATATCGACAAACTGATAGAGCGCTATTCCTGCCTGCTGGCACTCCGAACAGATCTGTTTTACCAGGATCATACCGCTAAGTTTTTCCTGCGGGATCATCGGCAACTCGAATGAGATATCCGAAAGCTGATGAACCGTATGATGCAACTCGAAGCGGTGGTCGGTTTCTTCTGGGTTATCGAATGGACAGAAGACCACCACTACCATGCTCATGTCGTGTTCTGGCTGGATGGTAGTAAAACTCAGAATACCTATCCCTGGGCACAGCAAGCCGGTTTGTACTGGTGTATATGACCAAAACCCAGCAGAAATATGGGCTGTTACTGTTCGGTTGCAATGAGGTCCCCGAACGACCTTCAAGCAGACGGCCACGTAAGAATGTCTTCTAAGTAAGGCAATTTTTTACGCCAGCATCTCATCGTGTGAGAACCACACTACTCCCACCCTCATAACACCTTTAAACCATCCAACCGCACGGTGTCTGTCAGTCCTGCTGGGACGGTTAGACCTGCGAATTGTCTGGTAGGAACCAATACTATTTTTGCCAACTCCTTGATTGCTTTTGACGATAACGCTCTGGCCCCCTCAGGGTCAGGATAATTGCCGACAAAGAAAACTGAGATTTATGCTGGCAGAACTAGTGTCTGCACCACTGTTTTTTCTGGCACTGCGTTTTATGTAAAAATGATTGCGATGGAAAAAAATACTGCCTGACCTGTGGTGTTGTGACCCCAGTTTCTATTTAAAATAGTTTCCTGCAAAAAACTGCTCGTAACCACCTGATATATTATTACCGCATAAATGATAAACACTACTGATCAAACTTGGCTGGGTAAGGATCTTCTTTATCTTTATCCTTACAAGGATGCCGTAGCCATTTTTGCCAACCTTGAGGATCCTCCTGAATATCAATTTCGCTGTCAAAATCCTCCAGCTCGCAACTATCTAACTTCTCTTCAACACTGTGTTTATGGCGTATAAATGATGCCAACTGATCCTGGTCGAAGGTACCTGCAAGGTAGGGATAATTGATAATCATCTCAGCCGCCCCCTGGACTTGAAGCATTGTATTGATTCGACCAAAGAGGCGATCAACCCGTCCATTCCTCTGCTCGTTATCACCAGGAGTCCAGGCGATGCCATAATGATGAACTTGATTGCATTGAAGATGAAGATTCACGCCTTCCTGCAACACAGAGGTTGCTACCAGCACATTAGGGAAGAAAGGTGAATTAAATCCACGAATTAAACGTTCGCGATTTTTTGACTGCCCGCTGGCATACCAACTTGGACTACTCAAGCTAGTGAACTCGCGCCAAGTATATTGAGTATTATCTAGTTTCTGGCCAACAATTTTCACACATAGCGTTTCGAAAGTTTCAATGGCAGCCACAAAATAACGTAGCATCAGTGATCCATTCAATTTTGGGGTGACCCATTCTACAAAATGCTGATATCGCTGCTGGACCTCACCTGTTTGAGGTCGACGGTTGAACTCTGTAAACCAGCAATAGAGCTCAATGATCACAGGGCTGGCAAACAGGTAACCCGTGCGAAGATAGTTGGCAAAGTTCTCAATAATTGCCATACCGTTAGGCTGGTCACGCCACTTAATCAATTGCTCTTTTGCTGGCTGCGGCAGCTCATGAAACATCAATCCCCAGGCAGTGGGCAAAGCAGTGATATATTTGATTTTCTGAGCTGTTGTCGACTGCTGCAGCCGGGCATCTCTCGCGGCATCACCATAGCTGTCACGTTGACGTTCACCAGACTCTTTGCGGTAATGATAATGATAGGTCCCGGTCGTACCATCCAATGCAGGCTCAAGAAATAATGAAAAGAGGCTTTCAGGGCGACGGAAACGCAAACTAACGTTGGCGCAGTCGGTACTGCGCAGGCCCGTTTTCTTCATAACAAATAGCTCGGCAATTTTACTTGAAAGCTTTAGCTCGTTATCCGTTTCAGGCTCATCTGTCTCCCCGTCCTCCAGCATATGCTCATCAAAATCGGACTTTTCATTGGATTTTTCCGATAAAAGCTTAACAAAAATATCTCGGGACCAACCCGACTCTCGCCATTCTGCCAGCGCCTTTGCAGGTAGCTGCCAGACATTCATCAATCGCTCAGCCATTATTTCATCATAACGTGCGTTGATGCGCTGAGTAATTTCGCGTACAGATGGTATTCGACGAACAAAAACCAAATGCTTACTACAATGTAGCGGCTGAGACTGCTTGAACGGATCACTGGTAAAGCAGGCCTCTACCAGAGTGTCGTATTTGGGATGATCTGGAAAGCGGTTATAGATATCGTGAAACTGCCGGGTCAAGCTATTGAGCAGAGCAGAATCCGGCGCGTGGTTGAAGTCATTATGGATTTGCCCCTCTTCATCACTACTATTATCCCGCTCACTTGCGGTACTGCCCGTTGATTCAAACCCTTCAAGATAGCCATATAGCATGCGCCTGCCGCCACCTGCCTTTTTCTCTTTGTCCAGTTGAACCACGAGTTGTTTCTGATATAGAGCAAAAAACAACTCAGCATCCATCTTATTAGTAAAACTGGAAATGCTAGCGCGCTCATGACGATATTCATATTTGCTGTGGCTGCTCTCTCTGCCCTGCATTTTGCGCAGTCGGCGGATGGCAAAATCATTCATCAGCGCACGGACATCATCCTCTGCATAACGTTTTGGCATGTCACTGAAGTAGCTAAATATGTCATAAACATTTCGCGATGCTGAGTGATTTGGAGTTGCCGTCAACAACAGTACATTGCTCCCCAGCCGGTCCTGCGCATCACCAAAGAAGGCCTGAGCGGCGGCGGCACGCTGTGATCCGCTTCGGTTACGAAAGTAATGAGCCTCATCGATTATAATTAAGTCAAACCCTCCTTTTCCAAGAGCTTGCTTAATCTGCTGACGATATAACACGCCATAAGACGCGGCAGCATTTAAAGCATCTTTTTTTTCATCTGGAGGGACCAGACCGCTTAGTGAATGGATAGTAGTAAGGTAAAAATGGTGAGATTTTTTTTCCACAGCGGCCGCCAGCTCCGCCAGTCTGCCATAAATTTGTGGGGCATATTTTGTCTTACCCTCTAAAGTGGTAAAGGCATTATGTTCAGCCCGATAGTGTATCTCTGTGAAAATGCTAAATTCTCTCTCCCAGTTATCACAGAGCGTCCTGTTAGGTGCCATAACCAGAATGCGTGCATCAGGTTTTGCCTGCCATAACAACAACATTACTCCCATCGCCTGATAAGTTTTCCCCATGCCGACTTCATCAGCAAGGAGTGCCAGTCGTTGTTTATTCAGCAAATTCCACAACCCAGCCACCCCCTCTGCCTGCTTCGCCGCCATGCTGGAAGCACCGGATTGATACTGCCAGTGCGTATCAGTTGCATCGAAATTCATCACGGCTGAAACCTCAACCGGGGTAATGATCTGTTTTAACTTATTCGCCATAACTACAGTCTTCCATGATAGCAGCGAGATAACGTAGGCTAGTGGCATCGCTAGTTAGGGGGGGAATTGCAACCTGTAGAGACTCCCACAAGTGCACAGCCACAGATATGGCTTCAGCCCCTTGTTTGTGACGTATGCTTTTAACACGCTTTCTTGCCAGAGCGGCCAGAGTGTTAACTTCTTGGGCCAGAAACCAGTTAAATACTAGCTGAGTCGGTTGATTTATACGCTCCCTGGCTATTTCAGCCAATTCCTGTAAGCAACCTGGTTCACTGAACAAACGACGATACAGCTGAGTGCCATCGTCCGCGTCTGCTAGCCAGTTGCGCCGTTGTTGGATAGCCTGAAAGAGGCGGAAATAGCTAGTGGCATCTAAATTCATGGCTTGCGCCATCCCCTCACTTTGCTCTTCATCCTGCGCGCCAGCACAGCGCAGCATAAGGCGATCACTCAATGCGGGATCCACTGAATTCAGATAGCTGTTAAGTAAGTCATCTAGCGACTTAAAGCTCAACGCACGCCGGTGTTCAATACCGCTTTCAACGATCATGCCCTGCCAGTCGGTTATTCCAGTTCTACGAAGGGTATAAAAAGGGTTATCCAATACGGCATTGCTTTTTAATACCGTCAATTGCCGGGGCGATTTCAGACCTATACCGGTAGCTTTCCATACCAATTCATTTGCCCCGTTGATACCGGGCAATATCAGTTGATAACCTGACGCAGGCTTACCACCGAACCATTGCCCGGAAATCTGATACTCACATCGAGTCCAGTCAAAAATAACGCTCAGATCGAAAGGTTGAAGTTCATCAGGCTCCAGCGCCTCTTCCTCCAACAATGCTTCACTGGCGAAATTCTCTTCATTAACATCACCCCATTCTTTGCCGCAAATCGTGATGTTACGAGAGACCGGATGCACAATTCCCGCTTCTACATTCCAGTTTGCCTCAGGTAAGCTGCTGCAACCCGGGTTGGTGAAATTCCAGGACCCCACGGCAAGTTGCGTACCGGTATTGCTTTTCGCCAGCCAGAGCTTGGCATGGGTCATCAATGCCCTATCGTCCTTGGGCACTGGAGAGCGATACACGGTAAGCTTTTTATTTGTAATCATTGCCTGAATACTGTCACTCCATCGAGTGCGGATATAACGTCCCTCAACCAAATCCGGAACCAGTTCTACGAGCACTTCATGCCCAATATTGTCGATAAACCCTGCTAAATCCTCAGCAAGATAAGGCGACCAAACACTGAGTGTATGAATCTCACCGCCGTTTTTTAATGCATCTAGCAGTGTGCAACCAGCCAGACTGTGAATAAATGACCAATCAGGATCATCACCGAGAAACTTGCGACGGGTTGGGAAAAATTCTTCATCATTCAGACTGTTATCAATTGTGGTAAAAAATCGTTTTACCTGCTGGTATTGGGCATTACTTGCAACACAACGAAAATCCACAGTTTCTTGATTTCGCCCCCACCCACTAAGCGTAAGGTTGGCACTGCCCGCACCCACAATAATCTTTCTGTAGTGATCTTCGAGATAAAATACTTTTGGGTGAAACAGCCCGCGCTCTTTATCCAGATAAGACTCTTCGCTTTGAGCCAGCTTACGCACCGACACCGGATATACCGCAATGGAGGTACGTTTCGGCTTTTCTTTCGCAAACATGCGCGGATCGCAGTAGATGCGGAAATCAATACCACTCTCATTCAGCGCACGCTGCAGACCTTCGTAATCCATACGACTAACGGGCGGGTCCATACCCAACACAGCAGGAAGTACCCACGTTTCAACAAAAGAGATATCCAGATTAAAGGTGGTGAGCCAGACACGTTTCAACATACCCATATCAGCAATTTGCTTTTTGAAGACATCTAACAGCTTCATGCAGAATGCCCCCATAAACCGTTCAGCAAATGTCTGAACTGTGGTAGATAATAACGGTTTACCCAGTCGCTATTCTGACGATCTTCGCGTAGCGAACATGGTGGTACCTGCAGCAAAATATCATCACCTTCAAGCAGGAGCCACGGGAACTGCCCCCTTGACTCCATTATCTTGTGATGATAATCCAGCAAGCCTCGAACCTGATCTTCCAGCGACGGCATACAGGCCAGTGCTAATAGTTGCTGAAAACGTCTGGCGGGCGTACCGGAAAGCGAGGAAAGGAGCACATCATTTTCCAGAAGCTGAGCCGCCTTTTGTGGCAGATCAAGTTCCGTAAGACCGCGCGACTGCCAGAATTGACGAAATTCTGCCAAAGTCTGACTACTCTGTCGGCGTAAGCCTGAAAACATCAGGTCGATCAGGGATAAAAATGGCTCCGCCTGACTGATATGTTGTAACGCCCTGAGGTCACTTTCATTCATTTCAGGCATACTTTTCGCCTGATGCATGGCACGTTTGAAAACTTCAGCATCTGTAAGCTCTAACTCGTCCAAACGTTCCTGCTTGAGTACCCGATAAATAGCACCCGCTGCATATTTATCTAACCCCGTTCTTTGTAGCCAGAATATTCGCGAATAATCCCCGACCATTTTCGGGTCGCGGAATGCCTTTACATACGCCTTTTTTAGGCCGACAGGAATATCTTCGAAAAATGGGTTGAGGTCGCGCTTATGTGAGGCCTGCATTTTCAATTGCATGTAAGTCAATGCCGCTGCATGTAATTTTTTCAGCTCTGGTACATTCCGAATAAATGCCTCTGCTGCCTGCCACACTGGCTTGCTTTCCGGCAGATCATAGCGATAATCAGTAGAGAAAAAATGCATTTTCATCATTGGCGATTTATAGCGCCCATTGGTACCAAGAGCGATCTGATTAGTCAGTAACTCACTACTTTTCTCATGACCAAAAAATATCTGAGGATTTTTATTTGCAGCGTTCCATTTAGATCTGGCTTTATTAATACCCTGCACACCAGTGAGAGTGACACCTCTTTTTTCAGCCGCCAGCATGGAGTAGATATAAATATTTTCCAAATGGATCAGACAGGCAACTCTAAACTCATGTAATTGCTTTTTGGGATACAGACCTTTCATCACGCCTGAAGTTTGCAGCTTTTCATCGACCAGTATCTGGCGCAATACGCTGTGATGCAGCAGATTCAGCGTATATTGCCGTACATCATTTGCGATAGAAGTAATACGGCTATGAAAGATGTCCTGCCCCCAGGACGACCAGATGACTAATTGCCCAAGCGGATCCACATTCAACTCACCCGTTAGCGAGTCATCGTATTCAGTCAGAAATTTCTCGATGTACATTTCGTTGCGTCAGTCGCTTATGCCCACAGGGCTAACAACACGCAATCAGTGCACTGCGAAAGCCCTTCCATGTTCCACTTTCTTTCCTGGCACTTACCAAATCAGCAAATCAGTGGCCGATATTGATGAGTGCTAAAATGCAGATAACCAGAAGCTGTAGCTTCTGGTTATCTGGCTGGATTACTCGCTTTCAGGCTCCAGTAAAAAACTAGGTTTACCGTAAGACGAAACAAACAATCCTTTTACCGCGCGCGTTGCAGCCACATGGAGCAACGCTCGTTCATTAAATAATGCATCGCGCTGTTCTACAGGGTCATCAGATGCAATTGCTTTGACTTCCGGCACAACACCATCGTTGATGCCCGCAAGAAACACATACTGGAACTCCAACCCCTTAATGCGGTGCATCGTTGCCATACGCACACCAGGGCGTTGATCACTATCACCACTATCCTGACCTAAATTATAGGTCTCGATTCCAGCATCATTCAGAGCAGAAGCATAACGCTCGTAAGCATGCTTCGTACGAGCGGTAATGCAGATATCCTGGGAACGGACATCATTGGCTAACAACGCCTGAATTTGCTTGATAATCGTCGCAGCCTCTTCTTTAAAATCTGAAGCATGAGTGATCATGGGTTTTTCACCATGAAGCAATGATAAATAATCGTTGCTGGCATCAGTTTCACCATCCAGGTTGTCAACCTTAACGCCGGTTAACAACCCGACAGCAAACTGTCGCGTCTCTTCTGTAGTCCGGTAGTTAATTTTCAGTTTTTTACTACGGCGCCCACGAACGTTAATCCCACACTGACCTAGAACGACTTTATTGCGGTAAATACGCTGATGTCCATCACCCACGATAAAGAGATCGTTAGGAGACTCTGGAACCAGGCTACGAATAAGGGTAAAGGCCGGTGCGCCTATATCCTGAGCTTCATCGACTACGATACTGCTATAAGGCAATTGCACCTGTTTTTCTTTAAACAGAATGATAGCCTCATGCATGGCATCTCCCATCTCTCGCAGTTTGGCTCGCGCCATTTGTGCCCGGAACTCTTCGAACACAGGCCAGATTTTCGCACGCTGAATACGGGATAACGCCGTGCCACGACCAATACGACTCACCTTCAGATATTCTTCACGGCTGTAAACCGCATTCGGCTGAACAACACGTTGCCACTCTTCAGAATAAAAGTTATCCGGTAATCCCAATTCAGCAGGAACTTGCTGCAAGGCATAGTTCCAGCATTTACGTCGCCCTTCATCGCTATCATAGACCACGCGGAAATCATATCCATGGCGTTTAAGCTGCTCGCTCATCCAGGCATCAATGTTAACAACTTCAATACGCGCCATCTCCTCACGGCTACACAAACGCTGGAGGTTGGCGCGAATATCCGCCGCCAGGTTACGGGTGAAGGTTGTGAACAGAACTTTTTTACCGGGTTTATCGGCCAGGCGTTGGGATAACCAACGTGCACGATGCATCGCAACAACTGTTTTACCCGTGCCTGCACCACCTAACACTCGCACCGGACCATTTGCCGGAGACTCCACCAGTTTTCGCTGGCTCGGGTGCAGGAATACACGCCATTTTTCCAGTGGCGCATTGAGCATTTGCAGTAGCTCCTGTTCATTTTCAACGACATGGAAACGACGTTTACTTCTCTCAATTGCCTCAATAAAGTCGTTGGTATCAACAGGCTCATCACGGTGATCGTTAAACTCCTCCAGCACTTCCTGGTAATCCAGACCTTCTGCCAGCCAGTGTAGGGGCTCCCAGGCTTCTGCTGGCATCACGCTTTCCAGCTGATTCAGCCCTGTGGTATCCACAAGAGCCATCACCTGCTCAATAAACACAGGAGGAACACCCAGCGCGAGGATCTGCTCTGCCGTATACGCAGCAAAGAGTTTGGGTTTATCGACAACAGTCGGCTCGGGGGTAGGTTTGATATAGCTGGTATCAATCACCTGAATCGCACCGGTTACCGGGTGAATCGCACATTCGTGTCGCCGCGCCCAGTCGTAGGCTTCGTCGTGCTTATCCACCCACATCAGCATATACAGAGCACCCTGCTCAGGTTTCAGGACGATCCCCCGGTAGGTTTGGTCTATACGCACGGAATGCACATTATTGCTGCGTGCATCGTGGATCTTTTCGTAGTTCAGCCCATTACTCGTCGGATCCTGGCGGAACTTAGAGATGAATTCCTGGACCTTTTTTTGCTGCGCTTTAGGAATCCGCGCAAAAGCCCCCAGAAAACCATCAGAAAGTGCCACCTTTGGCGTTGGAATCGTCATTTGTCACCTCCGGACAGATGCTGCAATGTATTTTCGTCAATTGGCCCGAATGCAACGTGCCAACCCTTACTTGCGAATAAAGCAGTAAACTCCTGATTATCAATAATCAAGGCTTGCTTTTGTAATGGCCAGGCGAGATCGGCTTCTGCAATAATTTCGCCATCGTCATCCTGCAATTCATATCCAACCGTCGGTGCCGGTAGTGATAACGACTGAAGCAAAGCGATTTCTTCTGCGCCCAATAAGCCAAACTCAAGTATTTCTGCCCAGCTCTCGTCAGGCTGAATATCCACTACAACCGAAGTCTGCATTTTTACCGTTTCAGCCTCCAGCGGTAAATGAACCGCTTTACGGCTGGTAAATGTCATATCTGGCAGGAACTGCAGTAAATTCACCATCCACCAGAAACCGTTAAATCCGGCTTCATAGCCATCATCCTGGGAATAACGATCGTCAAAGCAAATATGCAGCCTCAACCAATTTCGCATTTGTTCAATGCTTGTCGTTGATTTAATGGCTTGTTGCGGTACAACAGCTGCCAGCTCAATGAACTGTTGTGATGAACTACAGCTATCCAGTAAACCACCAAATACAAAAGGTTCATCAGGCAAAAGTGCATTCAACCGATAAGCGGGAGCGTTCTCCTGCATTTCATAGGCGTACTTTTGTTTGGCTCCAGTATCCTGCGACTTTTTAGGATCCAGCCACACCCAGGCAAAGGCAGCGGCCATTTTCTGCCATAGCATAGTTTTATTACCGGGATCAGAGAGATAATCGAGTAGCAGTGCAAAACTGTTTCTCTCCCGGAATGAACCTTCAAGCGTAGCAAAGTTTGTATCATGGAACAGGTTATAAAACTTAGGCTGTTTCATATCCGGATTATGGCCAAGCCCCATAACATTCTGTACATGTTTAATGCCTTGTTCTTGAAGGTCAGCCCAGGTCAGTGTCCATACCCAAAAATTACCGCTGTCTTTAATCGCCTGCCGTTTTTGGACATCATCCGACACGCTATCTTTATGAAAAGCAAAACCATCCAGGAAAATTGCTACCGGTTTTATCTTTTCTGACTGCATCAGAGGGTAGAGCACATAATCTGGTCGGCTAAGGATGCCAACCCCTTCTTTAACCCCTAAATCAATCTGTGCTTTGAGATGCCAGCTCATCGCCGGTTCTGTACGGGTATTAATAATCCAGCCTGCATTCTGATGGGCATAACTCCGGCTCACGAGAAGATTTTTGTTATCCTGCAGGCAGTGAATGAACCGTTTTTCCAGTTCACTCCCCATCATGGCATCAAGCGAAATGTTTTTGATGGAATCAATAACGCGTATAGAAGCACTGGCCTTCAGGATTTTCGCCAGTAAGAGACGCGCCTGATCTCTTGATACATACTTCATACGCCCGCGGTCACGGTAAGCGTAAACACAGCGATAGCAGCCGTCTTTATGCGTATCATGGTTGCAGCTGCATTCCACTAGCGCCTTGTAGGCCAGCTCAAGTAATTTCAGAAGGTTGTCAGGTGTACGCATCAATTCTTTGAGTGAGCCAGTCCCCCCTGGTACGGTGTCGTAAATCACCAGATACTGACGCCAGGATTCGCCCTCATTTTCCGGCTCGCGATACACCACGCCTTTCAGATGATCCACGTTACCTTTGAAGTAATGTTTAAGCCCAAGCTGAATGGCTGCACCCAGGGAGGCTTCCACCACGCGATCGTTGCTGTAGCTGGTCACTGGCAGCAGGATACGCAATGCCTCAGATTCCAGTTGGCGATAAAGGTAGAGATAATCTTCAAACTTCGCTTTTTCGGGTTCAGCGCGATATTTACAGCTCAGGTCATGACGAGGTTCATGATCGCGAGGGCGCTGCACCATGCCGCAGCCGAGGCAAACTTTAAACCCGGTGCGTTTCTTTGCCTCTCCTGCGATCATCAGTTCATTGGCATCATCCGCCATTTTGCCAAAGTTGATATCTCGCAGAGTCACTTTGCTCAAAAACTCAAAGCCAAACGGGATTTCTCCTTCATCAATGGCATAAGCGGCCGATACATCCTCTTTTTCGAAGCTGACCAGCAGCTGTCGCTGGAAGAATGCCGGTTCTCGGCTATCGCTCTCATCACTGATCTGGCTGTCCCGGGCGCTTGAGCGGGCATAAACCTGGCGAAGCTTCAGTAACGTCGTTTTTTGTCCGGCATCAGCCCAACCTGGTGTGCCGCATTTAGGGCAGTATTTATGCTGATCGCCGGTCTGATCGATATTCTCGCTGTAGTTACAGTGGCTGCAAATACGCCAGTTTTCAGGCTCAGACAATTTAAGATCAATCTGTTCGATTTCAACTTTATGCCCGCCCGCATAGAAGTTATTCAACGGGGCCAGTTCAGCCAGCGCCGTTGATGCCGGACGTTCGTATTCGTAGGTCGTGTTCTGATACTCACGCGTCTCCCCACCGTCTTTACGCCGCCACAGCACAGAACGCAGCGTAATACCGGCCTCCGGGAAGGCATAGTTGGGAAGTAATCCTTCATCGGTGAGGAAATTAAGCGTTTGCTTGTTATTGATCTGGTTCACCAGGGCCATCAGCGTCTGACGTTCCGAAGTCAACTCGCGCATATCGCTGTCAAAGTTTTGATCGTGCGGATCGCTCTCCAGCTTGTCGATACTGCGCTTGAGTTTATCAATCCGGGAACGCAACGATTTGCGATCTTCCACCAGCAGTTTTAATGCTTGTTCGATACGTTGAACCAGAGAACGCTGCCCTGATGCCCCTTGCAAATATGACAGTAACTGTAGACGAGTGTCTTCCGTAAGATCCGGGAAGATGGACGAAAACTGCTGAGCAATATCCGCATGATGTTGTTCAACATAACGCAGGAAGTTATAAGGGAACCCAGACTTGTGTCCAAACTCCAGCTCGTCCAGCATCTGCTTCACGTTTTTGCTGATAGCAGATGCCGGGACGCCGGTTTTCACCCAGTTGTCCATGCAGAATGCGGCCAGCTGACGCTCCAGGATAGCCGTTGCGTTCAGGAACACACCAGGGGCCTGTACCTGCCCTTGCATCATCTCCAGAGGCTCTTCAAAGAAGAACTGATCGTGCGGGTTCCCCTCAGCCACCGTGATGTTAAGTGCATTGCCGTCTTTACGCCCGGCACGACCAATACGCTGTAAGTAATTAGCCTGCGCGGGTGGAACAGAACAGAGTAATACCGTAGAAAGGTCACCCACATCGATACCCATCTCCAGCGTCGGTGTTGCCGAAAGCAGGTTTATATTCCATGGCTGATTACCGCGGTAGAACGATTGTTCCGTAGCCTCACGATCTTCACGGCTCAGTAATCCGGTATGCTCTGCCCCCTGAACACGAGCGATGTCCATATTATCCCAGTGCCAGGTCACTGTATTTTCAGTTTCCTGATAGCGGCCTTCACAGCGCAGAGAAAGACATGGCGCGTTTCGCCAGTGCCACCCCTGATCGGCCGGTGCCCGAACAACCTCACGACAGCAAGAGCAGTTTAGCTGAACAACATCTCGGCTCACTACCAGCGCTGAAGGTACTAGCCCCCAAGCTTCTTTGCCTTTTGTGTCAAAGTCTTTTACCAACCCGGCCATTTTTAGTGTCGCAAACAGACGTCGTAAAACCGTCTCTGCCAGGCTGCTGATAAACAGATTATTGCCGTTGCTGAGCGTTCGGTTGATCCAATGCTGATACCAGCTGGGGTTGGATTTCGCACCAATCAGTCGATGGAAGCCATTTATTTTTTCAAACGAGGCATAGGCCGGTTTACGCGTTTTCGGGCCAATAGACGGCATATAGCGTGAAGTTCGCTCCTTCTGCGTCATCATAAAGGTCTTACCCTCACGCCGATAACTTTCGAACGCCGGATGCAGAACAGCTCCCGCCTGCCGCTGATGCCAAAGAACGCCAATCACCAGGTGTGCCACCTGCTCAACGCTGACCCCAGCCATTTCATCACCCAGCTCTTCGACAAGCTGTTGGTGAAGCACCGTTATCGCTGAATTGAAACGCGCAATATCAATTCCTGCAGCTGCGTAACCTGTGGCCTCAAGCGTACGTCCAATTCGTGCGCGTAGGGTAAATTCGCTGTATACCTCCCAGTCGAGACGAAGAGAAACCAGCTCCGGTAAATCGGAACTCTCTGCCAGCAGGCCTTCGTTCTTCAGCGTCTGGTAATCGTTCATCCACTGCATGTTGGGCGCGATGAAGCTCGCGGCAAAATGAGCATCATCCGGTGAACGCTCACGCGTCTGCCGGCAGACGCGTGCCGCAAAGGTATCCAACGGTAACGTTTCTTTTTCACCCAACACGCTGGCGATTTGTCCGCGTACCATCAACGGCCAGGTTCGGGCGGTAAAGAAACTGGCGCGGTGTGCGGCATCCTGTACCGAGTCAGAAAACGTAATCAGCTTTTTATGTTCGTTGAACTGGCTGCCATAAAGCTGATGGATCATCACCGCCGACAAGCTGGCTGCCTGCGACCCAAGAATCGAAATACCCTGTTTGCTGTTGCAGTACGGACATTCGTTAGCAAATTCCAGCTCATCCTTACGCTCTTTGAGCATATCCGGGATAAGTACTTGTAGCAGATCAGTATGGCCACAATGCCCGCACTGTACGTTAGTCTGCTTGTTGAGCTTTAAACAGGAAGGGCACAGTTTCTGGTGAACACCGCTGACCGGTTTATCGTTGTTATCCGGGAAGGCAAGCACAATAGAACGGCCTTTTTCGAAGAACTGACGATAAATACCGTCCAGGTCGGTTTCGAGTTGAACACTCTGACCATGGCGCAGGCTCGCCCAACCGGTAGCATGGCAGTCACGACAGTGAATAACGGGAAGGTAATGTTCGCGGTCTTCCACCGCGACATCATCAGCAAAAACAAGCTCAGGTATTTTTGACACGCTGGCGACCAGGCGGCGCATCTCGCGCAACCACAGCTGAGAACGAAGTTGCACAAAGGGCAGAACGGGACGTGCTTTATTCGCCTGTAGGCGCTTTTCCCGATCTTCCTGTTTTTCTGGAACCTCCAGGCGTGCCTGGGCAATTAGTGCCAGAATGCTTTGCAGCACGCGGGTTGCATGCCCGGCGCTTTCCGCCAGCATCACCTGGAGATTTTCCAGGCACTGCTGTTCCGACAAAATACCGCCCTGCAAATCCTCCAGCAGCACGTGCAGGATGCTGTGGCGGCGTAACAATGAGCCCAACTCAATACGCTTTTCACGTCCGAGATCGCTGTCCAGATCGGCAGGTAATTGCAGTGAACTATCCGGGAACCACAGCGGAATTTGTCCGTTCAGATAGTCTACCGGGCTGGCGTACGCTTGCGGATCCAGCACAGCGCTGGCCTCCTGGCCCGGATACTGACTGTACTCGATGGTATAACCTTGCAGATACTCTGCCGCCGTATAGCGATCTTCTCGAATAACCGCGTCATCACCAAATGGCTGATCAAAGATCGTTTTCGCGTAATCGAGTAGTTGTCCCAGTTCGTCACCTACGGTAGCCGACGTCCCCACGCAGGCAAAACGCTTGTCATCGACACCGATATGATGCTTTAAGCGGCGCACCAGACAGGCCAGATCCGACCCCTGCGCACCATCAAACGTATGCAGTTCATCCACCACCAGATAACGTAGCGACCCTAGCTGGTTGTAGCGCCAGAGCTTTTGATCGCCGGGGCGCATCAGCAGGTAATCCAGCATCTTATAGTTGGTCAGCAGGATATCCGGCGGGTTCTCACGCAGGGTATGTTTGCAGGTGATGACTTTATCTGCAGACATCTTTTTGCTGGGCTCAATTTCACTGTCGCCGACAAACAGGCCGACAGTCACTTTGCCATGTAGTTGCGGATCGCTGGAGATGGTTTTAGCGAAACGGCTGGCCTGATCGGTTGCCAAGGCGTTCATTGGATAAATGATGATCGCTTTAACACCGGCCTCTGATGCCCCAGCACAATGGTTAAGCAGCGGGAACATGAAACATTCCGTTTTACCGGAACCCGTCCCGGTCGCCACCAGCGTCGGCAGAGGCACCTCGATACCCAGGCGCTGGAACGCCTGTGCCTGATGAGCGTGCGGTGGGAACGGCAGCGTCAGGTTAGGGAAGAAGTTCAGCGGTAAGTCACTTTTGCGAAACGGCAGCTGAGCGGAAAGATACGGCCCTTTCAGCAGCGTTTCCGGCTGGGCCAGAAATTGCTCCAGCATCGAGACGTTATTGTTTTCTTCACCATTAAACAGTGGGCTGTTAAGCGGGAAGGCTGCCCGTAAAAAGGAAGCAACGCTGTCGGCAACCTGCCGACTGACAACAGAAGGCAGCATCAGGCGCTCTCCTTATCTTGTGCAAAAAATGCCCAGGCCACTTTGTAATCATCTTCGCGGTCGGGTTTGATAAACGGAGCCTGCCAAGTGACGGTTCGGCGCTCGCCTTCGTCGCTTCGGGTATAGTCATCAAAAGTGACGCTAACGGTACCGGTTTGCAGATGCTTGACATCATCCCAGCCGATGGCTTGATCGGTGCAGTCGCCGCTGGTCCATTCAGGGCTGTCGACATCAAAGACAAAACCGTTTTTCAGGTCCGCTTTACGCGCGGTACGCGGCAGGCCGACGCCCACCAGCCCTTTGCTTGGGGTAAAAATAATGCGGCCGTTTTGATCGTACCAGGTATCGGCTTCGTACTGACGCATTACCGGGAACTGGACGCGATATAAAGTCAGCAGCTCTTCGAGGGTTAAACCCAGCGCCTGTGCTACCAGCACGTCGATTTCCACCAGCGCCTGACGGCGACTGTAGTCAGAGCGTAAGGCGCAATCACGCTGCCACTCAGGGGTCAGATTGGCGAAGAAATCTTGTGGAAGTTGCGGGAGATTGCGGCTCCAGCGCTGGGTGTTGAAATCTGGGTTATAACAAGATTTCCAGAGATTAGTATAAGCGGTACCTACACCCATCAATGTTAAGCCGCGTGCGACTAATTGCCTTTCAGCTTCGCAAACCAAAGGCATCAGTTTTAGTAGTTCATCTCTAAAGTTTGATTTACCTGTACTTTTAACCCAAAAATCAAATGCGATGGACAGTGATGCCGTTGTAAATAATGTCAGGCGATGAGCATCGCTGAAAACCGCCGAGAAACAACCGTCTATATGCCCTACTGCAGGTGGTATAAGCGTTGGAATTAGAGTTCTTTCACCAGACTGGCTCAGCATTTTTCTGGCAACGTAACGATAATAATCCGTCACCTTCCTCGGCTCGTCTTCACCTGGTTCAGTCCAAGTCACTCGTGGAGTACGTTTGGCATACTCCTGCACATCACATGCTGGCATATAGTTAGTACGCGGCAGGTAATCGTCGGGCAATGTTAGCAGGTCCAGGCAGTCATAATCGCTGTTTAACGTACAGTTTTGGCGTGGCGTCTTGTAGAACGGTGTTCCAACAAAGAAGTGCGGGCCAGACAATACCCATTGTGATGCATCCTCAGGGAACTGTGTCTTACGTTCAATAGTGCCGTCTTTCTGCTGGTTTGTTTCATGCCACATTTCCAGGGATAAATATTGCCCCTGTAAATCACCCAATCTCTTCGGCTGATTAGCAAACTTTTCCAGCACAGCAACAAGCTGTTCTGCGTGCAAAGCTGGTAAACGAGCCCGCCATGCAGGAGTTCCTTCGCTGTCATACAGACGAGCAAATAACGTAAGTTCTTTCGAACCAACATTTATAAGTCTAGAATTATGGCCATTATTATTCCATAGAACCGATGAGCCTGCCTCAAGAGCGCTATCAAACTTAATCCCCGGAACCTGCTCAGAGTAATTTTTGTGCGCAAATGATGCATCTATAGTTTGAGGAAGAAACACATTAGCCATCGAAACAAAGCTAATACTTTGTTGGTAAGGCCCATAAACATTTATACCAAACCGAGTTTGATCATGTACTTCATTGAATAATAAATAAGCATTCGCAAACTGAAAATGCGCCCTCAACCTCGGATACACCGACGCACGCAACTGCCCGCCTTTAGGATCGTCATAGATACCCTCCGGATGCAGGAAACCTGCCACACCTTTCTGCGCCCCTAAGCGCCATGCCTGCGGCAGGAAGCATTTATACAGATTAGTCTGCACACCGCGCAGTACAGGGTAGTTCTGCTGCGCATTCAGGAAGTTCTGCATCCCCTCACAGCCTTCATACTCGCTGCGCCAAGCATTTTCGAGCAGCGGAATTCGATTGAAGGTTTCATGACGCAATGTCGCCAACTTCGAAGCACTCAATCGGCCTAGAACAAACTCCGGCTCATAGTCGCCCAGCACGCCCGCTTCCTGCCATTCAACTTTCAGCCACGGCGGGTTTCCGAGCATCAGGTCAAAGCCGCCGCGTTCGGCAAACAAATCACAAAACTCCAGATCCCAATGGAAGAAACGATGTTGCTTCTTCAGCGCATCAACAATCGCCAAACGCGGCAAATGACGGAACAGTACTTCAGTTTTCAGGCGGCCTGCACCGGAAAACAGCGAAGATTCTTCACGCACAATATCCTCGTCGGCAAACAGATTGCCGGTGGCCTGCTCTGCAACTTCAGTGACTCTTTCCGTGACGACAATACCATCGAGCAGAGTCTCCATCTCCATCAGCCACATACCGCGATCCGGCAGTTCATCCACTTTGTCGATTGGCCAGAACCATAGCGCACACCAGTAGTCCATCACCCAGCGCAGTTTCTGATAGGTACTGTTATCTTCGAGGCGGCCGCTGAAGGTTTCATCTTTACTGCTTAAAGAAGAGCGGGCTTGGGTCGTATTTTCCGCAGGCCAAACCGGATAATTGTCGGCGGTTTTCTGGCGCTCGGCTTTCAGCTGCTGACGGAATGTGTTCCAGAGCGCTTCCACTTTGCCGCTGATGCGCTGCACATCAACAATCTCATGCGGTGCAAAGCTTTTGGTAAACTCTTTGCGCCAGCTGTCCAACGCTTTGAAATCATCCGGATAGCGCTGCTTAACGGTTTTGTCGCTGTAGTTGGCCATGCCGCTGTCCGGGAGCAGGAAGTGGAAAATCTGCTTATCTTCGCGTGGAATATTCATCGCCAGCTCGGCCGGTTCGCTGTTAAGCCAGCTCGGATCTTTCGCTTTTTTGTAGGTCAGCTCGCTCTTGTTGAACACCTGACGACGTGCGCCAACCAGCGAGTTGCCGCAGTGCAGCTGGTAGCCAAACCACGGTACAAATGCATCGCCACTGATGGCGTTCAGCCACAGCGACACTTCCGCCAGCTCCACCGCCACGGGGTTTAAGTCCACGCCGAATACGTTGTTGTCGGCAATGTACATTTTCACCCGTTGCAGCTCCTGGGTGTAGCGATCCTGAGGAATGCGGCGACCTTCCGCCTGCTGTTTGTGGAACAGGTAAGCTTCCGCCAGCTGGTTGATGGCTTCGTTAAGGAACGCTGCGCTGCCCATCGCCGGTTCGCACACGGTGAGGTTTAATATTGCGTCGGCTTTGGCGTGCAGATCGGTAATCGGATCAATCTGCTCTTTAAACAGCTCTTTCAGGGCATATTTGACTAATGAGCGAGTCAACACTTCCGGGGTGTAGTAAGAGGCGGATTTTTCGCGGTCGCGCCCGGCCATGCGATAGATAAAACTGCCTTTACGGTGAATACGCAGGCTGCCGTCTTTTTCGTAGACCTTCTCGTCGTCGTGGTATTTACCGATCTCGTCTTTGCTGACGAAATAGCCCGTCTCCAGCTCGTTAAACTCTTCTCCAGCTTTTTTCACCTCGTAGAGGTCATGACTGGCAAAGAAACCTCGATAAGAGAGCAGCGCTTCATACACTGCACCTAACTGGTTAATACCCAGCTGGCGATAGGATATACGCCCCCGACGGTTAAAACGTCCTTTACCCGGGCGGCTTAACGACATCGCCTGAATAATTTGTTGCAGGGTTTCGTTGCGAAACACCACGCGGTTAAGAATGCGGGTGTTATTCGCGTCAAACAGATGGCTTTCCAGACGCGGCACGCTGAACTGATGGCTGTGAATAGTGATCCGGTCGCCGCTCTCCAGGTCGCTCTGCATTTTCACGCCTCCGCTATAGCCGTCACGTACCAGCTTGAACAGCATATTCAGGCTATCGTGGAAGTAGCGCCCGTTACGATCTTCTTCGCTGGTCAGCGGAATCATCTCAAGATCGCGCAGCGTTTCCAGACTGTAGCCCTGCAGATAGGTTTTGGCGGTCATCGGCGCATAGCCCAGCTCCGGGCGCGCTTCGATATAGAACAGGAACAACAGACGATACATATACCGCAGGCATTCGCGGCTCAACTCATCCGGGTTAATAGCTCGTTTCCCGGTGTAATAGGCCAGCTCGTTGTTGATGAGATAACGCATCGCTTCATTGCCCAACAGCTCAATGCTCTCACGCAGGGCATATTTCAGATCTTCCGACACGCCAAACGCATGTTTGTGCGAATTGTCATCCAGCGAATCGAGATATGGCGCACCGCTGCCGGGTAACAGCGAGTCTTTGTGTAACAACACCGACGTCGCTTTCAACGTATCCGTTTCACGACGGCTTAAAATTTCTTCAAAATCAAAACGCAGCAGACGGTTTTGCGCCCACTTAGTACGATCCAGCAATAACAGCTGGCGATTGCCAAGCAGCAGTACAAAACGCGGCGGTTCATTTTGCGTGAAGACCACCGTGGAGAGCAGATCCTGCCAGCTACGGTATTCGCCGTTCGCTTTTTTACGCAGACTGTCGCGCTTATGTTTATCGGTATCTGCCGGGAACTGCGCGGTCAGCAGCGACAGCGCCAGCGGATCCAGCGTTCCTTCATCCTGATCATGTGCTTCAACAATCCACAGCCACGGGCTGCCGTCGGTACTGTTGTAACGAGCCAGTACCGGCAAAGGCGTATCGTCATCCAGCATCTGAATGTGCGGATTGAGTTCATAACCCAATGCCTTTAACAGCGGCTGCCAGCGAGTGCGCTGATCGGCAAGACGCTGCGGGATCTGGCGCTGTTTTTCATGATCAGTGAGTTTGCGGAAAAACTCTGTCGCCAGGCTGTTAAGCTGGTTCCACGGCGCGCGGTAGCCCGCCTCAACCTCTTTGCCCTGTTCACGGGCAGCGCGTTCAGCTTCACGAGCGGCATTTTCCTGCTCAATCCAGGATTCCAGGACATCGCGAATATCGCTGGTAAAGACTTCGCCCAAATAGTGGTTAGAGTAAAATTCGTTTTCGTTATTAATACCGACCAGCGCCATAATTAGCCCTCCGCTCCGGTGATTACTGCAATAACCTGGATGTAGGGCTCTTTTTCGGTGGTCATGGTGTCCTCAATCCATTGGATATAGCTGTCAAAATTGTGTTCGATTTCGCGCTGACGTTGTTCTTTGCGGTTCTGTTTCACTGAAAGCAGCTGTTTATTATCGGCAAAATCCAGCTCCAGTTGACTCAGCTGACGCCCACGCAGAACCTCCAGCTTTTGTAGATGTTCATTGAGCTGCTGATTGATATGCTCCTCAAAAGCATTTCGATCGTGAACAAACACATCCCGCGCATGGGAGATTGCCGCTTCCAGCAGATCCTGCTGGCGCTGGTGGTTACGATCTTTACCACCACTGTTAGTCAGTTTGCTTCTCAGTTGCGGATGTCGTTTCAGGAACTCAGCAAAAGGCAGGCTACCGCTTAACGTTTCGCGGTTAAAGCTCACCACCAGCCACGGGTTCACCATCGGGTGCGACTTACGGTTCGGGAACAACCCGGAAAGGATGAAATGATCCTCATCAGGTTCAAACAGGTGCGGCAGGCGCATCACCGGAGCCTGGTGGCGACCAAAGGCAGACTGAATTTTGTCGTCTAACCACTGCACGACCGGGTTAATTTGCCAGAGATACTGCACATCGGGCCAGGCATGTTGCTCACCGCGCGCACGCGAAATGGCTTCCGTGATAACGGTTTTGTCCTGGCTTAGATAAAGCTGCCAGTTTTCCGGCGCAATTTCCGGCGGTAACTGGTTAAAGCGACGGCGTAACTCCTCCGGTGCGACCAGCGATAAGGTGTTATCAGGCAAGGTATTGTATTGCACGGTCTGGCCGCAGGCCTTCAGATAGCCTAGCGCTTTTTCGCAGTATGCCTGCTCATTATCAAACAGACTAATGTCGCTTTCGGTCACGATCGAAGCATCGCTGGACACTGCGCTGCAGATTTCGCCAAACAGGTCGTGTTCAGAATTTTCAGTGACATTGCTATTCAACAGGTCGTCGAACAGGCTGGCGCCATCGTCCTGCATCATGAATTCAGCAACCTGCTCCTCTTCCTCTTCTTGGGTAAATTTGCCGGTAAATTCGGAACTGTCGCCAATATTCTTCTGTGCCTGTTCGTCTTTATTGATCAGCACTTCCAGCACACGCATATCACCATTGATCTGCGGTTCGCTGGCTTCAGTCAGCAAGTAGCGGATCTGTGGTTGGTGTTTTTGCCCATAGCGGTCAATACGTCCGTTACGCTGCTGGAATACCATCAGCGACCACGGAATATCGAAGTGAATCATTTTATGGCTGAGGTGATGCAGGTTGATACCTTCAGACGCCACATCCGAGCAGATGAGCAGGCGTAGCGGAGACTGGGTTTTGCCAAACGCTTCGACGGTTTCCATCAGAACTGTATCGCCCTGATCGCCTCGCAACGTGGCAATTTGATCGTCTTTCAGCTTGAGATCGGAGCGCAGTTGCTGCTCAAGGAACTCGAGCGTTTTGATACCCTCGGTAAAGATCACCAGACGATCTTCCGTGTTATTCGCTTTCCAGCAGAGATCGTTACGGATGGTCTCCAGCAACAACTGATACTTGCTGAACTGGCTGGCATCAATATTATTGAGCGCCAGCAGCAGTGACTCTAATTCGTTAATCTGGCTCTGACTGTTTATTTCTTTGCGGTTCTCAAGCCGCTTCAGGCGGTTAGCCACCACGCTGGCACATGCCATTGGACTGGAGAACAACGCTTTTTCGAGCGTAATTTTGAACAGGTGGCCTTTATTTGACAGCGAGTCTTCATCATCATCGTCACGGAACTGACTCTCAACCAATCGGCGGTAGGCTTCCTCTTCAGCTCCGGTTGCCGGGCGCATCAATTTGACGATATTACGTTCCGGAAACTCACCAGCCATCTGATCTTTTACGTCTTTTTTGAAGCGACGCACAACCAGATTTTTATCGGCAAAATCGGCGTATTCATACTCTTTAGGATTAGCAATGGCCGTCGGGTCGAGCATGTTCATCAGGCTAGCAAAACTTTCAGCCTTACCGTCATGCGGCGTGGCCGAGAGCATAATCAGCGTATCGCTACGCCCGGAGAGCAATTTTGCCAGTTTGCTGCGTAAGGAACTGGTCCCACGTTGAGCGACGTTATGTGCTTCATCGATAACAATAATATCCCACCAGGCGTTTTCCAGGTGGTGGCGATATTCGATGTCTTGTTTCAGAGTATCGATGGAGATAATGGTCTTATCGAAATAGTGGAACGGGTTGTGGTTGGTTGGGATGCGGTTACGCACCTTTTGTAAACCAGCGGAGTCAAGTCGCGTCAACGGAATAGCAAAACGGCTCCAGAACTCTTTCTGGAATTGCGTGAGCATGGATTTAACCGCCAGCACTAGAATGCGTTTGCCACGTCCACGGCGAATCAGCTCTGAAACCAGGATACCAGCTTCCAGCGTTTTACCCAGCCCTACCGCATCAGCAATTAATATCCGCTGGCGCGGCTGTGCCAGTGCCATGCGCGTGGGATCGAGCTGAAAGGGCATGGAGTCCATCGCAGCCTGATGCCCAAAATGGACTTTGCTGTCAGTCGGGACGCGTTGGCGTAGCTGGCCCTCTATGTACAACTGAGCGGCCTGGTAATTGGCTGACTCATCTTCCACCAGATTTGTTTTTGCTGGATCGAGAATCTCGACTTTTTGCTCCAGCTTTGTCAGAAATAGCCCTTCTTTACCGCGTACCAGCTCCGAAATTCCATCACAGGTCAGCAGGTGACCACCATCTCCGCTGTCATCCGCCCGGCGAATGCGCCACTCTGCATCACGAATAACCACCCGCATCCCAGGTGCATAATTTTGCTTATTCATCGGTTTTTCTGTCTGTATGAGGCAGTGGCGGTAACACTATCCCGAGCGATGTGGTGCGGCACACTGCGATAAAAAAGAGGGCCTTAAAGATAACATGAAGGGCAGCGTCAGGGGGATAAAATGGAATGTAATGCGCAGAAATCACGCATAAATTTCAAACAACGATAGTTAAAAAGTGAGCTGGGTCAACTCCCCCACACTGAGTCGGTGGGGGAGAATTCGTGATTAAGGGACGAAGGTTATAGACCGTGTTAGTTCTCAACCATCAATCGTGAAAGCTTGGCAAAAATCGAACTCTTACTACTTTCGCCGCTCCTTAGCATATCCAGGGTGAAGCTATTGAGGTAAGCACCAGTTAACGGGTGATTAAATACATCTACGGCCTTACCTTGGGCATCCCATATCAGCAGATTTTCTACCAGGTTAGGCCGTGCAATAGTAGGATTTGTAGGCTGAGCATCGCTTACCAGAACAAACACTCCATTCTCATGCGGTTGCAGGTAAATATGGTGATGCTTCATCTTTTGAGTTTTAGTCAACGAGTCGTATTTCGAGCGGCCCGGTGATATCAGATAGGGCAGTACGTTTTGCTCCAATTTTGCTGAGCGGGTGATAGTATACCCGTTAAATTTATCACCTTGACGCTCCGCCAGCGCTTTTTCTTGTTCCTGATAAGCGTATGAATCGACGATATTAAATTGCGCCGGGCCAATCAGGCGCGGCACGCGGGAGCTGTTATAGGTGGTAAGCAGCACATCTGCTGTATGGTCGTAGAGATAGAAGCTTTTATCGAATAATTTCTTTAGTCGTCCCAGAGCTGGATGATCAACAGATAGATACTCGAATTCACCTTCGACGATCCCGGTATCAACCACCCTAAGTTGGCCGTGCTCTATTTTTAGTTCAACATACCCAAGCAGGTGGATATTACTTTTCGTTTTGCGTACCGCATAGGCGGTATAGTGCCCGTTCGCCAAGTCTGGCAGTGGAATGTGATGTTGATTGAGTAAGCTCTCTTTGAACCATAGTTCAGTTTTCGTTCGGCGTACCTTACTTTTCAATAAGGTAACTGCTGACTTGAGACGACTGTGTGGTTTCGTAAGTTCGATTTCGTATTGAGCAGGGTTGCTTATCAATTGTTCATTAATAAAATCAATCGCATCCAGCAACTTACGATCAATGTTCATTCCTTGTAAAACCACAGGCAGTGGTTGTTGATTTAGCCACCCTTGCAAACGATCTAACTTAAGCTGGGTATAAATATCCCAGTTGAGTTCAGGTTGTTTTCGGGCGTCGGCAAAGGCTGAATAGAAATCATTGTACTCAACAGATTCATTCTCTTGCTGCCGGATGCTGTTGCTTCGTTCTTCCTCTACCGCATTGAGTACCAGAATAGATGTATTAGCAGGCAGCTCAGCAAATCCGGTTTGTCGGGAATGTTTAAGCGATGCCAGAGACCAGAGTTGATACCCGGGGAACTGGTTGGCTAATGCATCAAAGAAATAAGCTTCTTGCGTGACGCTGAATTCGACGCCGTTATTAACCACCAACAGCGTATTAGCCAGCTGTTGATCGAGGTCGGTAGCAAACTGATTGACCTCGTGTGTAGCCTGAAATGGGATAGGTTGATGGGGGATCTCTAGTTCACTGAGCCGCTCGCAGGCAGCATTCATGACCACGTTATAGGTATAGGCTTGGCATTCGCCATAACCGCTGCGCTCACGAAAAAAATCCAGTTTGCTATCACGGGCATCAAGTTTGCGCCGAGCTTTAAGCCGACGATTATCGATGCTAAACCACACGCTGGTATCGTCCAGGGATAGGTGCATCTCATCCGCCGGTTCGACCAAGAATTTTCGTTTGTGCAGGGTAAAAGCGAGTTCATTATATTCTGAGGCATAAATGTCGAGCTCAAAGGCTTCCATCACCCCGATGCCTTTTTTTTGTGTGACGGGCTGACTCAGACGAGCGTTAAGGTAAAGCGTTGAGTTGAAGTAAGTCGGCGATACCGAAAAGCGCTCACTGGCTTTTTCCAGCATTACCATTTTCAAATGCAGGCTAAATAATCCCTGAATCAGGCGAGATAGGTCATGATTTTCAGCGGTGAGTTGCTGACAAAGCGTTTCAATACGTTCTGCCAACGTCCTATGAGCCTGACTGTTCGGGTTAGTTGCAGGCGCCAGGAAAAAAAAGACGTGATGGTAATTTGGTAAGCAATGCAGTTCATATTTTACCTCCTGCCCGGCTTCCAGCCCAAGCTTCTGCCGCACGCAAGATTTTACCTCCTGATGAATTCGCGCATAGTAATCAGCGGATTTTTCTTTTCGCTCTTTAGTAAAGCGCTGAACCATAAAGTCTATCGTATAGATATTAGATATAGGGGCCAAGAGACGCTGGATAGTCGTCAGCTGATCTTCTTCAAGCTTGATCAAATTGGTTCGGGCAATCGGAGTATCCGTCAGTTCATTCAGATTAGGGATCATGAGACTTTTCCTTTAGTCGGCAACTTTTCTACACCCAGCAGGGTTAGTAACATTGGGTTAATGTCCAATGTCATGCTCAGTTTCGAGTTTTCCTGAGCTCGTCCGCTCTCTCGATTTTTGGGCTGATAGTACTGGTAGTCGGTTTGCAACAGGTTAAGGTAGTGGATCGTGTGATCCACGTTATCTTGCCACATCAGATTATTGGGGTTCTGGCTGTAGGCGACGTTCAGATAGACAAATCGAATGCGTTCGTAACGGCCTGACAGCACAGCCTGAAGCTGTTTCTGCCCCTCTGTATCTGCCTTTTGGCTGGTGATATTACGGATCTGGCGAATCTTGTTGTTGCTTTTCTCAAGCGTTTCTTCTGCCCGCGTTAAATCATCCAACTGCGTCGCCCAGCGTTTAACGTCGATGCAGAGCAGGTCGTTACCCACTTCAATAAAGCGGTCAAAAAACTCATATACTAGCGGTTCAAGGCGTTCAAACACCTGTTGATCAGAAAGTGGGGTAACGCCATAGCTTTTTAGCACTTTATCGAAGAGATATTCACCGACATTGCCTTTGAGCAACGGAACTAGCCTGGGGTTGGGTACCCATTTTTTGAATGCCGTTTCCTGGATGTTGTCACATTCACGAATCAACTCGCCGACCAGGTTGCCGGGGGTAAAATCGACATCGTTTCTATACTGCGGAAAGAGGGTGAGCTCAGGCCGGTACTCTCTTGCGCCGCCAGCGAAATCCGACAGGGCGGAATAATCTCTGTGGACAAGTCCATCCGGGCCGCGTTTGTGGCAAAGTAAAATAGTTTGGTTGCCCTGATGGCGGTCGATAAACAGGGCGTGGTGGATTGACTGCATTTGCCGATTGGCGGCATACAAGGAATTAGCCTGAAGTTTTTCCAGCCAACGCATGGGATCGGTAAAGGAGTCAGAATCGCGGAATAAATTACACAATTCGAGATATTCAAGGTTGCCGGCGCGTACCTGATTTATCCAGTCGGTTTTCAGGACTCGCTTATGAACAGCATCGATGCGGCGACCATTTTCTACGATAGCCTGTTCAAACGCATACCGCTGTTCTGCATCACTAAATGACTGGTTCTGACTCAGCTTTTCGCACTCCTCCATTAGGCGGTGGTTAAGCAAGGACATGCTTTCTGATACTACCTCGTTACCGCTATCTTCACTGAGAGCGGCGAACTGGAATGCAACATTACGGAACACATCGCGAGGTAAAAAGATTTCTGTTTTCAATAGAGTGTCGCGACGCTCGACTCGCCCTACGGCCTGCACGACGACTTTGAATAAGCTCATATCATGTTCGGCCATTAACAGGCGATAGTTTTCGCCGTGGGCGAAATTAACGTTGAAATCGGCCAGCTTGTGGACGGTAATATCGTCATCAGCGTAGTGTTTAAGCACGGTAACGTAGTTAGGTAATGTATTAAGGTTGCCGCTGTTGTCCTTTACTTCGCTGTAAAACGAGGAGTTGATGAGCACTAAGCGCTCAAAATCGACATCCAGACGTGGTGCATTGATATCATTAATATCGCCGTCATGGTATTTCACAAAGTAGTTGAGGCCGGTGCCTGCACTTTTGTAGCTGCTCATAAATACCAGTACGGTATTGCTGTTCTGGAGATAGGTTTCTTGCCTAATATCTTCGACATTAGCCAGTGGTGAATCGAAAAAGACTAAATGGACTGTGTGACGCCCTTTGAATGGGGTAAAGGTCAGGATCTGGTCATGTTTCTTATCGTTATCCGTTTTTTCATCGCACCGGGAGTGCATACCGTACTGCTGACGCCAGGCTGATTGATGAGTGCGCCAGGCGCTGATAAAGGCCCGCTTAAATGTCCCTGAAAGGGACAAAATCAGGCTGTTTTTACCCTCGTAGGCGGCAAGCAATAACGCTTCAAGTTCCCGCTGGTACTGACGCCGTTTATAGGCATTTTTCAGGTCGTACTCCAGCGGTTTCTTCAGCGCGTCAAAAAAGTTGTCATACGTCCTGCTATAGATCTCACAATTTTGGTAGATATCGGTCAATTTTAACTGCTTATCATCGAACACCCTGAAGTCGACGTTGCGGATACTGGCTCTCAACGCGCGTAGTGCTCTAAGCGTATCGATATCTGTTTTTTTACGTTCAATGACTCGATAGCCAAGGTCACGGCTATAGCGCTCCAGGAAGTGACGATTGAAGTTACCGTTTTTGGTGTGGCTAAAACCACTGGTGGCGCTAAGTCCAATCACTTTATTGTGCGTGCCCGTTAATAAACGTAGCAGCATGGCTTCAGGCAACTCTTGTACCAGATCCATCTCGAACGCCAGAATAATTGTACGCTCGGCTCCACTGTTCACGTAATTGAGTTCAACTATCGGCGTCATCGTGAATACAGTTTTGGGTTGCAGATAAGTGTAGAAATGATCAATCAACAAGTTTTTATCGGTGGTGCGATCGAAGATATGTCGCACCACTCCAGCTACATTATTGGCTGCGTCAACAAATTGGCCCAAGGGTGTATTCTGGCTGCTGGAGTTATCCTGGCCACCATTTTTTACCCAGCGCTTAAAGTGTCGGTTGGTGATATCAGAACAGGCGGCGAGGATGACGGAGACCAATTGGAACAGATCGTGCAGGGTGGGATTGGTGTCGCTGGCATCATTTTCGACTTCGTAATACAGCTCGGTGCGCGTTATGTCGCCTTCGCTGTTGCGCATACGAATACGTTTCAGCCCCTCTTCATTAACGTACATTTTGGGGTTAAAGCTGAACACATTCCGGGTAATGGAAATGATGCGTTCGGCGGCGTCGCCGTTAACTTCGAATGCTCCTAACTGGTCGCGAAACATCTCCAGTATCGAGCCCAGCGTCGTACCGGGTGATAATTCGCACTTTTTCGCCAGTAGATCTCGAAGGATGGTGATGAATTTGACCATCTCTTGCTCAAAGGTCGTTTGCGCTTCTTTGGGCTTTTTCCGGCGCTCCAGGCTGAGTACCGCATTGTGAATACGTCCCGCGACAGAGATAACATGCGCCAGATTATTTTCCTGTGTGATTAGCTTTACATGGCATGTTTCTTCAAGGCGGGTGTAGGCTTCATGTAGTTCATCAATGATTACCGTAAAGCGAATATTTTTCTGGCGAAAAGGGCAGTCTGGATTACTTCTGAAGTGTTCATCACGAAGATAGGCAACCTGCCCGGTATGGCCAGCTGCCGCAACGGTGCTGATCTGTGGATCTTTGGGAGTCAGCTTGCCGCCAATCAGCAAGTCGAAACCTACGGACTCAAAACGCACGCCTTCACCTCGCTGACGAGGCGCCAGTCGGTAAGTTGATGTGTCGAACTTATTTGTAGTCATTAATAGCACCGACGGGCGGTACTGGCAAACTTCGAAAGGCAATACCTGTTTGATAAGCTCGAAGTAGACTTCGTGTACGCTTAGTTCAGACTTGCTTGGTTTTCGTGCTGTCTCCACGTGTTGCATTCGCTCTTGGCGCGCCTGGAGCCCGCGACGAATGTACTCTTTAATGGAAGCTTTTTCACTATCTGGTCCAAATAGTAATTTACAGGCTGACTCAATCGTATTGCGGATACTATGACGACAGTTTTTTAGCTGCTCTTCAAGAATTTCTCTTTCGTAGTTGGTATCCTGAGAACCGTATGTTGTCAGCTTTTTTAACTGCTCTTCACAGCGATCAATTTGTGAGACATGGTAATTGAGCGAACGCATTGCGCTGCCAATATATTTGCTACCTTTCGCCCCTTCGTACCACTGAATATAGCGGTCGCGATTTTTCAAGCCCGTGGCCCAGTCCATGAAGTCGAGATCGGCAATATCCTTACGAGAGAGAACGCAAATGAATTCGCCGCCAGAAGCCAGAATTTTGTCTTTCTGGCTGCTATCCAAGTCGATTTGTGATTTTTGCGGCGACATGAACAGCAGGTTGGTAAAGCCACCTTCGGGAAACAGATCATCTGACTTTTGGTTTTTGGCGAAACACTCTAGATATTCGACATACCCTTGAATTACGCCATAACTTTTGCCGAATCCCGTACCATCGGAACTGAATATGACCTCAGCACCATCACGTTCATGCACGTGGTAAAGTTGAGAGACTTGGGCGCGGCAAGCGTTAATATCTTCAACCAGCGTTATGTCAGGAATTTGCCTGGAGATAAGATCTTGCAGATTATTATTGATAGTTATCTCTCCAACACGCTCACACTCACGGTAACTATTGATGGTTATTTGGCCACTGTCGATCAGAAGCTTTTCTATCTGCATGGAGGAAAGATGCAAGGCTTTTGCAATTTCATTGATAGTATTGGACAGTGGTTCGTGTGGATTGCTATTCGTGAAGTGGTTTAGTGCTGCTGCAACGGTATCTGGATGCAATGCTTTTTTGAGAGTGGGAAAGGTGAGGCTATAATCGTATAGCGCCAAATCATTGTTTATCAGACAGCGAAACCGCTGTTTAGTGGGATCGCCTCCAGGACGGCTGGCAAATCCCAGGATTTTTGCCTGTTCGAGTCGATACAACAATGCTGCGGCATCGCGATCAGGTGAGTCAAATGCATCGTGAAGCTGCTGGCTAAATGGCATTGTGGCATTCAGCCGGTTATGGCTGACCAACGCGGAAAAGTGCTGACGTACCAAGGTAAGCAGCTTACAATCTTCCTTTATAGTCCAGCTTTTTCTCATTCTTCTCCCCCTTAATATAAATGCACCTGCAACCACTCAGCCAAACGCTCAACGTCAAAACCCGTAATCCATACTCCCACGCCAAAAACGTTTTCGATAAATATTCATCATATTTTCGAGGCACTTTTCAGAGATGCTCTTGGCAAGACGGAACTCAGGAGGACAAACCTTCCTGTAGTGCATTGCTTAGCGTCTGCTTAACTTTCCCGAGCGTGTTTTTCAACTTCAACTACGGCAGCAAATGAGACGGTCTTAAAACCGTGCAGGATAGGCCATATCTACAACGTGTTTACTATTTGAGCACACACTGTGATAGGGCAGTCACCTTTCCGATAAATGGTGAACCGTCCCTGACGAACAACAACATGAACGCACATCTCCTCATCGCCTGATCAAAGTAGCTGCCAACTATTTTTCGCCTCAACATTGATGTTTTTTTACTAACGATTTCGACTACCTTCCGAAGCGACCACGACAAAAAAATATTGGTTACATATCAGTCTAATATCACCGGAGTAAGTTGACTTTTGATAAGCTATTTCAAGCTATTAATAGCTGATCATGCTTCCCAAAATTGCTTACTTATAGCAAAGTCATATAGCATAAACTGAAGGGCGAATTGTTAAATCATACCGTGACTGAGCTGAAGAACAAGCATAAAAACAATATCATTAACATGGTTTATGTGTTTTAGTTGAATGATAAATAGACAGTATAAAATCCAATCCAATAGCCGCGTTCGAGCGATTAATTTTTTGATGAGCTCAACAAGCACGAGCAGCAATGTCGGCAAATCCACTTGGTTGCTGGAAGAATATGATACCTTCAACACCTAGCCGATTATCTCCACCGTTGGCAGAGAACCGTTCAGCGTTGTTAGCCAACAGTTATAAATTTTAATTAATGGCTAGAAGAATCTATCTCGGGGTAGATCATCAACATTACTTACTCTAAACCACGTTACACATGGCCTCCGGCGCAGCGAAGTCATCAAAAAAGAGTATTATAAAAATATGTTGAATTCCGCCTTTAAGGAGAAAGGTTGCCTGGCGGTCGTAATGCCGTTGACGATACAGCGCACAACACGGGTATAAACAGCCATTTCATTGATAAATAACTGAATGGCTGTTTATATTCAATCAAGATAAGGGTTCATTAATCTTTGCATAGAGATAAGGTGATGTGGCCTCATTGCGATTCGCATCAAGATAATCCGCCCACCACTGCAGCATCAGCCTACGCTCACCCAGATGCTCCGCCTTATGGATGTAAGCTGCCCGTACAGAACTACGCTCCTGGTGACTCATCTGCCGCTCCACCGCATCCCTCGACCACAATCCCGATTCAATCAAAGAACTACATGCCATTGTCCTGAAACCATGTCCACAAACTTCCGTTTTCGTGTCATACCCCATTACGCGTAGCGCCTTGTTCACCGTGTTCTCACTCATAGGCTGACGCGGATCGTGATCGCCCACAAAAATCAGCTCTCGATTCCCACTCATACTTCTGATCTTTTCCAGAATGGCCAGCGCCTGGCGCGACAAGGGAACGAGATGAGGTGTTCGCATCTTTGAACCACGCTGAGAATGTTTAACACCTTCCAGTGGTTCACGCTCACCAGGAATCGTCCACATAGCCGTTTCAAAATCCACTTCTGACCAGCGGGCAAAACGCAGTTCGCTTGAACGAATGAAAACCAACAATGTGAGTTCGACGGCTAATCTAGTTAACGGCCTACCGGAGTAGCGATCAATACGATGGAGTAACTCAGGAATGCGGTTGAGATCTAGCGCAGCGCGATGCTTTCGTTTAGCTGTTGCGATCGCACCAGCGATCTCTTGTGCAGGATTGTAATCAATTAAGCCGTTCTGTACCGCAAAGCGCATTATTGCCGTTGTTCGCTGTTGAAGACGCGCAGCCACTTCAAGGCGTCCTGACTTTTCCACCGCTTTAATTGGGACCAGTAAGTCACGAGTACCAATATCTTTGATATTTCGCTTCCCAACTGAAGCAAATAAATTGTCTTCGAGACTTTTCAATACACGAGCACTGTGCGACTCAGACCACTTTTGATTGCTGGCGTGCCAGTCTCTGGCGACCACTTCAAACGTTATCGCTTCTTGCTCTTGTTCTACCTTAACAGCTTTCTTGTTCTCACTGGGATCGACGCCATTCGCTAATAGCTTACGGGCCTCATCCCTGCGAGCTCTGGCATCTGCCAATGACACATCAGGGTATTTCCCCAGCGCCAGCATTTTCTCTTTGCCGCCGAAGCGATAGCGAAGCCGCCAATATTTGGAACCGTTAGGGTGAACCAGCAAAACCATGCCTTCACCGTCAGTTAGTTTATAGGCTTTTGCTTCAGACTTAGCCGAACGAACCTTCACATCACTCAGAGCCATGATGAGTATCCTTTCAAGGGTTCTGTGTGGGTACAAACATTATCGAACCGGGATATACCCGCAGTTGTACCCACATCAGTAAGTTGATGTAGATTGAATCAGGTTGACTTAGGTAGAGTGAAAAAGCGAGGAAAGCCTTGCGGATACTGGATTTCAGGCACAAAAAAAGACGTCCGTTGACGTCTATTGATGTTCCGATGGTGCCGAAGGCCGGACTCGAACCGGCACGTATTTCTACGGTTGATTTTGAATCAACTGCGTCTACCGATTTCGCCACTTCGGCACTGAAGGGATACGGAAAACGTTTTGGATTATACCTGTCGATAGCCACCATGCAAGCGACAGCGTGCATCAGTAGTGCTAAGTGTTGAAAAAAACAGCGCAATCCCACAAACGAGCGGTGCGGCGTCACATTTTTACCCATCAATGCGCAGCAAACCGGCTCCCTGGCCTTCGCTTCCCTGCCCCTACGACCAACACATCACAATCCCGCTCCAATTTTTCTCAAACCCATCTCACATTACACCCTCATCGCGCCACCGTTTTATCGCTGCCAACCATAAGCATTTATGCTTCATCGAGCATTCAATATAAGATTCCAGAATAATTAATGTAATTGATTTATATATTCCATAAAAAACTACCCCATCGCTTTTTCTTATTACCGCAATCCTTAAGGATTTATTAATTACGTCAATATTTTTATAACTTTACATTAATGAAAAGTTTTGTTTTCACTCTTTATTCCAGGATTTTCCTCAGGCGTGAAAGTTCCGGTAAATACTATTTTTACTAGTCGCTGTACGAGTCTCGATGGACATTTTCACTCGGTGATTTTAATCAGGAGAAAGACTGTGACTACCTTAAAACCTTTACTGGCGCGTAACCGCAGCTGGGCGCTGCAGAAGTGCCAGCATGACCCGGAATATTTTGAAAAACTGGTAGCCGGGCAGCGGCCACATTCGCTGTGGATTGGCTGCTCCGATAGCCGCGTTCCCGCCGAAGTGCTCACCGGCAGCCATCCCGGCGAACTCTTCGTCCACCGCAATATCGCTAACATGATTGACCCCGCCGACGACAACTTTATGAGCGTACTGCAATATGCCCTCCACTATCTCGAGGTCGAACGGGTGGTGCTCTGCGGCCACTACGGCTGCGGCGGCGTACAGGCGGCGCTCTCGTTGCCGGAGATGCCGCTGGCCCACGAGTCCTCGGCGCTGGCCCGCCGCATCGGCTCGCTGCGCGATACCCTGCAGGGTGATATCGCTAATCTGACACCCACTGACACTGACACCGACGCGGCCGAAGCGCTCAACGCCCTGGTGGAGGCCAACGTTCGCGCCCAGTTCAGCCGCCTGCTTGACTGTGACCCCGTACAGACGCTGCTCGCCAGCGGACGGCCGCTCAGCCTGCACGGCTGCGTCTACGATCTGACATCCGGCCATCTGACCACTCTCGTCGAACACCTCTCACCTCAGGAGCATGCCCCATGAATACTCTTCGTCAGGACTCTCTCGCAGGCATTGTCGTCTTCCTTGTCGCCCTGCCGCTGTGCCTCGGCATCGCCCAGGCCAGCGGCTTACCGCCCTTTGTCGGTCTGCTGACCGGTATCATCGGCGGCCTGGTCGTCACCGCCCTCAGCCCCTCCCACTTCGCCGTCAGCGGCCCCGCCGCCGGACTGGTCACCATCGTCGTCGCCGCCATTGAATCCCTGGGTTCCTTCTCCGTCTTCCTGATGGCGTTGGTGCTGGCCGGCGTGCTGCAGCTGCTGTTTGGCATTCTGCGGGCCGGGCGCTTTATCTCGCTGGTTCCCGCCAGCGTCATCAAAGGTATGCTGGCGGCGATCGGCATCCTGCTGATTATGCAGCAGATCCCCGTCGCGCTTGGCAGCGCAGAAGAGACCGGGCTCGCCGATATCGTACAGGGTAACGCCACCTTCTCCCTCAGTGCTATCGCCGTCGCCCTTGGCGGCCTGCTGGTGCTATGGCTGTGGGGTTCGCCGCTTATCCGCCGGGTGAAGAGCCTGCGCTGGATCCCCGGCCCGCTGATCGCTGTCCTACTCGGTTGTGCCACCACCGTATTAATGACCCAGGCCGCGCCGCAGCAGCTTGCCGCTCTGCCGCGCATTACCCTGCCGGAGTTCGGTAGCCTCGGCGATCTGCTGGGCGAGCTGGAATCTCCTGCGTGGAGCGCGTGGCGTAATCCGTCGGTGTGGGTGGTGGCGCTGACCCTCGCGCTGGTCGCCAGCCTCGAAACCCTGCTCAGCCAGGAAGCGCTGAAAAAACTGCGTCCGCAAAATCCGCCGCCTTCGCCGAACCGCGAAATGGTCGCCCAGGGCGTCGGCAACCTGCTCTCCGGCATACTCGGGGCGATGCCGATCACCGCGGTCATCGTCCGCAGTTCGGTTAACGTCAGCAATGGCGCGCAGAGCAAACTGTCGATCTTTATCCACGGCGTACTGCTACTGATCTGCGGACTGTGGTTTAGCGGCCTGCTGACGTTAATCCCGCTCGCCAGCCTCGCTGCCGTGCTGCTGTACACCGGCTATAAGCTGGCGACGCCGCGGCTGTTCATTGAACAGTTCCGCCAGGGCGCTGCACAGTACGTCCCCTTCCTTGCCACCATTGGCGGGATTATCGGCTTCGGCATGCTGGCGGGGATCGGGATTGGCCTCGCCACCCAGGTGGCGTTCAGCATCTGGCGTAGCCATCGCCATTCGCTGCAGTTGGCCCGTTACGACGACCACTACGTGCTGCGCATCCAGCAGAACCTGACCTTTTTACACAATCCACATCTGCTGGCGCTGCTGGCGAAAATTCCGGAAAAGAGCGTGGTGATCGTCGAGCACGATAACGTCGGCTATCTTGACCCGGATGTGCAGGCGGTGCTGGATGATTTTGCCGAGAGCGCGCCGCAGCGCGGTATCCGCCTCAATCAGTGGCCGCTTGCCAGCCGCTGACCGTCTCCCGGGCGGCTGGTCCGCCCGCTTATCCACCCCTCCTAATGCCAAGCGACGCCTGTTGCCATGCTCTACACTTTCTTCGTTACTACGCCAACCCCAAGGAAACAAACATGAGCATCATTAAAAGTTACGCCGCCAAAGAAGCGGGCGCCGATCTGTCGCTGTGGGAGTACGATGCCGGCGAACTGCTGCCGGAAGATGTCGAAGTCGAAGTGGAGTACTGCGGGATTTGTCATTCGGACCTGTCGATGATCGACAACGAATGGGGCATGTCGAGCTACCCGCTGGTCGCCGGTCACGAGGTGATTGGCCGGGTGGCGGCGCTGGGCAGCGCGGCGCAGGATAAAGGGCTGAAGATTGGTCAGAAGGTTGGTATTGGCTGGACGGCGCGCAGCTGCGGCCACTGCGACGCCTGTATCAGCGGTAATCAGATCAACTGCCTGGAAGGCTCGGTACCGACCATCATGAACCGCGGCGGCTTCGCCGATAAGCTGCGCGCCGACTGGCAATGGGTGATCCCGCTGCCGGAGAGCATCGATCTGGCTTCCGCCGGCCCGATGCTGTGCGGCGGCATTACCGTCTTCAAACCGCTGCTGACCCACCACGTTACAGCCACCAGCCGCGTCGGTGTGATTGGTATCGGCGGCCTCGGCCATATCGCGATTAAACTGCTGCGGGCTATGGGGGCGGAAGTGACCGCTTTCAGTTCCAACCCGGCTAAAGAGCAGGAAGTACTGGCAATGGGGGCCGATCGTGTGGTGAACAGCCGCGATCCGCAGGCGTTAACCGCGCTGGCCGGTCAGTTCGATCTGATCATCAACACCGTGGCGGTGGACCTTGACTGGCAGCCGTACTTCCAGGCGCTGGCCTACGGCGGCAACTTCCACACCGTCGGTGCGGTAATGAAGCCATTCCCGGTACCGGCCTTTACCCTGATCGGCGGCGACCGCAGCATCTCCGGCTCGGCGACCGGTAACCCGTCCGAACTGCGTAAGCTGATGAAATTCGCCGGGCGTAGCAAAGTGGCGCCAACAACCGAACTGTTCCCGATGTCGCAAATTAACGAAGCGCTGAAACACGTGCGCGAAGGCAAAGCCCGCTATCGCGCGGTACTAAAAGCCGACTTCTGATTGGTATTTACCGCCGGGCGTCCCGTGCGCCCGGCGCTTTTCTTCTTGCTTCATCAAACCGTCATCTCCCCGCCATTCCCCTGTAGTCATCGCTTCCCACAATCCGGGCTTCCATAAACGCCTGAACGAGACGCCCGTCACCATGAATAAGCACTGGCTCCCCTGGCTGATACTGTCGCCTTCCCTGTTGTTTTTACTGCTGTTTACCTGGTTTCCGCTTGGCCGTTCGGTCTATGACAGCCTGTTTGATACCCGCATGGCCAGCGACGGCGCACAGTACGTCGGGCTGGATAACTTCGCCCGCCTGTTTGCCGACGGCGTTTTCTGGCAATCGCTGGTCAATAATTTGCTCTATATCCTGCTGACGGTGGTACCCGGCGTGACGCTCGCTCTGCTGCTGGCGGTGGCGCTGAGCGAGAATCACCGCGTCAACCGCTGGCTGCGCACCGCATTTTTCTTCCCGATGATTATCCCGATGGTCAGCGCCGCCGCGCTGTGGCTGTTTATCTTTATGCCCGGCCTCGGCCTGCTCGATCACTATCTGGCGAAGCTATTTGGTCCGCTGAACAACAACTGGCTGGGGCGCAGCAACAGCGCGCTGCTGGCGCTGGCGCTGATTGGCGTGTGGAAGTTCGCCGGTTATTACATGCTGTTTTTCCTCGCCGGGTTGCAGAGCATTCCGGCCTCGACGCGGGAAGCGGCGCTGATGGAAGGGGCCAGCCGCACCCAGGTGTTTTTTAAGGTCACGCTGCCGCTGCTGCGCCCGACGCTGAGCTTTGTTATCACCACCGCGCTGATTTACTCTATTACCCAGATTGATCACGTCGCGGTGATGACGCGCGGCGGGCCGGATAACGCCACGACCGTGCTGCTCTATTACATCCAGAATCTCGCCTGGGATACCCACGACCTCGGCAAAGCCTCCGCCGCCACCTTCCTGACGCTGGCCGGGCTGTTTACCTTCTCGCTGATTAACCTGAAATTGCTGGAAAAAGGAGCCCACTATGAGCGCTGAAATCTCGCCGCTGATGGTCCGCTCGCCCACCGCTGCGCGTCCGCTGTGGTTGCGCCTGCGTCGCTCACAGCCCTTTACCCTGACGGTAATCATGTGCTGCCTGGCGCTGCTATGGGTGAGCCCGTTTATCTGGATGCTGGCGACCTCGTTCAGCGCCACCACCTTCGGCGAAGATATGGCCTCATTGCTGCCCCGTCTGCCGCTGACTCTCGATAACTTCCGCGACGCGTGGGACAGCGCCGACTGGCTGAGCCTGTACGCCAACACCCTTATCTTTACCTTCGGCACTTTCTTCGTGCAGCTACTCACCATCACCACCGCCGGCTACGTCTTCGCCTGCCACGAATTTCGCGGCAAGAAAACGCTGTTTCTGCTGTTCCTCGTCCAGCTGATGATCATGCCGGTGGTGATGATGGTGCCGAACATGCTGACTCTGAAAACCTTCGGCCTGCTCAACACTCTGACCGGCGTGATGATGCCTTACTTTACCTCGGCGTTCGGCGTGTTTCTGATGCGCCAGGCGTTCCTCGCCATCCCGAAAGAGCTGGAAGAGGCAGCGCTGATGGAGGGCTGCCGCTGGTGGGAGGTGCTATTCCGCGTACTGCTGCCGATGTCCTGGCCATCGGTGCTGGCCTTCGCCACCGTCAGCATTACCTACCACTGGAACGAGTACCTGTGGCCGCTGATGATGCTCAACGATCCCGATAAGCAGGTGCTGACGGTCGGGCTGGTCTCTTTCGCCATGGGCGCTGAATCCGGCGGCCAATGGGGCACCATCGGCGCCGGGACGCTGATGGTCTGCCTGCCGCTGATGCTGGCGTTCATCCTTTTCCAGAAACAGTTCCTGCGAAGCTTCGGCTTCTCCGGGATCAAATAAGGAGTTATTCATGCTGTTAGCGCACATTTCCGATACCCATTTCCGCAGCCGCGGCGAGAAGCTGTACGGCTTTATCGACGTCAATGCCGCCAATGCTGATGTGGTTTCTCAACTTAACGCGCTGCGCGAACGCCCGGATGCGGTGGTGGTGAGCGGCGATATCGTCAACTGCGGCCGTCCGGAGGAGTATCAGGTGGCCCGCCAGATCCTCGGCAGCCTGAACTATCCGCTGTATCTCATCCCCGGCAATCACGATGATAAAGCGCTGTTTCTGGAGTACCTGCAGCCGCTGTGCCCACAGCTCGGTAGCGATGCCAATAATATGCGCTATGCGGTTGACGACTTCGCTACCCGCCTGCTGTTTATCGACTCCAGCCGCGCCGGCACTTCAAAAGGCTGGCTGACCGACGAGACCATTAGCTGGCTGGAAGCGCAGCTGTTCGACGGCGGCGACAAACCGGCCACGGTGTTTATGCACCACCCGCCGCTGCCGCTGGGCAACGCGCAGATGGACCCGATTGCCTGCGAAAACGGCCACCGTCTGCTGGCGCTGGTGGAGCGTTTCCCGTCGTTGACGCGCATCTTCTGCGGCCATAACCATAGCCTGACCATGACCCAGTATCGCCAGGCGCTGATCTCCACCCTCCCCGGCACCGTCCATCAGGTACCGTACTGCCACGAAGACACTCGCCCGTATTACGATCTCTCGCCGGCTTCGTGCCTGATGCACCGCCAGGTCGGCGAGCAGTGGGTGAGCTACCAGCACTCGCTGGCCCACTACGCCGGGCCGTGGCTGTACGACGAAAACATCAGTTGTCCAACGGAAGAGCGCTAACCACTATGCTCAGTCTGCAAAACATCAGTAAACATTTCGACGGTAAACCCGCGCTCAGCGCGCTGTCGCTTGATATTCACGAAGGCGAATTCGTGGTGCTGGTCGGCCCGTCGGGCTGCGGTAAAAGCACCCTACTGCGCCTGCTTGCCGGGTTGGATCAGGTCAGCGAAGGCGAAATCTGGCTGCATGATGAGAACATCACCGACACCACGCCGCGCGAACGCAATTTTGCGATGATCTTCCAGAACTATGCGCTGTTTCCACATCTCTCGGTGCGCGACAACATCACCTTCGGCATGAAGGTACGCAAGGAAGAGAAAAGCGGCTGGCAGCCGAGAGTAGATAAAGTGGCGCAGATGCTGCAGCTGGAGGCGCTGCTCGATCGCAAACCGGCGAAGCTCTCCGGCGGCCAACGGCAGCGGGTAGCGATGGCGCGGGCGATCGTGCGTAATCCGCGGCTGTTCTTAATGGATGAACCGCTGTCCAACCTCGACGCCCGCCTGCGCAGCGAAGTCCGCGACAGCATTATGGACCTCCACCAGCAGTTGAAAACCAGTACCGTCTACGTCACCCACGATCAAACCGAGGCCATGTCGATGGCTGACCGCATCGTGGTGATGAACGGCGGCCACGTGCAACAGGTAGGACGGCCAGAATATCTGTATGCCAATCCGGCCAATCTGTTCGTGGCCGGATTTATCGGTTCGCCAGCGATGAACCTGCTATCGCTCCCCTGCGTTGACGGCAACGTTCAGCTTGGCGAACTACGCCATCCGCTACCGCCGCGCCACCGCAGCCAGACCCGCATCTGGCTGGGCATTCGCCCGGAACATATTACCGACCGCGTGGAGCAAGGCCATCTGCGCCTGCCGGGCACCGTCCTGCAACGAGAACTGATGGGAGCCGATTATCTGCTCCACGTCAGCACCCCGATCGGCACCCTTCGCTTTAGCCGCCGCCACCGCGGCACGGTACCTGAAAAAGGCGAATCGCTGATCCTCGGCTTCTCGCCTGCCGATGTGCATCTTTTTCATGCTGAGACCCAGCATAATTTACTGATGGAGTGTAATCATGTTTAACCCCCTCACCGCCCTGACGGTTGGGCTCAGCCTCGCCCTGAGCGGCGCGGCGCTGGCGAAAGAGAAAATAGACTTCATGTTCCCGGCTCCGGTAGACGGCAAGCTGACGATGGAGATGACACGCGTCATTAAAGCCTTTAACGAGTCGCAGCAGGATGTCGAAGTGCGCGGCATCTTCACCGGCAACTATGACACCACCAAGATCAAAGCCGAATCCGCACAGAAGGCCGGGCAACCCCCGGCGCTGGTGATCATGTCCGCCAACTTCACCACCGATCTGGCGCTGAAGGATGAGATCCTGCCGATGGATGAGCTGTTTAAATATGGCGAGCAAAAGGCTGGCGATTTTCTGCAAAAGGAGTTCTGGCCCGCGATGCATAAGAACGCCCAGGTGATGGGCACCACCTATGCGATCCCGTTCCATAACTCGACGCCGATACTCTACTACAACAAGACGCTGTTCGATCGGGCCGGGATCGCGCAACCACCGCAGACCTGGGCCGAGCTGCTGTCTGATGCCAAAAAGCTGACCGATGAGAGCAAAGGCCAGTGGGGGATCATGCTGCCGTCGACCAACGACGACTACGGCGGCTGGATCTTCTCGGCGCTTGTGCGGGCCAACGGCGGTAAATATTTCAATGAAGACTATCCGGGTGAGGTTTATTACAACTCGCCGACCGCTATCGGCGCTCTGCGCTTCTGGCAGGATCTGATCTACAAAGACAAAGTGATGCCTTCCGGGGTACTGAATTCGAAGCAGATCAGCGCTTCATTCTTCTCCGGCAAACTTGGCATGGCGATGCTCAGCACCGGCGCACTGGGCTTTATGCGCGAGAACAGTAAAGATTTTGAACTCGGGGTCGCCATGCTACCAGCCAAAGAGCAGCGCGCGGTGCCGATTGGCGGCGCCAGCCTTGTGAGCTTTAAAGGCATCAACGACGCGCAGAAGAAAGCGGCCTACCAGTTCCTGACTTATCTGGTGAGCCCGCAGGTAAACGGCGCGTGGAGCCGCTTTACCGGCTACTTCTCGCCGCGCAAGGCTTCTTACGATACGCCGGAGATGAAAGCATATCTGCAGCAGGATCCGCGGGCGGCGATCGCACTTGAACAGCTGAAGTACGCGCATCCGTGGTATTCCACCTGGGAGACCGTCGCCGTGCGTAAGGCGATGGAGAACCAACTGGCGGCAGTGGTCAACGATGCCAAAGTAACGCCGGAAGCAGCGGTACAGGCGGCACAGAAGGAAGCTGACGCGCTAATGAAACCTTATGTTGATAAGACCGCGCTGGGAGAAGTGAAGTAGCACAGGTCTGTTGCGGGGCGCCCGGCTTGCGGCGTAAACGCCCAAGCCGGGTGACCAACCGCCCCCCAGCGCAGAATGCGCCGGAAAGTTTTTGCGAAGCCTTAGATTTTATCCGCCTGCGACGAAGCCCAGGATTTACGCGCGTAGGCTTTTCCCGCCGGGCTGGTATCCAGCTTCTCACGCAGATAGTGCTCGATCTGCTCAAGGCTGCGATTGCGCGTTTCCGGCACGCATTTGATCACGAAGATCGCGCCGAAGATACCGATTGCCGCAAAGATAAAGAAGGTTCCGGAGAGGCCGACCCACGACAGTAGCATCGGGAAGAACAGCGAGATCAGGAAGTTGGCAATCCACATTGAGAACACCGCCCCGCCCATAAACATCCCGCGCATCCGGGTTGGGAAAATTTCCGACAACAGCAGCCAAGTCACCGGCGACAGCGCCCCCTGCTGGAAGCTCAGGAACAGCAGCATTCCCGCCAGCACCATATAGGCGCGCAGCGCATCCGGCTGACCATTGACCGTTTCCGGCAGCAGGTAGCTCACCGCGCCGATAAACACCAGGCAGGCAGTACAGCCGAACTGGCCGATCATGGTCATCGGGCGACGACCTATCTTCCCCAGCATCCAGATGCCGACAAAGGTCATCAGCACCGAAACCACGCCGTTGGCAATGGTGGCGAACAGCGCGGCGTTATCGGTCATACCGACCGAGGTCAGCACCGTCGGCGCATAGTACATAATGGTATTGACGCCGGTAAGCTGCTGAATAACCGCCACGCCTATACCGATCATGAACAGCTTAAACAGCCACGGAGTCATGATTTCACGAATTTTTGGCTTACCAAGATTGCGCTGCTCGTCGAGAGTTTCCGTAATCTCCATTAGCTCCCATTCGACATCATCTTTACGCCGCGTACGCTCCAGCACCCGGCGCGCTTCCGCCAGTCGGCCTTTCATCGCATACCAGCGCGGGGTATCGGGCATAAACATCATGCCAAACCACAGCAGCACGGCTGGTAGCGTCGCCACCGCCAGCATCCAGCGCCAGGTACTTTCACCGCCCCATAACTCATGGAAGGTGGCGTTAGAGATATAGGCCAGCAGCTGGCCTGAGACGATCATCAGTTCCTGCAGCGTGACCAGTTGCCCGCGTTTGTTGGCGGGCGCCATCTCAGCGATGTAAACCGGCACCGTTGCCGCCGCACCGCCAACCGCTACGCCGAGAACCAGGCGGAAGAAAATCATCCAGTTGACGTCCGGCGCGAGGGCGGTTCCCACCGCACCGATAGCGAAGATCACCGCCAGCCAGAGGATGATTTTCTTTCTGCCTGCGGCGCTGGCCAGATGGCCAGAAAGCAGTGCGCCGAATGCGGCGCCGAACAGCAGCGAGCTGGTCACCAGCCCGGTGGTAAAGGGCGTGAGATGCAGTTCCTTACCCATAAACAGCAGGGCGCCGGAAATCACCCCGGTGTCGTAGCCAAAGAGTAAACCGCCTAAGGTCGCAATCAACGCAACGATCTTAACAAACGGCGTTGCCGGGGCGTCGCTATTCGGCCCCGACGCTTTATTGAGTGTGAGATATTGTTCCTGTGACATAGAAGACTCCAGTAACCTACCTTGTAGGGGGAAGATATGCTCTTGTCTGAATACAGAGGCCTCCTGCCTCACGGACGTGTCGTTCTCGTGTGGTTCTCTTGAGGTTTAGAAAAAGCGGGCCACGCAGCTGTGTGGCCCGAAATGCATCAACGATCAGATTCCTGCCGTTTCGCGGATGTACTTACGCGCCTTTACGGCGTATTCGAAGGGGTTCGCCAGCGCAGGGTCTTGTTCGGCTTCCACTACCATCCACCCCTTGTAGCCGTAGTCATCCAGCAACTGGAAGACCGGACGGAAATCTATTTCGCCGTCTCCCGGTACGGTAAAGGTGCCTTTCTTGACGCCGTCGAGGAATGAGAGCCCTTCGCGGCGCACCTGCTCAATTACCGCGGGGCGGACGTCTTTCAGATGCACGTGGTTAATGCGCGGCAGATATTTTTTCAGGATCGCCAGCATCGGCGCCTCGCCGCCCTCTGAATACCAGGCGTGACCGGTGTCGTAGAGCAGGAAGACGCGTTCGTCCACCAGCGACATAAACTTGTCGATCTCCGCGGTAGTCTGAATGCCGGTGCCCATATGGTGGTGTAGGCAAACCTGCATCCCCTTCTCTGCCGCCAGCTTGCCAAGCGCGTTATAACCTTCAGCTACCCGCTGCCACTCTTCGTCGCTAAAGCACGGTTTTACATCGCCGAGAATCGGTTTATCGAGCCCCTGGATACTGCCGCTTTGTTCAGAGCAACCAATCACCTTTGCGCCCATCGCATGGAGGAAATTCATGTGGTTAACGAATTCATCGATGGTTTTTTCTCTTTGGCCATTCGCGAAGAAGGTGCTGAACCAGGCGTTGCAAATCTGCATGCCGCGAATATCCAGCATCGGCTTCAGCACCGCCGGATCGCGCGGATATTTGCTGCCGACTTCGCTGCCGGTAAAACCGGCCAGCGCCATTTCGCTGACCGTTTGCTGGAAGGTGTTTTCGCTCCCCAGCTCAGGCATATCGTCGTTAGTCCAACCGATAGGGGCGATAGCCAGTTTGACGTTGTCTTTGTTCATTTTGATGCTCCTGCCGCCGCGCCTTACCGGCGCAGCAGTTCACGTTCGATAAGTTCACGCGTTTCCACGGCCTGGTATTTCATCTTTTCCGGGTAACCAAACAGCGAGGTGCAGACGATCGGTTCACCGCCAACTTTGAAGGTCTGTTCAGCGAAGCGCATATCGCGCAGGGTGCGGAACAGAGCATCGAAATCGACATCCCCCTCGCCGACGCCGACGTGCTGATGTACGGCGGCGTCAACGCCCGGCGGATTAACGATATAGCGGCAGTGTTTGGTGTGATTGCGGGTATCGGCAATCAGCACGTGCGACAGGTCCTGACCGGCATAGCGCAGCATCTTCTCGACTTCACCTTTACCTTTGTCGTAGAAGAAGGTGTGCGGCACGCTGTAGACGTACTTCACGTTGTCGCTACGGAAGGACTTCACGATATCCACCGTCTCGTTGTTTTCTTCGCAGAAGTCCCACGGGTGGGCCTGGATTTCGACGCGGATACCTTCACGTTCGAATATCGGCAGTAATTCTTCCATCGAGCGGTAGAACATTTCTTCGCAAATTTCCGGCTGGTTAGGATCGCCAGAAAATTCGGTGTTGATAACCTGCACGCCCATCTCTACCGCTACTTCGATGAGCCGCTTCCAGTTCTTCACCGCCGCCTGACGGCGCAGCTCATCCGGGCCGGACCAGCGATAAACGCAGATGAACGAGGAGAGTTCAACGCCGTTGTCACGCAGCGCCTGCTTATACTCGGCCATGATCTCCCGGCTGGCGCGCGGATGTTTGTAGAATGGGTTAATCTGCGGGTGCGGCGACTGTTCAATGTATTTGTAGCCCCACTCCGCCACCTGCTGAACCATTCTGGTGATCCCGAGATCGCGAATCACATCGACATCAAAAGCAATTTTCATCGTCGTTACCTGTTTGAAACGTTACGTCGGTGAAGGAGGATTTAGCGTTGGTAGAATGCCGGGCACTCAGGTAGCGATACTGCTACCGGTTCGTTGCACTCTTGCGCCTTCAGACAGGCGTCGGCGGCAACCGATGCCGCATAGCCGTCCCAGGCTGAGGGGCCCTGCAGCTTGCCGGCTTTCACATCATTGATAAATGCCTGCAGTTCGACGTCGTAGGCTTTGATGAAACGGTCTTTCCAGTCGGTAAGGATGGCTGTCGACAGGCTGGCGGCTTTACGCATCTCCACCGCCGACGGTTCCGGCAGGCGCGCAATGCCCGTTTCGCCAACGACTTCGCACTGGATGTCGTAGCCGTACTGGCAATTTACGAAGACTTCGACGTCGATCAGGGTGCCCTTTTTCGTTTCAAACGAGACGATCTGTGGGTCTTTCAGCCGCGCATGGGTATGGGAGGTCGAGCGCGGGAAGCGTACCTGTACGGAGCGGTAGTCGTCATTTAGCAGCCAGCGCAGCACGTCCAGTTCGTGGATCAGGGTGTTGGTGATCGCCATATCGGTGGTGTAGTTCTCGCCGACCGACTGGTTGCGGTGGGCGCAGCGCAGCATCAGCGGCGCGCCGATATCGCCGTCATCAATGACTTTCTTCAGCGCCAGATAGCCTTCATCGTACGGGCGCATAAAGCCGACCTGAACGAGGCGACGCCCGGCTTTCATTTCAGCATCAACGATGCGGCGGCAGCCTTCCGCGCTCATCGCCAACGGCTTTTCGCAAAAGACGGGCTTACCGGCCTCAATAGCCGCCAGGGTGTACTCTTCATGGGTTGGATCCCAGGAGGTCACCAGCACGGCGTCAACGTCGCTGGCTTTAATCACATCATGACCGTCGGCGTAGACTTCCGCCTGCACGCCCGGCAGCGCTACTGCCGCACGGGCGTTATCGGCGTTGATATCGGAAACGGCGACCACAGTCGCCCCCTGTAGGACCTGGGTGCAGCGACGGATATGTTCTTTACCGATGGCGCCTGCGCCGATGACACCTAATTTGAGTGACATGATGGTTCTCTCCGTAGTTCTGTAGGGTTCAGGGTTCGTGTTCTTTGTTAGTAATCCCGCGCCTGGGCGCGTTTTTCATTAATCATTTCAGCGACTTTACGGATACGTTCCGACAGCGCCGTCTGCGCCACGCCAACGTTCCACCAGCTACCGTATTTGTGGACCATGGTTTTCGGCAGTACTTTAATGTCGATAAGCGTGCTGACGGTTTCACGGCGAGCGGCATCCAGCGCGTGGCGAAGCTCATCGAGGGTGGTGACCCGCCAGGTCTTGCAGCCGTAGCCGGAAGCAATCGTGGCGAAATCTACCGGTACCAGCCCGCCCTGCAGCTGGCCGTTTTCCGCCGAGCGGTAGCGAAACTCGGTGCCGAAGCTATCCATACCGTGTTCCAGTTGTAGGTTGTTGATGCAGCCGTTCGCCATGTTGTCGAGCAGAATGACGTTGATCTTCGCCCGCTCCTGCAGGGAGGTGACCAGCTCAGAGTGCAGCATCATGAAGGAGCCATCGCCGACCAGCGAATAGACTTCGCTCTGCGGCTGCGCCAGCTTAACGCCGAGGGCGGCGTTGACCTCATAGCCCATGCACGAGTAGCCGTACTCGACGTGATAGGTATTCGGCGCGCGGTTGCGCCAGACGCGTTGTAAATCCCCCGGCAGGCTGCCCGCCGCCGCCACAATGACCGCATCCGCCGCCAGCGACTCGTTCAGTAGGCCAAGAACGCTACTTTGCGTCAGGGTGGAATCCGTGATTTGACGGAATTCGCGATAAACCGATTCACGGTCAATATGGTCGTCAATTTCTGGTACGAAATCCGTTTCCTGCCAGACCGCCCGGTAGACGCGCTGGGTCTCTTTCATCTGCCGGCTCTGCACGCTTGCAATCTGCGCGCCCCATCCTGCCTGCCAGGACTCGTTCGCCAGCGCTGCGCTGAGCGCGCTTAGCGCCTCGCGGGCGTCCGCCAGCATTGGGATGCCGTCCAGCTTCCAGGCATCAAAATTACTGACGTTAACGTTAAGAAAGCGCACGCCCGGGGATTGGAATATCCATTTCGAGGAGGTGGTAAAATCGCTAAAGCGCGTGCCGATACCGATGACCAGATCGGCTTCTTTCGCCAACAGGTTGGCAGCCAGACAGCCCGTTTCGCCAACGCCGCCGACGTTCAGCGGATGCGATGAAACCACCGTGCCCTTTCCGGCCTGCGTTTCCGCAAACGGGATGTCGTAACGTTCGGCGAAGCTCACCAGCGCTTCGCCTGCCGCGGAATATTTCACGCCGCCGCCGCAGACGATGAGCGGTTTACGGCTGGCTTTAATTGCCGCTACCGCATCCGCCAACTGCGCCGCGCTTGGCGGACGGCGATCCAGACGGTGGACACGGCGGGCAAAAAAGGACTCGGTATAATCCCAGGCTTCCCCCTGCACCTCCTGCGGCAGACACAAGGTGACGGCGCCGGTTTCCGCCGGATCCGTCAGCACGCGCATGGCATTAATGCAGGCGCTCATGAGCTGTTCCGGGCGGATAATACGATCCCAGTACTTACTCACCGCGCGAAATGCGTCGTTAGTCGTGATACTCAGATCGTAGCTCTGTTCGATTTGCTGCAGTACCGGGTCCGGCTGGCGGGTGGCGAATACATCGCCCGGCAGTAATAACAACGGGATACGGTTGGCCGTTGCCGTCGCCGCGGCGGTGATCATGTTGGCCGCTCCCGGACCGATGGAAGAAGTGCAGGCAATGATCTGCCGGCGCAGTGACTGGCGGGCAAAGCCGGTGGCCGCATGGGCCATGCCTTGTTCATTACGCCCCTGGTAAACCCGCAGTTCGCCGCTGTTCTCTTCCAGCGCCTGGCCTAAGCCCAACACGTTGCCGTGACCAAAAATAGCAAAAATCCCTTTCACGAATTTCTGCGCTTCGCCGTCCACCTCCAGATACTGGTTATCAAGGAACTTCACCAGCGCCTGCGCCATTGTCAGTCTCAGTTTGCCCATGTTGCCTAATCCTTATCGTTCAGTATTTGTCGTGTGAGTTAGCGCTTTGCTCGCCAAAGAAGATGGCGTAGGTGAGGGAAAGCCGTTAACGTCCACTGGAATATTTTTGGATTATAGGCAAACATTTTTTTCATTAAACACAAATACAGAAGAAATGTTTCATTTTGCGAGAAGGATCAAACTCTCTACCCATTTCACACGTTTCACTTACATCTCCTTCGCGAGCAGGTTTCCAAACAAAAGAGGAAAAACAAGATTATCTACATGAAAATTATGGATAATATTGGTATTAAAAAAAGGAGAACATGGGTAAGCGGGACGCAGACAGCATGTATGGGTGGGCAGCTGCGTACCCACGCAGAGTGGTAGATCCTTCACACTTTTGGTTTTTTAATTTCGATTAGATTTGAAAATGAAATATTTATTTCTCAAACTAGAGATAACTAATAACCATCAGGCTGTTCACGGCAGACCGTCACTCATGCGACCTTCTCCTGGCAGCAGATTTGCAAAAGGAAACCCTAGCGATGAATGCAGCAGTTAAGCGGCTCGACGTCATCTGTATTGGCCGGGTGGCCGTCGATCTCTACGCCCAGCAGATAGGGGCAAGGTTGGAAGATGTGGCCAGTTTCGCCAAGTATCTCGGCGGTTCCTCGGGCAACGTCGCCTTTGGTACCGCGATTCAGGGATTAAAATCGGCGATGCTGGCGCGGGTGGGCGATGAGCACAACGGCCGGTTTCTACGTGAAACCCTCCGCCGCGCAGGTGTCGATACCGAATATCTGATCACGGATAAAGAACGGCTGACCGCGTTGGTGATGCTGGGCATTAAGGATCAGGATACCTTCCCGCTGATTTTCTACCGCGACAACTGCGCCGATATGGCGCTGACGCCTGACGATATCAATGAGGAGTACATCGCCTCTTCACGCGCTCTGGCGGTGACCGGCACCCACCTTTCACACGCCAATACCCGCGATGCGGTACTGAAGGCGCTGGAATACGCCCGCCGCCACGGCCTGCGTACCGCGCTGGATATCGATTACCGTCCGGTGCTGTGGGGGCTTACTTCGCTGGGCGACGGTGAAACGCGTTTCATTGAGTCGGGTCCGGTGACCCGTCAGTTGCAGGAAGTTCTGCACCTGTTCGATTTAGTCGTCGGCACTGAAGAGGAGTTTCATATCGCCGGCGGCAGCACCGATACCCTCACCGCGCTGAAAAACATTCGCCATGCCACCAAAGCGACGCTGGTCTGCAAGCGCGGGCCGATGGGTTGCGTGGTGCTGGAGGGCGCCATCCCGGATAGCTGGGACGAAGTGCCGTTGCAGCAAGGCGTTCGCGTCGAAGTACTCAACGTGCTCGGTGCCGGCGATGCTTTTATGTCCGGGCTACTGCGCGGCTGGCTTAACGATGAGGGCTGGGAGCAGGCCTGCCGCTACGCCAACGCCTGCGGCGCCTTAGTGGTTTCGCGCCACGGCTGCGCGCCGGCGATGCCGACAAAAGTAGAGCTTGATGATTATTTATCGCGGGCCGATGCCGTTCCGCGCCCGGATATCGACGCGCGGTTAAATCATTTGCACCGGGTGACCAGCCGGCGCCAGCCGTGGCCGGAACTGTGTATCTTCGCCTTTGACCATCGTAAACAGCTGGCGGATCTGGCATTAGAAACCGGGCGCGACCCGGCCTGTATTCCCGAACTCAAACTGCTGCTGTTGGCCGCCGCCGAGGCGGCCGCCACAGAGGCCGGGCTGGATCGGCGCAGCGGCATCCTCGCCGATGGTACCTATGGTCAACGTTCACTTAACGCCATTACCGGTAAAGGCTGGTGGATCGGTCGGCCGATTGAGCTCCCCAGCTCGCGTCCGCTACGTCTTGAACATGGTAATATTGGCTCACAGCTGATCGACTGGCCGCTTGAGCACGTCGTCAAATGCCTGGTCTTTTACCACCCGGATGACCCGGCGGCGCTGCGCGCCGAGCAGGATGCGCTGCTGCTGGAAGTCTGGCAGGCCTGCAATAAGTCCGGGCACGAGCTGCTATTGGAAGTGATCCTGCCGGAGAACGGACCGGACAAAGATGAACGCCACTACCACACTATGCTGGAGCACTTCTATCAGTTGGGCATCCAGCCGGACTGGTGGAAGCTGCCGCCGCTGGCCAGCGCCCAGTGGGAGCGGATCTCAGCGCTTATCGAGCGCGAAGATCCGTGGTGCCGGGGCATCCTGCTCCTGGGGCTGGATGCGCCATCGGATCGCCTGCGTTCAGGTTTCGCCGAAGCGGCCGGGCACCCGATGATCAAGGGTTTTGCCGTCGGCCGCACCATCTTTGGCCAGCCTTCGCGCCGCTGGATGCAGGGCGAACTGGATGACGCAGCGCTAATCGATGAAGTGAAGCGTAACTATTTGCGGCTCATCGGCTACTGGCGCGAAGCGCGCGGCTAACCTCCTTCAGGCCCGCCACTTCCTTGAAAGCGGCGGGCCTGCGGTTTCTTCGTGAAATGAATCGCGTATTTCATCGCAAAAAATGAAAAATTCGCTTCATTTGGTACACTGGAAGCCATATTCCTTCCATTTTCTCAGAGCGCAACTTATGGCTAATAATCCGACCCAACTGACCATCCTGCAGGATGAAATCAGACGGCGCTACGACACGCTCAGCAAACGTCTGAAGCAGGTGGCGCGCTATATACTGGATAACAGTAATAGCGTTGCTTTCGATACCGTAGCCTCCATTGCGCAACAGGCTGACGTTCCGCCCTCAACGCTGATTCGCTTCGCTAACGCCTTTGGCTTCAGCGGCTTTAACGAAATGAAGCAGATGTTCAGGCAGCATCTGATGGAAGAGACCGCCAACTACACCGAGCGCGCACGTCTGTTCCGCCAGACTACTAACGACGAAACAACGCCGCCGGAAACGCCGACGGAAATCCTCAACATGTTCAGCATGGTCAATACCCAGGCGCTGCAGCAACTGGCAATGCAGACCTCCGGCGAAGACCTCAACCGGGCGGTAGATTTACTGGCGGATGCGGAAAATATCTATGTTATCGGTCTACGTCGCTCGTTCAGCGTCGCCTCTTACCTGACCTACGCACTGCGCCATCTGGATCGCAAAGCCTTCCTGATCGACGGCCTCGGCGGGATGTTCACCGAGCAGCTCAGTCTGGTGGGGCCGAAGGATGTGGTCGTGGCGGTGAGCTTCTCGCCTTATGCCCGTGAAGTGGTGGAGCTGGTTGAGCTTGGCGCCCAGCGCAAGGCGCGACAAATCGCCATTACCGATAGCCAGGTAAGCCCGCTTGCCGCCTTCAGTGATGTGTGCTTTGTGGTGCGTGAAGCGCAGGTCGATGGTTTCCGTTCACAGGTGGCCTCGCTGTGCCTGGCGCAGACGCTGGCGGTATCGCTGGCATTGAATAGCAGCAAAGAGCCGCAGCAGCACCGCGCCTGATTGCCCGTTGCGCTAGCGGTAAACAGGGGCAATCAATAGACAAAAAAGCCGGGGACATCCCCGGCTTTTCTCGTATATCGCGCACTATGAATAGCGATCGCTGTTGATCCAGGCGTGATCGTCTTCCCAGGTAAATAGCCACTTACGATCCGGCCCCGCCATCACGTTCAGATAGTAGCTGTTGTAACCGGCGATCGCCGCTACCGGATGGTAGCCGCGCGGCACCATCACCACATCATGGTTATAGGGCGCCATACAGGCATCCAGACTGCGGTCATCGGTGTACACTCGCTGAAAGGCAAAACCTTGCGGCGGATCGAAACGGTGGTAGTAGGTTTCTTCCAGCTGGGTTTCCTGCCCCGGCAGCGCGGTATCGTGCTTGTGCGATGGCCAGGAACTGGTCGCCCCTTCTTCGGTGTAGACTTCCACTACCAGCAGGCAATCCGCCTGCGCATTATCCGGCAGAATATTATGTACCAGCCGCTGGTTACGCCCTTTACCGCGATGTTCTACGCCAACATCCTCAGGCCGTATCACTCGCGCCGGGAAGCTGCCTTTGCCCGGCGCGCTGCAAACCGCCAGCTCAAGATCGGAATCTGCAGTGACCTCGACCTTATCTTGCGGCGGCACATAGACCGACCACGGCGGCGTACGCTCGAATGGCGACATGCGTTTACCAAGGTCGGGAAAATCGGCGTGCTGAGTTTTGATCGAGGCCAGCCCGGAGACCAGAACCAGACATAGCTCACGATCACCGCTCTCCAGGGTCACGGTTTGCCCCTGTTTTAACATCCAGACATCAAAGCCAATATAATGCCACCCCGCGCTCTGCGGGGTGATGTGCTGGATATGTCCCTCTTTTTGCGCTTTAGCCAATAACGACATAGCGTTCTCCTTCGCCGATTAACCTAACGTCGGCATACTGAATTCAGATACGGTTTGCTGCCCCTGCGGCCAGCGCACGGTGGCAGTTTTCATACGGGTATAGAAGCGAACGCCGTCAGGCCCGTGGACGTTCAGCGCGCCAAATACCGAGCGCTTCCAGCCGCCAAAGCTATGGAAGGCCATCGGCACCGGCACCGGTACGTTGACGCCAACCATGCCGGCCTGTACATCATGAACGAACTCGCGGGCGGTATGGCCATTGCTGGTAAAGACGGCGCTGCCGTTACCAAATTCGTGGCTGTTTACCAGCGCCAGCGCGCTTTGGTAATCAGCAACGCGGACGATCCCCAGCACCGGGCCAAAAATCTCTTCACGCCAGATGGTCATTTCCGGAGTGACATGGTCAAACAGCGTACCGCCAACGTAATATCCGTCCTCATGCCCGGCCACGCGCAGCCTGCGGCCATCCACCACCAACGACGCCCCTTCGCTGACGCCCTTATCAATATAGCCGAGTACTTTTTTCTGATGCGCTTCAGATACTACCGGCCCCATTTCGTTTTCGTCTTTGCCGCGCAGGCAACCAGGGCCCACTTTCAACGACTCGACTAATGGTTTCAGGCGGGCAATGAGCTTATCTGCGGTCTCGTCACCGACGGCCACCACTACCGGCAGGGCCATACAGCGCTCGCCTGCGGAACCATACGCACCGCCCATGATGGCATTCACTGTCGCATCAAGATCGGCGTCCGGCATCACGATGGCATGGTTTTTCGCCGCGCCAAACGCCTGGACGCGTTTTCCGTGAGCGCTGGCGGTTTTATAGATATATTCCGCCACGCCGGAGGAGCCGACAAAGCTGACGGCGGCAATACGCGGGTCGGTATAAAGCTGCTCGGCATCTTCATTGCTGCAATGAATGACGTTAAAAACGCCGTCCGGCAGACCGGCTTCTTTCAGTAATTCAGCCATGCGTACCGCCGCGGTCGGCGCCAGCGCCGGTGGTTTCAGCACGAAGCTGTTGCCGCAGGCCAACGCGATGGGGAACATCCACATCGGCACCATAGCCGGGAAATTAAACGGCGTTATCCCCGCCACCACGCCCAGCGGCTGCATGAGCGAATAGCTGTCGACGCCGGTACCTACGTCGGAAGAAAACTCACCTTTAATAAGATGCGGAATGCCGCAGGCAAACTCAACCACTTCCATGCCGCGGGTCAGCTCGCCCAACGCATCGGACCACACTTTGCCGTGCTCGCTAACGATAATTCCCGCCAGTTCATCGACGTGCTGTTCAAGCAGCATTTTAAAATTGAACAGCACGCGGGCGCGGCGCAGCGGCGTGGTACGGGACCAGCTGTCAAAAGCGTCGCGAGCGACCTGGATTGCGTCGGAAACCTCCTGCGCGGTGGAAAGCGTGACTTCGCGAACCACATCGCCAGTGGCCGGGTCGTACACCGGCATCGTTTCCCGGCTGCTGCTGGTTACCGTTTTCCCACCAATAAAGTTACCTGTGAAAGTCATCTTCTCGCCTCATAGTGTAGAAGGCCGTTCAAGTTACGGCCCGTCGCTGATTGTGCTGTGCTATAACCGTAGTAAAATGAAATTTATATTTCAATAAACAGATAAAATGAAATTCCACTTTGGTGATAGCTGTCGCATTTTTCAGCAAGCCTCTCTCTACATGATTTCATATCGCAGCGGTAGTGAAGGTGAGATTTTCTGGGGTTGACGTTGATGTAAACTATGAAATGGCGCAGCAACTATTTTGCGATCGTGCTCAAACAACCATCATTTCATCCATTGCCAATGATGAAATAAACATTTTAACTATCAGGCAAGCGAACTAAACCAGTCAACATCTTGTCAGGAGTGTCAAATGGCCATTGCCCTGCAGCGTTTCTGTATCAATCGTAAAATTGCGCCATCGCTTAGCATTGAAGCGTTTTTCCGTCTGGTAAGCGAACTCGGGCTGCATAAGGTCGAGCTGCGTAATGATTTACCCAGCGGTAAAGTCACCGATGAGCTTACCCACCAGCAGGTGCGCAAGCTGGCCGACCGATACCAGCTTGAAATTCTGACGATCAATGCCGTCTATCCCTTCAACCGCCACAGCGCTGAAGTACGTCAGCTGACGGAGTCGCTGCTAAAAGAGGCGCAGGCTATTGGCGCCAAATCGCTGGTGATGTGCCCGTTAAATGATGGCACCGTTGTAGCGCCGCAAGAAACGCTTGCCGCTATGCGCGAGCTGGCGCCGTTGTTCGAACAATATGGCGTTCAGGGCCTGGTCGAGCCGCTGGGCTTCCCACAAAGTTCGCTGCGCTCGGCGGCGCAGGCGCAGGCGCTCATTCGCGACGCCCAGGTGCCGTTTAAGCTGTTAATTGATACTTTCCACCACCACCTGTATCCACAAGCTGAAGAGGAATTCAGCCAGCTGGACATTGCTGAGATAGGTCTGGTTCACCTCTCCGGCGTTGACGATCCCCGCCCACGCGAACAGTTGACCGACGACGAGCGCATCATGCTGACACCACAAGATAGGCTGCTGACCTGCCAGCAGGTAAAACATCTCGAAGCCCGCGGATACCAGGGAGATTACGCCTTCGAGCCTTTCGCTCCGCAGCTGGCGTCATGGCGCGAAGAGGAGATTCGCCGCGAGATTGAACAGAGCATCGCGCTGATTCAGCGCCACTGCGCCTGAGATTAAACGTTGAGAGTTATCGATTTCCTCCATCTTTTTGCTGTCAGGTTGCCTATAATCGACGCAGGATAAATGGAGGAATCGATCATGAGCTCACCCCTGCTGATTGCGCGCACGTTGGATAAACAACTGCATCTGCTGCCTGCAATGGCTAACCGTCACGGCCTAATTACCGGCGCCACCGGCACCGGTAAAACCGTAACTTTGCAGAAACTGGCGGAGTCTTTTTCCGAGATCGGCGTACCGGTCTTTATGGCCGATGTGAAAGGCGACCTGACCGGTATCGCGGAAGCAGGCCAGAGCTCTGAGAAACTTCAGGCGCGTCTGGAAAAAATCGGCGTTACCGACTGGGAGCCGCATGCCAACCCGGTGGTTGTTTGGGATATCTTTGGTGAAAAGGGCCACCCGGTGCGCGCCACGGTGTCGGATCTCGGCCCCCTGCTGCTCGCCCGCTTGCTCAACCTGAATGAAGTACAAAGCGGCGTGCTAAACATTATTTTCCGTATTGCTGACGATCGCGGCTTGCTGCTGCTGGACTTTAAAGATCTCCGCGCCATCACCCAGTTTATCGGTGATAACGCCAAAGCCTTCCAGAACCAGTATGGCAACATCAGCAGCGCGTCGGTCGGCGCTATCCAGCGCGGACTGTTAACCCTTGAGCAGCAGGGCGCAGAGCACTTCTTCGGCGAACCGATGCTGGATATTCAGGACTGGATGCGTGTCGATGCCAGCGGTAAAGGGGTGATTAATATCCTCAGTGCCGAAAAGCTCTATCAGATGCCGAAGCTTTACGCCGCCAGCCTGCTGTGGATGCTCTCCGAACTCTACGAACGCCTGCCGGAAGCCGGCGACCTCGAAAAACCAAAGCTGGTGTTCTTCTTCGACGAAGCCCACCTGCTGTTTAACGATGCGCCGCAGGTACTGCTGGATAAAATCGAGCAGGTGATTCGCCTTATCCGTTCTAAAGGGGTCGGCGTCTATTTTGTCTCGCAGAATCCGTCGGATATCCCGGATGCCGTGCTCGGCCAGTTGGGCAACCGCGTACAGCATGCCTTGCGTGCCTTTACTCCGAAGGATCAAAAAGCGGTGAAAACCGCCGCCCAGACCATGCGCGACAACCCGGCATTCAGTACCGAGCAGGCCATTCAGGAGCTCGGTACCGGCGAAGCGCTGATCTCCTTCCTCGACGAGAAAGGCAGCCCGTCGGTCGTCGAGCGCGCAATGGTCATCGCCCCATGTTCACGGATGGGGCCGGTCACCGATGATGAGCGAAATGGCCTGATTAACCACTCGGCGCTGTACGGCAAGTATGAAGAAGAGATTGACCGCGAGTCGGCCTTCGAAATGCTGCAAAAAGGGGTGCAGGTCGCCACAGAGCAGCAGTCGGCACCGCCGGCAAAAGGTCAACAAAACGGTGATGACGACGGGCTACTCGGTGGGCTGAAAGATATTCTGTTCGGCACTACCGGCCCGCGCGGCGGTAAACGAGATGGTATCGTGCAGACCGCGGCCAAAAGCGCCGTACGTCAGGTAACCAACCAGATCGTCCGCGGCATGCTGGGAAGCCTGCTCGGCGGAAGGCGCCGTTAGCGTAAGAAGGATGCCGACCCCGGATTGCGGCGCGCTGCGCCTCATCCGGGTTCTTTGTTGGCTCGGTGAGCGTAAGCGTTAGGCCTTAGTCGCCTCAGGGGGTTGTCTTAACATAATCCCCATATCCCCGCGCGCTTTTGCGCGCTTCGAGGCGGTGATTGCCGTGCCAGCACAGCGCCAGCACGGCGACCACCGCAACCTGATGAAGATATAGCGGCAGGCCTTTGTCTAACACCACGAAAGCAAACAGAAAAGCGAATATCGATAGCGACAGTATAACCCCCGCTAACGTGCCATTGAGATCGAACCAAAACAGCACCCGATCGGCTTTTTGCTCTTCTGCTGTGCCCGCACGCACCAGCCCCGTCGTCAGGCTCAGCACATCCGCTCGTTTCAGCGACCAGATAAAAAACACCAACATAAGCAGAAAAACTGTGCCTTCAAACAGGAACCAGCCGCTGGCCCACTCTGGATGCAACGCGCCGAAGAAGATGGTGGCGATGATAAAAATATCCGGGATCCACAAGATTCCGGCAGCGACCTGCAGAATGAATATCAGGGATTTACCAAACATCAATGCCTCCATGCAAAGACGAAAAAAAAGGGTGCTTTCGCACCCTTCTATTGTACTACGCTTTTCTCATCATCAGCCAAAGGCTAATCAGGAAGAAACTTGCGCTTGGCAGCAGCGCGCCGATTATCGGCGGTATGCCGTAAACCAACGTTAGTGGGCCAAATATCTGGTCGAGTACGTAGAAGATGAAGCCGAAGCTAATCCCGGTAACCACTCTCACGCCCATCGCCACGCTCCGCAGTGGGCCAAAAATGAACGACAGCGCCATCAGCATCATCACGGCCACCGACAGCGGCTGGAAAATTTTGCTCCACATATTGAGCTGGTAACGGCCCGGATCCTGGCCGCTGGACTTCAGATAGGTCACGTAGTTATGCAGGCCGCTGATTGACAGCGCATCCGGATCCAGCGCAACCACGCCGAGTTTGTCCGGCGTTAGCTTGGTCTTCCAGGTGCCGCTCACCATTTGCGTACCGGTGACCTGTTTTGGATCGGTGAGATTAGACTCATCCACCTGCGACAGGCGCCAGATCTTAGCTTCATTATCAAACTTAGCGGAAGCGGCGTAGCGAACTGATTGCAGACGACGGTTATCGTTAAACTGGTAGATGCTCACGCCGCCCAGCTCATCATTGCCCTTCACCCGCTCAATGTAGACAAAATTATGCCCGTCTTTCGCCCACAGCCCCTGCTGGGTCGACAACAGTGAACCGCCGTACATCTGCTGCGCACGGTAGTTACGCGCCATCTGTTCGCCCTGCGGCGCCACCCACTCACCCATCGCCATGGTTAACAACACCAGCGGGATCGCCGTTTTCATCACCGCCAGAGCCACCTGCATACGGGTAAAACCGGAAGCTTGCATCACCACCAGTTCGCTGCGCTGCGCCAGCATCCCCAGCCCCAGCAATGCGCCAAGCAGCGCCGCCATGGGGAAGAAGATTTGCACATCTTTTGGTACGCTGAGAATGGTATAAAGCCCGGCGCCCATTGCATCATAGCTGCCCTGTCCGGCTTTTTTCAGCTGGTCGACAAACTTAATAATGCCGGAGAGCGACACCAGCATGAACAGCGTCATCATGATGGTGTTGAAAATGGTTTTACCGATATAGCGGTCAAGTACGCCAAACGCCTGCATCACACCGCTCCTTTATTAAACCGGGCACGGAAACGACGCATCGGCACCGTATCCCACAGGTTAAGCAGCACCGCCAGCGCGAAGTAGAGCAGGTTCACGCCCCACATCCAGATAGCGGGGTCCATTTTGCCTTTACCCGCGTTCGATTTGATCGACGTTTGCAGCAGGAAGAACACCAGATACAGCAGCATCGCCGGCAGCATAGACAGCACGCGGCCCTGACGCGGGTTCACCACGCTAAGCGGGACAACCATCAGCGCCATCATGAACACCGCCGCCACCAGCGTAAATCGCCAGTGCAGTTCGGCGCGCGCGCGCGCGGTATCGGTCTTCCAGAGGGTGCGCATATTCATCTGTTCGGTGTCGCTGGGATCGGCCGCTACCGCTTGATGGCCAATTACCGCCTGGTAGTTTTTGAAGTCGGTAATACGGAAATCGCGCAGCATCGCCGTGCCCTCAAAACGCGTCCCCTGAGTCATAGTGACCACCTGGGATCCGTCTTTTTTCTGCGACAGTTCGCCGGAATCCGCCACCACAACGGAAGGACGCGCGTTGCCTTTTGGCCGCAATTGCGCAAGGAATACGTCGCTAAAGCGGTTGCCGTTCACGTTTTCGATAAACAACACCGCGCTGCCGTCGCTGGCCTGCTGGAACTGGCCCTGAGCCAGCGCCGCCATTCCAGGGTTGGCTTTGGCTTCCGCCAGCACTTCATCCTGATGGCGCGACGACCACGGCCCCGCCCACATCACGTTGACTGCCGCGACGGCGCCGGTAAACAGGGCGAGGATCATTGCCGCCTTAATCAATACGGCTTTACTTAAGCCGCAGGCGTGCATCACCGTAATTTCGCTTTCGGTATACAGTTTGCCCAGCGTCATCAACAGCCCGAGGAAAAGACTCAGGGGCAGAATGAGCTGCGCCATTTCCGGTACGCCCAGCCCTAACAGCGAGAGCACCAGGTTGGTCGGGATATCGCCATCTACCGCGGCGCCAAGGATCCTGACGAGTTTCTGACAGAAGAAAATCAGTAACAGGATGAATAGGATCGCCAACTGGCTTTTCAGCGTCTCACGAACCAGATATCTTATGATTATCACTATAAATACGCCCGTAAAAACCCGTCTTATTGCAGGAAAATTGCTTGTTTCATGGCTTAAACGTCATTTATTCTCTTTTGTCGTCGAAAACATCGCTAAGATTAAATGACTCATCGGTTCTGCGTATCAGGAGCTTTTCTGACGAACCAAGGCCGTAATAACGTTAAGATTAACACGAAGTCACCGCAACAGCGGACATGAGTTACGAAAGCTTGCAATTATATACTCAAAGGATTTCGAGTTGTAGAAAGGCGGCAGGACTGTGAAGCCCCAAAGCGGCATCAGCCAGCGTCAGGGGTAAGCAGGCGTAGCCAACGCATCTGCAACTGGAAAGGCGACGAGTATAGCCGTAGCCACCACTGTTGTCTTTAAGATTCAGGAGCATAGTGCATGGAGTTCAGTGTAAAAAGCGGTAGCCCGGAGAAGCAGCGGAGTGCCTGTATCGTGGTCGGCGTCTTCGAACCACGCCGCCTCTCCCCCATCGCCGAACAACTCGATAAAATCAGCGACGGTTACATCAGCGCCCTGCTGCGTCGCGGCGAGCTCGAAGGCAAGCCAGGCCAGACGTTGTTACTGCACCATGTGCCGAACATCCTGTCTGAGCGCATTCTGCTCATCGGCTGTGGTAAAGAGCGCGAACTGGATGAACGTCAGTATAAACAAGTTATTCAGAAAACCATTAATACTCTGAATGATACTGGTTCGATGGAAGCCGTCTGCTTCCTGACGGAACTGCACGTTAAGGGCCGCAACAACTACTGGAAAGTTCGCCAGGCCGTTGAAACCGCCAAAGAGACGCTGTACAGCTTCGATCAGTTGAAGACCAACAAAAGCGAGCCGCGTCGCCCGCTGCGTAAAATGGTCTTTAACGTACCGACTCGCCGCGAGCTCACCAGCGGCGAACGCGCCATTCAACATGGCCTGGCGATCGCCGCCGGTATCAAAGCGGCGAAAGATCTCGGCAACATGCCGCCGAATATCTGTAACGCGGCTTACCTTGCTTCCCAGGCGCGCCAGTTGGCCGACACTTACAGCAAGAACGTCATCACCCGCGTGATCGGCGAGCAGCAGATGCGCGAGTTGGGAATGAACTCCTATCTCGCCGTCGGTAACGGTTCGCAGAACGAGTCGCTGATGTCGGTCATCGAGTATAAAGGCAACCCGTCTGAAGACGCGCGCCCTATCGTGCTGGTCGGTAAAGGCCTGACCTTCGACTCCGGCGGTATCTCCATCAAGCCTGCCGAAGGCATGGACGAGATGAAGTACGACATGTGCGGCGCGGCGGCGGTCTACGGCGTAATGCGAATGGTTGCCGAGCTGCAGCTGCCGTTAAACGTCATCGGCGTGCTGGCAGGCTGTGAAAATATGCCTGGCGGTCGCGCGTATCGCCCGGGCGATGTTCTGACCACCATGTCCGGGCAGACCGTTGAAGTGCTGAATACCGACGCCGAAGGCCGTCTGGTATTGTGCGATGTGCTGACCTACGTTGAGCGCTTCGAGCCGGAAGCGGTTATCGATGTGGCGACGCTGACCGGCGCCTGCGTGATTGCCCTCGGCCATCACATCACCGGCCTGATGTCGAACCATAACCCGCTGGCTCATGAGCTGATCGGCGCCTCCGAACTGGCCGGCGACCGCGCATGGCGTCTGCCGCTGGCCGACGAGTTCCAGGATCAGCTGGAGTCCAACTTTGCGGATATGGCGAACATCGGCGGCCGTCCTGGCGGCGCGATTACCGCTGGCTGCTTCCTGTCACGCTTCACTCGCAAGTACAACTGGGCGCACCTCGACATCGCCGGTACCGCCTGGCGTTCCGGAAAAGCCAAAGGCGCGACTGGCCGCCCGGTGGCGCTGCTGTCGCAGTTCCTGCTCAATCGTGCGGGTTTTAACGGCGAAGAGTGATTGCCGTCTGATGCCCGGTGGCGCTACGCTTACCGGGCCTACGGAAAGATGCCGTTTGTAGGCCGGGTAAGCGTAGCGCCACCCGGCTTTGCATTTAAATCCACAACAAGAAGCCCCATATATGAAAAACGCAACGTTCTATCTTCTGGACAATGACACCATCGTCGACGAGCTCAGCGCCGTCGAACAGCTGGTGTGTGAAATTGCCGCAGAACGTTGGCGCAACGGCAAGCGCGTATTGATCGCCTGTGAAGATGAACAGCAGGCTATTCGCCTCGACGAAGCGCTGTGGACGCGGCCGCCGGAGAGCTTTGTGCCGCATAACCTGGCGGGCGAAGGCCCGAGAGGCGGCGCGCCGGTAGAAATTGCCTGGCCGCAAAAGCGCAACAGCAGCCCGCGGGATATTCTTATCAGCCTGCGGCTAAACTTTGCAGATTTTGCCACCGCTTTCACAGAAGTGATAGACTTTGTCCCTTACGAAGATTCTCTGAAACAACTGGCGCGCGAACGCTATAAAGCGTACCGCATGGCTGGTTTCAACCTGAACACGGCAACCTGGAAATAATGGAAAAGACATACAACCCACAAGATATCGAACAGCCGCTTTACGAGCACTGGGAAAAGCAGGGCTATTTCAAACCGAATGGTGATGAAAGCCAGGAGAGCTTCTGCATCATGATCCCGCCGCCGAACGTCACCGGCAGTTTGCATATGGGTCATGCCTTCCAGCAAACCATCATGGATACCATGATTCGCTACCAGCGCATGCAGGGTAAAAACACCCTGTGGCAGGCCGGTACCGACCACGCGGGTATCGCCACCCAGATGGTGGTTGAGCGTAAGATTGCCGCTGAAGAAGGTAAAACCCGCCACGACTACGGTCGCGATGCCTTCATCGATAAAATCTGGCAGTGGAAAGCGGAATCCGGCGGCACCATTACCCGCCAGATGCGCCGCCTCGGCAACTCCGTAGACTGGGAGCGCGAGCGCTTCACAATGGACGAAGGCCTGTCCAACGCGGTGAAAGAGGTCTTCGTTCGCCTGTACAAAGAAGACCTGATTTATCGCGGCAAGCGCCTGGTCAACTGGGACCCGAAACTGCGCACCGCCATCTCTGACCTGGAAGTAGAGAACCGCGAATCGAAAGGTTCCATGTGGCACATCCGCTATCCGCTGGCCGATGGCGCGAAAACCGCTGACGGTAAAGATTACCTGGTGGTCGCCACCACCCGTCCGGAAACCCTGTTGGGCGATACCGGCGTGGCCGTTAACCCGGAAGATCCGCGTTACAAAGACCTTATCGGTAAATTCGTGGTGCTGCCGCTGGTTAACCGCCGCATTCCAATTGTTGGCGACGAACACGCCGACATGGAAAAAGGCACCGGCTGCGTGAAAATCACCCCGGCGCACGACTTTAACGACTACGAAGTTGGCCGCCGTCATCAGCTGCCGATGATTAATATTTTGACCTTTGATGGCGACATCCGCGAAAGCGCGGAAGTCTACGATACCAAAGGCAATGAATCCGACGTCTATTCCAACGAGATCCCGGCTGAATTCCAGAAGATGGAACGTTTTGCCGCGCGTAAAGCAATGGTTGCCGCCGTCGACGCGCTGGGCCTGCTGGAAGAGATCAAACCGCACGACCTGACCGTGCCTTACGGCGACCGCGGCGGCGTGGTTATCGAACCGATGCTGACCGACCAGTGGTACGTGCGTGCGGACGTGCTGGCCAAGCCGGCAGTCGAAGCCGTTGAGAATGGCGACATTCAGTTCGTGCCGAAGCAGTACGAAAACATGTACTTCTCCTGGATGCGCGATATTCAGGACTGGTGTATTTCCCGTCAGCTGTGGTGGGGTCACCGCATCCCGGCATGGTACGACGATCAGGGCAACGTCTACGTTGGCCGCACCGAAGACGAAGTACGCCAGGAAAATAATCTCGGCGCCGACGTCGCGCTGCGTCAGGATGAAGACGTTCTGGATACCTGGTTCTCTTCCGCGCTGTGGACCTTCTCCACCCTCGGCTGGCCGGAAAACACCGACGCGCTGCGTCAGTTCCACCCGACCAGCGTGATGGTGTCCGGCTTCGACATTATCTTCTTCTGGATTGCCCGCATGATCATGATGACCATGCACTTCATCAAAGATGAAAACGGCAAGCCGCAGGTTCCGTTTAAGACCGTCTACATGACCGGCCTTATCCGCGACGACGAAGGCCAGAAGATGTCCAAATCCAAGGGTAACGTCATTGACCCGCTGGATATGGTTGACGGTATCACCCTGCCGGAGCTGCTGGAGAAACGTACCGGCAACATGATGCAGCCGCAGCTGGCGGAAAAAATCCGTAAGCGCACCGAGAAACAGTTCCCGAACGGCATCGAGCCGCACGGCACCGACGCCCTGCGTTTCACCCTGGCGGCGCTGGCCTCTACCGGCCGCGACATCAACTGGGATATGAAGCGTCTGGAAGGTTACCGTAACTTCTGCAACAAGCTGTGGAACGCCAGCCGCTTCGTACTGATGAATACCGAAGATCAGGATTGCGGTTTCAACGGCGGCGAGATGGTGCTGTCCCTGGCCGACCGCTGGATCCTGGCTGAATTCAACCAGACCGTGAAAGCGTACCGCGAAGCGCTGGATAACTTCCGCTTCGATATCGCCGCGGGCATCCTGTATGAATTTACCTGGAACCAGTTCTGCGACTGGTATCTCGAACTGACCAAGCCGGTCATGAACGGTGGCAGCGAAGCGGAGCTGCGCGGGACTCGTCATACTCTGGTGACCGTGCTGGAAGGTCTGCTGCGCCTGGCGCACCCGATTATTCCTTTCATCACCGAGACCATCTGGCAGCGCGTGAAAGTAATCTGCGGTATCACCGCCGATACCATCATGCTGCAACCGTTCCCGCAGTACGAGGCTTCTCAGGTTGATGAAGCGGCGCTGGCCGACACCGAATGGCTGAAGCAGGCGATCGTCGCCGTACGTAACATCCGTGCGGAGATGAACATCGCTCCGGGTAAACCGCTGGAACTGCTGCTGCGCGGCTGCAGCAAAGATGCCGAGCGTCGTGTTAACGACAACCGCAGCTTCCTGCTGAACCTGGCGCGTCTGGAAAGCATCACCGTGCTGCCTGCCGATGATAAAGGTCCAGTTTCCGTGACCAAGATTATCGACGGCGCCGAGCTGCTGATCCCGATGGCGGGTCTTATCGACAAAGAAGCCGAGCTGGCGCGTCTGGCAAAAGAAGTGGCGAAAGTCGAAGCGGAAATCGGCCGTATCGAAAGCAAGCTGTCCAACGAAGGCTTTGTGGCCCGCGCGCCGGAAGCGGTTATCGCCAAAGAGCGTGAGAAGCTGGAAGGCTACGCGGAAGCGAAAGCGAAACTGATTGAACAGCAGGCAGTGATCGCCGCGCTGTAATCCTCCCGCCCCTTATCCCATCCGGTAAGGGGCGTTATTTTATGAAAGATCCTCGCTTGCACTCTCCCCGCCCGCAGTGTTATTAACAACATCATCCGTCATTATTATGTAATGAGTCTTCAAATGAATACGAGCGCAACCCTAACGCTATCCCTGCGCCGCATCACGGCCACTGATAATCCGGCGATTGCCAATGTTATCCGCCAGGTCTCCGCGGAATATGGCCTGACCGCCGACAAAGGCTATACGGTCGCTGACCCGAATCTGGATGAACTCTATGAGCTCTATAGCCAACCTGGCTCCGCTTATTGGGTCGTTGAGCAGAATGGCGAAGTGGTCGGCGGCGGCGGCGTGGCGCCGCTTTCGTGTAGCGAGTCCGATATCTGTGAGCTGCAGAAAATGTACTTTATGTCCTCGGCGCGCGGCAAAGGGCTGGCGAAAAAGCTGGCGCTGATGGCGATGGATTACGCCCGCGAGCAGGGTTTTAAACGCTGCTATCTGGAAACCACCGCTTTTTTGAAAGAAGCGATTGGCTTGTATGAGCATCTCGGGTTTGAGCATATTGACGAGCCGCTGGGCTGCACCGGCCACGTCGATTGCGAAGTGCGGATGTTGAAAACGCTGTAACGCCTCGCTACCGTGGGCCTCCCCGGTAGCGCTGCGCTTACCGGGGCTACAGGGGCCGAATACCGCGGGCTACAACGCCGTCGGCACGCCGCTGTGGAAGCGGAACTCGGGCTCCGGGCGGAGGATCAATGCCGCTTCCGCCTCGCCAAGCTGGCGTACGCGCTCGCTGATATCTCCCCCCGCTATCTTCTGCGCCAGGTCCAGGTAATCCTGATAATGCCGGGCCTCGGAGCGCAGCAACGACAGATAAAACTTCTGTAGATCATCATCCAGCCACGGCGCCAGCGCGGCAAATCGCTCGCAGGAGCGCGCTTCGATATAGGCGCCGCAAATCAGCTTATCGATTAGCATCACCGGCTCATGGGATCGCACCTCCCGGCGCATACCGCGGGCATAGTTGCTGGCGGTGATTTTGACGTAAGGGATATCCCGCGCCAGCATGATCTCACGCACCTGCCAGAAGTGGTGCAGCTCCTCTTTGATAAGCAGAATCATGCTGTCGAGCAACTGGCTGCCCCACGGGTCGTTGGTTCGCGGCATGGCGCTTTTGTTGATCCGTTTATGCAGAGCGACAAAATCCGGCTCCGGCCCACGGCGATAGGTAAAGTCTTCGTACGGTTTCAGGCATTCCAACAGCTCGTCGGCGCCATCTTTATCGGCGACGTAGCGGCGTACCAGCAGCATGGCGTTTTGCGCCGCTTTCAGCTCGCATACCATATGGTCGGTCAACAGCAGCGGCAGGTTTTCCGGTTTACGGGCTTCGTCAATCCACGCCTGCGGCGTTGGGCAGTGCAGGAATGCTAAAATCGGGGAAAGTATTTGCGGGTAATCCATTGAAGCTCCAGGCTATACCCTAATCAGGACGGGTATATACGGCGGCAGACGCCGCCGTATCCGTTGACGACTTAGTGGCGTACGCCGTTATCGTCTTCGTCAATTAAATCTTCGTCATCTTCGCCGTCATCGTCTTCGCCGTTCGGGTCTTCGTAGTAGGTACCCCAACCGTCGTACTCGACGTTGAATTTTTCCGCCAGGTTCATCAGCTGTTCAACCTGGGCATCGATCAGATCGGCATTGAGCGCGCTTTCGCTCAGGATATCGCAGCAGATCACCACTTCACCTTCTTCGACTTCCAGCTCTTCCGGCTCGGTGACTTCATAACCCATCTTGAAGGCCTCTACCGCCACTTTTTCCAACGTTTCGAAATCGTCGGCAGAGAGATGATGCTCAATGGTATACAGCGCGTCCGGATCGCTGCCATCTTCCAGCAGCTCTTCGATAATCAGACGCGTTTCCTCACGCTGTTCTTCCAGTAGTTCCGGGTTTGCCATGGCTCGTTCCTCATAATGTGCGGCAGATACTCCTATTGTCACATACCGCCGTGATTGCCTCCACCTTCTGTGTAAAAGATTTCTAACTCGGGGTTGCAAATGAATATTCATACATATAAAGTGAATTTTAATTCAATAATGGCGTTTGCCAGGTGAGGGAATTATGTCCGCGTTATATCAGAAGCATTTCTTGAGATTACTGGATTTTACTGCTGCAGAAATTACCGGCCTTGTCGACCTGGCCGCGCAATTAAAAGCCGATAAGAAAAACGGCATCGAGGCCCAGAAACTGAAGGGCAAAAACATCGCGCTCATCTTCGAAAAAGACTCAACCCGCACACGATGCTCTTTCGAAGTTGCCGCTTACGACCAGGGCGCCCGCGTGACCTATCTCGGTTCCAGCGGAAGCCAAATCGGCCACAAAGAATCCATGAAAGATACCGCCCGCGTGCTGGGCCGCATGTATGACGGTATTCAGTATCGCGGCTACGGCCAGGAGCTGGTGGAAACCCTGGCGGAGTATGCCGGCGTGCCGGTATGGAACGGCCTGACCGATGAATTCCACCCAACGCAGCTCCTGGCCGACCTGCTGACCATGCAAGAGCACCTGCCGGGTAAGGCATTTAATGAAATGACGCTGGTCTACGCCGGCGACGCGCGTAACAACATGGGTAACTCCATGCTGGAAGCCGCCGCGCTGACCGGGCTGGACCTGCGTCTGGTGGCGCCGAAAGCCTGCTGGCCGGAAGAGGGTTTAGTGGCGGAATGCACTGCGCTGGCGAAAAAGCACGGCGGCAATATTACCCTGACGGAAGATATCGCCGCGGGCGTAAAAGGCGCCGATTTCATTTATACCGACGTGTGGGTATCGATGGGCGAGGCGAAAGAGAAATGGGCGGAGCGTATCGCCCTGCTGCGCGGCTATCAGGTGAATAAAGCCATGCTGCAATTAACCGGCAACCCGCAGGTGAAATTCCTGCATTGTCTGCCCGCGTTCCACGATGACCAGACCATTCTCGGCAAACAGATGGCGGCGGAGTATGGACTGCACGGCGGTATGGAAGTGACCGATGAAGTCTTTGAATCCCCAGCGAGCATCGTCTTCGATCAGGCGGAAAACCGTATGCACACCATCAAAGCGGTGATGGTGGCGACGCTTGGAAAATAACCATTAATCACGGTAGGTTCCCGGATAGCGCGCTACGCGTATCCGGGCTACCCGTTTTAAGCCATCAACACCTTCACCACCGCTTTGCGCACCTTCGCCGGCGCCCCGACCGCACAGAGCGGTTTATGCACTTCGCCTGGATAAAACACCACAAAATCCCCCTCGTTAAGGATAACGGTTTTCTCCTGCGCTCCCTCGGCGAGGAAGGCGATGTCTTTGTCCGCCAGCCAGTCAGTCTGCGGCTCGCCTGCGGGTAAGGTGCTGAAGGTCATCCCTTCCTGACCGCGCAGCACAATCTGGATATCCAGATAGCGGGCGTGATACTCGGCGCGACGCTCGGCCTGCGCTTCGGTGCTGTCTTCAGAAATCAGATAGAACAGATTATTGCCGTCGATGTCGTGCTTGCCGAGCGGCGTCGACTCGCTAACGTGGGCTTTAACATGCTCAATCGCCTGACGCAGCGCGTCCGGCAGCCAGGATTGCAGATGATGAATATTGCCGATAATCATAGTAGCCCTCAAATATAAAACAGCTTTTCATTTTTGTTTTATACGCTGCTTACCACTGCCAGACCACATTTTTATCGCGGTTTTTTGCGCTGGCGCAGCCTTCGCAGGCAAACGTTTCCCTGATTGTGGATTAATCGCTTGATTGCTCATCAAAGCTGCGTATAATGCCAGCCGTTTTGCCGGGAGGAAATATGGTCAATTGCGTACGACATTGCTGTGTCTTACCGCGTCTGAAAGCAGGCGCTGGCTTGGCGTTTTTCTTTCCGTTGCTCAATGAATTCTCGAAGCCCCTTATTTAAGGGGCTTTTTTTTTGCTCAGGCGTCAGGAGATAAGCATGGCTAACCCGCTATATCAAAAACATATCATTTCCATAAACGATCTCAGCCGCGAAGACCTCGAACTGGTGCTGGCGACAGCCGCAAAGCTGAAAGCCAATCCGCAACCCGAGCTGCTGAAGCATAAGGTTATCGCCAGCTGTTTCTTTGAAGCCTCCACCCGTACTCGCCTCTCTTTTGAAACCTCCATGCATCGCCTCGGCGCCAGCGTGGTTGGCTTCTCCGACAGCAGCAACACCTCGCTCGGCAAGAAAGGCGAAACCCTGGCCGACACCATTTCGGTTATCAGCACCTACGTCGACGCTATCGTGATGCGCCATCCGCAAGAGGGCGCCGCGCGTCTGGCAACCGAATTCTCCGGCAACGTACCGATTCTCAACGCCGGCGACGGCGCCAATCAGCATCCAACGCAAACCCTGCTCGACCTGTTCACCATTCAGGAAACTCAGGGCCGCCTTGAGAACCTCAATGTCGCGATGGTCGGCGACCTGAAATATGGCCGTACCGTACACTCGCTGACCCAGGCGCTGGCCAAATTCAACGGCAACCGCTTCTACTTCATCGCCCCAGACGCGCTGGCGATGCCGCAGTACATTCTCGATATGCTGGATGAAAAAGGCATCGCCTGGAGCCTGCATAGCGCCATCGACGAAGTGATGGCAGAGGTCGATATTCTGTATATGACTCGCGTGCAGAAAGAGCGCCTTGACCCATCGGAATACGCCAACGTGAAGGCGCAGTTCGTGCTGCGCGCCGCGGATCTCGAAGGCGCCCGCGTCAACATGAAGGTGCTGCACCCGCTGCCGCGCGTTGATGAAATCACCACCGACGTCGATAAAACGCCGCACGCCTGGTACTTCCAGCAGGCCGGTAACGGCATCTTCGCCCGCCAGGCGTTACTGGCACTGGTATTGAATAGCGAGCTGGCACAATAAGGGGGAATGAGAGATGACACACGACAATAAACTGCAAGTAGAAGCCATTAAACGCGGGACCGTGATCGACCATATCCCGGCCCAGGTCGGCTTCAAGTTGTTGACCCTGTTCAAGCTGACCGAAACCGACCAGCGCATCACCATCGGCCTGAACCTGCCGTCCGGCGAGATGGGCCGTAAAGATTTGATTAAAATCGAGAACACCTTCCTGACCGATGAGCAGGTCAATCAGCTGGCGCTGTATGCGCCGGACGCAACGGTTAACCGTATCGATGATTACGAAGTAGTGGGCAAATCCCGCCCGAGCCTGCCGGAGCGCATCAACAGCGTGCTGGTCTGCCCGAACAGCAACTGCATCAGTCACGCTGAGCCGGTTTCGTCGAGTTTCGCAGTGAAAAAACGCGCCGATGACATCGCACTCAAATGCAAATACTGTGAAAAAGAGTTTTCCCATTATGTGGTGCTGGCCAACTAATTGCGGTTGGTATTAATACCGGCCCTCCCTATAATGGCTACGACCTAATTACTGCAGTTCATCTGGAGATATTATGAGCAAAACTATTGCGACGGAAAAGGCACCAGCAGCTATCGGCCCATATGTACAAGGTGTTGATCTGGGTAGCATGATCATCACTTCCGGCCAGATCCCAGTAGACCCGAAAACCGGCAGCGTGCCGGAAGATGTCGCCGCGCAGGCGCGTCAGTCCCTGGACAACGTAAAAGCTATCGTTGAAGCCGCTGGCCTGAAAGTGGGCGATATCGTGAAAACCACCGTTTTCGTGAAAGATCTGAACGATTTCGCCACCGTGAATGCCGCGTATGAAGCGTTCTTCACCGAGCATAACGCCACTTTCCCGGCGCGTTCCTGCGTAGAAGTCGCGCGTCTGCCGAAAGACGTGAAGATTGAGATTGAAGCTATCGCGATCCGTCGCTAAGCGCTTCTCTGCCCTCACCCCAGGCGCTTGCGCCATCCGCGGGGTGAGGGAAATGCCCTATTTTATCTTCGTTGCCCGCAGCAGTTTCTCCAGCGGATAGACCGCCGCAATCACCAGCTCATCCTGGGTTTTCGCCGCCGTATCCAGCTGCGCCTGGATTGAGGCGTACTCTTTATCGTCCAGCGTTCCCTGCCGCGCCACCAGATCGGTCAAGCGCAGCCCGAGGCTCGCCAGCTTATCAACCTGCTGCACCACCGGTTTAATCGCCGCCAGCTGATAGTTATTGTCGGTCAGCGCCAGCGCATCGCCGCTGTTGTTCTGCCAGCGGGTAAAGACGTGGCGCAGCGCATCGGCGCTCTCAGTGTCTTCGGCATCGCTGATCAGCCGCTCCGCCCACTGGTTCAGGCTGCGTACGGTGTCGCTCTCCGCCGGTAACGCATCGGCCAGCCGGTTAAGCGGTTCAAATTGATGGTAATTGTTCGCCTGGAACTTGAGATGCTGGCGGGTGTAGTAATGCGCCGGCTCAAGCGCCTCGGCGAGGATCTGCAACGCCAGCGTATGGCTGCTGTTCGCCAGGCGGGTGAACTGCTCCAGCTGCTGAGTGTGCTGCTGCAGGCCGACGGAGACCGTTGACCAACTGTCCATCGCCTGCAGGCGCTGATACATATTGTCGCTGTCTTTGACGTCTTCGGCCGACCACAGCCGCTCCGCCACCGCAAAAGCCCGAGGCCACAGCTTGATATCGATGACCGGCGCGGCGACGTTTTCCGCCCACAGCGCCGCCTCGCCGCCCAGCAGATTCTTCTGTTGCTGAGCGTCGGGCAGCGTCGGCTGAATGCCCTGCGGTACGGCATCCAGCCGCTTGCCGTCAATGGGATAACGGGTGTTGCCAAGCAGGAAGTAGCCTGCGAGCTTGTCGTCGTTAATGGTTAGCACCGGGCGGGTCTCGCCCATCCAGGTATCGATGCGGAACGTGACCTGATTGTCGCCGAGCCATTCAATCTCCTGCACGGCACGCCGTGATTTCCCTTTAAAATCAATAAATCCACGCCAGCCGCTATCGCCTTTTACCAGCGTAAAGCTGCCCTCAACCGCGCTGCCCTTCAGGCGCGGCATCGAAAACTGCCAGCTCTGGGCGCTGTCGTTATCGGTAATCGTATCCACACCGTTAAGCCCCTGCGGGATAATCTCATTACGATAGTGATAGGCGGTGTACTGCGGCTGGTCGAGGTAAAAACCGGTGGAGAGAATGCCGCGATAGCCGTGTTTGGCGACGTCGCCTAATGCGTCCTGCCCCTGCCAGGACTGAATCAGAATGCTCTTCGGTAAATCAGGGTGGTAGATTTCATCCCAGCCGACCATCTGCCGGTGATGTTTCTCGAGCAGTTTCTCCAGCCGCCGGTTGAAGTACGCCTGTAGCGCGTGGCTGTCCGCCAGCCCCTTCTCTTTGAGGAATTTCTGAATAGCCGGATTGGCGCGCCACTGGCTGTCATCGACTTCATCACCGCCGATATGCAGATACGGATCGGGGAAGATAGCCGCCAGTTCGCTGACCATCGCCTCGGCAAACGCGTAGGTGGCCTCTTTTGTTGGATCGAGTACCGGTTTTAGCACGCCCCAGTGGCGCTCCATCGCGTAAGGCCCCGGCGCGCTCATCAGTTCCGGATAAGCCACGGCGATCGCCGAGGCGTGGCCCGGCATATCGATTTCCGGCACCACGCGAATACCGCGTTCAGCCGCGTAACGCACAATGTCTTTCATCTGCGCCTGGGTATAAAACAGGCCGTCGCTGGCCTGCTGCTGCAGCTTCGGATAGCGGCTGGAGGCGAAGCGCCAGCCCTGATCGTCGGTCAGATGCCAGTGCAGTACATTAAGCTTCGCCGCCGCCATACCATCAATCTGCCGCTTGATCGCCGCCAGCGGCATAAAGTGACGGGCGGAATCCAGCAGCAGTCCACGCCACGGGAAGCGCGGCGCATCGTCAATGGCGACATAAGGAATGGTGGTGCCGTCAGGGCCGTTTTGTACCAGCTGTAGCAGCGTTTCCATGCCGCGCAGCGCGCCAAAACGCGTATTGGCTTTCAGGGTCGCGCCTTCGGCGTTAACGGTTAGCTGATAGCTTTCGTCGCTATCAGGCTGCGGCAGGAAAGGCACTTTCTTACTGACGATCACGTTAATGGTTGGGCTTTTTGCCGGCGCCGTCTGCGGCTGTAGCGTCCAGCCGGTTTGCCGCGCAAGACGTTCACGCCAGCGGTTTGCCGCCTCGCCCAGATCGTCGCCGCTGACGTTGATCGTCAGCTGATTATTCAACGCCAACGCCCCCTGCGCCTGCGGGCGCTCCACATGGGCGGGCCACGGCATCAGCGGCAGATCGCCTGCCGGGGCGGCAAGCGCCATGCTGCTCAGTAATATTCCGCTGGTCAGCAGACTGTAACGCACGGTGTTAATCATCAATGTTCCTTTTTATGACGGGCCAAAAAAAGCAAAACATTGGGTTAACATGCGCACAAAATTGCGTCAATACATGGTGATGACGGGCTTCACAACTTGATGAGATTTAAGAGAAATACCGCTAAGCCCCTCTGCCGAACGGCAAAGGGGCGAAACCGCTACTGCCAGCCGTAGCGGCGGCTGTAGAAGCCTTTAACGGTCTGGGTCAACACCATGTAACCCGCCAGAATCGCCACCAGCCATGGGAAATAGCTGAGCGGCAGCGCCTGCAGTTGCAGGTAGCCCGCCAGCGGCGAGAACGGCAGCGCGATACACACCGCCATCACCAGCAGCGTCATCGCGAACAGTGGCCACGCGGCGCGGCTCTGGACGAACGGAATGCGGCGGGTACGAATCATATGCACAATCAGCGTCTGCGACAGCAGCCCTTCAATAAACCAGCCGGACTGGAACAGAGTCTGCATCTCGACGCTGTTGGCGTGGAACACCCACCACATCAGACCAAAGGTGAGGATATCGAAAATCGAGCTGATTGGCCCGAAGAAGACCATAAAACGCCCGAGATCGGCCGGGTTCCAGCGCTGCGGTTTACGGATCTGCTCATCATCGACGTTATCAAACGGAATCGCCACCTGGGAGACATCGTACAGCAGGTTCTGAATCAACAGGTGCAGCGGCAACATCGGCAGGAACGGCAGGAAGGCACTGGCCACCAGCACGCTGAAGACGTTGCCGAAGTTGGAGCTGGCGGTCATTTTGATGTACTTGAGCATGTTGGCGAAGGTGCGGCGGCCTTCGATAACCCCCTCCTCCAGTACCATCAGGCTTTTTTCCAGCAGAATGATATCCGCCGCCTCGCGGGCGATATCCACCGCGCCGTCAACGGAAATGCCAATATCCGCCGCGCGTAGCGCCGGGGCGTCGTTAATACCGTCACCCATAAAACCCACCACGTGACCTTCGCGTTTCAGCAGCGTCACGATGCGCTCTTTATGCAGCGGCGCCAGGCGCGCGAACAGCGTGGTGCGTTTCGCCAGCGCCGCCAGTTCGTCGTCGCTCATGGCTTCAATCTGGCTGCCAATCACCACTTCGCCCGCATCCAGCCCCACTTCATGACACACTTTCGCCGCCACCAGTTCGCTGTCGCCGGTGAGGATTTTTACCGTAATGCCGCTGGCCTTCAGCGCTTTCAGCGCCGGGGCTGTGGTCTCTTTCGGCGGATCGAGGAAGGCGATGTAGCCTTCGAGGATCAGGTCGGATTCATCCGCACGCTGATAGTCGCCTTCCCGCGCCGGCAGGTATTTGGTCGCCACCGCCACCACCCGCAGCCCCTGACGGTTCAGGGTATCGGTCACCCGGCGGATACGGCGCAGCATGGTGTCGTCCAACGGTACGATTTCACCGTTGTAGCGCACCTGAGTCGAGACGTTGAGGATCTCCAGCAGCGCCCCTTTACAGATCAGCTGATGCGCCTCGTCCTGCTCTTTTACCACCACCGACATGCGGCGGCGTTCGAAGTCGAACGGGATCTCATCCACCTTCTGCCAGCGCTCCGCGAGACCGCGAGCGGCATCCAGCTCCACGCCTTCCAGCACCGCGGTGTCGAGCAGGTTTTTCAGCCCGGTCTGGTAATGGCTATTGAGCCAGGCGGTGTGCAGGACTCTCTCGCTGGATTTACCGGAAACATCGGTATGGTTCTCCAGCACGATTTTATCCTGGGTCAGGGTGCCGGTTTTATCGGTGCAGAGGATATCCATCGCGCCAAAGTTTTGAATGGCGTCGAGGTGTTTGACGATCACTTTTTGTTTTGACAGCTTCACCGCCCCGCGCGCCAGCGTCGAGGTGACGATCATCGGCAACATCTCCGGCGTCAGGCCGACCGCCACCGACAGCGCGAACAGCGCCGCTTCCCACCAGTCGCCTTTGGTGTAGCCGTTGATCAGCAGCACCACCGGCGCCATCACCAGCATAAAGCGGATCAGCAGCATGCTGACCCGGCTGATGCCTTTCTGAAAGGCGTTCGGCTCGCTTTCCTGCTCGCTGACGCGCCCGGCAAGCTGGCCGAACCAGGTGTTGCCGCCGGTGGCGTAGACGATGGCCTGCGCCGAGCCGCTCACCACGTTGGTCCCCATAAAGCACAGGGTGTCGCATTCCAGCGGATTGGTTTGTAGCGGATCGCGGGTGCGCGCGACTTTTTCAATCGGCAGCGATTCGCCGGTCAGCGAGGCCTGAGCGACAAACAGGTCGCGCGCCACAATGATACGCAGGTCCGCCGGGATCATATCTCCCGCCGATAGCCTGACAATATCGCCCGGCACCAGTTGGTCGATAGGTAGTTCGAGCCAGCGGCTCTCGCCCTGTTCGTTGATGACCCGCAGCACCGTGGCGGTATTGCTGACCATCGCCTTCAGCGCATCCGCCGCTTTGGTCGAGCGCGCTTCCTGGATGAAGTTAAGCAGCGTCGAGATGCCGACCATCAGCGCGATAACGCCCGCGGCGAATAGATCTTCAGTGGAATAGGAGACGATGCCGAGCACCGTCAACAGCAGGTTGAACGGGTTGCGATAGCAGGTCCACAGATGAATCCACCACGGCGACGGCTTCTGCGCCGGGATTTGGTTATCGCCGTGCAGGGCGATTTTCGCCGCCACTTCGGCGTCGTTCAGCCCTTCAGGGTGGCTATCGAACGCGCGCCAGATCTCCTGCTCATCCATGGCCGCCACGTCCAGGCAGCGCTTGCCGAGTGAATCCGGGATCGGCGCGCTGGCCAGATTGCGGGCATCGGGCAGCGGATCGCGCTGGATCAAACGATGTGGTAAATGGCGGCTAAGCTGCGCGAACAGCTGCCGGGTAAAATTTTTCAGCATAAACAGTCCCTCCGCGCTCGCGCGAGCGAACGCAGCGTTGCCAACAGGCGCGGCAAAGCCTTACCTGTCAGGCATTATTTTTATAGGGCAGGGACATCGTGGACGTCACTGCTTTACGCTTTCCGGTAAAGCAGTGCTAAACAGGCTTACCGGAAAGAAAGGTTGCTCCATCGAGGATGAGGAGTGGGATCGGGGTCCATAAAATTCTCCGGTAAGTGACTCAAGACGGCGCGGAGTATACCGCGACCAGGAAACTATTTGTGGCTATTATGGCTATCATACCGCCCGGCAACTAAACCAGACATCAACCAGTCTTTGCTCATTGAGGATTCGTTGAGTAGCATTAGACTCACTCAAATCGGACGATGGCGAGAACCTCGTATGCAAAACCGGCTAACAATCAAAGATATCGCCCGCTTAAGCGGCGTCGGAAAATCGACGGTGTCGCGCGTGCTGAATAACGAAAGCGGCGTCAGCGAGCGCACCCGCGAACGGGTGGAAGCGGTGATGCAGCAGCACGGTTTCTCCCCTTCCCGCTCCGCCCGCGCCATGCGTGGTCAGAGCGATAAGGTGGTGGCGATTATCGTCACGCGTCTGGATTCGCTGTCGGAAAATTTAGCGGTGCAGACCATGCTGCCCGCCTTTTATCAGCAGGGCTACGATCCGATCATGATGGAGAGCCAGTTTTCTCCGGCGCTGGTGGAAGAACATCTGGGCATGCTCGCCCGGCGCAATATCGACGGCGTGGTGCTGTTCGGCTTTACCGGTATTAGCGAGGAGATGCTTGCGCCGTGGCGCGAAACGCTGGTGCTGCTGGCGCGCGATGCCCCCGGCTTCGCTTCGGTGTGCTATGACGATCATGGCGCGATCGAGTTACTGATGCAGCGTCTCTATGAGCGCGGACACCGGCATATAAGCTTCCTCGGCGTGCCGCACAGCGACGTCACCACCGGGGAACGCCGTCATCAGGCGTATCTCGATTTCTGCGCGCAAAAGAAGCTCACGCCAACCGCTGCTTTGCCGGGGCTGGCGATGAAGCAGGGTTATGAAAGCGTCGCCAGCGTGCTGACGCCCGAGACCCGCGCGCTGGTCTGCGCCACCGATACTCTCGCTCTCGGCGCCAGTAAATATCTACAGGAACAGCGTATCGACACGCTACAACTCGCCAGCGTCGGCAGCACGCCGCTGATGAAGTTTCTGCATCCGGAGATCCTCACCGTCGATCCCGGCTACGCCGAAGCCGGACGCCAGGCGGCACAGCAGCTGATCGACCAGATCGCCGGCCACGCCGAACCCCGCCAAATCGTCATTCCCGCTGCCCTGAATTAATCTCGTTCGGGCGATTTATGTGATCTTCGCCGAGTTTCGGGAACGTTCCCATTTTGCATTCCCAACGGAACGGTTAGGATGCATGCAAGGTAAAAAACGGCATCTCTCCCCTCTGTTTTTGAGGCTTCATCATGAGCAAAGTAAACCAGCAGGACATCGATAAACTGATCGAACTGGTGGGCGGGCGCGGCAACATTGCCACCGTCAGCCACTGTATTACCCGTTTGCGCTTTGTGCTGAACGATCCGGCCATCGCCAAACCGAAAGAGATTGAGCAGTTGCGCATGGTGAAGGGATGCTTCACTAACGCCGGGCAGTTCCAGGTGGTCATCGGCACCGAAGTCGGCGATTACTATAAGGCGCTGCTGGCCACCACCGGTCAGGCGTCCGCCGACAAAGAGCAGGCCAAACAGGCCGCGCGGCAAAATATGAAGTGGCATGAACGGTTGATCTCGCACTTTGCCGAGATCTTTTTCCCGCTTCTGCCGGCGCTGATCAGCGGCGGTCTGATCCTCGGTTTCCGTAACGTCATCGGCGATCTGCCAATGAGCAACGGCCAGACGCTGGCGCAAATGCACCCGTCGTTGAAAACGATTTATGACTTCTTGTGGCTGATTGGCGAGGCTATCTTCTTCTATCTGCCGGTGGGGATCTGCTGGTCAGCGGTGAAGAAAATGGGCGGCACGCCGATCCTCGGGATCGTGCTTGGCGTCACGCTGGTCTCTCCACAGTTGATGAACGCCTACCTGCTCGGCCAGCAGGTGCCGGAAGTATGGAACTTCGGCCTGTTTACCATTGCGAAAGTCGGCTATCAGGCGCAGGTGATCCCGGCTCTGCTGGCGGGGTTGGCACTGGGCTTTATCGAAACACGTCTCAAGCGTATCGTGCCTGACTACCTCTATCTGGTGGTGGTACCGGTGTGCTCGTTGATTCTGGCGGTGTTCCTCGCTCACGCTTTTATCGGCCCGTTTGGTCGTCTGATTGGCGACGGCGTGGCCTTCGCGGTGCGCCATTTGTTAACCGGCAGCTTCGCGCCGATCGGCGCCGCGCTGTTCGGCTTCCTCTATGCGCCGCTGGTGATCACCGGCGTACATCAGACCACCCTCGCTATCGATATGCAGATGATTCAAAGCATGGGCGGCACGCCGGTATGGCCGCTGATTGCGCTGTCGAATATTGCTCAGGCGTCGGCGGTGGTCGGCATTATTATTGCCAGCCGTAAACAGAATGAACGCGAAATATCGGTACCCGCGGCGATCTCCGCCTATCTCGGGGTCACCGAACCGGCGATGTACGGCATCAACCTGAAGTACCGCTTCCCGATGCTGTGCGCGATGGTCGGATCCGGCCTCGCGGGCCTGCTGTGCGGCCTGAACGGCGTGCTGGCGAACGGTATCGGCGTCGGCGGCCTGCCGGGCATCCTGTCAATTCAGCCAAGCTACTGGCAGGTCTACGCCACGGCGATGGCCATCGCCGTGGTAGTGCCGATTATCCTCACCACCGTGGTTTATCAACGCAAGTACCGTCAGGGCACCTTGCAGATTATCTAACGTCTTCTTTCGGGGCGCCGCTTGCGCCCCCTATATTCGCAGGAACGTAATATGAATACCCTTCCCCGCTGGTGGCAAAACGGCGTTATTTATCAAATCTACCCGAAGAGTTTTCAGGACACCACCGGCAGCGGTACCGGCGATTTACGCGGCGTCACCGCCCGTCTCGACTACCTGCAAAAGCTCGGCGTCGATGCTATCTGGCTGACGCCGTTCTACGTCTCGCCACAGGTGGACAACGGCTATGACGTGGCGAACTATACCGCTATCGATCCCTCATACGGCACGCTGGAGGATTTCGACCAACTGGTCGCCGGAGCGAAAGCGCGCGGTATCCGCATCGTGCTGGATATGGTGTTTAACCATACCTCGACGGAACACGAATGGTTCCGCCAGTCGTTAAATAAGGCGAGCCCGTACCGCCAGTTCTATATCTGGCGCGACGGCGAGCCGGGAGCATTGCCGAATAACTGGCGTTCGAAATTCGGCGGTAACGCCTGGCAATGGCATGCGGAAAGCGAACAGTATTATTTGCATCTTTTCGCCACCGAGCAGGCGGATCTCAACTGGGAAAACCCGACGGTACGCGCCGAGCTGAAAAAAGTCTGCGAGTTCTGGGCCGATCGCGGCGTTGATGGCCTGCGCCTCGATGTCATCAATCTTATCTCCAAGGAGCAGGACTTCCCCTCCGATACCGTTGGCGATGGACGCCGCTTCTACACCGATGGCCCGCGGGTTCACGAGTTCCTGCAGGAAATGAGCCGCGATGTCTTTACCCCTCGTGGCCTGATGACCGTCGGCGAAATGTCTTCCACTTCGCTTGAGCACTGTCAGCAATACGCCGCGCTGGACGGCCGCGAACTGTCGATGACGTTTAATTTTCATCACTTAAAAGTCGATTATCCCGGCGGTGAAAAATGGACCCTCGCCCGTCCGGACTACGTGGCGCTGAAAGCGCTATTCCGCCACTGGCAGCAAGGGATGCATAACCGGGCGTGGAATGCGCTGTTCTGGTGTAACCACGATCAGCCGCGCATCGTGTCGCGCTTCGGCGACGAGGGCGAGTACCGGGTGCCGGCGGCGAAGATGCTGGCGATGGTACTGCACGGCATGCAGGGCACGCCCTATATCTATCAGGGCGAAGAGATTGGCATGACCAACCCGCATTTCAGCAACATCAGCGATTATCGTGACGTGGAAAGCCATAACATGTTTATCGAGCGCGCGGCGCAGGGACAAAGCCCGGATGAACTGCTGGCGATTCTGGCCAGCAAATCGCGCGACAATAGCCGCACGCCGATGCCGTGGCACGATGGCGAGAACGGCGGCTTCAGCGATGGAGAACCCTGGATCGCGTTGGGTAATAACTATCGCGAGATTAACGTCGAGGCGGCGCTGGCGGATCCGGAATCGGTGTTTTACACCTATCAGCAGCTGATCGCGCTGCGAAAAACCACGCCGGTGCTGACCTGGGGGGATTATCAGGATCTGCTGCCGGACCATCCGTCGCTGTGGTGTTATCGCCGCCAGTGGCAGGGGCAGACGCTGGTGGTGGCCGCCAACCTGAGCCGTGAGTTCCAGCCGTGGCAGCCGCCAGAGATGTCTGGCGACTGGCGGGCGCTGATTGGCAACTATGCGGAAACGGCCAACCGTCCGGCGGCAATGACGCTGCGGCCGTTCGAAGCGGTATGGTGGTTGCAGGCATAAAGCTTTTCCCCGGTGGCGCTACGCTCACCGGGGCTACCGGTTCGTGGGGCTGGAGATTACGCGCGGTCAGCGTCAGGAAGGATAACGCTCTCCTGCGGCTGCGCTGAGGCGTGCTCCTCTTTGGCCTTCAGCCGATCCCAGGCGCGGAAGAACGGATAGTAAACCACCAGCGAAATAGTTAAATTCACGACCTGCAGTATGGTGCCGGAAATATGGCCGCCGGTCGCCAGATAGCCGCTGATGAAGATCGGCGTAGTGAACGGCAGCGCGATTCCGGCCGGCGGCGCCACCAGCCCGGTCGCCATTGCGGTATAGGACACGATCACCAGCAGCACCGGCGTTAAAATAAACGGCAGGAAGAAGTACGGGTTCATCACCAGCGGGATGCCGAACACCATCGGCTCGCTGATGTTAAACAACGCTCCCGGCGCGGCAATTTTCCCCAGCTGTTTCATCTGCTGACTACGGCTGCGCAGCAACATAAATATCACCAGCCCCAGCAGCGCGCCGGTGCCGCCGGGCGCAATCCACAGATCGTAAAATTGCTGGGTAATGATATGCGGGATTGGCTGGCCGTTCTGAAAGGCCGTCAGGTTCTCTGACATATTCGACAGCCACACCGGCTGAATAAATACCAGCACAATCGCGTCGCCGTGCAGGCCCAGCGTCCACAAAATACCGATCACTATCACCGAAATAATCATCCCCGGCAGCGTACCGCCGACGTGATGCATCGGAATACCGATCAAAGTGGCGATCATGCTGTTGATGTCGCCGAACGGCGAGGCCTCAACCGCCAGGCGCAGCGCCAGCACCACCGCCAGAACACAGAAGCCGGGGATCAGGGCGAGGAAAGATTTCGCCACTGCCGGCGGCACGCCGTCCGGCATGCGGATAACGAGATTGCGGCTGGCGACCAAACGATAAATCTCCGTCGACAGCAGCGAAATGACAATAGCGACAAACAGCCCCTGGCTGCCGACCATGCTCACCGGGATCACCCCTTTAATCACCTCCGCCGCGCCGTGTACCGGGGTAAAGAGGGTGTTCTGCGGGATAGTCATCACAAAGGCCACCAGCGACATCGCCCCGGCGCTCAGCGGGTCGATGGTGCGGTACTTCTCCGCCAGCCGATAAGCGATGCCGAAGCTGGAAATCAGCGCCATAATGTCGTAGGTCGCTTTCACCGGGTACAGCATTTTATCGCGCCAGACCTCGCCAAACAGGCCGCTCATCATGTCGGCATAGCCGGGGATCGGCAGGTAGGCGAAAATCAGGAAAAACGAGCCAATCAGCATAAACGGCATATTCAGAATGATGCCATCGCGTACCGACAGGACGTGCTTTTGCCCGGCGATTTTCAGCGCCGCCGGCATGACGTAACGTTCAATCCAGCTTGTATTCGACATGGTGTGCTCCCGAGGGAAATAGCGGTCAGTTAAATTGCGTCAGCCATTGACGGTTTATCGTTAACACTTCATCCAGCAGCGCCTGGGCATCGGTGACGTTACCGACCAACGGGTTAGCCACCAGCGCCAGCAGCGCGCTCTCGCGGCAGCCGTGTACCGCGGCTTCAATCGTCAGCCTTTCAAAGGCCTTCACCTGCTGCGTCAGGCCGTTCATCGCCGGCGGCAGCGGGCCGAACGCCAGCGGCCGCGCCCCTTGCGCATCGATAATGCTGTTGGTTTCCACCACCGCATCATCATCCAGGCCGTGAATCGCGCCGTTGTTGCGGGTGTTTACCACCATCTCCGCGCCCAGGTTGTTGTGAATCGCATTGATAAGTTCAACGGCCACTTCCGAGTAGTAAGCGCCGCCGCGAAAGCTCAGCTGCTCTGGTTTTTCTTCCAGCTGCGGGTCGGCGTACAGTGCAAACAGCTCCTGCTCGACCTTCATCACCTGCTCGGCGCGGGTGCCTTTGGTTTTCGCTGCGGCGATCTCTTCCGCCAGCATCGCCGGCGTCAGCCAGAAATAACGATGATAAGGGCACGGGATCGCCTTTAGCGCGCGGAGGAATTCCGCCGGCCACGGCAGTTCTTTAATGTTGTTCATCGACAGCGCCTTACCGTCGCAGAGCATATCGATCACTTTGCCGGTGACATCCTCGCGCCCCTGTAGCACCTTATGCACCCAAACCATATGGTTGAGCCCGGCAAAGCGCAGTTTTACTTCGGACTCCTGCGCGCCTAACATCCCGACGATCATGTGCTGCATGTTGATCGGCACGTTGCACAGGCCGATGATCTTCGCCGTGCTGTAGCGGCTGACCGCCTCGGTGACGATCCCCGCCGGGTTGGTAAAGTTAAGAATGAACGCTTCCGGCGCCAGCTGTTCCACTTTGCGCGCAACTTCGAGGATCACCGGGATCGTCCGCAGCGCCTTGGCGAACCCGCCGACGCCGGTGGTCTCCTGGCCCAATAGATGATATTTGAGACCCAGCCGTTCATCCGCGGCGCGCGCCGCCAGTTGCCCGACGCGTAGCTGCGTCAGCACAAAGCTGGCGCCGCGGATCGCCTCATCGAGCGTAAAGTGGACGCTGACCGCCACCTGCTCCAGCCCTTTATGTTTCAACATCCGCCGGGCCAGCGCGGCAATGATCTCAACCTTTTCCCTGCCGGATTCGACATCCACCAGCGCCAGTTCGGTGACCGGAAGCTGTTCATAACGAACGATAATCCCTTCAATAAGCTCCGGCGTGTAGCTGCTGCCGCCGCCGATAACGGCGATTTTCAGTGCTTGCATAGTGACCTCTATTCGCATTTTCGGCATGCAGATCGCCGCGCGCGATCGCCAGGACCGCACGTGAGGGTGATAAAAATGGGATTAGAAAATTAGCGTTCGAGCAGGGCCAGCGCTTTATCCAGCACCGCGGCGCCGCGCATCATGCCGTAGTCGGCCATATCAATCACCGCCACCGCTTTACCCTGCGGCGCCGCCAGCGCGGTCAGGCGGCCGGCTTCGTATTTGACCTGCGGCCCGAGCAGGATGACGTCGGCGTTCGGCAGTTCGCGTTCAAATTCCGCCACCGCTACGGCATAGATTTCCAGCGCCAGCGCGCGCTGCTGGGCTTCCGCTTTCATTTTGTTCACCAGCATGCTGGTCGACATGCCTGCGGCACAACAGAGTACGATTCGTGGCATTGCGCTTCCCCTTTGCGTGTTTATCACTTCAGCCTTCACGACCTATGCGACTATATTGTTAATATTGTGTGATAGTGAAGGCTATATGAAAATAATTTTCACCGATGTGATCGAGGCTCAATTTTTGCGCATCATTTCCTCATGCCATTGCGAAACATCGACGCCAGACATAGGAAATATTCTGCGCAGATGCTATAAAAACGGCTATTCACTAAGTGAAAAATATTTTCAATTCCGGGTACTGCCAAAGGGAACATCAGGATGGATATCGTAGGTCAACTACAGGACGGATTGGTCCGCTTTAGCGCTCAGGAGTCGCGCGTCGCCGCCTTTATTCTGGAAAATCTTAGCTTTACCGCCAGCGCCTCGATTGACGAACTGGCCGCCAGCGCGGGGGTCAGCCCGGCCACCATCACCCGCTTCGCCCGTTCGGTAGGTTGTGATGATATTCGTGATTTACGCAAACAGCTGGCGCAGGCCAGCGAACGGCGCGCCAGCTGGCTCACTCCGGATAGCGCCACCCTGCCCGTCGCCTGGCGCGACAAACTTAGCAGCCTCGGCGATACGCTAACCCGTCAGCTCGGCCACACCGCCGAAGCGGCGGTGGAGAAGTGCAAATCGCGCCTGCTGAGCGCCCGCGCGGTGCATTGCTTCGCCCTCGGCACCCAGGATGTGGCGCTGGCGGCGCTGCTGCAGCACCAGCTGCTGCCATCCGGTATCGCGATTAATCTCTGCCAGGATGCGGCGCTGATGCGAATGACCGCCAGTACCCTTAATGACGATCATCTGCTGCTGGTGCTGGCCACCGCCGAAGCCAATGCCGTATTACAGAGCGCGACGCTGCAGGCGCGTACGCAGGGGGTGACGATTATCGCTCTGACCCCGGAACAGCACGCGCTGGCGGATATGGCCAGCGCCGTGCTTCCCCTGCCCGTCAACCCGCAGCATGCCCGCTACGCCCTGCTGCTGCTTGTCGATCTGCTTAACGATACATTGATTGCCTGAATATTCTGCCCGTTCCCTTCACGATCGGGCCCAATTTTTGCTTATATTTTAAGCGCCTAAATTTACATTTCACGCCAGCGCCCATCATCCGTACTCTCACCTTTTTACCTTGTTCTGGGTCAATAAAATCGCAAACATCTTTGATGCAAATCACTACATATAGAACTTAAAATGCGCCTCGGCCCTACATATTGTATTAATCGTCTATTATGTCACCATATCTTGTCGTTGTTGGGCGGTGATGAGATGTGGATAAAAAGGGCCGGATCCGAAGGCAAACGCCGCTACTCGTAGCGTGGCGCGCTTTTGGGAGACCTTCCGCCTCTGTGGATAACCTGTTCTATATATGGAGTGATCATGACACCGCATGTGATGAAACGTGATGGCTGTAAAGTGCCGTTCAAGTCAGAGCGCATTAAAGAAGCAATTCTGCGTGCAGCTAAAGCAGCGGGAGTCGATGACGCAGACTATTGCGCCACCGTCGCAGAAGTCGTTAGCCAGCAAATGCAGGGCCGCGCGCAGGTCGATATCAACGATATCCAGACCGCCGTGGAAAACCAGTTGATGTCCGGCCCGTGGAAACAGCTGGCGCGCGCCTATATCGAATATCGCCACGATCGCGATATCGAGCGTGAAAAGCGCGGCCGTCTGAACCAGGAAATTCGTGGTCTGGTCGAGCAAACCAACTCATCGCTGCTCAACGAGAACGCCAACAAAGACAGTAAAGTGATCCCGACCCAGCGCGATCTGCTGGCCGGTATCGTGGCCAAACACTATGCCCGTCAGCACCTGCTGCCTCGCGATGTGGTGCAGGCGCACGAGCGCGGCGAGATCCACTACCACGATCTCGACTATTCGCCGTTCTTCCCGATGTTCAACTGCATGCTGATCGACCTGAAAGGCATGCTGACTCACGGCTTTAAAATGGGCAATGCCGAAATTGAGCCGCCGAAGTCTATCTCTACCGCCACCGCGGTCACGGCGCAGATTATCGCCCAGGTCGCCAGCCATATTTACGGCGGCACCACCATTAACCGTATCGATGAAGTGCTGGCGCCGTTCGTCACCGAGAGCTTCAAAAAGCATCGTAAAATTGCCGAAGAGTGGCAGATCCCGGATGCCGAAGGCTATGCCCGTACGCGGACTGAAAAAGAGTGCTACGACGCGTTCCAGTCGCTGGAGTATGAGGTCAACACGCTGCATACCGCCAACGGCCAGACGCCGTTCGTCACCTTTGGTTTTGGCCTCGGCACCAGCTGGGAGTCGCGCCTGATCCAGCAGTCGATTCTGCGCAACCGCATCGCCGGCCTCGGGAAAAACCGCAAAACGGCGGTATTCCCGAAACTGGTCTTCGCCATTCGCGACGGCCTGAACCATAAGTTCGGCGATGCGAACTATGACATCAAACAGCTGGCCTTAGAGTGCGCCAGCAAGCGCATGTACCCGGATATTCTCAACTACGATCAGGTAGTGAAAGTCACCGGGTCGTTTAAAACGCCGATGGGCTGCCGCAGTTTCCTCGGCGTGTGGGAAAACGAGAACGGCGAACAGGTACACGATGGGCGCAACAACCTCGGCGTTATCAGCCTGAACCTGCCGCGTATCGCGCTGGAAGCGAAAGGCGACGAAGCCGCTTTCTGGGCGCTGCTGGACGAGCGCCTGCTGCTGGCGCGCAAAGCGCTGATGACCCGTATCGCCCGTCTGGAAGGGGTGAAAGCCCGCGTCGCGCCAATTCTGTATATGGAAGGCGCCTGCGGCGTGCGTCTGAAAGCCGACGATGACGTCGCGGAAATTTTCAAGAATGGCCGCGCGTCCATTTCCCTGGGCTACATCGGGATTCACGAGACCATCAACGCGCTGTACAACAATCAGCATATGTACGATAGCGAAGCGCTGCGTGAAAAAGGCATCGCCATCGTTCAGCGTCTGCGCGACGCCGTTGAGCAATGGAAGGAAGAGACCGGCTACGGCTTCAGCCTGTACAGCACGCCGAGCGAAAACCTGTGCGATCGCTTCTGCCGCCTCGATACCGCCGAATTCGGCGTGGTACCGGGCGTGACCGAAAAAGGCTACTACACCAATAGCTTCCATCTCGACGTCGAGAAGAAGGTTAACCCGTACGACAAGATCGATTTTGAAGCGCCGTATCCGCCGCTGGCCAACGGCGGCTTCATTTGCTACGGCGAATATCCGAATATCCAGCATAACCTCAAGGCGCTGGAAGACGTGTGGGATTACAGCTATCAGCACGTACCGTATTACGGCACCAATACGCCGATCGATGAATGCTACGAGTGCGGATATACCGGCGAGTTCGAGTGCACCAGCAAGGGCTTTACCTGCCCGAAATGCGGCAATCACGACGCCGCCCGCGTATCGGTGACCCGCCGGGTATGCGGTTATCTCGGCAGCCCGGACGCGCGTCCGTTCAACGCCGGCAAGCAGGAAGAAGTGAAGCGCCGCGTGAAGCACCTGGGCAATGGGCAGATTGGTTAAAGATCAATGCGCTTTTCCCGGATAGCGGCGCGCAGCGCCTTATCCGGGCTACTACTGCCACTGTCGTAGCCCGGCCGAGCTCAGCGACGCCGGGAAATGGCCGCACTCCTTCGTTTTCGCAAAGCAATTAACGTCAGAGCAAGGCGGCAAACGAAGGAATCCCAGACAGCCTGGTGGGTTTCCTCAAATCAGTTGGCGTTGTAGCAAGGCGGCAAACGAGTAAGTCCCGGGGAGCTTACTGGAGTAAGTGACCCGGGCGAGCGAGCGCAGCCAACGACGCTGCAGCGGCAAATGAGAAGAGGAAACAATGAATTATCACCAGTATTACCCCGTCGACATCGTCAACGGCCCCGGCACCCGCTGCACCCTGTTTGTCTCCGGATGCGTCCACGAGTGCCCCGGCTGCTACAACAAAAGCACCTGGCGGGTAAATTCCGGTATGCCGTTCACAACCGGGATGGCCGACCGCATCATTGCCGACCTCAACGATACCCGCATTAAACGCCAGGGGCTTTCACTCTCCGGCGGCGATCCGCTGCATCCGCAAAACGTCGCGGAGATCCTCAATCTGGTTCAGCGCGTACGCGCCGAATGCCCCGGTAAAGATATCTGGGTCTGGACGGGCTATAAGATTGACGAACTGAACGCCGAGCAGATGGAAGTCGTGAACCTGATTAACGTGCTGGTCGACGGTAAGTTTGTGCAGGATTTAAAAGACCCGGCGCTTATCTGGCGCGGCAGCAGCAACCAGGTCGTGCATCATTTGCGTTAATCCCCTCTCCGTCAGCCTCTCAAAACCGGCTGACGCACTCCATGGCTACCGTTTTAAACTCATCGAAGCTACGGGTCGCGGCAAGGCGGCTCATGGCGCGCTCGCGCAGGAAAGTCACGAAAATATCGTAGATCGCCATCGCCTCTTCATACTCGCTCTTGCTGATAGCGAGCAGGAAGATGATATGGGCGGTTTCGTCGCCCCAGGCGATACCCTGCGGGGCGATCACGGTATAGACCACCGTCTTTTTCGCTAACAGGCCGAGGGCGTGCGGCAGCGCAATACCGTCGCCCAGCATGGTGCTGACAATCGCTTCACGCTCGACCACCGAATCATGAAATTCTGCATCGACGAAGCCTTCCTGCTGCAGCTGCTGACACAGCTCGGCGAACAGCGTTTGCTGATCTATCGGCTTATCGATCACCCGGAAGTGGGCGGCATCGAAGTATTTATTCAACATCCACGGACGGGTGCGATCCACCAGCACCAGCTTGCCAATCTGATCTAACTGGTAATCGGTGGGGAACGGCGCGATGGTCACCACCGGTTTGTCTTTTTCGCCGATCCGTACCGTTGAGATGACAAAATCCTCATCGATCGCCTCCCGCTGCTCATATTCACGCTGGGAAATGGTAGCGGCGATCGCCAACTGCGGATATTTACGCTGCAGGATCGCTTCGATCATCCGCACCATCGCATTACTGGTATCGCACACCAGCAGTACGTGCGGCTGGCGCTGGTAGCCGATGTTGTAGTGGCGTTCCAGCCCGACGCCAATATGCAGCACCAGAAAGCCGATTTCGTTTTCGCTGATGGTATAAGGCGTGTATTTGCCCCAGCTCGATACCGCGGCGAGTGTCATATCCCATGCCATCGGATAGTGCTGTTTGATGTTATCGAGCAGCGGATTGGGGATCATTATCTGATAGCGCACGCGGGTGATCATGGTTTTAATGTGGGTCAGCAGATCGGCGTGCAGCTGGGCGTCGTCCAGTAGGTTGTAGTTATACTGACTGTTGATGTAACGCAGAATGTAATTGACCAGCGCTTCATCATCGTCGGCGCTGATGGTTTCCGGATCGACATCCTGTACCTGACGGGCGGCGATATGCACGCACAGCCACTCTTCCTCGGCGGGCGAGAAGGGTTTTCCGGCCAACCGCTGTAGCTCCCCCGCCAAATCGCGCGCGGCGTCGCGGACGTTTTGCGCCACATCTTCGGCGCTAAAATCGGCCAGCGGGTAGCCTTCACTCACGCGGCGTACCACGACCGCGCCGTACAGGCAGATAAAACGCTCGCCGACATCGGTGAGGCGAATATGATGCCGGGTGAGCGTCTCCTGCAGCACCGGTTCCAGTTGCGCAGGAACATCCGCTTCCAGCGCCTCGGCGCTAATCAGCGGATTCATGCCGCCCTGCAGCGTCAGCTCCCACAGTAAATCGGTCAGGCAGGCGCGAATCGATACCTCGCTGCCGAACAGCTTCATGCCGTGGCGCGGGCGGGTTTCAAGAGTCAACTGATAACGCTGGAAGCGCTCGCGCACCTCGACCATATCATTTTGCAGCGTGGCGCGGCTGACGAACCACTCATCGGCCAGATCTTCCAGCTTGATGGAGAACGCCGAGGTCAGGAAACGCACCAGCAAAAAGTGGATGCGCTCCTGGGCGGTACGCGGCACGTGCTGCGTCTTCGGCGCCGTCTCCTCCAGCGCCTGAAAACGCGATCGGTCGTCAATCTTCAGCTGATAGCCGCTACCGCGGTTGAGCGTAAACTGCGCGCCATACTGCGCCAACAGCGCATTCAGCGCGGTGATATCGGCGCGCACGGTACGGGTAGAAACCGACAACCGCTGCGCCAGTTCATCCTGCGGCAGCGTTTCATTTCGCAGCAGGGTGAAGAGTTGCGCTAAGCGTTGGTTGGGAAATCGCATGTCAGTTCCTTGTTGTTACGGCTCAGGGTTGGGCGGATATCACCATCTGCGATGGGCTACCGACCGGCGTGTAGTCTGGGGCAAAGGTTAATTTGCCATCCTTCGGCGCCACGCTAAAACGGGTAATATTATCGCTACGCTGGTTCATGACGTACAGCCACTGCCCCTGATTATCCAGCGTCAGCGTACGGGGGTAATCCCCACGCGTCCAGATATCCTCCTGGTGGCTCAGGCTGCCGTCAGCCAGCACGCTAAAGTGGGCAATGCTGTTATGCAGGCGGTTGGCGACATATAGCTGTTTGCCATCGTTGCTCAACACAAGGCCCGCGGCAAAGCTGGTGCCCTTATACTCTTTCGGCAGCGCGGAAACGGTTTTGCCTTCGCGCAGCAGGCCACTTTGCTTATCCAGATGATAGAAGGTCAGCGTCGACGCTTCTTCGTTAATCAGCCACAAACCATCGCCCTTTGGCGTAAAGACGAAGTGGCGCGGGCCGGCTCCCGGCGACGAGGCGGCGATAAACGGCGGATCGTTCGGCGTCAGCTTACCGCTGGCGCTATCCAGCCGGTACTGATAGATCCGATCCAGCCCGAGATCGGTGGAGTAAACAAACTTCCCACTGGGATCGGCGGCGATCATATGGGCGTGCGGGCCATTGTGATCGCTAATGGCAAAGCTGCCCTCGACGGCCGCCGCCGGACGTTCGGCGCCGGCCGGACCTTCATCCTGATGCACATCCACCGCCTCGCCCAGGCTACCATCTTCTTTCACCGGTAGCACGGCGGTGCTGCCGCTAACATAGTTGGCCACCAACAGATATTTACCATCCGGCGTCAGGGAGAGATACACCGGCCCGGCGCCGCCGGAGGCAACCTGGTTGAGTTCCGCCAGCTCGCCGTTCTTGTCAATTCGCCACGCCTGCACCACGCCTTTTTCGACTTCACTGGCGGCATACAGCGTTTTGCCATCGCGCGATACGGTTAGCTGCGCGACGTTCGGCAACGAGCTCACCAGCGCCTTATCGCGCAGTGCGCCGGTTTTGGCATCGACGGTAAAGCGATACAGACCTTCGCCATTAGGATTATAGGTACCAATCCAGGCGTAGTGGGTTTGCGCGGCGGCGCCGGCGGCAAGCAAAGACAGTGAAGCAACAAGCAGGTGACGAGCGGTTGGCATGGTAACTCCTTGATGGTTCGGTGGGATAAGTTGCCCCTCACCCTTTGAGGGTGAGGGGCAAGGCACTACTTCACTAACTGTTTGGTCATCTCCAGCAACTGGCGCACATCGGCCGGGCGGGTGTTGCCGCTGGCTTTATCGATAATCGAGCTGTAAATATGCGGGATGATTTTACTCACGCCGGCATCCAGGGCGATTTTCAGGATCTCGCTGTAGTTTTCCAGATCGATACCGCCGGTCGGTTCCAGCCAGAAATCGTGCGCGGCGCAGGCTTTGGCGACGGCTTCAAACTCGGCGCGGTGCTTCAGGCCGCCCATCGGGAAGTATTTGATAGAGCTACCGCCCATATCTTTTAACAGCGCGATGGCGGTTTCCAGCGGAACAATCCCATCCGCCGCGCCGCTGCTCAGCGGGCCGGTTGAGATCTTCACCATTCCCGGCGTGCCGGTCGGCGAGACCAGGCCATTCACCACGGTCTCATTCTGCCCGAGCAGCGCGCGGCTGGTAGCCACGCCGGTGAAGACCTGGTTGACGTGCTGCGGCTGCACCTGGCGAGAAATCTCGCTCACCATCGCCGACTGGTTTGGATCGCCTGCGCCCAGCCCGACGGAGAGCGCGTTATCAATCAGCTTCGCGTATTCACGCATATCGGCCACCGCGCTGGCGACGTCCGGATAGTTTTTGGAAAGCACGCCGACCAGTACGTGACCTTCCGCCGCGTCGTAAATTTCACGGGCGTTGTCTTTGCTGCCCGCCAGTACGTTCAGGCACACGCGGTCACGGTAAAAGTTTGGGGTCAGTTTCATGCTTTTTTCTCCTTATTCAGAACTTCTGCGATGCGGCGAGCGACCACCTCTAGCTGCTGCGCGTTCACGCTGCGGACATCGGCTTCGATAATGCCTTCATTCGCTTTATAGCCGCGGAAGTAAATGGCGTATTCGCCCTGCTTCAGGGCGTTAACCAGATCGCCGGTATTCACGCCGGTGGTCGCTTCATCAAATTTAATTTCGGCGCGGGCGATATCACGGCCCGCGCTATCCCACACCACCCGCGCGGTCACGCCGTTGAGAGTGTTGAGCTGTTCGATAAACGGCGTCATCTTGTCCACCATCTGCTGGCCGCTCTCTTTGGTCGCCGTCAGGTAGTGTTCAATGGCGCAGGTCAGGCCGAGAATGCCCTCTTTGCCCACTTTCATCGCCCGGCCAATCCCCATCGACTGGCGCTTAACCCACTCAACGTACTGCGTTTTGCCGATGACCAGCCCGCTGGTCGGCCCTTCAATCGCTTTCGCGCCGCTGTAGATAACCAGGTCGGCGCCCATGCGGTAGTAGCACTGCAAATCTTCTTCCGCCGCCGCATCGACGATCAGCGGTAAGTTATGCTGGCGCGCCACTTCCGCGGCCTGCGCGACGTTAAGCATGCTTTTTTGCACACAGTGGTGGGATTTGATGTACAGAATCGCCGCGGTGCGCGGAGTGATCGCCGCCGCCAGCTGTTGGGCAGAACATTCGTTGGCGTAGCCCGCTTCCACCAGCTTACCGCCGCCCAGCGCCACCATGGTGCCAACCGGCGCGCCGAAGTTGACGTTGTGGCCCTTCGGCAACACGATTTCGTTATTTTCAATCGGGGTAACGTGCAGGTTTTCCAGCAGCCAGTCGCTGTCTTTCACCAGCACCGCCGCGACCGACTGGGCAATCCCCGCCGACGCGCAGGAGACAACGGTCGCCCCTTCCACATCCAGCAGTTTGGCGATGTACTCGCCGGTTTTATTCACCAGGTCTTTCATTTCAAAGTACTGGTTCATACCGGCCATCGCGGCTTCAACCACTTCCGGGCGCGGCGTGGAAACGCCCAGCGCCGTCATTCGGCCAGAAGTGTTAATAACTTGTTTTAAATGGTATTTCTCAAAAATCGAAGGCATGTTCCGCGCTCCCTTGTTCGGTCAGATAGCCCTTGCCCGCGCGAATCGCGGCCAGCGGCACCAGAATGTTGTCAGCCTGCAGGCTCTCTTTTTCGGCATCTACCAGCAACGTGGGCTGATGCTGCAGGCTAAATAGCGTTAAATCGGCATCGAAGCCCTCTTCGAGGCGCCCTTTACGCGTCAGACGCAGCCCCTCGGCGGCGCTGACGGTCACGCAGTCAATGACCTGCGGCAGGGTCATGCCGATGGCGAGGAATTTCGACATCACCAGCGCCAGCGAGCGCACCGGGCCGTCGATACGGTTACGGCAGTAAATATCGGAGCTAATGGTGTGCGGCAGAATGCCCATCGCAATCGCCCGCCGCGCCACTTCAAAGCTGAAACTGGCGGTACCGTGGCCGACATCGAGGCGCACGCCGCGCTGCAGAGCGCGAGTAATGGAGCTGCGCAGCTCGCCGGCAGGATTAAGAATACGGTTCGGCTTGCCGTTATAGCAGTGGGTAATGATGTCGCCACTGCTCAGCAGATCGGCGATTTCATCGAGGTTCGGCGGGTTATTGCCGATGTGCACCATCAACGGCAGATCGCCGTTTTCCTGCTGAATGGCTTTGGCGCGCGCCAGCGGCGTAATGCCGTTTTCGCCGACGACGCTGCTGCTCATCCGCGCCTTCAGGCCGACGATAAAATCAGGATGACGTTGCACCGCCTGCTTCACCGCGGCGGCGTCGATATTAGCCATATTCGCCAGCTCATTCTGCGCAATCAGCCCGACGCGGGAGATGTTGAGCAACGCATAAACTTCCGTCGCCGCTTTACGGGTCAGTTGATAGAAGTCATCGACGTCGTCGGCGCCAGTGCTGCCGGCATCAATCACGGTGGTGACGCCGGTGGCGATGCCGACGCTATCCGGCTCATCGTGATAAATTGGTGAATTCGGGTAGCAGTGAACGTGAGAGTCAATCCAGCCAGCGCTGACGTAAACCTTGCCGTTCAGCTCGATGGTTTTACGGGAGGGCGCGCTAATCTCGCCCAGCGCCGCGATTTTCCCGTCCTGGATGGCGATATCAGTCAGGGTATCGTCGACGAGGCGCGCACGGCGCAGGAGTAAATCAAACATAGCTATCTCCTGATGAAAGAGTGAATCTGTTGCCGGATGGCGGCGTACCGCCTTATCCGGCCTACAAATCGCTCTGACTTGCAGGCCCGATAAGCGCGGCGCCATCGGGCGATTAGCTAATCGCAATCGGGAAGATGGAACCGAGGATCATCGCGCCGAGGATGGCGCCGCCGGTGATCGGTTTCTGCCAGATGTAGAACAGCAGTGCGCCAACCAAAGAACCAATTCCGATAGGAATAGACGCCGTCATCGCACTGAGGATGATCAAGGGGCCGAGGAAGCGGCCGGAGGCGTTACCGGCCCCCATCATCACGTCGGCGCCGTAGGTGGAGTCGCTCTGGTTGATGGTGAACTTACGCGCCAGAATGATGATGTAGCCGACTGCCAGGCCGAGGATCAGGCCGGTTGCCAGCGACGCGGCGAAGTTCGCCACCGGGAAGACAAAGCCCGCGCCGAGCAGCAGCGCCGGTACGCCGAGGCCGATACCGGTCTGAATGGCGCCGCCGATATCCAGAATCCCCACCAGCGAACCTTCGATGATGCGGGCGAACAGGAAGCTTGCGCCGAATGCCGCCACCGCGCCGTACGCGCCGGTATCAATCCCTGCCTTCAACATCGCCACGAAGGCCACTTCGTTAAAGGCGCCGATGCCGTACAGGTAGTACATGTGCGTCCCGGCGAAGACGCCGGAGGAGAGCAGGCCAACAAAGATCGGGAACGACCAGTCGGCATACCAAAAACCTTTATTCTGTTCCATTATCAGGCTCCCGTTACTTGCCGCTGAGTGAGTTGTGGATCATGTCCAGCCAGTTCGGCACGGTCAGATGGAAGGATTCGAGCATCTTCATGTCGAAGCCGCGGAAGAAGCCGCTGAGGACGAACAACGCGACAATGGCAATCATCATCACTTTGGTTACCCGGTTCCAGCCGCTCTCTTCTACGCCTTTACCGATCAGGATCCCCAGTACCAGACCCGGTACGGCGTTCCCCATAATCAGCTGCGCCGCGCCGCCGAAAATCGTCGCCCAGAAGCCTGATTTCTTACCGGCATCGATAGCCGCCAACCAGAAAATCACCGGCATCACGGTGTTCACCAGCAGGTTTGCCGCCGGAACCAATACCTTAACGGCGGTGACCTGCAGCGCTTCCGGTACGGAAGAGGCGGTCAGGTTAAGGAAGGCGACGACGATCATGCCGATGATGCCGCAGGCAATGGCCATTTTTTTCGGATCGTGTAGCGTTTCGCCAACGTTACGATTTTTCACCATCAACGCCGCCGCGCCCCAGTTCGGGATAATGCGGTGGTCAACGTCCTGGGTGAAGGAGCCTGCTGCAACGGAAGAGGCCCAGGCGTTAAAGAAGAAGCCGAGACCAAAAGAGAAGTGAGAAGCCGGATCGCCTTCGCAGGAATTCAGCTCGCCCAAGGTACGAAACGCCCCCATCCCTTGCGTGGTGGGCGCGTGAAACATGCGTGCCGCTCCGGCGCCCACGCCGACGCCGACCAGGCCGCCGATGATGAGCGATTTTATTAAAATTATCAGGAACATAGTCTGACCCTTTGGTAACAATCAGGTTTGCGTGACGAAATCCACTTTATCGAGATCGATGGCGGTCACGTTGACGGTGACGTCCAGCTCCACGCTGTAGGTCCGTCGTTCACGGCGCAAAAAGATGAACAGAAACGCCTCTTTTCGTACCGCTTCACGCGCATGAACAACCGTCACGTCCTGTGGCTCAATACGCAGTAGGATGCGCGATGATGATTTCATCACCGCAGCCTGCACATGGTTCAGGGCATCGGCGAAGGCCCGTGATTTGCTTTCGCCTTTGCCTGCAACCCTCACCGTGGTGGTGAATTGCTCTTTCATACTTATGCGCCGTATTTCTTTTTCCAGGCTTCAACCAGGCGCTCGCCCAGCTCTTCTTTATCCATGAAGCCGAAGCCCAGCACGTTGCAGCCTTCGTTGATGGCGGTGACGCCCTCTTCAATAGAACGCATGCCGTATTTTGCTTTGTAACCGTACTTGGTCTGCGCGGTGATGGCGCCTGCGCCGCCGCTACCGCAGAAGGAGATGCCGAAAGAGGCGTTTTCCGCTTTCATCATGTCGCCAAGTTTCATATCTGCAGCAACGCCAGGGACGACCACTGCATGTGCGCCGGCTTTTTCTGCGCCTGCCGCGACTTTTTGTCCTTTACCCAGACGGTCGCCAATAACTACGGTGATTTGTTCCATGTTTTGCTCCTTACAGGTTTTCTTTTGCGACTTCGAAGTGGACGGACAACAACCAGGCCTCTTCATCAGGCAGGTTGCCGAACTGTGCGACCACTTCGCGGGCCAGCATCATTGAATCTTCAGAAATTTCTTCGAACAGACTGGCATCCACTTCCGGTAGCGGTTCGCCGCTGATTGACCGGTGGGCCATGGCCCGCACGTGGGAAGTCAGCATTTGCTCCTGAACGTCGTTAGGGACGATGTCGTGACGGCTTAACAGGGCGAATACCTGCTGTAACATCTTGTCAGCCAGGCGTTCGGTCTGCGCCGCCTGCTCCCCTACGTCGTTTATTACCGCTCCGTTATTCACTTGTGTTACCCCACTGATGTCTCTGGAATCCAAAGTAGCGCCGGGGGTCAGGAGTTTGTAGCGAGTTGTTTTCCACTTCGAAGTGGAAAGGGAGAAGGCTTAGGTGATCGACTCCACATATTCGCCGGATAAATGTAAAAACAGGCGATATGACGTGATGCGCATCACAACAATGAGCGAGGTTTAGCGGAAAACGACCGCAGAAAGACCGGAAAAAGAAAAGGGAAAAATGTGATACAGGTAGGCTTTTAGGCGGGAGACATCGGCTGACGCCTCCCGAAAATGGCGATTAGCGATACTTCTTATGGTAAGTATTGCGGGTAGTTTTGAAGTCCTCCGCGGCGGCCTGCGCCTCTTTCAGCTTACCAGCGTCAGCTAACTTCAGCGCGCCGTCGATCTGGCCGACCAGCGTTTCCAGACCGTGGCGGAAATCTTTCATCTCCGGGCTATCGGCCGCTTTGCCTTCCAGTTTTGGCGGCGTCTCTTTCTGCGCGTCAACCGCAGCGGTGCGCATCTTATTCAGCGCCGCTTTCAGCTCGCCAATGTCAGAGGTTTTTTGTACCACCTGCAGGTTTTCCGCAAGGGTGTCCATGTCTTCGCCAAGGTCGGCGAACGCCGATGCCGAACCGAGCGCAAAAGCAGAGACGGCCAGCATCGCTAACAGTTTTTTACGCATTGCTCACTTCCTTTTTATTATGAAGATATCAAACGGGCGCTGCAGGACGCGCCCGGCACACAGGTCATTGACCGGCGATTTTCATCTCCGGCAGCAGCACGGAACCACACTGAATATTGCTGCGCGTTTCGATATCGTCGCCGACGGTGACAATATTACGCCACATTTCTTTCAGATTTCCGGCGATGGTGATCTCACTGACCGGATACTGAATTTCGCCGTTTTCTACCCAGAAACCGGATGCGCCGCGCGAGTAGTCGCCGGTCACGCCACTGACACCCTGCCCCATCAATTCGGTGACCACAAGCCCGGTGCCCATCTCTTTAAGCATCTTTGCAAAACTCAGGCCGCGGCCGTTGATGCGCCAGTTATGGATACCGCCGGCGTGGCCGGTGCTTTTCATACCCAGCTTGCGCGCGGAGTAGTTAGTCAGCAGCCACTGGGTCAGCACGCCGTCTTTGATGATGTCGCGACGTTCGGTGCGCACGCCTTCGCTGTCGAACGGCGTGGAGGCCAGCCCCTTCAGCAGATGCGGGTGTTCTTCGATGGTCAGCCACTCCGGCAGGATCTGTTTGCCGAGGGAGTCGAGCAGGAAGGTCGATTTACGGTAGACCGCGCCGCCGGCAATCGCCCCGACCAGATGGCCAAACAGCCCGGTGGCCACTTCGTTGGCGAAGATAACCGGCGCTTTCATCGTCGACAGTTTACGCGGCGCCAGGCGCGACAAAGTGCGACGGGCGCATTCGTTGCCGACCCACTCCGGGGTCTGTAAGTCGCCGATAGCGCGGCCAATGGTGTAGGCATAGTCGCGTTCCATATCGCCGTTTTCTTCGGCAATCACGCAGCTGGAGAGCGAGTGGCGGGTAGAGCAGTAGCTCTGGAGCATGCCGTAGCTGTTACCGAAAACTTTAATTCCATAGTGGCTGTTGAAGCTGCCGCCTTCGGTATTGGTAATGCGTTTGTCGGCCTGCAGGGCGGCCTGCTCGGCGCGGGCGGCCAGCTCGATGGCTTCATCCGGAGAGACCTCCGCCGGATGGAACAGGTCCAGATCCGGGGCGTCAAAGGCCAGCAGTTCTTTATCCGCCACGCCGGCAAACGGGTCCGGCGAGGTGTAACGCGCGATATCCAGCGCCGCCTGCACGGTACGGGCGATAGCGTCCGGGCTCAGGTCGGTCGACGAGGCGCTGCCTTTACGGTTTTGATGATAAACGGTGATGCCCAGCGCGCCGTCGCTATTGAATTCAACATTCTCCACCTCACCGTAGCGGGTGCTGACGCCGATGCCGGTGGTCTTGCTGACGGAGACTTCCGCACCGTCGGATTTGCCTGCCGCCAGTTCCAGTGCCGTACTAACGGCTTCTTCCAGCGTCTTACGCTGCTGTGCAACTTGAGAGATGACTTTCATTGCTAATGCCATAATGTAAGAAGGAGTTAACTGAAGTCTAACAGAGAACCGTTTTTCAGTGCGCGCCTTAACTGGTAACATTAGCCTCTTTTTTAAGGAGCCTGAGATGACAAAGCAGCCCGAAGACTGGCTCGACGACGTGCCCGGTGATGACGTTGAAGATGAAGATGATGAAATTATCTGGGTCAGCAAGAGTGAAATTAAGCGCGATGCGGAAGAACTGAAGCGTCTTGGCGCGGAAATGGTAGACCTTGGTAAGAACGCGCTGGATAAGCTGCCGCTCGATACCGACCTGCGCGACGCCATTGAGCTCGCCCAGCGTATCAAGAAAGAAGGCCGCCGCCGCCAGCTGCAGCTGATTGGTAAAATGCTGCGTAACCGCGACGTCGATCCGATTCGCCAGGCGCTGGATAAGCTGAAGAACCGTCACAACCAGCAGGTTGCGCTGTTCCATAAGCTGGAACAAATCCGCGATCGTTTGATTGATAATGGCGATGATGCGGTCGCAGAAGTATTGAACCTGTGGCCAGACGCTGACCGTCAGCAGCTGCGCTCACTGATCCGTAATGCCAAGAAAGAGAAAGAAGGCAACAAGCCGCCGAAATCCGCGCGCCTGATCTTCCAGTATCTGCGCGAACTGGCCGAAAACGAAGGCTAGTCCCCACGCTAACCGCCATCTCCCGGATGGCGGCGCGTTGCGCCTTATCCGGGCTACCCCATCACCTCTCGCCCTAAATCGCGGGCAAACTGCTGATACTGCGCCGCATCGATCGGCTGCGGATAGCTCAACACCAGCAGTTCATGATCGTCGATCCCTTGATGATAGGTCGGATGGCGGTGCGCCCAGGCATTGGCATGGAATCCCATCGACTGATAAAAACGCAGCCGTTTATGGGCGATTTCGCTGGTGAGCGGATCGATTTCCAGAATGGTCAGCGGCGCGCGCGTCAGGATCTGCGCCAGCAGCTGTTTGCCATAACCGCGCGAACGCAGGGTGTCGTCAATCGCCAGATGTTCGATATAGCTATAACCGGCAAACTGCCAGCAGCCGCTCAGGCCAATAAATCCCCCGTCATCAAACCACGCTTCCAACGCATAGTGCGGGTTGCTCAGCGCCTGAAGTTTGGCGTCGCTTTCGCGCTGTTCGTGCCACGGAAAGGCGCGGGCGTACAGCGCGTCAAGCGTGGCGAAATGGGGCGAGCCGGTAGAAAGTACTCTTTCACAGCTCAGCATCACACAATCCCTGGTGGCAAAAACAAAACTGCCCTCACGCGGAGGGCAGTAACCGGAGGCGTTCGCGCTTATTCTGCCGCGACCGCTTTTTGCGCCAGTTTATCCAGCAGCTTCTGATGAATGCCGCCGAAGCCGCCGTTGCTCATCACCAGAATATGGTCACCCGGATGCGCGGTTTTCACGATCATGTCCACCAGCGTATCGACATCGGCGCTCCAGTGCGCCGGCTGTACGCAGGCTTCCGCCACTTCCGCCACCTGCCACGGGATATGCTGCGGCTGTAGCAGGAAGACTTCATCGGCGCGGCCGAGAGACGGCGCCAGATCGTCTTTGCAGACACCCATTTTCATGGTGTTGGAACGCGGCTCCAGCACCGCCAGAATACGCGCGGTGCCGCCGACTTTGCCGCGCAGCGCCTGCAGCGTCGCGAGAATGGCCGTCGGATGGTGGGCAAAATCGTCGTAAACGGTCACGCCGTTGGCTTCGCCGCGTAGCTCAAGGCGACGTCGGGCGTTGATAAAGCTGCCCAGCGCGTTAGCGGCATCCGCCGGCACCACGCCGACATGACGCGCCGCGGCAATCGCCATCAGGCCGTTGTGCATATTATGCTCGCCGACCAGCGCCCAGTTCACTTCGCCAACTTTTTCGCCGTCGAGCAGGACTTCCCACTGCGAGGCATCGGCGTTGAGTTTCTTCGCCTGCCAGTGGCCCTGTTCGCCCACCAGCTCCTGTTCGCTCCAGCAGCCCATCGCCATCACCTGCTTCAGGTTGATGTCGCTCTCCGGCAGAATAATTTTGCCCTTGCCCGGCACGATGCGCACTAGGTGGTGGAACTGTTTCTGAATCGCTTTCAGGTCGTCAAAGATATCCGCGTGGTCAAACTCAAGGTTATTGAGGATCAGCGTGCGCGGGCAGTAGTGAACGAACTTGGAACGCTTGTCGAAGAAGGCGCAGTCATATTCATCGGCTTCAATCACGAAGAACGGGCTGTCGCCCAGGCGTGCGGAAACATCGAAGTTCCCCGGTACGCCGCCGATAACGAAGCCCGGCTTATAGCCGCAGGCTTCGAGGATCCACGTCGCCATCCCGGCGGTGGTGGTTTTACCGTGGGTACCGGCGACGGCCAGCACCCAGCGGTCGCGCAGAACGAAGTCGTGCAGCCACTGCGGGCCGGACATGTACGGAATGTTGTTTTCCAGTACCGCTTCGACGCACGGATTACCGCGGGTCATAGCGTTGCCGATAATCACCAGGTCCGGCTGCGGGTCCAGTTGGCTGGCGTCGTACCCCTGAATCAGATCGATGCCCTGATTTTCCAGCAGGGTGCTCATTGGCGGATAAACATTAGCATCCGAGCCGGTTACTTGATGCCCGAGGGAACGTGCCAGCATTGCCAGCCCCCCCATAAACGTGCCACAGATTCCTAAAATATGAATGCGCATTCGTTACTTCCCTCATTAATCTGACCCGCATTTTACCCATATGTAGGCCCCCTGAGAAATGCATTTCAGGCAAATCTGCATTTGCTGGCGCGATTCACCTGTGCGCAGTTTTTTTATTATTTGTTAAGATTGTTGCGTTCGTTTTACTCAACATAAAAATGCAGGGAACGAGTTATGAAAACGTTAGGTGAATTTATTGTCGAAAAGCAGCACGAGTTCTCCCACGCTACCGGTGAGCTGACTGCTTTGTTGTCGGCAATAAAACTGGGCGCCAAGATCATCCACCGCGATATCAATAAGGCCGGTCTGGTCGATATCCTGGGTGCCAGCGGTGCGGAAAACGTTCAGGGTGAAGTTCAGCAGAAGCTGGACCTGTTCGCGAATGAAAAATTAAAAGCTGCACTGCGCGCACGTGATATCGTCGCCGGTATCGCCTCGGAAGAAGAAGATGAAATCGTGGTCTTCGAAGGGTGCGAACACGCCAAATACGTTGTGCTGATGGATCCGCTGGATGGCTCCTCCAACATTGACGTTAACGTCTCCGTGGGGACTATCTTCTCTATCTACCGCCGCGTCACGCCGGTCGGTACGCCGGTCACCGAAGAAGACTTCCTGCAGCCGGGTAACAAACAGGTTGCCGCGGGTTATGTGGTTTACGGCTCCTCCACCATGCTGGTCTACACCACCGGCTGCGGCGTGCACGCCTTTACCTACGACCCGTCACTCGGCGTCTTCTGCCTGAGCCAGGAGCGGATGCGCTTCCCGGAGAAAGGCAAAACCTACTCCATCAACGAAGGTAACTACATCAAGTTCCCGATGGGCGTGAAGAAATACATCAAGTACTGTCAGGAAGAAGATAAAGAGACCCAGCGCCCGTACACCTCGCGCTATATCGGTTCTCTGGTGGCCGACTTCCACCGTAACCTGCTGAAAGGCGGCATCTACCTGTATCCGAGCACCGCCAGCCACCCGCAAGGGAAACTGCGTTTGCTGTACGAATGCAACCCGATGGCGATGCTGGCGGAACAGGCTGGCGGCAAAGCCAGCGATGGTAAAGAGCGTATTCTCGATATCATCCCGGAAAGCCTGCACCAGCGCCGTTCGTTCTTCGTCGGCAACGACCACATGGTAGAAGACGTCGAGAACTTCATTAAAGAGTTCCCGGACGCTTAATTTCTACCTTCCCTTCCCGCCCTGCGGGAAGGGAGTTCCCTGTTAGCGATTCATCGCCCCGCCCACGCGAGTCACCGCCGCATTCTGGCGATTTTCCCACAGCACCGTCAGCCCGCGCTGCAGCGCAATGAAGATAAACAGCAGGATGCCGATGGCAATCTTCGTCCACCATGAACTGAGCGTACCGTCAAAGTTGATGTAGGTCTGAATAAGCCCCTGAATCGCCACGCCGAACAGCGTCCCCAGGACCGTTCCGACGCCACCGCTAAGCAGCGTGCCGCCTATCACCACCGAAGCGATAGCATCCAGTTCCACGCCGACGCCCGCCAGCGCGTAGCCCGCCTGGGTATAGATAGAGAAGACGATGCCGGCAAGCGTCGCCAGCCCGGTCGACAACATATAGATGCGAATGGTGGTGCTACGCGTCGAAATGCCCATCAAATTGGCCGACGTGGCGTTGCCGCCGATAGCATAAACCTGGTTGCCAAAGCGGGTACGATGGGCGAGGAAAATTCCCAGCACCACCACCAGCAGCATCAGCAGCCCCATCGCGCTCAGGCGGCCGCCGCCGGGGATGGTCCACGCCAGCCCGGACAGAGTGTCATACAGCGGATGGTTAATAGGAATCGACTCTTCCGAGACCAGATAGCTCACGCCGCGCAGGAAAAACATACCGGCGAGGGTGATGATAAATGCCGGAATTTTCAGCGCATCGATCAGCAATCCCATAAACGCGCCGAAGGCGCAGCCCATGGCCAGTACCAGCGGAAAGGCCAGCAGCGGCGAGATCCCCCAAAAGCCGATCGCTTTGGCAAGAAACACGCCGGTGAAGGCAATCACCGACCCGACCGACAGATCGATACCGCCGCTGAGGATCACGAAGGTCATGCCGACGGCGATGATCCCAAGGAAAGCGTTATCGGTCAGGATATTGCAAATCACCCGCGTCGAAGCAAAACCCGGAAACTGGGTCAGGCAGTAGAGATAGCCCAGCACGAATACCGCGAGGGTGATCATCAAAGGTAAATTACGTTTTATCACGGCCGCGTACCCCTTTCAGTAGACCGATAAAGCGCGGCGACTGAACGATCAGTACGCACAGCACCACCACCGCTTTCACCACCTGGTTGAGCTCCGGCGGGAAACCGGAGAGTAAAATCCCGGTGTTCATTCCCTGGATAATCAACGCCCCCACCACCGACAGCAGCAGATTGAAGCGCCCGCCCATCAGCGAACCGCCGCCGATCACCACCGCCAGGATGGCGTCCAGTTCCAGCCACAATCCGGCGTTGTTGGCGTCGGCGCCGCGGATATCCGCCGCCACGATAATGCCGGCAATCGCCGCGCAAATACCGCTTAGTACATAGGCCAGCATCACCACGATGCGGGTATTCACCCCGGCATTCTTTGCCGCACGGATATTGATCCCCACCGCCTCAATAAACATGCCGAGCGCGGTCCGGCGGGTAAACAGCCAGAACAACAGTAGCGTTGCGACGGCAATAATCACCGGCGTCGGCAGCAGCAACAGGGAGCCGCTGCCGAGCCAGGAAAGCGCCGGTGAATCAAAGGTGACTATCTGCCCGGAGGTAATCAGCTGCGCGACGCCGCGCCCGGCGACCATCAGGATAAGCGTGGCCACAAAAGGCTGGATCTTCAGCACGGCCACCAGAATGCCGTTCCACAGGCCGGCCAGCGCGCCTGCGCCCAATGCGGCGAGCAGCACCACCGGCAGGCTGTGCCCGGCGACGGTCATTGAGGCGGCGGTCGCTCCGGCGATAGCCATTACCGCACCGACCGACAGATCGATGCCGCCGGTGGCGATGACCAGCGTCATGCCAATCGCCAGCAGCGCCACCGGCGCCGCGCGGTTGAGAATGTCAATCGGGCTGCCAAACAGCCGCCCATCCTGCAGCAGCACCTGGAAGAAATGCGGCGCCACCAGGCTATCCACCGCTAATACCAGCAGGAGAGCGATAATTTGCGGCATCCCTTTCGGCCAGCTAAAGCGCCGTTTTGGCTGTCCGCTTTGTGATACGGTTCTGGGCATCATGCTAGGCTCCTTATGCCGCAATCGCGTTCATGATCGCCGGGACCGATAGCTCGGCAAGCGGGATTTCCGCCACCTGCTGGCGATCGCGCATGATGATCACCCGGTCGGCGTAGCCCACCAGCTCTTCCAGTTCGGAGGAGATAACCAGCAGCGCCAGGCCATCGGCGCAGAGGGTTTCTATCAGGCGAATAATCTCGGCGTGGGCGCCGACGTCGATACCGCGCGTCGGCTCATCGAGGATCAGGAACTGGGGTTTGGTCAGCAGCCAGCGCGACAGCAATACCTTCTGTTGGTTGCCGCCGGAGAGAAATTCGATCGGTTGTTCAGCGCTGGGAGTGCGAATGCCTAGCTGGCGAATAAAGCGTTCGGCGATCTCATGCTGTTCACGGCGCGGGATCGGCCGCAGCCAGCCGCGCTGCGCCTGTAGCGCCAGCACGATATTTTCCCGCACCGAAGCAGCGGCGATGATGCCGTCGGTTTTACGATCTTCCGGACAGAAGCCAATGCCGAGGCAGGAAGCCTGATGCGGCGAGCGCAGCGTTTGCGGCTTGCCCTTGATCCACGCTTTACCGCTGTCGGCAGGCTTGATGCCAAAAATGACCTCCGCCGTTTCAGTGCGCCCGGATCCCAACAGCCCGGCCAGGCCGACGATCTCGCCCGGCCGCACCTGCAGAGTAAACGGCGCAATCGTGCCCTTCTTGCCAAAATCTTCAAACGCCGCCACCGGCTTATCGCTAAGCAGCGTGCGCCCGGCGCGCTGCAGCGCCTGATGGTCCAGCTCGCGCCCCAGCATCATTTTGACCAGGTCGATTTGCGGCAGCTCGCGGGTCTCCCGACAGCCGACGAAACTGCCATTGCGCAGCACGGTAATACGGTCGCTGACGGCATAGACCTGGTCGAGAAAGTGGGTCACGAAAATCAGGCTGACGCCGTTATCGCGCAGCTGGCGCATCAGGGTGAACAGCATCTCCACTTCCTGAGTGTCCAGGCTGGCGGTCGGTTCATCGAGGATTAATACTTTCGCCGACAGGTCGATGGCCCGGCAGATGGCGACGATTTGCTGCATCGCCACCGAAAAACGGTTCAGCGGTTCGCGCACGTCGAGCGAGAAGCCGTAAGAGGCCATCAGCGCGGTAGCGCGTTTTTCCATCTCTTTGCGCCGCAGCAGACCAAAGCGCTTCGGCTCGCGGCCAATAAACAGGTTATCCGCCACCGACATATTCGGCAGCAGGTTAACTTCCTGGTAAACGGTGCCGATACCCAACTGCTGAGCGTGGGCGGTGTTTTTCGGCGATATTTGCTGCCCTTCCAGCCAAATCGCCCCGCGTTCGGCATGGTACACGCCGGTGAGCGCTTTTATCAGCGTCGATTTTCCGGCGCCGTTTTCGCCCAACAGGGCCATGATTTCGCCGCGCCGTAGGCTGAAATTAACGTTATCCAGCGCTTTGACGCCGGGAAAGAATTTGCTTAATCCTTCGGTGCGGAGGATTTCCTGATGTTGGTCGGTGGTCATGATTCCCCCTGCATCACGCCGGATGGCGCTACGCTTATCCGGCCTACAAAAGAGCGCAATGTAGGCCGGGCAAGCGTAAAGCCCCCGGCATTTTCATGAAGGCTTAGTAGCCCATATTTTTCTTCTTCTCTAACTCTTCTTTTGCCGTATCCGGCAGGTAGAGGGTCGATTTGGTGATGGTCAGCTTCTCAGGCAGGGTGCCGTCTTTTTTGTATTTTTCCAGCGCATCAAACGCCGGACCGGCCATATTCGGCGTCAGCTCGACGCTGGCATTCGCCTCGCCGGCAATCATCGCTTTATAAATATCCGGCACGCCGTCGATAGAACCGGTGAGGATATCTTTGCCCGGCTTCAGCCCGGCCTCTTTGATGGCCTGAATCGCGCCGATGACCATGTCATCGTTATGGGCGTAGACCATGCAGATGTTCTTGCCGTTATTCTCCGCTTTGATAAAGCTCTCCATCACCTCTTTCCCCTTACTGCGGGTGAAGTCGCCGGACTGCGAGCGGATAATCTTGATGTTGGACGCTTTGGCAATCGCCTCGGCGAAGCCTTTCTTACGATCGATAGCGACGCTGGCGCCCACGGTGCCCTGGAGCTCCACGACGTTACACGGCTTGCCATCAACGGTTTTCACCAACCAGTCGCCAATCAGTTGGCCTTCCAGCACGTTGTTGGCGGTGACGGTGGTCATATACAGCGACTTATCTTTAACGTCGATCGAACGGTCGAGGAGGAACACCGGGATATTGGCCTCTTTCGCTTCTTTTAGCACCGGCTCCCAGCCGGTCGCCACCACCGGCGCGATAAAGATCGCGTCCACGCCCTGGGCAATGAATGAGCGCACGGCTTTAATCTGGTTTTCCTGTTTTTGCTGACCATCGGCAATCTTCAGGGTGATGCCACGCTTCGCCGCTTCTTCCTTAGCAACATTCGTTTCGGCCGCGCGCCAGCCCGATTCAGAGCCGACCTGCGAAAATCCTACGGTCAGGTTGGCGGCCATCGCCATAGACGACATAGCTGCCGAAACCGCGGTGACGAGAAGTAAGCGCTTCCACATAAGATGTTCCTCGTAGGGTTATTGTTGGTTAAATGCTCACCTGCGAACAAACTATAGACAATCCGTTATGTAACTGAATGCGTTACATCACACTTCGAAAAAGTAAATAAAATGTTAATTAGTGCGATTTGTCTGAGCTGAGCGGCGATAAGGCTTCCCGCCCAACGGCATGCCCTGCGCTAATGACGAAAATTTGCCTTCTGGATAACCGCCGCTCGCAACATTGAAAACGGTTACACAAAATTATTCAGAATGTAGCTATCTTTATGGATTTTAGGGTTATCTGATGAGGAGAAATTCAGACGCTTCCCCCCATAGCCAGGCAAAAAGAAGCGAAGACATTCGATGTGAGTTGGCTATAATACCGGGCACTTGTTTGCCAAACATTTTTAAAGGAAACAGACATGAGCTTACTCAACGTACCTGCGGGCAAAGAGCTGCCGGAAGACATCTACGTCGTTATCGAAATCCCAGCTAACGCAGACCCAATCAAATACGAAGTTGACAAAGAGAGCGGCGCACTGTTCGTTGACCGTTTCATGTCCACTGCGATGTTCTATCCGTGCAACTACGGCTACATCAACCACACCCTGTCCCTGGACGGCGACCCGGTTGACGTGCTGGTCCCGACTCCGTACCCGCTGCAACCAGGCTCAGTTATCCGCTGCCGTCCGGTTGGCGTACTGAAAATGACCGACGAATCCGGTGAAGATGCCAAGCTGGTTGCGGTACCGCACACCAAGCTGAGCAAAGAATACGATCACATCAAAGATGTGAACGACCTGCCGGAACTGCTGAAAGCCCAGATCACTCACTTCTTCGAGCACTACAAAGATCTGGAAAAAGGCAAGTGGGTTAAAGTCGACGGTTGGGACAACGCTGAAGCGGCTAAAGCTGAAATCGTTGCTTCCTTCGAGCGCGCTAAACAGAAGTAATTCTGTTTATCCAGCATAAAAAACACCGCCTCCGGGCGGTGTTTTTGTATGGGCCTGTTCTGGTTTCAGACGGCCAAAAAACAACGCCACCCGAAGGTGGCGTTGCCGTTTTCAATTACTGGTCTCTGTCCAACCAGTTTCCGCTCTCAATCTGCGCAAACCCCTCGACGGAGCGCTGGTAGACATACATCCACGCGCTGCCGTAAGGCGTTTGGATCAGATGGCGCGCGTATTCACCGCCCTTGGTGCGCAGCGCATCCAGCTCGGCCAGCGTCGATGCGTCGATACGATACACTTCACCATGTACTGTGCCCTCGCCCGGCACCGCGCCTGGATAGTGGCCCAGGCTGTACAGCTGATAATCGTCGACACTATGAGCGCCCAGCAACTGGGCGTTGGTCATCCAGTGGCTGTTGCCTTGTTTGCGTCGTAAACTGCCGTAAACAAATATTCGCATTGCTAAAACTCAAACTGATAGAGCAAATCGAGAGCCTGGTCTACGCCAGACACCGCTTCCATATATAGCTTAGGCATCAGGCGATAACGCAGGGTAAGCGTCGCCAAAGAGTCGAAGATGCCGACGCCGTATTTTACCTGAAGACCTGGCAGCACATAGCCGCTGACTACCACCTGGGAGGAGTCGCCTACCCCCTGGGTATCCAGCGCCAAATTGCTTACGCCAAACGTCTCGCCGATTTTACCCACAACCTGACCACTTTGTGCAACCCCCATTCCAATAAGCATTGAGGTCATTGCCGCACTATCGCTCTGTTCGCTGCCTAAACCCTGACCGCGTAACAGATAAGAAAGCGCTTCCTGCTGCGACATTGCCGGGTCGGAGAAGATCTCGGCCTTCGGCTGATCGGCAGAACCGGTGACGCGAACGCCGGCGATCACGTCGTCTTCGGTGGCTTCCGGGTTACGAATCGCTTCGATATTGAGCAGCGGCTGATCCGGCGGCCCGGAGAACAGCAGCTCGCCTTTACGCACGATCAGATCCTGACCATAAGCGTGGAAACGACCTTCCGGAATATTGATCTGGCCATTGAGCCCCAGCCCCTGCTTATCCTGCGCCACTTTCAGATCGCCGGTCAGACGCGCTTTCAGGCCGAAAGCGTCCAGACGCACGTTGTTGCCGACGTTAATCGTCAGGTTGCTGTTGATCGGAATACCGGCGCTCTGCGGCTTAATCGGCTTCAGATCTTTATCCAGCATCACCTCATCGGAAGAGACGCCCACCGCGCTCTCCGGCACCTCGTTCACCACAATACGCGCCCAAGGTACGTCAACGCGGCCATCGAGGTTAAACAGGCTTGGCGTGGCGGTAAACACCACGTCCGGAGAAACATCCAGGCGGACCATCGGCGGCACGGTAATGCGCACCCGGCTGCCCTTCGCCGCAATCTGCGCGCGCCAGTTGTCGATTTGCGTCCAGTCGGCGTTGCCGCTCAGCGCAATCTGCCCCTGTTTGGTATTCACCGTCCCCTGTAGGGTCGAACGCGTTCCGTTAAAGTTCATCGCCAGTTGGCTCGGTTGCATATCAAACGGCATAAAGTTGCCGTCGATATCAACGCCGCTGAGCTGCATCTGACCAAACAGCTGCGGGCTCTGTAAGTTGCCGCCCAGACGCAAACGAGCATTAAGCTTGCCTTCCGCTTTCTCGCCGCGAGCGAAGATCGGGTTAATCATCGCCAGCGAGAAGTTGCTGATGTTGACGTTGCCGCCCAGGTTACGCCGCCCCTGCGGGTCGGTCACCTCCACCTGGCCATCAAGCTGGCCGTTGTTGGTCAGGCGTATCAGCCAGCCCAACTGCGCCCGGTTGTTATGCAGGTCGGCGCTGAGGTTAAGCGTATCGAAAGCCACCGGCAGCGGTGCGTCGTTGACCGTCTGGGTGACTTTGACGTTGCGCCCGCTGAGGGTGACTTTGCCCTGCGGCAGCCCCTCTTTGGTGGTGTCCCAGCTCACATCGGCGTTACCGCTAAACACGCCGCTTGCCTGGGTCGCCTCCGGCATAAACGGCTTCAGCATCGCCAGATCGAAACGGTTGAGATTGACCACCGCGCGCCCGCTGGCGCCGGCATCGATGGTCTGCGGTACGCACAGCTCGGCATTCGGGTTGCTCCAGCAGTGCGGCCCGATGCTGATTTTCTGTTCTTGATTACGGTAATCCAGCGCAATGTTGCGCGTCAGCGCCACCGGCCCTACCGGCGTCTGGAAACGGGTATTGCTCAGGGTGCCCTTCCAGCGCTCCTCTTTACGATCGAAGCTGCCCGCCAGCGTCAACTGGCCCGACACCGGCTCGCCCTGTACGCGCAGCTGTAAATCGTGCTGCTTCTCGGTACCTTTGGCATTCAGCTGCACCAGGCTGATGTTAACGCCCGGCTGGCTGATACGATCGACGCGTACGTCAAGATTGCCGCCAATCTGGTCGCTGGATTTGACGTCGCCTTTGACGTTGACCTGGGCTACCGTCAGTTCCTGCCAGCGTAAAGCGCGAGCGGTGATATCCGCCAGCAGCTGCGGCGCATCGATGGTGCCGCGCACCTTCAGCAGACCTTTCGCCGTACCCCCCAGCCCCGGCAACGCATTGTCGAGATGCGGCGCATCGATGGTGGCGTCGAGATTGAGGTCTTTCACCCCCAGCTCGCCTTTCACATCGGCGCTGTTTGGGCCAAGCGCCAGATGCAGTCCCGGCACTTTCCACTGCATATAGCTGTTACCCTGCAGCGAACCGTGGACATCCACTTTATTCTGTTTCACGTTGCCGGTAATTTTCAGCTCAGGAACCGCCATCTGCCAACTGCTGCCATACAGGCTACCCTGGGTTTTGATAATCCCGTTCAGCTTCGACGGCCAGTCCGGCACCTCTTTGGCGGTATTAATGCCATCGAGGGTCAATTCGCCGCGCCAGCTGATCGCCTGCTGCCAGTCGAGCAACGCTTTCAGTTCGGTTTTCCCCTCCAGCGCCGCTACGGTCAGCTTATCCAGGTTCACCTGCTGTTCATTGCCTTTAGCATTAAGGGTAATTTTAGCCGGCGGCAGCGACTGCCCTTTCACCGCGGTACTAAACGCCATGGTGTAGTCGGTCATTTTGCCGCTGAATTTCAGATGCAGATCATCCGCCTGGAACTGTTTCTCGCCGGTAAACGGCCAGTACAGCTGCTTACTCTTCACTTCCATATTCAGCGGCAGACCGGCTTCCGCCAGCTGCGCTTCGGCGCGCAGGGTCATGGCCACCGAGCCGGCTAAATCAACGCCGACCTGCAGTTTTTTACGCAGCTCGCCGCCTACTTTCAGCTTTACCTTCTCGCCTTTCAGCGGGTCGATGTTCAGCGTGCTGTCGAGGGTGATGTCGACCGGCCAGTTATCCTGCAGTTGCGCGGTGCCGGAAGCGGTAACCTTGCCCTGGTCGGAATCGACGTCCAGCGCATCAAGTTTCATCTGCCCGTCGATGCTGCTCACCTTCAGCAGCAGGTTGTAGACGGTCATATCGGTGTCGCCGGTCAGGCGCAGCTGTTCGCCGCGGAACTCCTGAATATTAAGGTTCAGCGGCAGATGCACATCGACCATTTCCGGTAGCACCGGCTGCGAGAACAGATCTTTCATCGTCTCGCCAAGCGGCTTCTCTTCCGGTTTCGGATGGTCAATTTTCGGCTCCACCACCTGCTCCTGCGCCACTTTTGCTACCTTCGGCAGGGCGATAAGCAAGCCCTGGAGCGAAGTCGGCGTCAGGGTCAGGTTTTTCTCCTGCCAGTTCAGGCCGGTGGAGAAATCGCGCAGCGAAACGGCGGTATCGTCGATTTTGACATTGACGTTATGCAGCGCCACGCGACTGAGGGTAATGGGGTATGGCGTCGAGAGGTTCAGCGGGCCGGAATCTTCTTCCTCTACCGGCGCTGAAGGCGGCATCTTTTTGGTATCGATAGCGACGTAGATATCACGCAGCGAGATATCGTTAACGCACAGGCTGCTATCCCACAGGCAGCGCAGCTTGACGCCGAGATGGAACTGGCCGGCCGTCACCGCTACGCCCGGCTGTTCGAAGCGCACGTTCTGTAAGGTCAGGTCACGCCAGCCGCCGGTAACCTTGCCGATCTCCAGCCCCGGCACCCAGCGGTCCGCCGCTTTCAGTACCAGATGCAAACCGGTAGTAGTGCCGACTAAAAAGCCAACCGCACCAATCAGCAACACTAAAAAGAGTAATACGCCGAGGCTTATCTTCTTCCATAAACTCATAATTCAGGCCCCAGACCGATATAAAACTGTAAACCGTGTTCTTCTTTGTCGCCGATAGGTCTGGCGATATCCAGCTTGATCGGCCCGACCGGCGATTGCCAGCGCACGCCGACGCCCGCGCCGGTTTTAAAATCGCTTTTACGGATGTCGCTTACCGCTTCGCCGCTGTCAATAAACATCGCCCCCCACCATTTTCCGGTGACGTTGTATTGATACTCCAGCGAGCCTGTCGCCAGCTTTGACGCACCGATCAGCTTGCCGTCGTCGTCTTTCGGCGAGATCGATTTGTATTTATAACCACGAATGCTGCGGTCGCCACCGGCGAAGAAACGCAGATCCGGCGGGACTTTGCTGAAGTCATCGGCTTCAATCCAGCCGAGGTTGCCGCGCACCACGAAGCGGTGGCGGTCATAGAGGGTGCGGATCCACACGTCCTGCGCCTGCATGACGATAAAGTTAATGTCCGAGCCCCACATGGTGTTGGAGTAGTCCACCGAATAGCGCTGGGAATCGCCCCAGGTTGGCATCAGGCCGCCGCGGGAGCGGGTCCGGTTCACCGAGACGCCGGGATAAAGCAGCATGGTGGTATTGGTGACGTTAGCCTGGGTAAAGTGGTCCAGACTCCAGCGCAGATTAATCGCGCGCTGCCAGCCACTCGACATCTCCCAATAGCGCGACAGCGCCAGGGTGGTGGAGTCGGCCTTGGTATCGTTAAGGTCGGTACGCTTAAAACCGCCCTGCATCAGGTAATACTGCTCAAGCGGGCTTTTTAACAGCGGGACTTTGTAGCTGAAATCGAACTGCTGCTCCGGCGCGGAGAGGCTGATGCTGGAGCTCAGGCTGTGGCCGTAGGAGTTCATCCACGGCTTTTTCCACGTCGCTTTCACGCGCGGCCCGACGTCTGTCGAATAGCCGACCCCGGTTTCCACGGTGTTCTCTTTGCGTGGCGAAACGACGCCCTGCAGAGGCAGCACCTTGGTTTTGCGTGATTTATCAAACTGCGGCGCGACGACCACCGAGTTAAACCAGCCGGTCGCCGCCAGGCGGCGGTTCAGCTCCGCCAAATCCTGCGAGGTGTAATAATCCCCCTGTTTAAAGGGCACCAGACTTTGCAGGTACTCTTCGCGGATCTGCGAACCGGTAAAACTTACCGGACCAAAGCGGTAGCGCTCGCCGCTGTTGTAATCGATATCCCAGAAAGCCTGATGGCGGTCGAGCGACACGCCGAGCTGGCTTTTATTGAACTCACTATCGAAATAGCCTTTACGCAGCGCCACCTTGGTGAGCGAGCTTTTGAAGCCGTCATAATCGCTGTGATTAAGTACCGTGCCAATTGCCGGACGCGTTTTCAGCAGGTCCAGATAATCGTGGTCGGTGCGCGCGCCGCCGCGCAGGATCACCTCGGTACCGCCAATGCGCACCGGCTCGCCGGGAGTTACTTTGGCAATCAGTACCTGGCGCCCTTTTTTGGGCGGCGGACGTAGATCGAAATCGATGGTGGGTTCATAGTAACCCAGCGCTTTCAGCCCCTCGCGGATGGCGTCATCGACGCGCGCGCGAAAACGACGGTCCGGCGTGACTTCATCGCTCTGGATCGTGGATAGTTGGGCGCGGACGTTTTTTTCCAGTTCCCCGGATAACCCCTCAACCTGCAAACGCACATTCGCTGCGCTGGCGACCCCGCTGACCAGCAAAAGGCTGGTAACGCATATCTGGCGGATTTGTTGCACGTGTTCTCCTGAATATCCTTGTTTCCCCCCGAAGGAAACGCAAGTGCCGCTCCACGGCTTAACAAAACCCTAACAACTAAGGGTTGAAAAAGTGACGGTAACCCAAATAATTCTTATGTTTAAATTTAGACGTATTGAGCGTGTTTATTGTCTAAAAAGATACGCGACGTTACAACCTTAACCACAAATTGCGAGGCCAACCGTGAGTCTATTTGATAAAACGCATCTTGTCGCCCAGGCGGATGCACTACCGGGGCGCAACACGCCGATGCCGGTAGCAACGCTCCACGCCGTTAACGGCCACTCAATGACCAATGTTCCTGAAGGAATGGAGGTCGCGCTGTTCGCGATGGGCTGCTTCTGGGGCGTCGAGCGTCTGTTCTGGCAATTGCCGGGGGTCTACAGCACCGCGGCGGGCTATACCGGCGGCTACACGCCAAATCCAACCTATCGCGAAGTCTGCAGCGGCGACACCGGGCACGCGGAAGCGGTGCGTGTGGTGTATGACCCGCAGGTCATCAGCTATGAACAACTGCTGCAGGTTTTCTGGGAGAACCACGATCCGGCGCAAGGGATGCAGCAGGGTAACGACCACGGCACGCAGTACCGTTCGGCTATCTACCCGCTGACGCCAGAGCAGCTTGAAGCGGCGCAGGCCAGCATGCTGCGTTACCAGGCAGCGATGCGCGACGCCAACGACACCCGCGAGATCACCACCGAAATCGCCACGGCGAAACCGTTCTACTATGCCGAGGACGATCATCAGCAGTATCTGCACAAAAATCCGTACGGCTACTGCGGTATCGGCGGGATTGGCGTTTGCCTCCCCCCGCAGGCGTAATCCTGAAGAGTAAGGCCGCTGGCGAGAATAATTATCGCTCTGGTGGCTTTACAGACATTTACGCTATACTACGCTGTGTCATAGCCGGTCCAGCGCCTTCGGACCGGTTTTTTATGTATTCCACATTAAAAGAGTTATCCACTTCCCTTCCGAGGATCTGGCCTCAACGGTCAGAAAAGATATGTTAAACAGTATTTTAGTAATACTTTTCCTTATTGCCGTCAGTGCATTTTTTTCGATCTCTGAAATCTCACTGGCCGCATCACGTAAAATCAAACTCAAATTGCTGGCTGATGAAGGCAATGTGAACGCGCAGCGCGTTCTCAAAATGCAGGAAAACCCTGGCACCTTCTTCACCGTCGTGCAGATCGGCCTTAACGCCGTGGCCATTCTCGGTGGTATCGTCGGCGATGCCGCCTTTTCGCCTGCTTTCCACAGCGTACTGAGCCGCTACATGTCGCCGGAGCTTTCCGAGCAGCTGAGCTTTATTTTCTCCTTCACCCTGGTCACCAGCCTGTTCATCCTGTTTGCTGACCTGACGCCGAAACGCATCGGTATGATTGCGCCAGAAGCCGTGGCTTTGCGCATCATCAACCCGATGCGCTTCTGTTTACTGGTCTTCCGCCCGCTGGTGTGGCTGTTTAACGGCATGGCGAACAACATCTTCCGCCTGTTTAAAATCCCAATGGTGCGTAAAGACGACATCACCTCTGATGATATTTACGCGGTGGTGGAAGCCGGTGCGCTGGCCGGGGTACTGCGTAAACAGGAACACGAATTAATTGAAAACGTCTTTGAGCTGGAGTCCCGTACCGTCCCCTCTTCGATGACTCCGCGTGAAAACGTGATTTGGTTCGATCTGCACGAAGACGAGCAGAGCCTGAAGAATAAAGTGGCGGAACATCCGCACTCCAAGTTCCTGGTATGTAACGAGGATATCGATCACATCATCGGCTACGTCGATTCCAAAGACCTGCTGAACCGCGTACTGGCAAACCAGAGTCTGGTGTTAACCGGCGGCGTGCAGATCCGCAATACGCTGATCGTGCCGGATACCCTGACCCTCTCTGAAGCGCTGGAAAGCTTTAAAACCGCCGGCGAAGACTTCGCGGTGATCATGAACGAATACGCGCTGGTGGTGGGGATTATCACCCTCAACGACGTCATGACTACCCTGATGGGCGACCTGGTCGGCCAGGGGCTGGAAGAACAAATCGTCGCCCGCGATGAGAACTCCTGGCTGATTGACGGCGGGACGCCGATCGACGACGTGATGCGCGTGCTGGATATCGATGAATTCCCGCAGTCCGATAATTACGAGACCATCGGCGGCTTTATGATGTTCATGCTGCGTAAGATCCCGAAACGCACCGATGCGGTGAAGTTCTCCGGTTACAAGTTTGAAGTGGTGGATATCGATAACTACCGTATCGACCAGCTGCTGGTCACCCGTATCGATAACAAACCAACGGTGCTGGTACCGAAACTGCCTGATATCGAAGAAGCGGCGAAAAAAGAGAAAGGTGCGGCGTAAGCGGCCCTGAAAACATCAACGGCTCCCATCGGGAGCCGTTTTTTTTCGTGCCGTCATACCACGTTATGCGGTCTCTGTTTGCAGACGCATAACCTGACGATTGACCTCGGACATCACTGAGAAGTGCAGCTTGTCCTTAACCTTCGGGATAAGGATTTTGCCCTTATCAAATTCAAAAGCGCCAACGTCCTTGATGTACAACCGTCCACGAAACAGGATCTTCACGTACTTCGCCACTTGCAGCGGATTGTAGCGTTGGAAAATTTTCATTGTTGTCTCCTGCCAGGGTTACGCTCCTGCGGTGCCACAGTTAGCCCGCGTATCGGGAGCGCAAATTTTAATGCCCTAAAACTATAGTCCAGATTTCCGAAGTCACCCAGTCTGTAGAAGTTTTTTTACCCTTTGATGACAATAATTCAGAATTTTCGTTTCAGGCATACGTAGTTGTTAGTATAAGTTTCCGTTTTTTATTGAATGTGTGCGTTGGCACGCAAACTGGCATCACGCTTGCGGGTAATGGCGACAATTCGCACTTATCATTAAACAAGACCAAGTGGTCGGATCACCTGCATATAAAAAAGGATATCTCATGACCCTACGTAAGTTGCTGGCGGTTTCCGCCCTCCTGTTGCCGTTAATGGCTTCGGCACATAATTTTGTCGACGGTCAACGCGTCGCGCCGGTAGGCATCGCCGACCGCGGAGAACTGGTACTGAGTAACGATAAGTTTAGCTACAAAAACTGGAATAGCTCGCAGCTGGCGGGAAAAGTGCGCGTCATCCAGCATATTGCCGGGCGCACCTCGGCAAAAGAGAAAAATGCCAATCTGATTGAGGCGATTAAGGCGGCTGGCCTGCCGCACGACCGCTACCAGACCACCACCATCGTCAATACCGATGACGCGATCCCCGGTTCCGGGATGTTCGTGCGCAGCAGCATTGAGAGCAATAAACAGCTCTATCCGTGGTCGCAGTTTATCGTCGACAGCAACGGTCTCGCACGCAAAGCCTGGCAGCTCGATGAAGGCAGTTCGGCGATTGTGGTGTTAGACAAAGACGGACGCGTTCAGTGGGCAAAAGACGGCGCGCTGACCCAGCAAGAGGTACAGCAGGTTGTCGGCCTGCTGCATAAGCTGCTTAATAAATAGAGACGCGGAAGCCGGGGTTGAGGAAGGATTCACGCGGCGTGTAGTCGAGGGTTTTACCCTGCCAGTCGTGAACGTGCGCCCCGGCGGCTACCGCGACCGCATGACCGGCGGCAGTGTCCCAGGTGCTGGTCGGCCCGAAGCGCGGATAGAGCTGCGCCTGGCCTTCCGCCACCAGGCAGAATTTCAGCGACGAACCGATTGAGGTGGTCTGGTGCTCGCCCAGTTGCTCCAGATACTCCTGCAGCTCCGGATCGTTACCATGGGAGCGGCTAATCACCACCAGCGGCGGGCGAGCATCGCGAACCTGAATCTGCTTGCGCACGCCGCACTCTTCTTTCCACGCCTTGCCATTTTGCGCGCTGTACATCACTTTCATCACCGGCGCGTACACCACGCCCAGCGTCGGTTTGCCGTTTTCAATCAGCGCGATATTAACGGTGAATTCGCCGTTGCGCTTGATAAACTCTTTGGTGCCGTCCAGCGGATCGACCAGCCAGTAGCGCTGCCAGTGCTGCCGCACTTCCCACGCCGGCGGATCCTCTTCGGAGAGGATCGGGATTGCTGCATCCAGCGCCTGCAGGCCGCTGACAATGACTTTATGCGCGGCGATATCCGCCGCGGTAACCGGAGAATCATCCTTTTTGCTGCTCACATCCATCGGCTGGTTCCCATCGTAGACATCCATGATGGCATCGCCCGCGGTCCGTGCAAGCTGACATACTTGTTCTAACATTCTCCACCTCTTCTGGTTACAGTGGCGTTAACTCGTTGTTTTATTTATATCGCATCATCACCAGTTCCGCTATCTGTGATAACACTAGCGGTTTCCATTCACGCTTTTCTGGCAGAATTCACAATTCTGTAAGCAACAGAATGTAAATACATTTTCTTTTGTGCCATTGCTCATAAAAAAGGACGCCTCTGATGATTAAGTTTAGCGCAACGCTGCTGGCCACGCTGGTGGCGGCCAGCGTCAACGCGGCGACGGTCGACCTGCGGATCATGGAAACCACCGATCTGCACAGCAATATGATGGATTTCGATTACTACAAAGATGCCGCGACGGAAAAATTCGGCCTGGTCAGAACCGCCAGCCTGATTGAAAAAGCCCGCGCGGAAGCGAAAAACAGCGTGCTGGTGGATAACGGCGATGTTATTCAGGGTAGCCCACTGGGCGACTATATGGCGGCAAAAGGACTTAAAGAGGGGGATGTGCATCCGGTTTATAAGGCGATGAACACCCTGAATTACGCCGTCGGCAATCTGGGAAACCATGAATTCAACTACGGTCTCGACTTCCTGCACAAGGCGCTGGCCGGGGCGAAATTCCCCTACGTTAACGCCAACATTATCGATCTCAAAACCGGCAAACCGATGTTTACGCCCTACCTGATTCAGGATACCGAGGTTCAGGATAGCGATGGTCAACCCCATACCCTGCGCATCGGCTATATCGGTTTTGTGCCGCCGCAGATCATGACCTGGGATAAAGCTAACCTCAGCGGCAAGGTGAAGGTCAACGACATCACTGAAACCGCGCGTAAGTATGTACCGGAGATGCGCGCGAAAGGCGCTGATGTGGTAGTCGTGGTTGCGCATTCCGGCCTCTCCGCCGACCCCTATCAGGCAATGGCGGAAAACTCGGTCTACTACTTAAGCCAGGTGCCGGGCGTTGACGCCATTATGTTCGGCCACGCCCACGCGGTGTTCCCCGGTAAAGACTTCGCCAGTATTAAAGGCGCGGATATCGCCAAAGGTACGCTGAATGGTATTCCGGCGGTAATGCCGGGAATGTGGGGCGATCATCTCGGGGTGGTCGATTTGGTGCTGAATAACGACAGCGGTAAATGGCAAGTGACGCAGGCTAAAGCCGAAGCGCGACCTATTTACGACGCGGTAGCGAAAAAATCGCTGGCGGCGGAAGATAGTAAAATGGTGGCGGTGCTGAAAGCCGATCACGACGCCACTCGCGAATTCGTCAGCAAGCCTATCGGCAAGTCCGCCGACAACATGTACAGCTACCTGGCGCTGGTGCAGGACGACCCGACGGTGCAGGTGGTCAACATGGCGCAAAAGGCCTATGTCGAACACTACATTCAGGGCGATCCGGATCTGGCGAAGTTGCCGGTGCTTTCCGCCGCCGCGCCGTTTAAAGTCGGTGGGCGTAAAAACGATCCGGCAAGCTTTGTCGAAGTGGAAAAAGGCCAGCTCACCTTCCGTAACGCCGCCGACCTCTATCTCTACCCGAACACGCTGGTGGTGATGAAGGTAAGCGGTAAAGAGGTCAAGGAGTGGCTCGAATGCTCCGCCGGGCAGTTTAACCAGATTGACCCCGCCAGCAGCAAACCACAGTCGCTGATTAACTGGGACGGGTTCCGCACCTATAACTTCGACGTGATTGACGGCGTCAATTACCAGATCGACGTCAGACAACCGGCGCGCTACGACGGCGAGTGCCAGATGATTCACCCGCAGTCAGAACGCATCAAAGACCTGACCTTTAACGGTAAGCCTATCGATCCGCAGGCCACCTTCCTCGTCGCCACCAATAACTATCGCGCCTACGGCGGCAAATTCGCCGGTACCGGCGACAGCCATATCGCTTTTGCCTCCCCGGACGAAAACCGTTCGGTGCTGGCGGCGTGGATTGGCGCACAGTCGAAGAAAGATGGCGCGATCCATCCGGCGGCGGATAACAACTGGCGACTGGCGCCGATCCACAGCAAAACGCCGTTGGATATTCGCTTTGAGACCTCGCCTGGCGACAAAGCCGCGGCGTTTATCAAAGAGAAAGCACAGTATCCGATGCGGCAGGTGGCGACTGATGATATCGGTTTCGCTATTTATCAGCTGGATTTGAGTCAGTAATGCCTGTTCCCCGGTGGCGCTGCGCTTACCGGGGCTACAAAACGAAGCTGGCCTGTAGCCCGGATAAGGCGCCAGCCGCTATCCGGGTACATCTCCC
>NZ_JBEAHX010000011.1:0-153271 GCF_040062145.1 Klebsiella sp. JN_Kp121
CCTGCACGACCCACCAATGTAAAAAGGCGCCCTAAAGGCGCCTTTTTGCTATGCGCAGAACGCCAGATAGCGGAACGGCCTGCAACGACTGCCAACAATGAAGAACAGGCTATCAATACGCTTCTGAGGGAGTTTTTTCACTTTCTACTCCAGGTTCGATAATCGCCACGACAGTACAGGGTGGCGGCGGCATGATTCCATTATTAATCGCTATCAGATTGCCATCCTCTCTTTGCGCAAACAGCGGTGTTGCACCGGGGTTGGTGCTGAGATACCCCGGCCAACCAAAATTGTTATTCAGGCGAGTGACTTTCATGACTGCGCCTTTCGCTATCAGGCTACTAAGCCGTGCCCAGGTCATATCAGTATCGAAAAGCTGTTCGTGACGCGTTTCTTTCTCACTACGTCCTTTAGTCACAGGCCCCGTACGGATTGAGAAGACGCGATTATTACCAAATATATGCTGAAAATGCAGGGTGGTCAGCGCATTCTGGTGACGATTTGGCGACAAGGCGATCACCTGACGAATCTCACTCAGATTCAGGTAGTTTTCCGCATGTTCAGACCAGACATTGCCATAATATGTTGGTAAGCCTTCCATTCTTGCCAGCCGGTAGTATTCCCAGCTGTTATCGCTCAGCTGAACCGGAATATCGAGTTTTCTGAGCGCCTGGGCCAGGGTTCTGGCGACCGTATTCGCCCCGACAATCAGCACTCCTCGAGGCCTACGTTGCTGCACGCCAAGCCAGCGCGCCAATTGGCTGCTGGTAAGGCTTTGCAAAACTACCGTACCTATAATGATTGCGAAAACGACGGTTACCAGCTGATCCGCGTTCTCATAGCCTTTTTTTTGCAGCGTCAAAGCAAACAGGGAACTGACAGCGGCAGCAACGATTCCGCGCGGGGCGATCCAACATAACATCAGCCTGTCACGCCAATGCAAGCTGGAACGCCATGTCGAAACAAGAATGCATAGTGGACGGGCCACAAACTGGACGATAAGCATCAATATCAGCAGCGGCCAGCCCATCGCCCAGAGTGCATGGATATCAAGACGGGCCGCCAGGATGATAAATAGCGCTGAAAGTAAGATGGCGGATAGCTCTTCTTTAAATTCAACGATATCCGAGGTCTCAACCTCTCGCATATTAGCCAGCCAGATCCCCAGGACCGTTACCGCAAGCAGACCAGATTCATCCGCCAGCGTATTGGACACGCCAAACGTCAATAGAACGAAGGATAAAACAGCGAAGTTTTGCAGATAACCCGGGATCCAACCACGCCTGAGCGCATTCCCTAAGAAAACGCCAAACACCGCCCCGCTCACCAGCCCTATAACGACCGTTTTTGTAAGCATGATCAGCAAATGAAGCCATGTGCCCGTTTGCTCCTGCAAAGTAATAAACTCAAATACTAATAGGGTAAAAATCGCTCCCACCGGATCAATGACGATCCCTTCCCAGCGCAGTACCTGATTAATAGAGGCTGTTGGGCGAACCACTCGCATGAGTGGAGAAATCACTGTCGGCCCTGTAACCACCGTGACCGCCCCGATCAGCGCTGAAATCTGCGGCGTGAGGCCTAAAATTCCCCAGCAGGTTAGTGAGATAACGGCGAAGGTAATCAACATTCCAACTGTGACTAAATTGCGCACAATACCACCCAAGCCGCGAATCTCATCAAAGCGTAGCGTTAGGGCCCCTTCAAACAGAATGATGGCCACCGACAGCGATACCAGTGGGAAAAGTAGAGGACCAAATAATATATCCGGTTGCAATAAATGCACCCCGGGGCCAAGTAGTACGCCGATGAGCAACAGCGGCAGGATAGAAGGTATACGTAATCGCCACGCCAACCACTGAGCAAGCAGCGAAGCAATGGAAATAATAACGAGCATAAAAGGGACTGATAATTCCATTTTTTACCATTCTCAAATAGCGTGTGGAAAATTCAACAGCTCGGCCGCCCGACAATGACACGCTCCGCACTATTCTCTGTATAGTGTAAACAAGTTGATCGAACGTAGTGTATTTAAACAATGATTCAAATTGGGGCTGTTGATTTCTGAACCGACTAAAGCAGGGTTTTCATCAGGCATGAGAAAAGGAAATATCTACGATTGTGCAGTATAAAAAGTAGCATTCCCCACCAGCGTTAAGAATGACGCTTAGCGCTGATAAAGCGGGTCCTCGATCCTGGCTGATGTCAGGTTTGCCCCCTCTTCACGCACGATTTCCCATAGCGCCTGCGCCGCGGTCGACAGAGAGCGATTTTTTCGCTGCGCCAGCATCAATTGGCGCTCCACAACTGGGGTTAATCTTTTTACCTGCAAACGACTGCCCTGCGGCAAGGGTAAAGCCAGCGCCGGCAGTACGCTTATACCAATCCCCGATTCCACCATCGGGAACAGCGTCGCCGGATGACCAATCTCCTGCACAATATCGGCTTTGATGGCAAAACGCGCCAGCGCGGCATCAATCAGCGGCCGACTGCCGGAAGCATAGTCCTGCAATACCAGCCTCTCCCCCTGCAACTCCTGCCAGTTGACCGATAACTGCCGGGAGAAACGGTGATCCTCACGACATAACAACAAAAATGGTTCCGCCAACACCGACTCGCACTGCAAGTCTGCCGCCGTCCCCGGATCGATAACGATACCAAAATCAACCTCGCCCTGACGGATACTTTCCAGCACCCACTGCTGTGGCCTGTCATGCAGTACGAAATCTATATCTGGATAGCGGCGATTGCTATGAGCGATGCATTGCGGGATCAGATGCGCCGAGATGGTCTGGCTGGCGGCGACGCGCACGGTCCCCGTCAACTGCTGCCCTACCCGCCCCGCTTCACGCAGGGTCACATGGAGTTCATCAAGCAAACGTTCAAGCTTGCCCGCCAGCTGATGGCCTGCTTCGGTAAGCACCACTTCACGCGTCGTTCTGTCGAGCAAACGCACGCCGGTCTGGTGCTCCAGCTCCTTAACGCTATGGCTCACTGCCGACTGGCTAAGACCAATAATTTCCCCGGCACGGCTAAAACTACGCGCTCTGGCGACGGTGACAAAGACTTTTAACTGACGTAACGAGTAATTCATCTGTTTTATTCATGAATAGATGCAATAAATCAATTTTATTTCTCAAAACAAAGAAAGCACAATAGCGGCATCGAATTTCAGGAGCGTTTATGAAACTTTTCCGCATTCTTGATCCATTTACACTGACATTGATTACCGTGGTTCTGCTGGCCTCGCTCTTTCCGGCGCGCGGCGAATTCGTCCCTTTCGTCGAGCATCTCACCACCGCCGCCATCGCGCTGTTATTCTTTATGCACGGCGCCAAGCTGTCGCGTGAAGCAATTATCGCCGGCGGCAGCCACTGGCGTTTACACCTGTGGGTGATGTGCAGCACCTTTATTGTTTTTCCGGTTCTGGGGGTTCTGTTTGCGTGGTGGGCGCCGATTAAGGTCGACCCGATGCTCTATAGCGGTTTTATTTACCTTTGTATCTTACCGGCGACCGTCCAGTCAGCTATTGCCTTTACTTCGCTCGCCGGCGGTAACGTCGCCGCGGCGGTCTGTTCCGCTTCAGCGTCAAGTCTGCTCGGTATTTTTGTCTCGCCATTGCTGGTAGGACTGCTGATGCATTTGCATGGCGCTGGCGGCGATCTGGAACAGGTCGGTAAGATTATGCTACAGCTGCTGCTGCCGTTCGTCCTCGGCCACCTGTCGCGCCCGTGGATCGGTAGCTGGGTGGCGAAACATAAAAAATGGATTGGCAAAACCGACCAGACCTCAATCTTACTGGTGGTCTACTCCGCCTTCAGCGAAGCCGTCGTCAATGGTATCTGGCACAAAGTGGGCGTAGGCTCGCTGCTGTTTATCGTCGTTGTCAGCCTGGTGCTGTTGGCTATTGTCATCGCGATCAACGTTTTTGTCGCCCGCCGCTGCGGCTTTAGCAAGCCGGATGAAATTACCATCGTCTTCTGCGGCTCGAAAAAGAGCCTGGCAAACGGGATACCGATGGCGAATATCCTGTTCCCGGCATCGATTCTGGGGATAATGGTGCTGCCGCTAATGATCTTCCATCAGATCCAACTGATGGTCTGCGCCGTACTGGCTCGTCGCTATAAAGCGCAGACAGACGCCCAACAGGCGCAGGAGAAATCCCGCGCTACGGCAGGTTAACGCGGTTGTTTCAGGGGCTGCACCAGTTGCGTCAGCCCCTCGGTCTTGATCAATAAGGTCAACGCCATCAGCTCGCCGAGATGCCCGGCAGGGAATTGATCCTTACGGGCAAACCACAGCAAATACTCTTCCGGGACGTCGATCAAACGGCGCCCCTTATATTTGCCAAACGGCATTTCGGTATTAGCAATCTCGATGAGCTGCGCTTTATCCACGTTATTCTCCCAGCAGGCGCATCATTTCGGCTTCGTCGATAACCTCAATGCCTAACTCCTGCGCCTTCGCAAGCTTAGAGCCCGCCGCTTCACCGGCAATCACCAGATCGGTTTTCTTCGACACGCTGCCGGCGACTTTCGCCCCCAGCGCGACCAGCCGCGCTTTGGCCTCATCGCGCGACAGCTGGCTCAGGCTACCGGTTAATACCACGGTTTTACCAGCAAACGGACTGTCAATTTCTTCCGCCTTCACCACCACCGGCGCCGGCCAGCGGACGCCTTCAGCGCGCAGTTGCGCGATGACCTCTCGGTTGCTCTCTTCGGCGAAGAAGTTAAAAGTATGCGTGGCGACGACAATCCCGACGTCAGGCACCTTCTGCAGCTCCTCAATCGAAGCCTGTTCCAGCGCTTCAATAGTGCCAAAATGCGCCGCCAGTCCCGCGGCGGTCGCCTCACCGACTTCGCGAATACCTAACGCATACAGGAAGCGGGCGAAGGTCGTCTCTTTCGCTTTCTCCAGCGCGTTGACCACATTTTGCGCCGATTTCGGTCCCATGCGATCCAGCCCGGTAAGCTTACCGGCGCTGAGCCGGAACAGATCGGCTGGCGTATGGACGTACTCTTTCTCAACCAGCTGATCGATGATTTTATCGCCCATACCGTCGACATCCAGCGCCCGTCGGGAGACAAAGTGCTTCAGCGCTTCTTTACGCTGTGCGCCGCAGATAAGTCCGCCGGTACAGCGCGCCACGGCTTCCCCTTCCACCCGTTCAACATCGGAATGACATACCGGACAATGTGTAGGGAAGATGATTTCACGCGTATGTTCCGGGCGTTCAGAAAGCACCACGTTGACGACCTGCGGGATCACGTCCCCCGCGCGGCGAATCACCACTTTGTCGCCAATACGCAGACCTAAACGTTCGATTTCGTCGGCGTTATGCAGGGTGGCGTTACTGACCAGCACCCCGGCCACGTGCACCGGTTCAAGGCGCGCTACCGGCGTAATCGCTCCGGTACGGCCAACCTGGAATTCCACATCGTTGACAAAAGTCATCTGCTCCTGGGCCGGGAATTTAAAGGCCACCGCCCAGCGCGGAGCGCGGGCGACGAAACCAAGCTGCTCCTGCAGCGCCAGCGAATCGACTTTAATCACCACGCCGTCAATATCAAAACCAAGTTTCGGACGGTCTTCTTCAACCTGGCGATAGTAAGTAAGCACTTCCTCTGGAGAATGACACAGCTTCACGCGGTCGCTCACCGGCAATCCCCACTGCTTAAACTGCTGCAAACGCGCGGAGTGGCTGGCCGGTAGTTCACCGCCTTCCAGCACGCCAACACCGTAGCAGAAGAAAGTAAGCGGTCGCTTCGCGGTAATACGCGGATCCAACTGGCGCAACGAACCCGCGGCGGCATTGCGCGGGTTAGCAAATACTTTGCCGCCGGTGCGGCGCGCTTCTTCATTGATTTTTTCAAATCCGGCCTGCGGCAGGAACACTTCTCCGCGCACTTCCAGCCGCGCCGGGATATTGTCGCCGCGTAGCTTCAGCGGAATAGCGCGAATGGTTCGCACGTTGGAGGTAATATCCTCGCCGGTGGTGCCATCGCCACGGGTCGCCGCCTGCATCAGCACGCCGTTTTCATAGAGGATACTGACCGCCAGGCCATCGAGCTTGAGCTCGCAGCACCAGGTCAGATCCGCCGTATCGCTTAAACGGTCCTGCACGCGTTTGTTAAAGGCGAGGAAACTCTCTTCATCAAAGACGTTATCCAGCGACAGCATGGGCACTTCATGGCGAATCTGGCTGAAAGAGGCCAACGGCGCCGCGCCAACGCGTTGGGTCGGCGAGTCAGGGGTAATCAGCTCAGGATGTTGCGCTTCGAGTTCGCGCAGTTCGCGCATCAACCGGTCATATTCCGCATCGGGAATCTCTGGGGTGTCCATAACATGATACAGATATTCATGATGGCGAAGGGTGGTTCGCAGTTCAGTCAGTTTTTGTTCGATTGGTTCCATAACGCACCATCAATGATAAAAAACCCCCGACGGGCGGGGGTTCAGATTAAGCAGACGACACGCTAGCGCGTAGATCAGGCGTTAGCCTCTTTTACTTCGCGAATACGATCCTGGTACTCACGCAGTTTCTGCGGCGTCATCATCCGACGCTGGTCGTCAAGCACCACGCCGCCAACTTCATCGGCGATGTACTGCGCCGATTGCAGCATCAGTTTAAAGTTTTGCAGCTCGTCGCCAAACGACGGCACCTGCATAAAGATAGTCACGCCTGGCGTGGTCATATCCACCATCGCATCCGGATTGAAGGTGCCAGGTTTAACCATGTTCGCCAGGCTGAACAATACCTGTCCGCTACCGTCCGGGCTTAAATGACGATGGAAAATATTCATATCGCCAAACTTAAAGCCGGCCTGCTGGATGCTGTTGATCAGCAGTTCGCCATTAAGCTGAGAACCGTGATGCGCGGCGACGTTCATCACGATGACCGTCTCTTTGCGCTCTTTCGGCTGCGGCGCGGCGGCCGGCTGCTGAGGTTCAGCGGCTGGCGCTTCAGGGGCCGGTTGCGGCTGCGGCGCGGCAGGCTGTTGAACCGGCGCAGGTTGTTGAGCAACAGGTTGTGGGACTGGTGCCGACTGTTGAGCTACAGGCTGCTGCGGAGCTGGCTGCACCGGCTGCTGATATTGCGGCGGTACCGGCTGCGGCTGATGGACCGGCTGCGCTGGATGTACCGGCTGAGCAGGGGCAACATGATGCGGCGGCTGGGCCTGCGGCTGCGGAGCAACAGGCTGCTGCGGGCGCGGCGCGTGCGGCGGCGCCTGATGAACCGGCTCGTCCTGACGCACAGGCTGCTGCACCTGACGCTCATAAGGAGGCTGATACTGGTGTTGCGGCGCCTGACGAGGTGCTTCTTGCTCCCCATATGCGCCGTTCGGGGCGTGATTAACCCGGTGAACGCGAACTTCACCTACGCCTTCAACATCGTCATCAAAGTCATCGCCTTCCGATGTTTCATCGTCGCGAGACTTCATACGTTTCAGTGGGCGATCGCGGAACATCGAGGAACGCTCTTTACGGCTGGTCCAGAAACCATGTACCAGTAAAGCGATTATGGCGATCGCGCCAACAATGATTAATATCAGACGCAAATCCTGCATCATTATATTCTCTGTTGTTCTAACACCTTGCCACCACGGCAAACATTTACTCACTAAGAGTATTTGCCGATTACATCAAGTGCAAGTGCGTCTGCCCCTTTCACCCCATAAAGATGAACTAAATCGTGCTTTTTGCTGTTTTTTCGAACATTTCCTAACTGGTTATTGTCTGACAACCCGATAAAATAAGCGGGCATTCACACTGAATGTTAAAAAAGGAGCATCGCCTGACTATGGTTTCATCATCCGCAACTACCCCACGTAGCGGCGTCTACTATTTTTCACAAGGCTGGAAACTCATCAGGCTGCCAGGGATCCGACGTTTCGTGTTCCTGCCTTTATTAGTTAACGTGATTCTGATGGGCGGCGCGTTCTGGTGGCTGTTTACCCGCCTCGATAGCTGGATCCCTTCATTAATGAGCCATGTGCCTGAATGGCTTCAGTGGTTAAACTACCTGCTGTGGCCGGTGGCGGTTATCTCTATTTTGTTGGTATTTGGTTACTTCTTTTCGACCATCGCCAACTGGATTGCCGCGCCGTTTAGCGGCCTGCTGGCGGAACAGCTCGAAGCGCGACTGACCGGCGCGACACCGCCCGACGTTGGCATATTCGGCATCATGAAAGATGTCCCGCGCATCATGAAACGCGAATGGCAAAAGTTTGCCTGGTACCTGCCGCGCGCCATCGTTCTGTTACTGCTGTACTTTATCCCCGGCATTGGCCAAACCGTCGCGCCGGTACTGTGGTTCTTGTTTAGCGCCTGGATGCTGGCCATTCAGTATTGCGACTATCCGTTCGATAACCATAAAGTGCCGTTTAAAACCATGCGCGAGGCGCTGCGTTCGCGGAAGGTCATCAACATGCAGTTTGGCGCGCTGACCAGCCTGTTCACCATGATCCCGGTTCTCAACCTGGTTATTCTGCCAGTCGCTATCTGCGGCGCGACGGCGATGTGGGTGGATTGCTATCGCGATAAGCACGCGATGTGGAAATAGTGCGCTTAGCTCTCTCTTTCGGGGCGGTTCACGCCGCCCCTTATTTCCGTCTTATTCCTTCTTGCTCATCATTATTTCCCTTCAGCATATAGATATGCTAAATCCTTACTTCCGGATATTGTTTAAGCGGGTATGCTGAAGCCGTACCCCCAAATTTCATACAGTTAAGGACGGGCCATGAGTAAGATTTTTGAAGACAACTCCCTGACAATCGGTCATACGCCGCTGGTACGACTGAACCGCATCGGTAATGGCCGAATCCTGGCCAAGGTAGAATCTCGTAACCCGAGCTTTAGCGTTAAATGCCGTATCGGCGCCAATATGATTTGGGATGCTGAAAAGCGCGGCGTACTGAAACCGGGTGTGGAATTGGTTGAACCAACCAGCGGCAACACCGGTATCGCCCTCGCCTACGTCGCCGCCGCTCGCGGCTACAAACTGACGCTGACCATGCCGGAAACTATGAGCGTGGAACGCCGCAAGCTGCTGAAAGCGCTGGGTGCTAATCTGGTGCTGACCGAAGGCGCGAAAGGCATGAAAGGCGCCATCCAGAAGGCGGAAGAGATTGTCGCCAGCGACCCGGAAAAATATCTGCTGCTGCAGCAGTTCAGTAACCCGGCTAACCCGGAAATTCACGAAAAGACCACCGGCCCGGAAATCTGGGAAGACACCGATGGCCAGGTTGACGTCTTTATCTCCGGCGTCGGTACTGGCGGTACCCTGACCGGTGTTTCTCGTTATATTAAAGGCACGAAAGGTAAAAAAGATCTGATTACCGTCGCCGTTGAGCCGACCGACTCGCCGGTTATCGCCCAGGCGCTGGCTGGTGAAGAGCTGAAACCTGGCCCGCACAAAATTCAGGGCATCGGCGCCGGCTTTATCCCGGGCAACCTCGACCTGAAACTGGTCGATAAAGTGGTCGCCATCACCAACGAAGAAGCCATCTCCACCGCTCGTCGCCTGATGGAAGAAGAAGGTATTCTGGCCGGTATCTCTTCCGGCGCTGCTGTCGCCGCGGCGTTAAAGCTGCAGGAAGATGAAGCCTTTACCAATAAGAATATTGTGGTTATCCTACCGTCTTCTGGTGAGCGTTATTTAAGCACGGCGCTGTTCGCAGATCTCTTTACCGAGAAAGAATTGCAACAGTAGTGCCAGTTTGTAAAAACCGTGTAAAAAAGCACCTTTTCGGGTGCTTTTTTGTGGCATACATCAAAGTTTTACCCCTCCTGGCATTGATTCACCTCGTAGGGTCTGGTATTTAACCAGCACATTTATTTTGAAGCGCGAAATTATTCAGATTTGGATTTCCGCAGGCTGAATCGATTTTATGATTTGGTTCAAGTCTTCCTTTCGCGGCATAATGTTTAATGAAGTGCTAGACGTCAACGGACTTAAGGTCCTCTCAGCGGTTCCGCTGCTGACGCCTTAGCCACACACGTAACGCCGGCGCTAACAATACAGGCTAAAGTTTGGTCGTTAGGCTAGACTTTAGGTCCACAACACTAAACCTATAAGTTGGGGAAATATAATGTTCCAGCAAGAAGTTACCATTACCGCTCCGAACGGTCTGCACACCCGCCCTGCTGCTCAGTTTGTTAAAGAAGCGAAAGGCTTCACTTCTGAGATCACTGTAACCTCCAACGGCAAAAGCGCCAGCGCAAAAAGCCTGTTCAAACTGCAAACTCTGGGCCTGACTCAGGGTACCGTTGTGACCATCTCCGCTGAAGGCGAAGATGAGCAAAAAGCAGTTGAGCATCTGGTTAAACTGATGGCTGAACTCGAGTAAGTTCACGGGTTCTTTTTAATATCAGTCACAAGTAAGGTAGGGTTATGATTTCAGGCATTTTAGCATCCCCGGGTATCGCTTTCGGCAAGGCTCTCCTGCTGAAAGAAGATGAAATTGTCATCGACCGGAAGAAAATTTCTGCCGATAAGGTTGATCAGGAAGTTGAACGTTTCCTGAACGGCCGCACCAAGGCCTCCGCCCAGCTGGAGGTCATCAAAACCAAAGCTGGTGAAACTTTCGGTGAAGAAAAAGAAGCCATCTTCGAAGGGCATATTATGCTGCTGGAAGATGAGGAGCTTGAGCAGGAAATCATAGCCCTGATTAAAGATAAGCACATGACTGCCGATGCGGCAGCCAATGAAGTTATCGAAGGTCAGGCAACTGCACTGGAAGAGCTGGATGACGAATACCTGAAAGAGCGTGCCGCTGACGTACGCGATATCGGTAAACGTCTGCTGCGCAACATTCTGGGCCTGGCAATCATCGATCTGAGCGCTATCGCGGATGAAGTCATCCTCGTTGCCGCCGATCTGACCCCGTCGGAAACCGCACAGCTGAACCTGAATAAGGTGCTGGGTTTCATCACCGACGCGGGCGGCCGTACTTCCCACACCTCTATCATGGCGCGCTCCCTTGAGCTGCCGGCAATTGTCGGTACCGGAAGCGTCACCTCCCAGGTGAAAAACGGCGACTATCTGATTCTCGATGCGGTTAACAACCAGGTTCTGGTTAACCCGAGCAACGAAAAAATTGAAGAGCTGCGTGCGCTGCAGGCGCAGGTTGCTGAAGAAAAAGCGGAACTGGCGAAACTGAAAGATCTGCCGGCCATCACCCTCGACGGTCATCAGGTTGAAGTTTGCGCTAACATCGGTACCGTTCGCGACGTAGACGGCGCTGAGCGCAACGGCGCGGAAGGCGTGGGCCTGTACCGTACCGAATTCCTGTTCATGGACCGCGATTCTCTGCCGACTGAAGAAGAACAGTTCGCAGCCTATAAAGCGGTGGCTGAAGCGTGCGGCTCACAGGCCGTTATCGTTCGCACCATGGACATCGGCGGCGATAAAGAGCTGCCGTACATGAACTTCCCGAAAGAAGAGAACCCGTTCCTCGGCTGGCGTGCCGTGCGTATCGCGATGGATCGTAAAGAGATCCTCCGCGACCAGGTTCGCGCTATCCTGCGTGCCTCCGCTTTCGGTAAGCTGCGCATCATGTTCCCGATGATCATCTCTGTTGAAGAAGTGCGCGCACTGAAGAAAGAGATTGAGATCTACAAACAGGAACTGCGTGACGAAGGTAAAGCTTTTGACGAATCAATTGAGATCGGCGTGATGGTGGAAACCCCGGCAGCCGCGACTATTGCTCGTCATTTAGCCAAAGAAGTTGATTTCTTTAGTATCGGAACCAATGATTTAACGCAATATACTCTGGCAGTTGACCGTGGTAATGATATGATCTCGCATCTTTACCAGCCGATGTCACCGTCTGTGCTGACTCTGATCAAGCAAGTTATTGATGCTTCTCATGCAGAAGGCAAATGGACTGGTATGTGTGGTGAGCTTGCGGGCGATGAACGTGCTACACTTCTGTTGCTGGGTATGGGGCTGGACGAATTCTCTATGAGCGCCATTTCCATCCCGCGCATCAAGAAGATTATTCGTAACACGAACTTCGAAGATGCGAAAGTATTAGCAGAGCAGGCTCTTGCTCAACCGACAACGGACGAGTTAATGACGCTGGTTAACAAGTTCATTGAAGAAAAAACAATCTGCTAATCCACGAGATGCGCGGCCCAAATTACTGCTTAGGAGAAGATCATGGGTTTGTTCGATAAACTGAAATCTCTGGTTTCTGATGACAAAAAAGACACCGGAACTATTGAGATTGTTGCTCCGCTCTCTGGCGAGATCGTCAACATCGAAGACGTGCCGGATGTGGTTTTTGCGGAGAAAATTGTGGGTGATGGCATTGCCATCAAACCTACTGGCAACAAAATGGTTGCGCCGGTAGAGGGTACCATCGGTAAAATTTTTGAAACCAACCATGCTTTCTCTATTGAATCCGATAGCGGCATTGAGCTGTTTGTTCACTTCGGTATCGATACCGTTGAACTGAAAGGCGAAGGCTTCAAGCGCATCGCTGAAGAAGGTCAGCGCGTGAAAGTCGGCGACCCGGTTATCGAATTCGATCTGCCGCTGCTGGAAGAAAAAGCCAAGTCTACCCTGACTCCGGTTGTTATCTCCAACATGGACGAGATCAAAGAGCTGATCAAACTGTCCGGTAGTGTCACCGTTGGTGAAACTCCGGTTATCCGCATCAAGAAGTAATTCTTGCTTGCCGAGAAAATGGCGCCTGAAGGCGCCATTTTTTTATGCTGGGCGGTAGCACTTTTCACTCGCCAGGATTTTCATCCCCTGCGGGCTACTTTCCAGAATCCGCCGTTCGCTATCCGCCACCCATAGCTCGCACTAGTAGCCAGGATCGCTTTCAAACAACGACCTCGCCCTACAGGCATCTTCCAGCGCGTTCATTCCCGTTGTCTCGAAATGGCCGACGGTTCTTCCCTCCCTGCGTACCACTAACCGATAGTTATGCATCGTTAATGCGCTCCAGACGGCGGTAAAATGAGTTCATCGCAGCCCTGACTCTCGGTCCAGGTCATTACCGCCAGCACGCGCTGAGCGGCGGCGCGCGTAGCGTCGCCCAACGGCATGTCGCGCACCAGGTTGCTGATGAGCTCGGCGCAGAACAGATCGCCGGTGCCTTTGAGGTCGGTTTCGACGCGAGGATGGACGACCACTTCGACCGCGTCGTCGGTGACCACCAGCACGTTAATAGTCGAAGCATCCGGTCCAGGCGCGCTGGTAATCACCACCCACTTTAGCGTATCGGAAAGCAGACTTCGCGCGGCGACCACCGCTTCCTGCTGGTTGTGGCACGGCATGCCGCTGAGGGTTTCGAGCTCGAACTGATTTGGTGTGATACCCCGCGCCAGCGGCAATAGATGGCGGCGATAAGCCTCGGGGATCTCCGCTTTTACGTAAATGCCGCTATCCACGTCGCCAATCACCGGGTCAACCAGAATACAGAGGTCGGGATGGTGCACGCGGATGCGCTGCAGCCACTGCGCCAGCAGCGCAATTTGCCCGGCGCTGCCCATATAGCCGGTGGTTACCGCCCGCAGCTCGCGAAGCGCATCACGCTCCTCCAGCGCCCGCAGATAGCCGCTAAACCACTCTTCCGGGATCACTCCACCGTAGAAAGTATCGTAATGTGGGGTATTGCTGAATAACACCGTCGGCACCGCCATCACCCGTAATTCATGCTGCTTGATTGCCGGTACCGCGATACTGTTGCCGACGCTGCCGTATACCACCTGCGATTGCACCGCCACAATATCAACCTCCAGCGCCCGGCTGTGGTCGTTAAAGAGCACGGACTGTATTTCGTCTTGCTGACTCATCCTTTCTCCCCCCGCTGGACAGCGGGTCATACTCTGATTATCATTCGTCCTATGCTAAAATTCATTTTGTCATAGGTCAATAATGTTCACCGGAAAAACCGCAAGCGAGATTTTCGATAACATCCGTCATCTGGTGCAGAGCGGCGCGTTGCAACCCGGCGAGGCGCTGCCGCCGGTGCGCGAACTGGCAGGCGAACTGGCAGTCAACCGCAACACGGTGGCGGCGGCCTACAAGCGGCTGGTGACTTCAGGCCTCGCCGTCAGTCAGGGGCGTAACGGCACGGCCATTAAGGCGCGCAATACGCTTAATGCGGTCGAGGGTGGCGATCCAACGACATCGCTGATTGATATTTCCGGCGGCAATCCGGATCCACGATGTCTGCCGGATATTGGCCGTTTTCTTCCGCAGCTGGCGCAGACCCCGCACTTATATGGCGATGCCGCCGTTGAGCCACGGCTGGCTGACTGGGCCCGGGAGTGGGTCAGCGGTGATATCGGCCAGGAATTTGACATCAACTTGACCAGCGGCGCGATTGACGCTCTGGAACGACTGCTCTGCGCGCTGCTGCTACCCGGCGACAGCGTCGCGGTAGAAGACCCCTGCTTTCTGAGCAGCATCAATATGCTGCGTTACGCCGGTTTCCAGCCCAGCCCTGTCGCCGTCGACGGTGAAGGCATGGACCCGGTGCGACTTGAAGAAGCACTGCGCAACGGCGCCCGCGCGGTAATACTGACTCCACGCGCCCACAACCCGACCGGCTGCAGTTTGACGCCGGAGCGCGCACAAGCGATTCGCACCGTGCTCGCCCGCTATCCGCAGACGCTGGCGATCGTTGACGATCACTTCGCCCTGCTCTCAGCGACATGCTGGCACAATCCGCTACCTGACGGCATTCAGCGTTGGGCGCTGGTGCGCTCAATGTCCAAAACCCTGGGCCCGGATTTGCGGCTGGCGATAGTCGCCAGCGACCCGACAACCTCGGCGGCGCTGCGCCTGCGCCTGAACGCCGGTAGCCAGTGGGTCAGCCATTTACTACAAGAGCTGGCGTTCGCCTGCCTGAATGATAGCGCTTTTGCCGCTTCTCTGACTGCGAGCCAGCGCCATTATCAGCAGCAAAATCAGCGGCTCGCCGCCGCGTTGGCCCGCCACGGCGCTGGCGATTATCCGCCTGGCGATGGTCTTAACTTCTGGCTGCCGCTATCAGCCGCCAGCCAGCCGCTGGCGTTGCGTCTGGCGCGGGCCGGTTGGCTGGTGCGTGAAGGTGAAGCCTTTGGCGTGAAAACACCGGCGCACGGCCTGCGCCTGTCGCTGGGCGCCTTAACCGAGGCGCAAATTGAACAACTTGCACACGATTTATCGCTGGTCTTACCTTGTTAAACACGGGAGTTGTTATGCGGATCCACTTTATCGTTCATGAAGTTTTTGAAGCGCCTGGCGCCTATCTGCGCTGGGTTAACGCGCGCGGCTATCAGGCCAGCTGGTCGCGAGTTTATGCCGGGGATCCGCTGCCGGCGAATGCCGAAGGTTTTGATATGCTGGTGGTACTTGGCGGCCCGCAATCACCACGCACCACGCTTGCCGAGTGCCCATGGTTTGATGCCCATGCCGAGAAAAACCTGATTGCCCAGGCGATTGCCGCCGGGCGTATCGTGGTCGGGATTTGTCTCGGATCGCAGCTCATCGGCGAAGCGTTGGGGGCGCCGGTGATGCAAAGCCCGGAAAAAGAGATTGGCCACTATCCTATCATCCTGACCACCGCCGGACTGCAGGATGACAACATCGCCCATTTCGGACCATCGGTGGTAGTCGGTCACTGGCACAACGATATGCCGGGCCTGACGCCTGCGGCGGAAGTCCTGGCTTCCAGCGAAGGGTGCCCGCGGCAAATCGTCAAATATAGCGATCGGGTCTACGGTTTTCAGTGCCATATGGAGTTTGACGCGGAGGTCATCGAGTTACTAATTACGCATTCGCAACATGAACTTGCCGCCGCAAAAGGCAGGCGCTTTATTCGCAGCGAAGATGAAATGAGGCTATGGGATTATCGCGAGATGAATCAAAAACTATGGGCGTTTCTGGATAAGCTGGTAGCGAAACACGCACTTTAGTTAACCGACCCCCAAGCCTGGCATGGGGGCCGTGATAGCGCGTTTAGATACCCGCCCCCTGGCTGAAGTGTTCTTCGCCGAACACGCCGGTTGAGAGATAGCGATCGCCGCGATCGCAGATGATCGCCACCACCACCGCGCCCGGATTGGCGCGAGCAATACGCAGCGCCCCGGCAACCGCGCCGCCGGAACTGACGCCACAGAAGATCCCTTCCTGTACGGCCAACTGGCGCATCGTGTTTTCCGCATCCTGCTGGTGGATATCCAGCACCTCATCCACCAACGAGGCATTAAAAATGCCCGGCATATATTCCTGCGGCCAGCGGCGGATCCCCGGAATGCTGCTGCCCTCTTCCGGCTGTAGCCCAATGATGCTTACCGGCTTCGCCTGTTCGCGCAGAAAACGCGATACGCCGGTAATGGTACCGGTGGTGCCCATGCTGGAAACAAAGTGGGTGATACGCCCGTCCGTCTGGCGCCAGATCTCCGGGCCGGTGGTGGTGTAATGGGCGTAAGGGTTATCCGGATTATTGAACTGATCCAATAGCTTACCCTCGCCACGCTCGGCCATCGCGGCGGCCAGATCGCGAGCGCCCTCCATCCCCTGCTCTTTGGTGACCAGAATCAATTCAGCGCCGTAGGCGCGCATCGCGGCACGGCGCTCCTGGCTCATGTTGTCCGGCATCAGCAGTTTCATCTGATAGCCTTTTAACGCCGCAATCATCGCCAGCGCGATACCGGTATTACCGCTGGTCGCCTCGATCAATACATCGCCGGGTTTAATTTCGCCGCGCTTTTCCGCTTCGACAATCATCGACAGCGCGGCGCGATCTTTTACCGAGCCCGCCGGGTTGTTGCCCTCAAGCTTGAGCCAAATTTCGCTGCCGTTGTCCGGCCCCAGACGTTGTAATTTCACCAGCGGCGTGTTGCCAATTGTTTGTTCTAATGTGTTCACTTCAGCTGTCCAATAAAAAGCCCGGCCGCGTCATGCGCTCCGGGCTGTCAGCCGGGGCAGCGCTGAGCCGCCCGGCAAAAGCACGTAGATTTAAGCTATCAGGCCGACTCTGCCAGAGCAAGTTCGCCGCGCGGCTCGATGCGCTCTGTTCCGTTATACAGGCGCGCATTCTGCAAGCCGACAAACAGGCGTTCGCCGCGGGACGGGGCCTCATCGCCCGCCAGCACCACGCTCAGCGGCTCGTCGTACCACCCAAGAGGCTGGACGACTAATTGGGTGTAGTGCCCCTTCGGACTGGCTTCCAGCACCTGCACCGGCAACGGCGAATCCAGGCTGGTACGGCGGCTGATATCTACTTCCCACGGCCGCAGGAACAGATCGACCGGCCCCTGGTATGCCGGGGTATAGCCTAAAGGCCAGCGGTGGGCGCCGACGTGGAACTGGCCACCGCGAATGGTGCCCTGCAGGCGGTTAACTTCGCCCATAAACTCGAGCACAAAACGGGTCGAAGGTTCACGCCAGACGCGTTCAGGCGCATCGGCCTGTTCGATGTTGCCCTGGCTCATTACCACTACCCGATCGGCGACTTCCATCGCCTCTTCCTGGTCGTGGGTAACAAACACGCTGGTGAATTTTAATTCTTCATGTAGCTGGCGCAGCCAGCGGCGCAGTTCTTTACGCACCTGCGCATCCAGCGCGCCAAAGGGTTCATCCAGCAGCAGAATTTGCGGCTCGACCGCCAGCGCGCGCGCTAACGCCACGCGTTGCTTCTGGCCGCCGGAAAGCTGCGCCGGATAACGGTCGGCAAGATGGGCCAGTTGCACCATCTCCAACAGTTTGGTCACCTTGGCTTTGATCGCCGCCGCATTGGGACGCTCACGGCGCGGCAGCACGGTCAGGCCAAAGGCGATGTTATCGAATACCGTCATATGTCGAAACAGCGCATAGTGCTGGAAAACAAAGCCCACTTTACGATCGCGCGCGTGCATTCGGCTCACGTCGGTACCGTGAAAACGGATATGGCCGCTGGATTGATGCTCCAGCCCGGCGATAATCCGCAATAAGGTGGTTTTACCGGAGCCGGACGGCCCCAACAGCGCAACCATCTGCCCGGAAGGGATATCCAGCGAGATATCATTCAGCACCTGGGTGCGACCAAACGATTTCTTAATATTGGCAATCTCAATGCTCATGATTTCCCTCCTGTTGCGCGCGTTTTTCCTGATTGGCCAGACGCCATTGCAACATACTCTTTAAAAACAGGGTCAAAATAGCCATTAACGTCAGCAGGGCCGCGGCGGTAAACGAACCGACGGTGTTGTAGTCCTGCTGCAGTAATTCAATTTGCAGCGGCAGCGACAGCGTTTCGCCGCGGATCGAGCCGGAAACGACCGACACCGCGCCGAATTCGCCAATCGCGCGGGCGTTGGTCAGCACCACGCCGTACAGCAGCGCCCAGCGAATATTGGGTAGCGTCACCCGACGGAACATCTGCCAACCGGAAGCGCCGAGCAGGATCGCCGCTTCATCTTCGTTGCTTCCCTGACTCATCATGACCGGCACCAGCTCGCGGACCACAAACGGACAGGTGACGAAGATAGTCGCCAGCACCATGCCCGGCCAGGCGAACATGATCTGCAGGTTGTGCTCATCAAGCCAGCCGCCGAGTGGGCCGTTGGAGCCATAAAAGAGTAAATAAACCAGACCTGCCACCACCGGCGAGACGGCGAACGGGATATCCAGCATCGTCAGCAGCAGCTGGCGGCCAGGGAAGGTAAAGCGTGTTACCAGCCAGGCCAGCAGCGTCCCGAACACCAGATTCACCGGCACGGTAATCAACGCGATCATCACCGTCAGCCAGATGGCGTGCAGCATGTCCGGATTGGCCAGGTTTTCCAGCACCGGCATTAACCCTTTACTGAAAGCCTGGACAAAAATATAAATCATCGGCACCACGAGGATGAAGGCGGATACCAGCATCCCGACGCCGATCAGAAACCATTTGCCCCAGTTGATCCGGGGCGCGTCATAGCGCTTCAATTGAGTAACTTCCGCCATTAGTGACCTACCACGCGTCGACCAAAGCGACTCTGCAGGGTGTTGATAGAGAACAGCAGCAGCAGCGAAGCCGCGAGGATCACCGAGGCAATCGCGCTCGCCGCCGGGTAATCAAACTCCTGCAAACGAATGAAAATCATCAGCGAAGTCACTTCCGTTTTCCATGCGATGTTGCCGGCGATAAAGATCACCGCACCGAACTCGCCAAGGCTGCGGGTAAACGACAGCGCAATCCCCGCCAGCAGGGCTGGCGACAGTTCAGGCAGCACCACTTTGCGGAAACTCTGTAAGCGCGTCGCGCCAAGGGTTTCCGCCGCCTCTTCATATTCCGGCCCTAACTCTTCCAGCACCGGCTGCACGGTACGCACCACAAACGGGATGCTGGTAAAGGCCATCGCCACCGCGATGCCAAGCCAGGTATAGGTCACTTTGATATCAAACTTCGCCAGCCACTCGCCGTACAAGCCATTAACCGAGAACAGCGAGGCCAGCGTCAGACCCGCCACCGCCGTCGGCAGCGCGAACGGCAGGTCCATTAGGGCATCGAGCAGCGTACGGCCTGGAAAACGATAACGGGTAAGAATCCACGCCATCAGCAGGCCGAACACGCCGTTAAAAATCGAGGCCACGAAGGCCGACAGCAGCGTGACTTTATAGGCGGCGACCACCTGAGGGTTGGTAATCACCTCCCAATACTGCGCCCAGCTCATCTGCGCCAGCTGCATCACCAGCGCGCTGAGCGGCAACAGTAAAATCAGGCACACAAACAGCAGGCTGGTGCCAAGGCTCAGGGTAAAGCCCGGCAGCACGCGCTTGGACGACACAGCCAACATTACTGACGCCCCGCTGCCAGCAGTTTGTCCAGCTCGCCGCCGCTGACGAAGTGGGTTTTCATCACTTCAGGCCAGCTGCCAAATTGGTCTTCCACGCGGAACAGTTCGGTCTGCGGGAATTTATCTTTCAGCGACGCCATCACTTTCGGATCGTTCACGCGATAGTAGTAATCGGTGATGATGGTCTGCGCCTGCGGACTATAGAGATAGTTCAGGTAGGCTTTCGCCGCTTTTTCAGTACCGTTGGCCTTAACGTTTTTGTCTACCCACGCGACCGGGAATTCGGCGAGGATATTGACCTTCGGCACAACGACTTCGAACCCCTGCGCTTCATACTGTTTACGGATGTTGTTAACTTCCGATTCAAAAGTAATCAGCACATCGCCCAACCCGCGCTCGACGAAGGTGGTCGTCGCGCCGCGACCGCCGGTATCGAATACCTCGACGTTCTTCAGGAACTGGGTCATGAACTGTTCGGTTTTGGCTTTATCGCCGCCATCGGCTTTGTCTGCCGCCCCCCAGGCCGCAAGATAGGTATAGCGCGCGTTGCCTGAAGTTTTAGGATTCGGGAAGATCAGCTTCACGTCAGAACGCACCAGATCGTTCCAGTCGTGAATATTTTTGGGGTTGCCCTTACGCACCAGGAACGCCATGGTCGAATAAAACGGCGAGCTGTTATTCGGCAGACGGCTCTGCCAGTCTGCCGGGATCAGGTTGCCTTTATCATGCAGAATCTGGACGTCCGTCACCTGGTTATAGGTCACGACGTCAGCCTTCAGACCTTGCAGAATCGCCAACGCCTGCTTGGAGGAGCCCGCATGTGACTGCTTAATGGTCAGCTTGTCGCCGCCGTTTTCTTTTGCCCACTGCTGTTCAAAAGGCGGATTAAGGGCGGCGAACAGCTCGCGGGAAACATCATAGGAACTGTTCAGCAGTTCAGTCGCCTGCGCCTGCGCCACCAGCAGCATGGAAGCCGCCAGCGCCAGATATCCTTTTTTCAGTGATTTAACGGCCATTGCGCACCCTTATCAAAAATGATCATTTACTGATGATCATCATATTTATAACGAGTACGAAAGGAGTAACGGTTTTATATACCGTTTGGCGATTTGGAAGTAGAAAAGAGAATAAGCAACTGGCAAAGCTTTGCTGAAAGCGGCTGTACGTATGCTGGATTCGCTTACACCCTAACCCTCTGGGTTAGGATTAGGGTGAGGGGAAAAATTACAGCGCCTGAATACGCTCCAGCGACGGCGCGAAGTAATAACCGCCGGTCACCGGTTTAGTGAAGCGCAGCATGGCATCGCGCTTACCGTCGGTATCGCCGAACATGCTCAGCAGCTGCTGCTCAATGTTATACAGGCGCGCGCAGTAGGCGCAGAAGTACAGGCCGTTAGTGCCGCTGGCGGTACCGTATGGCAGGCTCTGGCGGACGATTTTCAGCCCTTTGCCATCTTCTTTTAAGTCCACGCGGCTCAGGTGCGAAGTAATCGGGCGCTCGTCGCCGTCGATCTCTTCGTTGGCGTCTTTGGTACGGCCAATCATCATCTCCTGATCCGGCACGCTCATGCGGTTAAGCTGCTTAAGATTGTGCTCCCAGCGTTGCACGAATACGTAGCTGCCGCCCGCGTCAACGCCGTCTTTAATCACCGCGACTTCACGGCGGGTTTCTTCGCCTGCCGGGTTTTCGGTGCCGTCGACGAAGCCGCTCAGATCGCGTTCTTCCACCCAGCGGAAACCGTGAATTTCTTCTTTCACTTCAATGGCGTCGCCGAAAGCGGCCACCGCCGCCTGGGCGACGGAAAAGTTCACTTCATGACGGGCGGATAAAATATGAATCAACACGTCATACTGCGTGGATGGCGCCAGCCCTTTGCCGTAAACCGGAAAATCTTTTAACTCTTCCGCGCCTTCACCACCGCTCAGCTGACGCCAGACGGTATTGCCGAAAGCGACCACCGCGCCGAGTTTGGCGTCAGGGAATTTAGCCTGGAAGGTGGCCACGTTATCGACAAAAATTTTGCTCGCTTCGCGCAGGGCGTTAACGTCCCCTTTTACATTGGCTTCAATCCAAATCGCCGCGCGGCAATGTTCCGGCAAAATGCCGCTCTGAACCTGAGACATCGCTCCTCCTGAAATGATGCAACCACAACGCTATGACGTTGCTAACGCGCCATTGTAACCGTTTTTATCCGCCCACGTGTCTCTTCAGATCAAATTAGCGACGCCAGATAATTTTGCTGACTTTCCAGTTCTTCAGGGTATCGTCGGACGGCATCAGCTCGTCCGGGCCGCTCCAGTGGCCGGTAAAGGCGTAGCTGATGTGCTGGCTACCTGCGGCTTTACATTCCACCACCGCACCGTTATCAGAGACGCCTTTCTCGCAGTTGCCGAACGCTTTGCCGTACAGCTCGCTAAACGGGGTACCGATTTTCACGCCGCTGGCGGCGGGAATCGCGCTATCGCGCACGTCAATGCGGCTCACCGTACCGCCATCGCCGTTGATGGTCAGCGCCAGCTTGTCATCCTTTAGCGCTTCAAAATAGTGAACGATTTTGCCATCCGCGGTTTTCATTCCGCTGCGCAGACGGTAGCTGCCGCCGAGGGCATCGCTAATTGCCTGTTCATTGAGCGGCGTCGACGCCGTCAGTTTACCCACGCCCTGCTCGGTGACCTCGTTGGAGGAACCAAACCAGTTCCATGGATAGGCAGCCGACCAGTTCACCGCGCTCATCGTTGAGCAGCCGGTTAGCGCCAGCGGAAGCGCGCAAAGCATTAGACGTAGCGATTTCATAACTCAATCCTTTCTGATTCATTCAACGCATGTTGGAGTGCGCGATCGGCAAAAAGTGCCATTAAAGCGCTTCAAGGCGAAAACAGGCGTGCAACCTGCGGCTGGTTATCAGCCACCATAGCGCATAAATATCGGCCGCCAGCAGGGCGATGGTCAGCGTGGAAGGCGCCTCGCCGGTGAACCACAGCCACGGCTGCCAGGCCAGCAATAGCGCCTGTGAAGCAATCAGCAGCCAACGCATCAGCGGCCAGATCCGGGGAAAACGCTGACGCTGACCGCTCAACAAAAATGCCGCGACCGCCGGTACGCCGGGCAGTAAACCCAGCCAGAAGTTATCGTGATCGGGATAAAACAGGTTCAGCAGCGCATCCCCCTGCTGGCGGGAGGCGCCGGCCATGACGAATAGCACCCAGGTGCGCGCCTGCAGCAACAGCACGCCCCAAAACAACAGCGGCAGCCGTAAACGACCCTGGGTATCATAATCGGCAGGAATAAATTCAGTATTCTTCATCTTCAATCAGGCGCTTACCCAAGGTGAGTACATCCGAGTGCTCGTAACCGAGACGCTCGTACATCCCCTGCACCACATCGTTATCGTCACGCACCATAATTGAAATTTTCGGGCAACCGCGGGCGATCAGCTTCTTTTCCAGCCGATTGAGCAGCGCATTAGCGATACCGCGGCCGCGGTATTCCGGATGTACGCCAAGATAGTAAGCGGAGCCGCGGTGGCCGTCGTAACCGCCCATCACGGTCCCCACCACTTCACCGTTCACTTCAGCGACCAGAAACAAGCTCACGTCGTGGTTGAGCTTACGCTCGATATCCATTTCCGGATCGTTCCATGGGCGCAGAAGATCGCAGCGCTCCCAAAGGGTGATCACTTCTTCGAAATCCTGCTGGCGAAAAACGCGAATCTCCATGGTATTCCCCACCATTTACGGTTAAAAACAGTGATTATGGCGCGAATATGACTGATAGCCAATATCAGGCGAAATCATCAGCAAAAAATGGCATAATATCGCTTTGTCATGTATTGAAATGAAAAGTAAAACAATTCTTATTTTGAGTGGTCGTAACGGGAAACGCGATACGATATAACATTGGACATCACTTGTTTACAATTCAGGCCGAATGAGCACTTTTAAACCATTAAAAATACTTGCTTCGCGCCGTCAGGTGCTGAAAGCAGGACTGGCTGCGATGACGCTAACCGGCGTCGCTTCCCAAGCCACTGCCAAAGAGCAGCCGCTAAAAACTTCCAATGGACACAGCAAACCCGTCGCAAAGAAAGCAGGCAGCAGGCGTCTGGTGATGCTTGACCCCGGTCATGGCGGCATCGATACGGGGGCAATTGGCCACAACGGTTCGAAAGAAAAACACGTCGTGCTGGCCATTGCTAAAAATGTGCGCAGCATTTTACGCAGCAACGGCATCGATGCCCGTCTGACGCGTAGCGGCGATACCTTTATTCCACTGTACGATCGCGTTGAGATCGCCCACCAGCACGGCGCCGATCTGTTTATGTCGATTCACGCCGACGGCTTTACCAACCCGAGTGCGGCCGGCGCCTCCGTCTTTGCGCTCTCCAACCGCGGCGCCAGTAGCGCCATGGCGAAATATCTCTCCGAGCGCGAAAACCGCGCCGATGAGGTCGCCGGTAAAAAAGCAACGGATAAGGACCATCTGCTGCAGCAGGTATTGTTCGATTTGGTGCAAACCGACACCATTAAGAACAGCCTGACGCTCGGCTCGCATATTCTGAAAAAGATTAAGCCGGTGCATAAACTGCACAGCCGCAATACAGAGCAGGCGGCCTTTGTGGTGCTGAAGTCCCCTTCGATTCCCTCGGTGCTGGTCGAAACGTCGTTCATTACCAACCCAAATGAAGAGAAGCTACTCGGCACAACCGCTTTCCGCCAGAAGATTGCTAACGCTATCGCTTCCGGCATTATTAGTTATTTCCACTGGTTCGATAACCAGAAAGCGCATTCGAAGAGACGCTAATGAAACCCAATGTACAGCAGGTCAAAGCCTTCCTTCTTCAGCTGCAGGATGCCATTTGCGCCAAACTCTCCGCCGTTGACGGCAAGGATTTTGTTGAAGATAGCTGGCAGCGCGAAGGCGGCGGCGGCGGACGCAGCCGGGTTTTACGTGACGGCGGCATCTTTGAGCAGGCCGGGGTTAACTTTTCTCACGTCCACGGCGATGCGATGCCCGCCTCGGCTACCGCCCACCGCCCGGAACTGGCCGGGCGCAGCTTTGAAGCAATGGGGGTTTCGCTGGTGGTGCATCCACGCAACCCCTATGTGCCGACCAGCCACGCTAACGTTCGCTTTTTTATTGCCGAGAAGCCCGGCGCCGACCCGGTGTGGTGGTTCGGCGGCGGGTTTGATCTAACGCCTTATTATGGGTTTGAAGAAGACGCCATTCACTGGCATCGTACTGCCCGCGATTTATGCCTGCCGTACGGCGACGAGGTCTATCCGCGCTATAAAAAGTGGTGCGATGATTACTTCTTCCTTAAGCACCGTAACGAACAGCGCGGCATTGGCGGTCTGTTCTTTGATGATTTAAATACTCCGGACTTCGACCACTGCTTCGCCTTTATGCAGGCAGTGGGCAACGGCTTTACCGACGCTTACCTGCCGATCGTTGAGCGCCGAAAAACCACGCCTTATGGCGAACGAGAGCGCGATTTCCAGCTTTATCGCCGCGGGCGCTATGTGGAATTCAATCTGGTGTGGGATCGCGGCACGCTGTTCGGCCTGCAGACCGGCGGGCGTACGGAGTCTATTCTGATGTCGATGCCGCCGCTGGTGCGCTGGGAGTATGACTACCACCCGCAAGAAGGCAGCCCGGAAGCCGCGCTGAGTGAGTTCATCAAAGTGAAAGAGTGGATCTGAATTTAGCCACCTGAGACAAAAAAGCCCCGGCATACCGGGGCTTACTTTTTTATTGTGCTTATAGCGGCTGGGTCTGCGCTTCCACGACCGCCAGCGCCACCATGTTGACGATACGGCGCACGGAGGCGATAGGCGTGAGAATATGCACCGGCTTAGCGATACCCATCAGTACCGGCCCGACGGTTACCCCTTCCGAACTGGAGACGCGCAGCAGGTTGTAGCTGATACGCGCGGCTTCCATATTCGGCATCACCAGAATATTAGCCGCCCCTTTCAGCGGACTATCCGGCATACGATCGTTGCGGATGCTCTCCACCAGCGCGGCATCGCCGTGCATTTCGCCGTCAATCATCAGATCCGGCGCGCTCGCTTTCACCAATTCCAGCGTTTTGCGCATTTTGCTGGCAGACGGGCAATCAGCGGAACCGAAGTTAGAGTGCGACAGCAGCGCCACACGCGGTTCGATACCAAAACGACGCACGCTTTCCGCCGCCATCAGGGTGATCTCCGCCAGCTCTTCCGGCGATGGATCGTGATTGACGTAGGTGTCGGCGATAAAGGTGTTGCCGCTTGGCAGCAGCAGCGCGTTCATCGCCCCGGCGGTGCTGACGCCGTCGCGGAAGCCAAACAGCGGCTGAACCACGCGATAGTGCTCATGATAATCACCGATGGTTCCGCAGATCATCGCATCCGCCTCACCGCGATGAACCATAATCGCGCCAATGACCGAAGTGTTGCTAATGACCGCCCGCTGCGCCTGCTCTTGGGTAATGCCGCGGCGCTTCATCAACTGGTAGTACTCGCTCCAGTACTCTTTGAAGCGCGGATCGGATTCATTATTGACGATTTCGAAGTCCACGCCCGCTTTAATCTGCAGGCCCAGTTTCTGGATGCGCATTTCAATCACGCTCGGACGACCGATGAGGATCGGCTTCGCCAGCCCCAGAGAAACCAGCTCCTGCGTGGCGTGCAGCACACGAGTCTCCTCACCTTCCGCCAGCACCACGCGCTTCGGCTCTTTGCGCGCCTGGGAGAAGATCGGCTTCATAAACAGGTTAGTTTTATAAACGAACTCGCTCAGTTTCTCGACGTAGGCATCGAAGTCGGCAATCGGCCGGGTCGCCACGCCGGATTGCATCGCCGCTTTAGCGACCGCTGGCGCGATCTTGACGATCAGGCGCGGATCGAACGGTTTCGGAATAATGTACTCCGGGCCAAAGCTGAGATCCTGGTCGCCATAGGCGGAAGCCACGACTTCGCTCTGTTCGGCATGCGCCAGCTCGGCGATAGCATGAACCGCCGCCAGCTTCATCTCTTCGTTTATCGCCGTCGCGCCAACATCCAGCGCGCCGCGGAAGATGAACGGGAAGCACAGCACGTTGTTGACCTGGTTTGGATAGTCGGAACGGCCGGTACAAATAATCACGTCGTCGCGCACTTCCTTCGCCAGCGGCGGCAGGATTTCCGGCTCCGGATTCGCCAGCGCGAGGATCAGCGGTGAGCGCGCCATCTTCTTGACCATCTCCGGAGTCAGAACTTTCGGCCCGGAGCAGCCAAGGAAAATGTCCGCGCCATCGATGACATCGTCGAGGGTACGTTTCCCGTCGTCTTCCACCGCGTAGGCCGCTTTGGTTTCCGCCATGTTGGCTTCGCGGTCTTTATAGATAACGCCTTTCGAGTCGCAGACCACGATATTGTGTTTCTGCATTCCCAGCGCCACCAGCAGGTTCATACAGGCGATAGCCGCCGCTCCCGCGCCGGAGACCACCATCCGCACATCAGAGAGATTCTTCTCAACCACCCGCAGACCGTTGAGGATCGCCGCGGTGCTGATAATCGCCGTGCCGTGCTGATCGTCGTGAAACACCGGAATATTCATGCGTTCACGCAGTTTCTGCTCAATGTAGAAACATTCCGGCGCTTTAATATCTTCGAGGTTGATGCCGCCAAACGTCGGCTCCAGGGCGGCGACGACATTAATGAATTTGTCAGGATCCAACTCATCGACTTCAATATCGAACACATCGATACCGGCGAACTTTTTAAACAGAACGCCCTTTCCTTCCATTACCGGTTTTCCGGCCAGCGCGCCGATATTGCCTAAACCGAGGACGGCGGTACCGTTAGAGACCACCGCAACAAGGTTGCCGCGAGCGGTGTATTTGTAAGCGGCCAAAGGATCCTTCTCAATTTCCAGGCACGGCGCGGCAACGCCCGGCGAATATGCCAGCGCCAGATCGCGTTGGGTCGCCAGGGGTTTAGTCGGCGACACCTGAATTTTCCCGGGCACCGGGAACTCGTGGAAATCGAGGGCGCTTTGTTTCAACTGCTCATCCATTTTATGGTTCCTTTCACGTATCGAATCGTAGGGGGTGAAGCGTGATGGCGAGCCGTCGGCCCGCCTTAAGGCGAGGCTTAGTATCGCGCCTGACGGCGGTTTAAACTTTGAAGGCCGCCATACTCTTGCCATCACAAAGGTCTGGTTGTTATCAATTTATAATATTTATGTAACCTAGTTTCACGGTCAATGATAGCCCCGTCTGCTATGCTTTTTAGTTATGTACCTCATCACGACCTCTACCGCATAACGACAAGAACTCATGCAACTTATTGTTCCAGGAGTACTTTTTAATGAACCAGCTAGACAGTATCAAACAATTCACCACCGTAGTCGCCGACAGCGGCGACATTGAATCTATCCGCCACTATCAGCCTGAAGATGCCACCACCAACCCTTCGCTGCTCTTAAAGGCTGCCGGACTGGATAACTACGCCGGGCTTATCGATGATGCCCTCGCCTGGGCTGCAAAACAGGGCGGCAACCGCGAGACGCAGGTCGCCAATGCCTGCGATAAACTGGCGGTCAATTTTGGTGCGGAAATACTCAAAAGCATCCCAGGGCGCGTCTCCACCGAAGTCGATGCCCGTCTCTCCTTCAATCGTGAAAAAAGTATCGAGAAAGCGCGCCATCTGGTCGCTCTTTATCAGGAAATGGGGATCGATAAGTCGCGGATCCTGATCAAACTAGCCTCCACCTGGGAAGGGATCCGCGCCGCGGAGGTGCTGGAAAAAGAAGGGATTCACTGCAACCTGACGCTGCTGTTCTCTTTCGCCCAGGCTCGCGCCTGTGCTGAAGCCGGCGTGTTTCTGATTTCGCCCTTCGTCGGGCGTATTTACGACTGGTATCAGGCGCGTCAGCCGTTAGATCCTTACGTGGTTGATGAAGACCCGGGGGTGAAATCGGTGCGCAATATCTACGACTATTTCAAACTCCATAAGTACAACACCATCGTGATGGGCGCCAGCTTCCGCCGCACCGAACAAATCCTCGCGCTGGTCGGCTGCGACCGCCTCACCATCTCCCCAGCCTTGTTACAAGAGCTGCAGGCCAGCGACGCGCCGGTAATACGCAAACTCATCCCCGCTCATCAGATACTGCCACGCCCGGTTCCGATGAGCGAAGCGGAATTCCGCTGGGAGCATAACCAGGATCCGATGGCGGTAGAAAAACTGGCGGAAGGTATTCGCCAGTTCGCCGTCGATCAACGCAAACTGGAAGATCTGCTAGCAGCAAAACTGTCATCCTTTGTCACGGAGTAAACGACTATGTCCCGAAGAGAGCTTGCTAACGCCATTCGCGCCCTGAGCATGGACGCCGTCCAGAAAGCCAATTCCGGCCACCCCGGCGCTCCGATGGGGATGGCGGATATCGCCGAAGTGCTGTGGAACGATTTTCTCAAGCACAACCCGACAAATCCGCACTGGTACGATCGCGATCGTTTCATTTTGTCTAACGGCCATGCTTCGATGCTGCTGTATAGCCTACTGCATTTGACCGGCTACGATCTGCCGATGAATGAGCTGAAAAACTTCCGCCAGCTGCATTCGAAAACGCCGGGTCACCCGGAACATGGTTATACCCCCGGCGTGGAAACCACCACCGGGCCGCTCGGCCAGGGGCTGGCTAACGCCGTCGGGATGGCTATCGCCGAACGTACGCTGGCGGCGCAGTTTAACCGTCCCGGCCACGACATCGTCGATCACTACACCTGGGTGTTTATGGGCGATGGCTGTCTGATGGAGGGGATTTCTCACGAGGCCAGTTCGCTGGCGGGCACCCTGGGATTAGGCAAGCTGATCGGGTTCTACGATCACAACGGTATCTCTATTGACGGCCACGTTGAAGGCTGGTTCACCGACGATACCGCCGAGCGCTTTCGCGCCTACCACTGGCACGTGATTGGCGATATCGACGGTCACGATCCGCAGGCGGTGAAGCAGGCAATCCAGGAGGCGCAGGCGGTAACAGACAAACCCTCGCTGATTATTTGCCGCACCATAATCGGCTTTGGTTCACCAAATAAAGCCGGTTCCGAAGAGTCGCACGGCGCGGCCTTGGGGGAAAAGGAGGTCGCGCTGGCCCGCGAACAGCTGGGCTGGAAATACCCGCCGTTTGAAATCCCGAAAGAAATTTATCAGGGCTGGGATGCGCGGCCGCGCGGCGAGAAAGCAGAACATGCGTGGAATGAAAAATTCGCCGCTTATCAGCAGCAGTATCCAGAACTGGCGGCTGAGCTCAAACGGCGCATGGAAGGCGAGCTCCCGGATAACTGGCAAAAAACGGCCCGCGATTATGTAGCGAAGCTACAGTCGGAACCGGCGAAGATCGCCAGCCGTAAGGCTTCACAAAATGCGCTTAACGCCTACGGCCCGGATTTGCCTGAGCTGCTCGGCGGTTCCGCCGACCTGGCGCCCAGTAACCTGACGATCTGGTCCGGCTCGAAGTCGATCAAAGAGGATCAGGCGGGTAATTATATCCACTACGGCGTACGCGAATTCGGTATGACCGCGGTGGCTAACGGCATCGCCCTGCACGGCGGTTTTATTCCCTATACCTCGACTTTCCTGATGTTCGTCGAATACGCGCGTAACGCCGCACGCATGGCGGCGCTGATGAAGGCGCATCAGATTATGGTCTATACCCATGATTCAATCGGCCTTGGCGAAGATGGCCCAACGCACCAGGCGGTAGAGCAGCTGGCAAGCCTGCGGCTGACGCCCAATTTTAGTACCTGGCGGCCGTGCGATCAGGTGGAAACCGCCGTCGCCTGGCAGGCGGCCATTGAGCGCAAGGACGGCCCTACCGCATTAATCCTTTCGCGACAGAATCTGGCGCAAATGGCCCGTACGCCGGAACAGGTGCAGGAAATTGCTCGCGGCGGTTACGTTCTGAAGGATGCGGGCGGCAAGCCGGATCTCATCCTGATCGCCACCGGTTCGGAAGTCGAGATCGCCGTTCAGGCGGCGGAGACGCTGCTGGCCAGCGGCATAAACGTGCGGGTGGTGTCGCTGCCTTCCACCGACGTTTTCGATGCTCAGGATGAGGCCTGGCGCGAGTCGGTGCTGCCTTCCGATGTTAGCGCCCGCGTCGCTATCGAAGCCGGTATCGCCGACTACTGGTATAAATATGTCGGCCTGAAAGGCGCAATTGTTGGTATGACCCGCTACGGGGAATCGGCGCCCGCCGACAAGCTGTTCCCGTTCTTCGGCTTTACCGCTGAACATATTGTCGAAGTCAGCCGTAAGGTGCTTAACGGGTGATCCATAGTGTGGGCCAGGCGTCTGGCCCTTGCCAGTTATCGCACTGCGGTTGCTGAGCGTAGCGGGTCAAATTGAACCGCTGGCCGTCATAACGCCAGCGGGTTTGGATCCCGCAATCGCCCGGCGCGCGGCCTTTATCGAAGGTCACCAGTTCATGACGCTGCTCGTCAAAGCTGGCGTTAATCAACTCAATATCACGCGGCGCATTGCCGGGCGGCTGGAAAGGCAGCGCCAGGCGCACCTGGCGGGCAAGATGCGGCGTTTTGCGCGACACCAGCCACGCCAGCCAAACGGTATTGTAGGCGCCCGCTTCGCAACTGGTCATCAGCAGAACTTTCTCATCGGTCAGCGCGGTGACGCGGATTTCCCGGCGGAAAGGATCGAGCGAACAGGGGCTGGCGTTCATCCGCTCATTGCCGTAATCGATAAGTTCATTAAGTTCGTCGCGGCTGAGGGGCGACTGCGCCACCTCCGCTTTGCCTACGGTGCGCAACGCCGGCGCTGGCGGTACGCTGAGCGGTGGTTCTTCACCTTTGCCGACCCACGCGGTTTCGCTGCCGACCCGCTTTTGCCGATTATCAATAAATAGCAGCGCGGCCTTCAGGCCCTTCAACGAAATGCTTTGCAGACCGTTTTGCAGGGTAATCTCTTTCCCCTCCTGGGCCTGCTGCAGGAAAGCGTCGATACTGACGCTATCACCGGTTTTAATCAGCTTATCGGCAATCTGCCAATGTTTACCGTCAAAATGCAGCGGTTTTCCATCTAGCTGCAGCCGCGGGCCGATGGCCGCCAGCGCGGCGACCGGATTACCAACGCCGCCAAGTTCGATGCGTAAAGCGGCATCGGTGGCCGCCCCCGCGCTGCGGCTTAACGTCATCACCAATCCATGATGTAGCCCGACATTACGCGTGACGCAATAATTTTGATTGTTGCAGGTGACAAGCCAGTCTCCAAACAACTGCTGGGCTGGCGCCGCCCACGCCAACGACGTCGGCAGAAAACCGAAAAAAAGCAGTATTAAAACCCGATAAAGCATGAGCGGCACAATCCCGAAGTATGACTGACAGAATGATTTCTAATTCGTCATTATCATCAGCACTGGCGGGGTTTTGCTCAATCAGATTTATCAGAGATCCCGCGACATCAGGCCGGAATTTTGTAGGTATTGCAGCAGGATCACCGCTTTGCCATCCTGGATTTCACCGCTGGCGACCATTTCCAGCGCCCGGACGAACGGCAGTTCCAGCACCTCAATATCTTCATCATCTACGCCGCCGCCCCGGTTAGCGCGCTGCGCCTCGCTGTATTCGGCGATAAAAAAGTGAATCAGTTCGGTCACGCCGCCGGGCGACATATAGAGTTCGAAGACCTTGCGCGCCTCGCCGACCTGATAGCCGGTCTCCTCAATCGCCTCCTTGCGGATGCATACCTCTGGCGCGTCGTTATCCAGCAGCCCGGCGCAGGTTTCAATCAGCATGCCATCCGGGTTGCCGTTAACCCAGGTGGCGACGCGGAACTGACGCACCAGTACCACGCTCTGCTTGTTGGGGTTGTAAAGCAGAACCGTGGCGCCGTTGCCGCGATCGTACACTTCGCGTTTGTGACGCACGACGCTGCCGTCGCGGCGCGTCAACTCATAGGTCATGTTGCGCAGCAGAAAGTAGTTTTCGGAGAGGATTTTATCTTTAATGACGTGAATATTAAGTGACATGCAAACTCCGCAGCGTGAAATAACCCAGTCATACTACGCCGCGGAGCCTGCTTTGTCGTTAGTGCGGCAGTGCGGAAGCGACACCAAGATAGTCCATGATCCCCTGCGCGGCATGCCGCCCTTCCGCCATCGCCGTCACCACCAAATCCGCGCCGCGTACCGCGTCGCCGCCGGCAAAGATCTTCTGATTACTGGTCTGGTAACGATAGCGGCTCTCCACGTTCGCCTTGATCCGCCCGCGACTGTCCAACTGTACCCCTGCGACTTCCAGCCACGGCATCGAATGCGGGTGGAAACCAAACGCCATAATGACCGCATCGGCAGGCATCACAAATTCGCTGCCGGGGATCGGCGACGGGCTGCGGCGGCCCTGAGCGTCCGGTTCGCCAAGCCGGGTACGCAGAAAGCGCACGCCGCTGACCCGGCCGTCCTCGCCGAGCTCAAGGGTGATCGGCTGAACATTGAATTCAAAGCTCGCCCCCTCTTCGCGGGCGTTTTTGACCTCTTTTTTCGACCCCGGCATGTTAGCTTCATCCCGACGATAGGCGCAGGTAACCTGTTGCGCACCGTGGCGCAGCGCGGTACGCACGCAGTCCATCGCCGTATCGCCGCCCCCCAGCACGACAACATTCAGCCCGGCGGTATCGATATAAGGTTCATCGGCCAGCGCTTCCAGCCCCATCACTTGTTTAGTGTTGGCGATAAGGAACGGCAGCGCTTCATACACGCCCGGCGCCTCCTCATTGGGCAGATCGGCTTTCATCGAGCGATAGGTACCGGCGCCGACGAAAACCGCGTCATAGTCTGCAAGCAGTTGAGCGAGTTCGATGTCTTTGCCCACCTCGCAGTTCAGTTCAAAGCGGATACCCATTTGGCTGAAAATCTCGCGCCGACGGGCCAGCAATGATTTATCCAGCTTGAAAGGCGGAATACCGAAAGTCAGCAAGCCGCCGATTTCCGGGTGGCGATCGAACACCACCGGCGCCACGCCGCTACGCGCCAGAAGGTCGGCGCAGGCCAGGCCCGCAGGCCCGGCGCCGATGATGGCAACCTTCTTGCCGCTGGCTTTTACCGCCGAAAGGTTCGGGCGCCAGCCGTCGGCCAGCGCCTGGTCGGAGATATAGCGTTCGATGTTGCCGATAGTCACCGAGCCGCTCTCGTCGCGCAGCGTGCAGGCGCCTTCGCACAGGCGATCCTGCGGGCAGACGCGGCCGGTGATTTCCGGCAGACAGTTGGTTTGATGGGAAAGCTCAACGGCGCTGGCGATGTCGCCGGCTTTTACCCGCTCGATCCACTGCGGAATATGGTTATGCAGCGGACAGGTCCACTCGCAGATGCTGCGATCGCCGCATTTCAGACAGCGTTGCGTTTCCCGCCGCGCCTGCGCGGCGCTGAAGGGCAAATAGATTTCGCCAAAGTGCTGTTTACGCGCATCAGCCGCCAGTTTATCCGCCTCGCCGCGCGCGGGCGTGGCCACCATCTGGCTGGCCTTATCGCCAGAGGTTGACGCTAAAGCGGTCAAAGTACGATGTTGCCACGACGCCGCATCCGCACGCGCTGCCCGCAGGCGCCGCGTTTTCGACATCTCGCTTAGCGTGGAATCGGTCGCCAGCTGTAATGCCTGCGCCGGACAATTCTGCACGCAGGCCGGCCCGGCTTGGCGCTCATGGCATAAGTCGCACTTGTGCGCCGTTGCCCTGCCGTCTGGCGTGACGACGATTTGCATCACGCCAAAGGGGCAAGCCACCACGCAGGATTTACAGCCAATACATTTTTCTCCATGCACCAATACGCTGTCATCCTGCTGGCTAATGGCGCCATTAGGGCAGCTACGCACGCAGGGCGCGCCTTCACAGTGACGACAGGTTACCGCGTTACGCTGTTTCTGGTTTTTAATAACGGTAATACGCGGCAAAAAGCGCTGTGGGGTCAAGACATGTTGTTCGCCATTATGCGCCATCACGCAGGCCACTTCGCAGCCCCTGCATCCGATGCATTTGCGACTATCGCTCATAATAAAGTGGTTCATACATCCTTCCGGCTTATCGCTAATAACCCCTCATTTAGTATGACTGTTTATTACCTGACATCATGACCGTGGGACAATGGTCATTTGCCCAGAAATCGGCTTTTCTCGCCAGAATCCGGTTTAGATCAAAAATATTGACCTGAATGAAATTTTGTTTCATTTAGCTGAGCAATAATAGGCGGCTTTGACGGAATGACAGAAAAGACGTGATAAGCGCATATAAATTCAGAGAGGAGCGGCAGAGGTTTCTTTACGCTCTCATAAAAGACACATGATAAATTACACTATCTCCTTAATTTCTCCACGATTGCCTGCGGGGTTAACTATAAAGTGTCACAAGCTGCGCAATAACAAAAAATGTATACAATGAGGTCCTGATTCCGATGGCGAATTTCTTTATCGATCGCCCCATCTTTGCCTGGGTTTTGGCTATTCTGTTGGTCCTGACCGGCACGTTGGCAATTTTGTCGCTCCCCGTAGAACAATATCCGGATTTGGCGCCGCCTAACGTCCGGGTGACGGCCAATTATCCCGGCGCCTCCGCGCAGACGCTAGAGAATACCGTGACCCAGGTTATCGAACAGAATATGACCGGCCTCGATAACCTCATGTACATGTCATCGCAAAGTAGCGCCACCGGTCAGGCAACGGTTACCCTGAGCTTTACCGCAGGTACCGACCCGGATGAAGCAGTGCAGCAGGTACAAAACCAGCTGCAATCGGCGATGCGTAAACTGCCGCAGGCGGTACAGAATCAGGGGGTCACGGTGCGCAAAACCGGCGACACCAACATTCTCACTCTTGCGTTTGTCTCTACCGACGGCAGCATGGATAAGCAGGATATTGCCGACTACGTCGCCAGTAACGTGCAGGATCCTCTAAGCCGCGTCAACGGCGTCGGCGATATCGACGCCTACGGTTCGCAGTACTCAATGCGTATCTGGCTCGATCCGGCGAAACTCAACAGCTATCAGATGACGGCGAAAGATGTGACTGACGCCATCGAATCGCAGAACGCGCAGATTGCCGTCGGCCAGTTGGGCGGTACCCCGTCGGTGGATAAACAGGCGCTGAACGCCACCATCAACTCACAATCGCTGCTGCAAACGCCGCAGCAGTTCCGCGATATTACCCTGCGCGTGAATCAGGATGGTTCGGAAGTCACGCTGGGCGACGTCGCCAGCGTCGAAATGGGCGCTGAAAAATATGATTATCTGAGCCGCTATAATCGTCAGGCCGCTTCGGGACTAGGGATTAAGCTCGCCTCCGGCGCCAACGAAATGGCCACCGCCGAGCGCGTTATCGCCCGTCTTGATGAACTGTCGCAATATTTTCCGCACGGGCTGCAGTATAAAGTCGCCTACGAGACCACCTCTTTTGTCAAAGCCTCGATTACCGATGTGGTAAAAACGCTGCTGGAGGCGATTCTGCTGGTGTTCCTGGTCATGTATTTGTTCTTGCAGAACTTCCGCGCGACCCTGATCCCGACCATCGCCGTACCGGTGGTATTGATGGGCACCTTCGCGGTGCTCTACGCCTGCGGCTACAGTATTAACACCCTGACGATGTTCGCGACGGTGCTGGCTATCGGCCTGCTGGTCGATGACGCCATCGTCGTGGTCGAAAACGTCGAGCGCATTATGAGCGAGGAAGGGCTCTCGCCGCGCGAAGCGACGCGAAAATCGATGAAGCAGATCCAGGGCGCGCTGGTCGGTATCGCTATGGTGCTATCGGCGGTATTCGTGCCCATGGCCTTCTTCGGCGGCACCACCGGCGCCATTTACCGCCAGTTCTCCATTACCATCGTTTCAGCAATGGTGCTGTCGGTGCTGGTAGCGATGATCCTCACCCCGGCGCTGTGCGCCACGCTGTTAAAACCGATTCACAAAGGCGAAGTACATGGTCAAAAAGGGTTCTTTGGCTGGTTTAACCGCGCCTTCAACCGCAGCGCCAGCCGCTATGAAACTTTCGTAGGCAAAATTCTCCACCGCTCGCTGCGCTGGATTTTGATTTACGTCCTGCTGCTCGGCGGCATGGTGCTGCTGTTCCTGCATCTGCCGACTTCGTTCCTGCCGCTGGAAGACCGCGGTATGTTCACCACCTCGATACAGCTTCCGAGCGGTTCCACCCAACAGCAGACGCTGAAAGTGGTGCAGAAAGCGGAGGATTATTTCCTCAATAACGAGAAGAGTAACGTCGAGTCGGTGTTTGCTACCGTCGGCTCCGGCCCCGGCGGCAACGGCCAGAACGTCGCTCGTATGTTTGTCCGCCTTAAAGACTGGGACCAGCGAGACCCGACAACCGGTTCCTCGTTCGCTATCATTGAGCGCGCGACCAAAGCCTTCAATAAAATTAAAGAAGCGCGCGTTTTTGCCAGCAGCCCACCGGCCATCAGCGGTCTTGGCAGCTCCGCGGGCTTCGATATGGAGCTCGAAGACCACGCCGGTAATGGTCACGAGGCGTTGATGTCAGCACGCGACAAGCTGCTGGAGCTGGCGGCGAACAATGACCAGCTCACCCGCGTTCGCCACAACGGTCTGGACGACAGCCCGCAGCTACAGGTTGATATCGACCAGCGTAAAGCCCAGGCGCTGGGGGTCTCTATTGATGATATTAACGATACGCTGCAGACCGCCTGGGGTTCGAGCTACGTAAACGACTTTATGGATCGCGGACGCGTGAAGAAGGTCTACGTCCAGGCAGCGGCGAAATATCGCATGCTGCCTGACGATATCAATTTGTGGTATGTGCGTAACAGTAGCGGCACCATGGTACCGTTCTCCGCCTTCGCCACCTCGCGTTGGGAAACGGGGTCACCGCGCCTCGAACGTTACAATGGCTACTCAGCGGTCGAGATCGTCGGTGAGGCCGCGCCAGGCGTCAGTACCGGTACCGCCATGACCATCATGGAAGAGTTAGCCAAACAGCTACCGAACGGTTTCGGCCTTGAATGGACGGCGATGTCCTATCAGGAGCGTTTGTCTGGCGCTCAGGCGCCTGCCCTGTACGCCATTTCTCTGCTGGTGGTGTTCCTGTGTCTGGCGGCGCTATATGAAAGCTGGTCGGTACCATTCTCGGTGATGCTGGTGGTGCCGCTGGGGGTTATCGGCGCGCTGCTGGCGACCTGGATGCGCGGCCTGGAAAACGACGTCTACTTCCAGGTTGGTCTGTTGACGGTCATCGGCCTGTCGGCAAAGAACGCCATCCTGATTGTTGAGTTCGCCAACGAACTGAACCAGAAAGGCGAAGATCTGCTGATCGCCACGCTATCGGCCTGCCGCCAGCGTCTACGCCCGATACTGATGACCTCGCTGGCGTTTATCTTCGGCGTGCTGCCGATGGCCACCAGTACCGGCGCGGGTTCCGGCAGTCAGCATGCGGTCGGTACCGGCGTCATGGGCGGGATGCTCTCCGCCACCGTGCTGGCCATCTTCTTTGTACCGCTGTTCTTCGTGTTGGTGCGCCGCCGCTTCCCGCTGAAAGAGAGGCCGGAATAAACCTGCAAATAACAGAAAAGGCGACTGTCATAGTCGCCTTTTTCATGGGTCAAACATTGTCTTCAGTACCGACAAAGCCAGATTTTATTTACGCAGCATGTCTTCGATAAAATCTTTCCAGTTCCCCAGTTCATGTTCAATCATAATAGCCTCTCTTATTATTATGGCGATTTTAGGTAATTTCCCCGCTCAGGAGAAGTTCGTCCGATCTATCGCTCTAATCGCTTTTCTTGTCGCCGCAAACCTTGAATACTCTGGCTTGCCGCTACCATAAGCCGGTTCATGTAAATTTAATGTGACATAGAGCAACATTAAGCAACATTTTGTTAATATCAGAATTCCTGTAATTCATTATCTTAGTCTGCCGTGAAAAAGAACAAATTTTAATCAGACAAGACTGAAAAGTTATATTTATCCAGCCAATTCACGTATTATTTAACAAAACTTATATATTCGGAAAAGACTGAGAAACATATTCTTTTAACGTGAAGGTTTAATTATGTTGACCATGTACGGCATCAAAAACTGCGACACCATTAAAAAGGCCCGCCGCTGGCTGGAAGCCCATCAGATTGACTATCGCTTCCATGATTATCGTGTTGACGGACTGGACCGCGAATTGCTGAATACCTTTATTGCCGAATTAGGCTGGGAAGCGCTGCTTAACACCCGCGGCACCACCTGGCGCAAACTCGATGAATCGGTCCGCACTGGGATCGATAATGCCGATGCGGCGGCGGCGTTGATGCTGGAAATGCCGGCAATTATCAAACGCCCATTGCTCTGCGCGCCCGGTCAGCCTATGCTGCTGGGCTTTAGCGAAGCAAACTACGAAAAATTTATTAACGAGGTGTAGTCTATGTCTTGCCCGGTCATTGAGCTGGCTCAGCAGCTTATTCGCCGCCCTTCCCTTAGCCCCAATGATGCGGGATGCCAGGCGTTAATGATTGAACGTCTGCGGGCGATCGGTTTTACCGTTGAAGCGATGGACTTCGGCGATACGCAAAATTTCTGGGCCTGGCGTGGACAGGGTGAAACGCTGGCCTTTGCCGGCCATACCGATGTGGTGCCGGCCGGCGATGCCGACCGCTGGATCAACCCGCCGTTTGAACCAACTATTCGCGATGGCATGCTGTTTGGCCGCGGCGCGGCGGATATGAAAGGGTCGTTGGCGGCGATGGTTGTCGCCGCCGAGCGCTTTGTCGCGCAGTATCCGAACCACAAAGGCCGTCTGGCGTTTCTCATCACCTCAGATGAAGAAGCCAGCGCCACCCATGGCACGGTAAAAGTGGTCGAAACGCTGATGGCGCGTAACGAGCGCCTTGATTACTGCCTGGTCGGCGAACCTTCAAGTACCGAAGTGGTTGGCGATGTCGTGAAAAATGGCCGTCGCGGTTCACTCACCTGTAACCTGACGATTCATGGAGTCCAGGGCCACGTCGCTTATCCGCACCTCGCCGATAACCCGGTACACCGCGCGGCGCCGATGCTGGCGGAGCTGGTGGCTATTGAATGGGATAAAGGCAATGAGTACTTCCCGCCGACCAGCATGCAAATCGCCAACGTGCAGGCTGGCACCGGCAGTAACAACGTCATCCCTGGCGATATGTTCGTTCAGTTCAACTTCCGTTTCAGCACCGAGCTGACCGACGAGATGATCAAAGCACGCATCATCGCGCTGCTGGAAAAATATCAGCTGCGCTATACCGTCGAATGGTGGCTTTCCGGCCAGCCATTCCTGACCGGCCGCGGCAATCTTGTCGATGCGGTAGTGAACGCCATTGAGCACTATAATGAAGTAAAACCGCAGTTGCTAACCACCGGCGGTACCTCTGACGGACGCTTTATCGCCCGCATGGGCGCGCAGGTAGTTGAACTGGGTCCGGTGAATGCGACCATTCATAAAATTAATGAATGCGTCAATGCCGCCGACCTGCAGCTGCTGGCGCGGATGTATCAACGCATCATGGAACAACTGGTCGCCTGACGACAATAACGATTACCCTGCAGCGCCGCTGCGGGGTAAAAAGAGGACACAGCATGGAATGGCTTATCAACCACTGGTGGATTCTGGTGTTGGTATTTTTAGTCGGCGTGATGATCAACGTGATTAAAGATCTTAATCGCGTCGACCCGAAAAAATATCTCGATAACAAACCGGATCTGCCGCCGCATCGCGACTTCAATAGCAAGTGGGATGACGACGACGACTGGCCGAACAAAGACCAGCCGAAGAAGTAAACCTGCGCTCCCCGTCATCGCGTAGGCTGGATGCATTCCCGGGTAGCGGCTGACGCCTTACCCGGGCTACGGCCCGTACCATTGCGAGATGAAGCTCTCAATTTTACCTCTGTTCCCAAGGCTACTGAAACTGCCGGTGTTGGTGGCCTCAAAATTCCCCGGTGGCGCTGCCGCTTACCGGGGCTACAGCGCTGTGCGATTTGGTAGCCCGGAGAAGGCGCAACGCGCCGCATCCGGGAAAACCCTTAAAACAGTTGTAAACCGATAACAGTATTTACCTAAACCAGCCGACGTTGTGCCGCGGGGCCATTACAGCATTTCGATAATATCGTCATCTTTCGGCGTACCGCCGCTTAGCGCTTCATCAAAATAGTGCTTCGGTACGGTATAACGCAGCCGATCGAGGGCAAACTGCATGCTCCGGTCATCAATGGCATGTCCGAGATCTTCAACGATATCCAGCGTGACATCTCCCCCCAGTTCCTGCAGCCGCTCCTGCGCGGAAACCGCCCACGCCAGATCGATCACCCGATCCTCGCCGCCGTGGATCAGATGCACGGTGGTTTGCGTGGTCGCCGTTTGCGGCAACGACGCGTAACGGCCGTTAAAGGCAATCACCCGCGACGCCAGCCCTGGCTCGGCTTTAATACTCTCAAGCGACATAATCGCCCCCTGCGAAAAACCGATCAGCGCCGTCGCCTGTGGGCCTAAACCGCTCTGTTTTTGCCAGTAGCGCACCGTTTCAATAAAGGTCGGCATAATGGCATCGATGCGTTGCTGACGATTTTCTTCCGTCACGCCTTGCACCGAAAACCACTGCCGCGCCGGCGCCGGGCCGCAGGGTTCTGCGCCGCCGATACTGACAATGAGCGCATTAGGAAATTGCGGCGCAAACCAGCTACCAATTTGCCCCATCGAAACCGGATTATCGCCAACGCCATGAAACAGCAGCAGCAACTGTTGCGCAGGTGTTGCCGGGCTCTGAACAATAAAGTGATCGTGTTTCATGGTTATCTCCTGATGTCTCAGATAAGCAGGAATCTGGCTCCTGATTGATGCAAGGCAGTTTACGCCGCGCAGAGAATATGACCATGCCATTTAACTGAATGAGTTAGTTAAAAAAATTGCAGCTTCCTGACCCACTCGTCCAGCCGTTGCGCGCGGGCAGGATCGAGGCCTGACAGCGCCGCCGCCGCCTCTTCCCGCAGTCGCCCCAACAGCGCCTTGCGCCCGGATAAACCAAGGTTTGCGCACAGCGCTGCCTCATCGTGCTGCGCTAATCGCGCACGAAGCGCCACTAACGGCAGCGGCGTCACCTGCAGAAGCCGGTTCAGACTCCCAACCGCCGTCAGCAGTGGACGATGCGCAAAGGCAAAACCGGCAATCTCCAGCCAGTCCTCCTCAGTAAGCATAGCTGTTTCATCCGCCATCACCGGAGCGCGTTCGTCACGCCACTGACTTAGCCAGCGTTCATCCCGCGCCAGCCGTTGATGTTCGCGCCAGGCCAGCTGCTGCCCCGCTGCACTGAGCGGATAAAGCGCCATCGCCGTATAGCAACCGCTGCTCGCCTCGCGATGCGTGCCCATCCGCACCAGCAGAAAACCGCAGCGCTGCCAGAAGCGCCATAGTTCAGGGGTATAACCAAAGCTGACGGAGAGATAGTCACAGCCGTGCGTCTGCTTGACGGCATGGGCGATTAAACGCTGCCCCAGCCCTTCGCGCTGACGCGCTGGATGTACGGCAATACGGCTGACGCGCCTGCCGGTCAGCGTCGCCGCCAGCGGGCTGCCGCCATGCGCGGCCAATGACTGGGCCACAAGATTGCCGCGCGGGCGACGATATCCGGCCCAGACGGCACGGCTAAGTTCAGGTTCAAGCCCTCCCTCCTCCACCAGCCACACCGCGCCAGCGACGCCATCCCCGCAGCGAGCCACGGTAAAGTGCTGGCCCGGCGCATCCATCATCCTGCGCAAATCCAGCGGCGAAGTGCGGTAATGCGCGCCGGAAAGCAGTTGATAAGCCTCTGATGGGCGCGTGGGTTGTTCGCGCCAGGCATCCTGGCTTAACGTCTCCAGCTGCGGTTCCCCGTGCGGAGCCTGGAGAAACGCCTCATCGTTAAACAACAATAGCCGATCGATAACCGACTCCAGCGGGCAACCCGGCGCCCAGCGAATCGGCGACGACAGGTTATACCGCCGTAGCGTTGGGAAACTGGCGCAAAATTTCAATAAGAAGCCGCGACCGGTACCCTCATAGCCCTGAACAGTGGTCGTTAATAGCGTATGGGGAAAACGCGTCGTCAGCTGGCGCAGCGTCGGTGCCGGGATAGCGGCAGCCTCATCGACCACCAGCCAGTCGGCTTTCGCGTCGCTTGCCAGCAAGGCATCAGGCGCCATAAAGCGCATCTTCTCCCCCGCAAAAGCGGCGATGACCGCTGTCGCGTCGCGCGTCGGCGCGGTGATGATGGCGGAGCCGGCGAGCTGATGGATCAACATTCCCGCCAGCGCAGATTTACCGCGCCCGCGCCCGGCGGTGACGGCGGCAATTTCCGGGGGCGATGACAGTAGTGACGAAAGAATGGCAGCCTGTTCGGCCTGCGGGTAGCCATCGGCAGCATGCCAGTGCCTGCGCGGCGCGGCCTCCGGCAACCGTAAGCCGTCGCCCTGTCGCCACAGTGCGACCTCAGGATCCGCGCTAAAGAGTTGAAGACAACGATGGACAAAGTTAGGGGTGGCGAGCGGTTCAGACGTATCGCTCCAGCGCAGCGAATCGCCATCCACCTGCTCAGGCCAGCGGGCAAAATCCGGCGCGAGGAGCACTAACCAACTGCCGGCGCGCAGCGTACCGCCGAGGGCAGCAAAAGCCGCCACGTCAAAACCGTGACGAGCATCGAAGAAGGCATGCAGGAACTCGCGCCCGAGCAGCGTTTTCAGCGCGCCCGACGCCACGTAGGGTTCCTGCCGCGCCAACGCGCCGACCCATAGACTATCGCCGCCCAGCCGCTCTCGCAGCTCAACGGCCTGCGCCAGACACCAATGTTCGTCGCCGCTGAGCACCAGCAGGCGACGAATACCCTCGCGCGCCATCTGCGCGGTCAGGTCAAGCAGCGTTTCCATCGGCAAACGTTAGCGAAGCGCGCTGCCGAAGGTATTACACTGCGAAGGATCGCCGCTATCGAAACCGCGTTTGAACCACGTATAGCGCTGCTGGGAGGTCCCATGGGTGAAGCTGTCCGGCACCACGCGGCCCTGGCTCTGCTCCTGCAGACGATCGTCGCCGATGGCCTCAGCGGCATTGAGCGCCTCTTGCAGATCGCCGGTTTCCATCACATCCTGTTTCTGCATGTTATTGCCCCAGACGCCCGCAAAGCAGTCTGCCTGCAGCTCCATTTTCACCGACAGGCGGTTCACTTCAGTCTGCGAAGCCTGCTGCTGCATCTGACGGACCTTAGGTTCGATGCCGAGCAGCTTCTGCACATGGTGGCCGACTTCGTGCGCAATCACGTAGCCCTGCGCAAAGTCGCCGTCAGCGCCGAGTTTGTTTTTCATCTCGTCATAGAATGACAGGTCGATATAGACCGTGCTGTCCGCCGGGCAGTAGAACGGCCCCATCACCGATTGACCGGTGCCGCAGCCGGTACGGGTCGCGCCGCGATACATCACCAGCTTCGGCTGTACGTATTGCCGCCCCATCTTTTCAAAAATAGGCCCCCAGGTATCTTCGGTAGTGGCCAGAATAACGGAGGTGAACTTCGCCGCTTCATCATCCTTCGGGCTGATCGAACGCTGGGTTGAAGTCTGCTGCTGCGGCATCGGTTCGCCGGTCAGCATGCCGGTTAAATCCACGCCATAGTAACCCGCCACCAGAACGATAATTAGCAGGACGATGCCGCCTTTACCGCTTGGAATACGGAAACCGCCACCGCCGCCGCCCAGCGGCGAACCTGAATCACTACGTCTGTCTTCCACATTGTCGCTTTCACGACGCCCTTGCCAGCGCATAAGCACCTCTATTCCATCATGTTACGAATATGAGAGATCGTAGGCGGTTCAGCGGAGGATTACCACAGGAAACAACGAATAAGAGTGCCGGAAGAGACGATTTCTTCCGGCGCGGAGGGGATTAGTCGAGCTTGACGCCCAGACGGTGGGCCACTTCTTCGTAAGCTTCGATCAGGCCGCCGAGGCTCTGGCGGAAGCGATCTTTGTCCATTTTATCGAGGGTGTTTTTATCCCACAGACGGCTACCGTCCGGAGAGAATTCATCGCCAAGCACCACTTCGCCTTTGAACAGACCGAACTCCAGCTTGAAGTCGACCAGAATCAGACCAGCATCATCAAACAGTTTGCTGAGTACGTCATTCGCTTTGTAGCTGAGCTCCTTCATGCGCGCCAGGTTTTCTTTATTCACCCAGCCGAACGTCTCACAGTAGGATTCGTTGACCATCGGGTCGTGCATGGCGTCGTTTTTCAGGAACAGGTCGAACAACGGCGGAGTCAGTTCGATACCTTCTTCAATACCCAGGCGTTTCACCAGTGAACCCGCCGCGCGGTTACGAATCACGCATTCAACCGGCACCATATCCAGCTTTTTCACCAGGCATTCAGTATCAGAAAGCAGCGCTTCCATTTGGGTCGGGATACCGGCTTCTTCCAGCTTGCTCATAATGAAATGGTTGAATTTGTTATTCACCATACCTTTACGATCGAACTGCTCGATGCGGGCGCCATCCCCTGCTGACGTATCGTTACGGAATTCAAGTACCAGCAGATCCGGGTTTTCGGTGCTGTATACCGTTTTCGCTTTGCCACGATACAACTCAGCTTGCTTTTTCATCTTTCACCACTCCAGTGATATTAAGCCAAAAAATTACCTTTCCGCCCGTAGGCAAAATCAGGCAAATTACCTGATTTTGCGGCTACGCACACGTTTGCGTCACTATACATTAAAAAGGGCCGGATTGCTCCAGCCCTTTTTATTACTTGTTAAATGCGGCCTGGAATACGGCTACCAGGGCGTCATTTTGCGACTGCGTCAGGGTGTGGCCTTTCGGGTCGATAAACTGCAGACTACTGCGGTTATCGAGATCGCCGACCTGCAGTTTATAGTCGCCAGAGGCCAGCTGCGGGTCACTGGCGCCCAGATCCTGCCAGCTGCTGTCAGACAGCGGCTTGTAAGTTACCGCCATGCTGCCCTGAGAGCGAGTGCTGTCGGTTACCTTCATGCCCACTTTTTCAAGCGCGGCCGGCAGTTTCTGCCACACCATGTTGAACGGCGCGCGTACCACTAGCATCGGCAAGCCGGTGTCATCCGCCGCGCTCTGCACGTCGAAGGTCGCGCCAGCGCTTCGCTGCGCCGCGTTCTGCGCATTAGTGGCGTTGGAATCAAGACCGGAAGAGATAACGTTCAGCATTGAGGTGCTGTAGCGCTGCAGAGAAGCCGGGTCAGACACGGGCTTGCCCGCCTGCTCCAGGTTCACCAGCTTCACCACCACCGCCTGCTGATAGCCCTGCGGCTTAACGGAGATTTGATAACGGCCACGGTACTGCTGGTCTTCATCAAGGCGGTTCCACTCTACCCAATCGGTATTCAGCGTCTGGCCTGCATCGTCACGCTTGGTGATGGTGTAGTTTTTCGCCTGTACGATGCTAACCACCTGCGCCCATAAAGAACCGCTGCGGCTGTTTTCCACCATCAGGGTGGAGGTGTCGCCGTTAAACTGGGTACGCGCGCCGCTGACCAGGGCTAAAGGCTGAGCTGGCGGACGAATATCCAGCGCCTTGCCTACCGCACCGGTGCTGGCGGCAACCGGAATGTTGTAGTCGCCAGTCTGCAGCGGCAGGATCATCCCCGCCGGGGCGTGAAGTTCACTGAGCGGCGTGGCATCTAAATAAGCCTCGTCGCCGCTAACCTGACGCTTATAGCGCGAGTCAGAACTACAGGCCGCGAGGAGTAAAACCAGCGAAACACCCGCAACCTTCGCCAGGCGCGACTTCTGTACTGAGTAAGCCATCAAATCTCCCTAAACTCTACAGCAAACCGGCATGCTTCAGCGCTGCGGTAACCGCTTTCGTACCCGCTTCGGTAATCGGCGTCATCGGCAGGCGCAGCGTGTCGGTCGCTACAAGTCCCAACGCCTTACAAGCCCATTTGACTGGGATCGGGTTGGGTTCGACAAATAATTTTGTATGCAGCGGCATCAGACGCTGGTTAATCGCGCGAGCTTCCGCGAATTGACCCGCCATCGCCAGTCGGCACATGTCCGCCATTTCACGCGCAGCAACGTTCGCCGTGACGGAAATGACGCCGACGCCGCCGAGCTGGATAAAGTCCATGCCGGTTGCGTCATCGCCGCTCAGCAGAATAAAGTCATCTGAAACCAGCTCTTTGATCTGGTGAACGCGACTTAAGTTCCCTGTTGCTTCCTTAATACCGACAATATTTTTAATTTCCGCCAGGCGGCCAACGGTTTCCGGCAGCATATCGCAACCGGTACGGGACGGCACATTATACAGAATTTGCGGCAGGTCAGTATGTTCAGCGATAGCTTTAAAGTGTTGGAACAGGCCTTCCTGGGTCGGACGGTTATAATAAGGAGTGACCGTCAGGCAGCCGACAACGCCGCTATCGTTGAAACGTTTGGTCAGGCTAATTGCCTCTGCGGTTGCATTTGCACCGGTACCTGCAATGACCGGGATGCGGCCATCGGCCAGCTCAAGGGTCATCATCACGACGTCGCCATGCTCTTCATGGCTCAACGTTGCGGATTCGCCGGTAGTCCCTACCGAAACAATCGCCGAGGTTCCGTTGGCGACATGGTAATCAATCAGTTTTTTCAGGCTTGACCGGCAGACATTACCGTTATCATCCATCGGCGTGACAAGCGCTACAATACTTCCCGTGAACATGGGCCATCCTCAGAGCAGAAGTGGGACAAGATTCTCAATGTTACGTTTGGTGCTGCAATAAAAGCAAGAGACCCAACGCCATCTGGGATGTTGTACGCCGGTTTTTTTTATGCTTTCCTAATGTTACCTCACCTTTTTAAAGGAAGAACAGGTTTGACAGCCTCATTACAACACTATCTGGTGATTACCGCTCTGGGCGCAGACCGCCCCGGCATCGTAAACACAATCACTCGCCACGTCAGCAGCTGCGGCTGCAATATTGAAGACAGCCGCTTGGCCATGCTCGGCGACGAGTTCACGTTTATAATGCTGCTTTCCGGCTCGTGGAACGCGATTAACCTGATCGAATCAACGCTGCCGTTAAAAGGAGCCGAGCTGGATTTGCTGATCGTAATGAAGCGCACCTCCGCCCGCCCACCGCAGGCGATGCCGAATACGGTTTGGATCCAGGTAGAGGTGCCGGACTCGCCGCATATCATTGAGCGCTTTACCGCGCTGTGCGACACGTGGAATATGAATATCGCCGAACTGGTCTCCCGTACTCAACCGGGAGAAGATAAAGACGCCGCTCAGCTATTTATTCAAATCACCGCACACAGTCCTGCCTCGCAAAACACGACAAATATCGAGCAAGCGTTCAAAGCACTATGTACAGAACTGAGCGCACAAGGCAGTATTAACATCGTTAATTATTCACAGCATGATGAACAGGATGGAGTTTAACCAATGACCCCACTGAAAGCCGGTGATATCGCACCGAAATTTAGCTTACCGGACCAGGACGGCGAGGAAGTAAATTTAACCGACTTCCAGGGACAGCGTGTTCTGGTTTATTTTTACCCGAAAGCCATGACCCCAGGCTGCACCGTACAAGCGTGCGGTTTACGCGATAATATGGACGACCTGAAAAAAGCGGGCGTCGAAGTACTGGGTATCAGCACTGATAAACCAGAAAAACTGTCTCGTTTTGCCGAAAAAGAGCTGCTGAACTTTACGCTGCTGTCTGATGAAAATCATCAGGTCTGCGAACAGTTCGGCGTCTGGGGCGAAAAATCATTTATGGGGAAAACCTACGACGGCATTCACCGTATTAGCTTCCTCATTGATGCTGACGGCAAGATTGAACATGTGTTTGATAACTTCAAAACCAGCAATCACCACGATGTCGTGCTGAACTGGCTGAAAGAAAACGCATAACGTCTAAATGAAAACGCCGGGGATAATAAATCGCCCGGCGTTTTTTTGCGTCAGTCAGCGCGTCACTCGTCTTCAATAACCATTCCATCAGGCCAGGCGTGAACCACCGCCTTGATTAATGTCGCCAGCGGAATCGCGAAGAATACCCCCCAGAAACCCCACAGCCCGCCGAAAATCACTACCGACAGAATAATCACCAACGGATGTAAATTCACCGCCTCCGAGAAGAGAACCGGCACCAGCAGGTTGCCATCCAGCCCCTGAATTATCAGGTATACGGCAAACAGGCTCCAGAACTCAGTACCCGCCCCGAACTGGAACAACGCCACGCCGACCACAGGAATGGTGACCACAAAAGCGCCGATATACGGAATTAGCACCGAGAATCCCACCAGCACCGCCAGCAGCAGCGAGTAGTTGAGACCGAAGAGAATGAAGCCTATCCAGGTGGCGACGCCGACGACAATCATCTCCAGCACCTTGCCGCGGATATAGTTGGTAATCTGCTGGTTCATCTCTTTCCACACCTGCCCCGCCAGGCCGCGATTACGCGGTAATACGCGGCGTACGGCATTGAGCATCTGCTGTTTATCTTTCAGCAGGAAGAAAACCATCAGCGGAACCAGGACCAGATAAACCGCCAGCGTCAGCAGGCCGACCAGCGAGGCGAGCGAATACTTCACTACCGAATCGCCAACGGTCAGCATGCGGCTGCGCATATTTTCGGCCATTGCATCAATGATGCCGGCATCCATCAATGCCGGATAGCGCCGCGGCAGCGTGGCGGCGAAATCGGAAAGCTTATTGAGCATACCAGGCATATCGCGGATGAGATAAATGCCCTGTTGCCAGGCCACCGGCATCACCACAAAGGCCATTAACAGCAAGATACCGACAAATAGCACCAGCACCAGCGAGGTGGCCCAGGTTCGCGACAAGCCGATACGCTCCAGACGAACGGTGGGCCACTCCAGCAGATAGGCCAGCACGATGGCGACCAGCAGCGGCGCCAGCAGCCCGCTGAAAAAGAACATAATGCCGAAGCCGGCCAGCAGAATAACCAGCAGCGCTATCGCTTCCGGGTCGCTGAAACGACGACGATACCACTGCATTAACATCTCAAGCATAAACCCTTCCCTGAAGCGCAAATCGCCACAATCCTGGGAATTGTATCTAAGTGTCACAAAAAAGACTTCGCTTTTTATTGGCTATGACACAAACCTGCACAACTGTGCGAATATCATATTTTCAACGCCATCAACGACAGCTAAACTCGCTGAATCTGCGGCATGGGAACATTGGGCCGCACAACCGGTCAAACTGGCACACCCACATTACAGGACAGAGGTTATGTTCAGGCAGTTAAAGAAAACGCTGGTGGCCGCCGCCGTCGCGTCGTTGACGCTGGGGACGATATTACCTGCCGCCGCTGACTCGGCGGATACGCTGCCGGATATGGGCACCTCGGCAGGAAGCACCCTTTCCATCGGTCAGGAAATGCAGATGGGGGATTACTACGTACGCCAGCTACGCGGCAGCGCGCCGCTGATAAACGACCCGCTGTTGGTGCAATACATTAACGGGCTGGGCATGCGCCTGGTCGCTCACGCTAATTCCGTCCGTACGCCGTTCCACTTTTATCTGATTAATAACGATCAGATTAACGCCTTTGCCTTCTTCGGCGGCAACGTGGTGCTGCACTCGGCGCTGTTCCGCTATGCGGATAACGAAAGCCAGCTCGCCTCGGTAATGGCGCACGAAATCTCCCACGTCACCCAGCGCCATCTGGCGCGTGCGATGGAAGATCAAAAACGTAGCGCGCCGCTAACCTGGGTTGGCGCGCTGGGCTCTATTCTGCTGGCGATGGCCAGCCCGCAGGCGGGGATGGCGGCATTAACCGGCACCCTGGCTGGCACCCAACAGGGGATGATTAGCTTCACCCGTCAGAACGAAGAAGAAGCCGACCGCATCGGTATTCAGGTACTGCAGCGCTCCGGTTTCGATCCGCAGGCGATGCCGGCGTTTATGGGTAAATTACTCGACGAATCCCGCTATTCCAGCCGCCCGCCGGAAATGCTGCTCACTCACCCACTGCCGGAAAGCCGTCTGGCCGACGCCCGTAACCGCGCCAATCAGATGCGCCCGGTGGTAGTCCAGTCGTCGGCGGATTTCTATCTCGCCAAGGCCCGTACCCTCGGTATGTACAACTCCGGGGAAAATAAGCTCGGCAGCGATCTGCTTGACGCCTGGTCAAAAGGGAACATCCGCGAACAGCACGCCGCGCAGTATGGCCGCGCGCTACTGGCTATGGAGAGCAATAACTACGATCAGGCGCGCAAAGCGCTCCAGCCGCTGCTCAGCGCCGACCCACAAAATCCCTGGTATCTGGATCTCGCCACCGATATCGATCTTGGGCAGAAAAAGACCACTGACGCAATTAACCGCCTGAAAAACGCCAAAGAGATCCGCACCGATCCGGTCCTGCAACTGAACCTGGCCAATGCCTACGTACAGGGCGGGCAGCCGGCGGAAGCCGCGACCATTCTCAACCGCTACACCTTTAACAATAAAGATGACGGCAACGGTTGGGACCTGTTGGCGCAGGCGGAAGGCGCATTGGGTCATCGCGACCAGGAGCTGGCGGCGCGAGCCGAAGGCATGGCGCTGGCCGGTAGGCTTGACCAGGCCATCTCGCTGCTGAGCAGCGCCAGTTCGCAAGTAAAATTGGGCAGTTTGCAGCAGGCGCGCTACGACGCTCGCATCGACCAGCTGCGCCAGCTGCAGGAAAGATTCCGCCCCTATCAGAAAATGTAAGGAGACCACATGTCTGACGCGGTAAAAATTTACCACAACCCTCGCTGCTCGAAGAGCCGTGACACGCTCAGCCTGCTGAAAGCTAACGGCATCGACCCTGAAGTGGTGCTGTATCTGGAGACGCCGCCGGATGCCGCGACGCTGCGCCAGCTATTGAAAATGCTGAATATGAGCAGCGCCCGTGAACTGATGCGCCAGAAAGAAGATCTGTATAAGTCGCTCAATCTCGCCGACCCACAGCTCAGCGAAGAGGCGTTGATTCAGGCCATGGTCGAGAACCCGAAGCTCATCGAACGGCCCATCGTGGTCAGCCACGGCCAGGCGCGTATCGGCCGCCCGCCGGAACAGGTACTGGAAATCGTCAGCTAACCCCTACGCGCCGCCGGTCTTGCCCGCGGCGCGATTTTTTTCAACATAAGGAGACGCTGATGACTATTGCAGAATATCTCGAGCAGCAAGGGCTGGAGCGCGGTTTGCTTCAGGGACGGCAAGAGGGCCGGAAAGAAGAAGCACAGCGTATCGCCGCCGCAATGTTACGTAGCGGTCTCGCCCCCGCGCTGGTGGCGCAGCTAACCGGGCTGGCAGAGCAGGAACTGGCGTCGCTTTCGGCTTAAAGCTTCAGGATCTCTTTAACGAATGGGATCGTCAGTTTTCGTTGGGCGGTAATCGATGCGTGATCGAGCTGATCGAGCGTCATAAACAGCGAGCGCATTTCTCTATCCAGCCGCTTGAGCAGGAATCGGCAGACGTCTTCCGGCATCTCGAAACCGCGCAGTCTGGCGCGCAGCTGCAGCGCCTGCAGCTTATCTTCATCCGACAGCGGCTGCAGCTTATAGATTTGCCCCCAGTCAAGGCGCGAGGCGAGATCCGGCAAGCCGAGATGCAGCTGCCGCGGTGGGCAATCGCCGGTGATCAGCAGGCGGGTTTTACCTGATTCGAGAATACGGTTATAGAGATTAAAGATAGCCATCTCCCAGGGCTCGTCCCCGGCCACGCACTCGATGTTATCGATGCACACCAGCGCCAGTTGCTCCATGCCGTCCAGCACTTCCGGCACGAACCACGTGCGCTTATCCAACGGCACGTAGCCGACGGCATCGCCACGCTGGGATAGCTCAGCGCAGGCGGCATGCAAAAGGTGGCTACGCCCCGCGCCTTCACGAGACCAGATATAGATGTATCCGCTGTGTTCCTGCCGCAACACGTTCTGCAGAGCGGCAAGTAGGGAAGGATTATCACCCGGCCAGAAACTCGCGAACGTTTCGTCGTCAGGAAGATACAGTGGCAAAGAGAGCTGTGCCGGAGCGTTCAGATGGACCTCAACATAGGCTTACAGAAAAACGCGAAGAGTTTAACACAGTTTTAGGTCCGGAGAGAACCGGACAGGATCGCTGCCCGGTATCAGGATCGTTATTTCGCTTCTTCGCTATCCGCGGCGTCCAGCACCACTTCTTCCGGACGCAGAACGCTGATCAGTTTAAAGATCAGGCTCAGACAGATACCGACGATCGTCGCCAGCGCCATGCCTTTCAGCTCCGCCGCGCCAATATGCACCTTCGCGCCGCTCACGCCGATAATCAGAATAACTGAGGTCAGAATCAGGTTCTGCGCTTTGCTGTAATCGACTTTTGATTCGATCAGCACGCGGATACCGGATGCACCGATCACCCCGTACAGCAGCAGAGAAACGCCGCCCATCACCGGTACCGGGATAATCTGAATCGCCGCCGCCAGCTTGCCGACGCAGGAGAGCAGAATCGCAATAATCGCCGCGCCGCCAATAACCCAGGTACTGTATACGCGGGTAATCGCCATCACGCCGATATTTTCACCGTAGGTGGTGTTTGGCGTTGAGCCAAAGAAACCGGAGACAATCGTCGACAGCCCGTTGGCGAACATCGAGCGGTGCAGACCCGGATCGCGGATCAGATCGCGTTTAACGATATTGGCGGTCACCACCAGGTGCCCCACGTGCTCGGCGATCACCACCAGCGCGGCAGGCAAAATGGTGAAAATGGCAAACCATTCAAAGCGCGGGGTGTAGAAAGTCGGCAGTGCAAACCAGTGCGCTTCGGCGATAGGCGTCGTATCGACCACACCCATCACGAAGGAGAGCGCATAGCCCACCAGCACGCCGATAAGAATCGGGATAATCGCCAGGAAGCCGCGGAACAGTACGGAACCAAAAACCGTCACCGCCAGCGTCACCATCGAAATAATAATGGTTTTGCTATCGGGCGATTGGCCATCAGCCGGCAGCAGCCCGGCCATGTTCGCCGCCACGCCCGCCAGTTCCAGGCCGATAACCGCCACGATGGCGCCCATCGCCGCCGGCGGGAACATCACATCCAGCCAGCCGGTACCGGCTTTTTTGACAATAAAGGAGACAATGCAGAACAGGACGCCGCACATAATGAAACCGCCGAGCGCCACTTCATAACCCAGCGGCAACAGCAGCAGCACCGGGGAGATAAAGGCGAAGCTCGACCCCAAATAGGCCGGAATTTTGCCTTTACAGATAAAGAGGTACAACAGCGTACCGATGCCGTTAAACAGCAGTACGGTAGCCGGGTTAATGTGGAACAGAATAGGCACCAGAACCGTTGCGCCAAACATGGCGAACAGATGTTGCAAACTAAGCGGGATTGTCTGTAAAAGCGGCGGTCTTTCACTCACCCCGATTGCACGGCGCGTCATAATGTTATCCTCTGAGAGTCGTTTGTTATTTGTTGTGGGCGTGATTTATTCAAAAAAAAGCCGACTCTCAAAGTCGGCTTTTTATCACTTCATCATTTATTTGGTACCGAAAATCTTATCGCCGGCATCGCCGAGGCCCGGAATAATGTATCCGTGCTCGTTGAGGCCCTGGTCGACGGAGGCGGTGTACAGCTCGACGTCAGGATGCGCTTTCTCCAGCGCGGCAATGCCTTCCGGCGCCGCCACCAGCACCAGCACCTTAATGCTCGAACAGCCCGCTTTTTTCAGCAGGTCGATAGTTGCGATCATCGAACCGCCGGTTGCCAGCATCGGGTCAACCACCAGCGCCATACGCTCGTCAATGTTAGAAACCAGCTTCTGGAAGTAAGGAACCGGCTCCAGCGTTTCTTCATCACGGTAGATGCCAACCACGCTGATACGCGCGCTAGGCACGTGCTCCAGCACGCCTTCCATCATCCCCAGACCGGCACGCAGGATAGGCACCACGGTAATTTTCTTACCTTTGATCTGCTCAACTTCGACCGGACCGTTCCAGCCTTCGATAGTGACACGCTCGGTAGCGAGATCGGCGGTTGCTTCGTAGGTCAGTAAGCTACCAACCTCTGAGGCGAGTTCACGGAAGCGTTTAGTACTGATGTCATGCTCACGCATCAGGCCCAGCTTGTGTTTGACGAGTGGATGTTTCACTTCCACGATCTTCATTCTCTTTCTCCTCTGAGGGGCAGCCACAAAAAAAATCGCGGGATTATACCGCTTTTTGCGGATTGCGCCATACCCATCTTGCTTGACGTATATCAAACAAAGTGATTTATGGATTGTTACACATTATAAAACAAACAAAAAAAGCCGGAGGTTCCCCTTCGGCTTTTATCTTTGACAAGGCTATGCTTGTTGGCGATTACAGATTTTCGCCGTTACTGGCAATAACCTGCTGATACCAGGCAAAGGATTTTTTACGGCTGCGGGCCAACGTGCCGCGACCGTCGTTATCTTTATCGACAAAGATAAATCCATAGCGTTTTTTCATCTCGCCGGTACCGGCGGAGACCAGATCGATACAACCCCACGGGGTATACCCCATCAGATCGACGCCATCTTCCACTACCGCTTTTTTCATTTCGGCAATATGGGCACTGAGATACTCGATACGATACTGGTCATCCACGCTGCCGTCAGCTTCACGCACGTCAATGGCGCCAAAGCCATTCTCAACGATAAACAGCGGCAACTGATAGTGATCCCAGAACCAGTTGAGCGAGTAACGCAGACCAACCGGGTCAATCTGCCAGCCCCAATCCGATTTCTTGACGTAAGGGTTGGAGACCAGGCTGGTGCTTTCGTCGTAATCCAGGTGCGGATTATCGTCAGTCGCTTTGGTGGCGAAGGACATGTAGTAGCTAAAACCAATATAGTCGACGCAACCCTCTTTTAACGCCAGGCGATCGGCGTCGGTGATATCCAGCGTAAAACCGCGGCGCGCGAAGTAGTTGAGCAAATGCTGCGGATAGCGGCCACGCACGTGCACATCGGTAAACCAGTAACGACGATGCATAGCGTTCATCGCCATCATGATGTCGTCCGGCGCGCAGGTGAGCGGATAGATTGGACACATCGCGATCATACAGCCAATCTGCAGGTCCGAATTAATCTCACGTGCCGCCTTTACCGCCAGCGCGCTGGCCACCAGTTCATAATGGGCGGCCTGAAACATCACCGGCTCACGGTCTTCTCCGGGCTGATACTTCAGGCCGGAGTTGGTAAAGGGGGCGAAATCTTCATGGAAGTTGGCCTGGTTGTTGATCTCGTTAAAGGTCATCCAGTACTTCACTTTGTGCTGATAGCGGGTAAACACCACCTTCGCGAAGCGGACAAAGAAATCAATCAGCTTACGGTTGCGCCAGCCGCCGTATTCAGTCACCAGGTGGTAAGGCATTTCAAAATGGGAGAGCGTGATCACCGGTTCGATGCCATATTTCAGGCACTCGTCGAACAGATCGTCATAGAATTGCAGGCCCGCCTCATTGGGCTCCAGCTCATCGCCCCGCGGAAAAATTCGCGTCCAGGCAATTGAAGTACGGAAACACTTAAATCCCAGTTCGGCAAACAGCGCTACGTCTTCTTTATAACGATGATAAAAATCAATTGCCTCATGGTTGGGATAGTCATGACCAGGCAGTACGCCGTCGGTGATCGTTCGCGGCACCCCATGGGCGCCTGCGGTCATCACGTCCGCGACGCTAATCCCCTTCCCTCCTTCTTGCCAGCCGCCCTCAAGCTGATGCGCCGCTACCGCGCCGCCCCACAAAAAACCTTCTTTGAATCCGGACATATACTCTCCCTATAGACGATCGTTATGCGCTTTTCACCAAACAGAAACCGGTTTCATTGGCATAATGATCATTCATTAAAGGCGAGGCAAGCAGAAGACTGTACCCGGTTTCATTTTCGTGAACAGTATCAAATTTGCTCATCTGTTAGCCGTTTTAAATCGAGTGTAAAGCAGGCTCGCAAACGTTTGCTTTCCCTGTTAGAATTGCGCCGATTTTTCTTGCTACCGCAAACGCGTGGAGACTTCGCAGTGACCGATAAAACCTCTCTCAGCTATAAAGATGCCGGCGTGGATATTGATGCAGGCAACGCTCTCGTCGACCGTATTAAGGGCGTGGTGAAGAAAACCCGTCGCCCGGAAGTGATGGGCGGACTGGGCGGATTCGGCGCGCTGTGCGCTCTGCCGCAGAAATACCGCGAACCGGTACTGGTCTCCGGTACCGACGGCGTCGGCACCAAGCTGCGTCTGGCGATGGACCTTAAACGTCACGACACTATCGGTATCGATCTGGTCGCTATGTGCGTCAATGACCTCGTAGTTCAGGGCGCCGAGCCGCTGTTTTTCCTCGACTACTACGCGACCGGTAAACTGGACGTAGACACCGCGGCAAGCGTCATCAACGGCATCGCCGAAGGCTGCTTACAGTCCGGCTGCGCGCTGGTTGGCGGCGAAACGGCGGAGATGCCGGGTATGTACCATGGTGAAGATTATGACGTGGCCGGTTTCTGCGTCGGCGTGGTAGAAAAATCAGAAATCATCGACGGCAGCAAAGTGGCTGACGGCGACGTCCTGGTCGCGCTTGCCTCCAGCGGCCCGCACTCTAACGGCTACTCGCTGGTGCGTAAGATTATCGAAGTCAGCGGCGTTGATCCGCAGACCACCGACCTCAACGGCAAACCGCTGGCCGACCACCTGCTGGCGCCGACCCGCATCTATGTCAAATCGATTCTGAATCTGATTGCTAACGTCGACGTCCACGCCATCGCCCACCTGACCGGCGGCGGCTTCTGGGAAAATATCCCGCGCGTACTGCCGGACAACACCCAGGCGGTAATCGACGAGTCCTCCTGGCAGTGGCCGGAAGTCTTCAACTGGCTGCAAACCGCCGGTAATGTCAGCAGCCACGAAATGTACCGCACCTTTAACTGCGGCGTCGGCATGCTGGTCGCGCTGCCGGCAGCCGAGGCGGATAAAGCCATCGCCCTGCTGAACGAGCAGGGTGAAAACGCGTGGAAAATCGGTTACATCAAGGCATCCGATGCCGAACAACGCGTGGTCATTGAATGAAAAACATTGTGGTGCTGATTTCCGGTAACGGCAGTAATTTACAGGCGATTATTGATGCCTGCGCCCGGAAGCAAATCAACGGCACCCTGCGTGCGGTATTCAGCAATAAGGCCGAAGCATTCGGCCTTGAGCGCGCCCGCGAGGCCGGTATTCCGGCCTTTGCGCTCTCGCCGAAAGCGTTTGATAGCCGCGAAGCCTTCGACCGCGAGCTGATGCAGCAAATCGATGTCTTCCAACCCGATCTGGTGGTGCTGGCGGGCTACATGCGTATCCTTAGCCCAGCGTTTGTTGGCCACTATCAGGGGCGCTTGCTGAATATCCATCCTTCTCTGCTGCCGAAATATCCAGGGCTGCATACTCATCGCCAGGCGCTGGAAAATGGTGATGAGGAACATGGCACCTCGGTGCATTTCGTCACCGACGAACTCGACGGCGGGCCGGTGATCTTACAGGCTCGGGTGCCGGTATTTCCGGAAGACAGCGAAGATGACGTTACCGCCCGCGTTCAGGCGCAGGAGCACGACATCTACCCGCTGGTGGTGAGCTGGTTTGTTGATGGCCGCCTGCGTATGGAAGCTAACTCTGCGTGGCTGGATAATCGCAAGCTGCCGCCGCAGGGCTATGCCGCCGAAGAATAAGTTCGACCTGCCCCGGAGCAATCGCCGGGGCACCTTCCTCTCTTATTTCCTCGCTAATTATCGCCGTTTTCCAGACATAGCGCGTTAGGGTTCCAGGCTGCCGGTAACGGTATCGGACGCTGATAATCAAACTCGCGCAGTGTCAGACCCGCTACGCCGTTGGCATACAGTACCGGCAAACCGCCGGGATAAGGTTCGACACCCCAAACTCGGCCGCTTTGCGGATTCAGACACCAGGCGTTATCAATCCCCATCCCGGTCGGCGACATCGGATTGCACGGCGGGCGGATATCATAAAGCCCCTGCTCCGCTGCCAGGTTCAGCTTCTGGGTGAGCTGCACGCCGTCAAACAGAATACGCCGGATCTGACCTGGCGTTTCACTATGCAGGTTTATCGCGCCTTCGCACTCGCCAACCAGCCCGCGGAACTGGATCTGTGAGATTTCGCCGGGTTCAATCGCCGGATCGCGACGGCGCGCGGAAAGGAAAACAGGGTCCGCCTCGCCCCAATGACAGGCCGGCGCGCTCACGCAATCAAAAGCAATACTGCTAAAAATCATCCGCCGTAGCCGCCCGCCGTCGCGGGATATCAGGCCAATGCCGCGATTGGAGTCAAAGATAGTGCAGTTACTCACCAGCACATCTTCAATATCCTGCCAGGTTTCAGTACCGATTTTAAAGGCGCAGCTTTTCGAGCGCAGCGTGCAGTTAACGATGGTTACCTGACGCAACGGTCGCTGGATCCGCTCAGGTTTATCGGTGGTTTTCAAACAGATGGCATCATCCGCCGCGCTGAAATAGCTATTGGCGATATGGACCTGCTGGCAGCTGTCGATATCCAGCGCATCGGTATTGGCCATCGTCAAATCATTGTCGACGGTGACGCCGTCAACCACCACGCCCGTGCAGGAGACCAGATGAATTGTCCACATCGGGGCATGCCGTACGGTGATATTCTCCAGCCGGACGCGACGGCAATTTTCCAGCAAAATGATCCGCGGGCGCGCCCTGGCTGGCGTGCGGTAACCCATGGCATCAACTTGACGGGAAAACCAGCCGTCAGCACTGCCGTAAATCTCGCCGCCTCCGCAGATAGTAATATTCTGTGCATCCACAGCATACAGAAAGGCCCGATCTGAAGATTCCGCCCGGCTCAGCGCCGTCGCCTGAGCAAAGTCATCATAGTTTTCGCTAACGATAAGCTCGGCGCCCGGCGACAGCCACAAACAGGTGTTCGAGCCTATCCGTAAACCGCCGAGCGCGTACCTGCCACAATCAACCACCAACCGGCCGCCGCCCGCCTGCGCCAGTTCGTCCAGCGCCTGTTGAAAGAGTTCAGTATCAGGCGTCACGCCATCCGCATGGGGATGACGCTGCGAAAGATAAATGTTCATAGCATGTCCTGGAAATCAACGTGGGGACTATCTCACCATCTCTCTCACCCTCAGCGTAGGGTCGAAATCGCTACCGCGGAAATATCTGCGTACTCTTTCACATTCGCCGTCAGGATCTGGGGCAAAACGTGAGATTACGCGCAAAATTTGCCTGCGGAAAAAATGAAAACAGGGCCGTTATCACAGTAAACGCCCTCTTAAACCGCTGCATATGTGAGTAGCGTCACGGGATTTATTTCATTTTGTCGCCTTTTGGCATGCTGCTCGCAGAACGGTACGAAAAACCGACTGTCGGGATTTTCGCCTCCTTCCCCCTCTTTTACTGTGCAACCTCGCTTTCCTTCATATAAGAGATATTCCAATGACGAGGACAGTCTCCCCACAACGAGAAGTCAAAACCCGCAACATCCTCTGCTGGGGGATGGGCGATATTTTCGGCAGCGGCGCGATGACCATCACCGGCCTGTGGCTGCTCTACTTTTATATTGAAGTCGCCGGGCTCTCGCCCGCCGCTGCGGCCTCTATTTTCGCCATCGCCAAGATTTGGGACGGCATCACGGACCCGGTGATGGGCTACATTACCGACAACATTCGCACCCGTTGGGGGCGGCGACGGATCTTCTTTATTCTCGGCGCGCCGTTATCGCTCTGTTTCGCCCTGATGTGGATAAGTGGTTTTGGCTACGCCTGGTACCTTGGTACCTATCTACTATTCAGCACCGTCTTCACCCTGCTGATGGTGCCTTACGATACGCTGCCTGCAGAGATGACCACCCGCTATGATTTGCGCTCGAAAATGTCCGGCGCGCGAATGCTATTCGCTCAGGCGACAGCCTTTCTCGCGGCGCTGATCCCCGGGCAAATCATGGCCCACGTCGCCGATAAATCGCAGGCGTTTCTCTATATCGGCATTATCTTCGCCCTGCTTTTTGCCTTGCCGTGGATCTTCGTCTGGCGCGGTACCTGGGAACGTGAGCATCTCCCACCACCGCAGACGCAGCAAGGTTTAGGCAAAACACTACGTTCGCTGTATCGCGAAATGGCCTCTACCTTCCGTCTGCGGACCTTCCGTATTCATATCATGATGTATGTCGGCGGCGCGGTGGCGCTGGATATTTTCGGCTCGCTGTTTATGCACTATATGACCTACGTGCTACGTGTCGGCACCTCGCTGGCTTCGCAGGCCATGAGTCTGATGACGCTGTTTCAGTTCTTCGCGATCCCTTTATTTACCTGGCTTTGCATCCGCGTCGGCAACGGCAACGCCTATAAGGTCGCTATCGCGCTGATCCTCTGCGCGCTACTGTGGTTCAGCCAATTGACCGCTTCTTTCAGCCATCTTTCCTGGCTGCTGCTCGGCGGCGCAATCGTGATGGGCATCGCCCGCGGCGGCACCTATCTTATCCCATGGAATGTCTACAATTTTCTGCCCGATATCGATGAAGCTTACACCGGCGTGCGGCGTGAAGGGATCTACGCGGGGGTGATGATGCTGACGCGCAAATTCTCCCAGGCGCTGGCGCTGTTTATCGTCGGCCTGGCGCTGGAAGCCTTTGGATTCACCAAAGGCGCCGAAACGCAGAATACCGCCGTGCTGAATGGTATCTGGTGGGTATTCCTCGTAGGCCCCGGCCTGCTGGCCTTACTGGCAATGTATGGCGCGTTTCGTTTTCGCTTGAGCCAGCCGCGACATCAAATCCTGATTAGCGAACTGGAGCGTCTGCGCGCCGGTGGTCATCCACAGGATGCCAGCCTGCAGACCCGCGAAACTATCGAGCTACTGACCGGCCATCCTCATCGCAACGATCGCTGGCAACACGCCGCCGTTTCTTCTCAAGGAAATCACTATGTCGCAGAAAAACAACCGTCCTGAATTACAATCACTCATCGAAGCGCTAATCGGCAACTTAACCGCGATTACCGATGATAGCGGCGAGTATTTGCAACGGCTGGCGGATGGCCGGGTGGTTGACACCAAAGGTTGGGACGGTTGGGAGTGGACGCATGGCATCGCCCTGTTTGGCCTGTTTCGCTACCAGCAGCTGACAGGATCGCTTCGGGCTCGTGAACTTATCGACGGCTGGTTTAGCGCCCGTTTCGCCGAGGGTACGCCGGAGAAAAACATCAACACCGCTTGTCCGTTTTTAACCCTGGCGCTGTGCTATCAACAGACGCCGCGCAGCGACTGGCGCGCCTATCTGGAAAGCTGGGGAGATGCGATATATCGCCAGATGCCGCGTACCGAAGAGGGCTGCCTGCAACACGTCACCTATGAGAATCCCCATCATCAACAAATTTGGGACGATACGCTCATGATGGCGGTACTGCCGCTGGCGATGCTCGGCAAGATGTTTGGTAAACCGCGCTGGGTAGAAGAGGCGAAATTTCAGTTTTTGCAGCACCTGCACTATTTAAGCGACCACCAAAGCGGCCTGTGGTTTCACGGCTGGCATTTCGACGGCAGACACCATTTCGCCGGCGCGCTGTGGGCCCGCGGCAATAGCTGGATAACGCTGGCGATACCGGAACTGCTGGAGATACTTGAGCTCGACGAACATGACGCCTTTTACCGCCAGTTGCAAAATACTCTGCAGATTCAGGTCAGCGCCCTTGCCCGCTGCCAGGCCGAAAACGGCCTATGGCCGACGCTGCTTAACGACCCGGATAGTTATCTGGAAGCCTCTGCGACGGCGGGTTTTGCCGCGGGTATTTTCAAGGCGGTCCGCCTCGGCTACCTCGACGATGGGTTTCTGCCGGTCGCCGGGAAAGCCTGCCGGGGCATTATCGAACATATCTCGCCGCAAGGAGAGTTAACGCAGGTGTCGTTTGGCACGGCGATGGGCAACGACCTCGACCACTATCGTAACATCCCCCTGACCGCCATGCCCTACGGCCAGGCAATGGCGATACTGTGCCTGGTTGAAGCGCTACGCCGCACGCTTTAATACGGCTATCTGAGCGCCGTCAGTTCGGTGCTCAGGCTATCCGCCAGATTACGTGCTCGTACAGGATCGAACATCACGTAAAACGCCGGTGAGGCCTCGCCTGTCTGCTGACAAAGCGTTTCCATTTCCGATGCGCAGCGATATAACGCCTGCACGTTAATATGGCAAATCTCCCGCATGCTCCAGCTGTTTTCCACCTCTCGGGCGAAGTGCAGAGTAAAGAAGGCCTTTTGCGCGTGGGTAAACGTCTGGCAATAGAGCGCCAGTCCCTGCCACTCCTCACGCCACCGAAGCGCCAGCGCGGCGGGAAAATCCGCCGTGAGAGCGAACGCTTGCGCCGCTTTCCCCAACTGCTGCGCGCTGGCTGCGACCTCATCTTTTTCTTGCGCGATTTGCGTGAGATTAGCCATCGACTTCTGCGGGTCGTCGCGGGTGAAGTGGATATCCTGCGCCGAACCGGGTAACCAGTGGCTGCGCGCCAGTTGTCCGTAAAGGCCCCACACCGCCTGGCCGTAGCTTTCAGGCAATTGGCTATGGCGATGGAAAACATGGTCTCGCACATATATTGACTGATAGAGCGTCTGCGTCGCCTGCTCAAGCAGCGACTGGAACTGCTGCGCGACATCGGCTGGCGGACACCAGCCGTAACGCTGCGCCAGCCATTGCACCAGTAACTGCTGCTGATTTTTCGCCGCCCCTTCGCCCAGCAACTGACTACAGGCGAAGAGATTACATTCGCTTAACGTCGCAGGGATCCAGTGATTATCGATACTTTCCCAACTGGTTTTACAGATAGCGCCGGTAATGCACGGGTTGCGACTCTGACACCACAACAGTCGCCCCTGCAGCTCATCAATACGTAAAAACGGCATGACGCCCCATCCCACTTCTTCGCCGGCAAGATCGATATCGATCCATACATCTCGCGTCTGCACCGCCAACAGCGCCGGATTGTTAGGGAAAGCAGGCCAGAAACGTTCCGGCGTGAGTTTTATCGATACCGAAACCGCAGGCGGCAGCGGTTCAATCGCGTCCAGCACGGCGCTGAGATCGTCATTGCTGGCAGGGAAGACACGCAGTACCAGATGCTTATTTTGCGCGGCTACCGCCTGACTCAGGGCGTTAAAACAGCGGCGGTAGAGCATCAAGCTTTGCGCTGGCTGGCGGGGATCGTCGTGTTGTCTGTCCCACTGCGGGCGAGAGATCGGTAATAATCCATCGGTACTGGAGAGCGCGATAATCAAACCGGTGAGCGCCGGTACGCTTTGACACACGGCGCGGATTTTGTCGGTTAACCAGCGGCTCCAGAAATCGACATCAAAACGCACCCCGCGCGGGGTATCCAGCAGTTCCGGATGCGCTAATAACAGTTCGGTCGGGAAGCTAAGTTCTTTCGCCTGCAGATAACATCGCAACCCCTGCTCACGGCAGCGTAACGCCAGCCGGTTGAGATAGATACAGCGCGCTCGTTGTTGGCTCGACAATCGGTCGTTATAGTCAAAAGGGGTATACCCCTGTGGCGAAACCAGCTTGCCAAATAACTCGGCCTGTCCCACCACCACGGTATTAAAATCATGCTCAATTGCGTATTCAATCAACCGACAGGCCGACGGCCAGTGCCAGATGTCCTGATTATTGAGCTCCAGCGCCCGCGTTTCCCACATTGTTTCGCCCTCCATTTCGCCCCTGACTGAACATAACGTAAACAAACAAACGCGTCCGCTTTTTCCCGGCATCTGATTGCAAGAAAACTGTCATATTGCTTTGACATAGTTGGACATTCAATGGCAAAGCTCGCCATAATGAAAAAGCGACGTCAATGATCCGGAGTGTGAGTTGTAATGGGCCAGGAAAAGCTATACATCGAAAAAGAACTCAGCTGGTTGTCCTTTAACGAGCGCGTACTTCAGGAAGCGGCGGACAAGAGCAACCCGCTTATCGAGCGCATGCGCTTCTTAGGAATTTACTCCAATAACCTTGATGAGTTTTACAAAGTGCGCTTCGCTGAACTTAAGCGACGCATTCTTATCAGTGAAGAACAAGGTAGTACCGCCCATTCGCGTCATCTGTTAGGCAAAATCCAGGCCCGCGTGCTAAAGGCCGATCAGGAATTTGATGGTCTCTATAATGAACTGCTGCTGGAAATGGCGCGTAATCAGATCTTCCTGATTAACGAACGCCAGCTGTCCGTTAACCAGCAATCCTGGTTACGCAACTACTTCAAACAGTATCTGCGCCAGCATATTTCGCCGATTCTGATCAACCGCGAGACGGACCTGGTTCAATTCCTGAAAGATGATTACACCTATCTGGCGGTGGAGATTATCCGCGGCGATACCATTAACTATGCGCTGCTGGAAATTCCATCCGATAAGGTGCCACGCTTTGTGAACCTGCCGCCGGAGACGCCGCGACGCCGCAAACCGATGATTCTGCTGGATAACATTCTGCGTTACTGCCTGGATGATATCTTTAAGGGCTTCTTTGACTACGATGCCCTGAATGCATACTCGATGAAAATGACCCGTGATGCCGAGTACGATCTGGTACACGAAATGGAATCGAGCCTGATGGAGCTGATGTCCTCCAGCCTGAAGCAGCGCTTAACCGCCGAGCCGGTGCGTTTTGTCTACCAGCGCGATATGCCGGATGCGATGGTCGAAATGCTGCGCGATAAGCTCTCCATCTCGAACTACGATTCGATGCTGCCGGGCGGTCGTTATCACAACTTTAAAGACTTTATCGGTTTCCCGAATGTTGGCAAGGCCAATCTGGTCAACAAACCGATGCCGCGCCTGCGTCACCTGTGGTTCGATAAATTTCGCAACGGCTTTGACGCTATCCGCGAACGCGACGTACTGCTCTACTATCCGTATCATACCTTCGAGCACGTGCTTGAACTGCTGCGTCAGGCCTCGTTCGACCCAAGCGTGCTGGCAATCAAAATCAATATCTACCGCGTCGCTAAGGATTCACGGATTATCGATTCGATGATCCACGCCGCCCACAACGGTAAAAAAGTGACCGTGGTGGTTGAACTGCAGGCTCGCTTCGACGAAGAGGCCAATATTCACTGGGCCAAACGTCTGACAGAAGCCGGCGTACACGTTATCTTCTCGGCGCCGGGGCTGAAGATCCACGCCAAACTCTTCCTCATTTCGCGTAAAGAAGGCGATGAGGTAGTGCGTTATGCGCATATCGGCACCGGCAACTTCAACGAGAAAACCGCTCGTATCTACACCGACTATTCGCTCCTCACCGCCGACGCGCGCATCACTAATGAAGTCCGTCGCGTGTTTAATTTTATCGAAAACCCTTACCGGCCAGTCAGCTTCGACTACCTGTTGGTGTCGCCGCAGAACTCGCGTCGTCTGCTGTATGAAATGATCGACCGCGAAATCGCCAATGCGCAAAATGGGCAACCGTCCGGAATTACGCTTAAATTAAATAACCTGGTCGATAAAGGGCTGGTGGACAGACTCTATGCCGCCTCCAGTACCGGCGTGCCGGTTAACCTGCTTATCCGCGGCATGTGTTCGCTAATCCCGGGTCTTGAGGGAATTAGCGAAAATATTCGCGTGATTAGTATCGTTGACCGTTTCCTTGAGCACGATAGGGTCTATTGTTTTGAAAACGGTGGTGATAAACAGGTGTGGTTATCCTCCGCCGACTGGATGACACGCAACATCGACTATCGTATCGAAGTCGCCGTACCGCTGCTGGACCCGCGTCTGAAGCAACGCGTACTGGATATTCTCGATATCCTGTTCAACGATACCGTAAAAGCGCGCTATCTTGATAAAGAACTGAGTAATCGCTACGTGCCGCGCGGCAATCGCCGCAAAGTACGCGCACAGATAGCGATTTACGATTATCTCAAATCACTCGAACAACCCGATTAACCTATGCCAATAAACGAAAAAACACCTCGGCCGCAGGAGTTCGCTGCGGTCGACCTTGGTTCGAACAGTTTTCATATGGTGATCGCCCGTGTCGTCGACGGGGCAATGCAGATCATCGGTCGCCTGAAGCAGCGCGTCCACCTGGCCGATGGCCTGGATGAAAACTCGGTGTTGAGCGAAGAAGCGATTACTCGTGGGCTGAACTGCCTGTCGCTGTTTGCGGAACGTCTGCAGGGATTCTCCCCTTCCAGCGTTTGTATCGTCGGTACGCATACCCTGCGCCAGGCGGCTAACGCGGCGGATTTTCTCAAACGAGCGGAAAAAGTTATCCCTTATCCCATCGAAATAATCTCCGGTAACGAAGAAGCGCGTCTGATTTTTATGGGCGTCGAACATACGCAACCGGAGCGCGGCCGTAAGCTGGTTATCGACATCGGCGGCGGTTCGACTGAGCTCGTCATCGGCGAAGATTTCGAGCCCCGCCTGGTTGAAAGCCGACGTATGGGCTGCGTAAGCTTCTCGCAGGCCTATTTCGCCGGCGGCGTTATCAATAAAGAAAACTTCCAGCGCGCGCGCCTGGCGGCGGTGCAGAAACTGGAAACCCTGGCCTGGCAGTTCCGTATTCAGGGGTGGAACGTGGCGCTGGGCGCCTCTGGCACCATCAAAGCCGCGCACGAAGTGCTGGTCGCCATGGGGGAGAAAGACGGCTTCATTACCCCGGAACGTCTTGAAATGCTGGTCAGTGAGCTTCTGAAGAATAAAAACTTCGACTCATTAAGCCTGCCGGGATTGTCGGAGGACCGCAAAGCGGTATTCGCCCCGGGCCTTGCGATTTTGTGCGGGGTATTCGACGCGCTGGCGATCAAAGAACTGCGCCTGTCCGACGGCGCCCTGCGCGAAGGCGTGTTGTACGAGATGGAAGGTCGCTTCCGCCACCAGGATATTCGCAGCCGTACGGCCCAGAGCCTGGCGAACCAGTACAATATCGATCGCGAACAGGCGCGCCGGGTACTGGAGACTACCACTCAGATGCTGGAACAGTGGCAGGAGCAAAACCCGAAACTGGCTAACCCGCATCTGTCTGCCCTGCTGAAGTGGGCGGTAATGCTACATGAAGTGGGGCTGAACATTAACCACAGCGGCATGCATCGCCACTCTGCCTATATCCTGCAAAATAGCGATCTGCCGGGCTTTAATCAGGAACAGCAGACCCTGATGGCCACGCTGGTGCGCTATCACCGCAAAGCTATCAAGCTTGATGATTTGCCGCGTTTTACCTTGTTCAAGAAAAAACAGTTCTTGCCGCTGATCCAACTACTGCGTCTGGGCGTATTACTGAACAATCAGCGTCAGGCGACCACTACGCCGCCAAAACTGACATTGAAGACGGAAGCCAACCACTGGACGTTAATTTTCCCGCATGACTGGTTTAGCCAGAATGCGTTGGTGCTGCTGGATCTGGAAAAAGAGCAACAGTACTGGGAAGGCGTGCCTGAATGGCTGCTGAAAATTACTGAAGAAGAAGCGTAAAGCTGACATCTTTCACTAAAACGGCCGGGTCACACGCCCGGCCGTTTTTTATGCGACGTCAGCCGCGCAGGCCAGTTGTTCTATCGGAACCGGCATTCCAATGTCAAAGCCCTGCATATAATCAATCCCCAGCGAAATCACCGCCTGGCGGATCTCCGGCGATTCCACATACTCCGCCACTACCTGCATATTTTTGATTTGCGCCAACCGGCAAATCGACGCCACAACCTGATAATCCAGACTGCTGGTGACCAGATTACGGATAAAGCTACCGTCAATTTTCAGCATATCCACGTTAAGCGTTTTCAGCCGCGCATAGCTGGCATAGCCGGTACCGAAATCATCAATCGCCACCCGGCATCCCAACTCCTGCAACCGCGCGAGGGTTTGTTGCGCCTGCTCCGGATTACTGAGCGAGTGGTTTTCCGTCAGTTCAAAAATAAGCTGCCAGGGCTCAATATTATAATGATGCAGCATTTCCTCGACTTCGTCCGGGAAACGGCTGCGGCTGACCGAAACTGGCGACAGATTGATGGCCAAACGCATGCCCGGCAACGTATGGCGATTAGCGTTCATAAAAGCCAGCGTATTGTCGATAACCCAGCTGTCGATGCGCGAAGCCAGGCCAAATTCGTGCGCCGCAGGCAAAAAATTATCCGGCGCAACTAGCTCGCCCTGCTCGCCCACCATACGCAACAGGACTTCATGATAACTATCGCCGCGCATGCCGATAATGGGCTGCGCCATCAGCCGAAAACGATTCTGATCCAGCGCCTGCAGGATCTGGTTCATCATTGACACACGTTCTTTTAACCCCTGCTGAACGTGAACGGCGCCGCGGCGCTGCACGTTTTCCGGGTGGCCGCTGGTCAATGACATGTCGGCAATATTATTCAGTTCGCCGAGCAGTAAATACAGATGCTTGACAGGAGAACGTACGTTGCAATAGCTGATCCCGACGGGCGGCTGTAGCGGAATACCATCCCAGATAAAACGGAATTGCTTAATCCGCTCATCCAGCATCACGATGCGTTGTTGATGATCGTCGCTATTCAGGCGTATCACCAGGTCATGGCCCGAAAGGTGATAGACCATTTCGTTCGGCTGCAGTATGTGACTCAGGTATTCCGATAGCTGCTGCTTATACTGAATGCGTAGCATCACGCCGTAGTGCCGCCCAAGCAACTCCAGCTCTGGCATGCGTAAAAAGCACAGCACCGACCAGGTCGAGTGGTTTAGCGCTCGGCTCAGGGCCCGTAAATTCGGCATATGAACGACCGGGTCGAGAAAGGCCATCCGGCGAACCCGACGGTGGATCATCCGCTGCTGCGTCGCCAGCATTGCCATATAAGCGATAATAAAAGAGAACACCAGGTAACTGGAGGAGGTAATCGCCAGCTGGTTATTGTAGATCGGGGAAAATGGCAGGTAGCTGTAATGAAAATGGATAACCAGAATTAATATCGGCGGCCACGCCAGGGAAATAAAACGATAGCCAAAACGCATCGCCCCCCACAACATGACCGGCATAAGTAATGACAATGTATAATTTGTGCTAAATATCGTGCTGCTGGCATTTAACGGCATGAATAATAAAGCCAGTATTATTAACAATACTATTGCCCAGACAATAATTTCCAGCGGTTTTATTTTTTGGTCGATTTGTAAACGCACCTGGGATATAAAACCGCGTAAGTGTAGCGGGTTACGAATAACACGCAGCAAAAAATAGCACAGTGGCACACCGGTCAAGCACCCCACCATCAGCGCCTGAAAAGTGATTAACGAACGTAAACTAAATGGCGTTGACCCCACCAGTTCCGCCGCCCGCGGATGCAGGCCAAGATACTCAGCAATCTGCGAAATAATGAGAAAAATTACCGAGGGCAGCAGCATTTGCCAGAACAGCCGATACGGCATCAGGGCAACATTACCATGTGAAATCTGCTGACGGCGTGGAACGAAAATGCGATAACCGCCCCAGCACAGCACTGAAGGGATCAAAAAATGAAACAATACGCCGATAGATTGCTCGAAGGTCATTCCGCGCGTAATGGTCAGCAGCAAGCCGACTATAATGCCCGGAATCGCCGCCCAGCCGAAAAACAGCATCAGGCTCAATACTAACGCCAGCGGAAGATAAAACAGAAAGACGGTGTGACCGTTAAGATTTGCAAATGTATTCGCGGCGCGCGCCAGCGGCAACAGCAGCGTAGGGAGGATGAGCGGTAGTGCCCACCATTTATCCTGATATCGTTTGTATAGTTTAATAATACTCATAGATGCTCGACAGATTACCCCAACTCCTGCGGAGTATATTCAGACAGGCATCCAACCCGACCAGGCTAACCGCGAAAGTAATAACGATGCGGAACAGATGGACGATTTTAGTGGCCAATGGAATCAAGCAATTGACGCAAATCAACAAACTATTTAGCTAATATTAATAAAACTTATTTTTTTGCGGCCTGGTGCAATAACTAAAATCCGTGTAAATACGATGTTCATTTTATATAACATCTAGTAATGTTTTAGCACTACGATTTTTACACCGCCGACAATTGACCCCGCCGCTATACTATGACTTAATACCCCCATCGCCCGTCTTCGGGTATACTTCAAGGAACCTTTTGTGAGTCAGGCACCCAGTATGCATAAACGACATCGATTTAACCGTCGCATGACCCGTATCGTACTACTTATCAGTTTTCTCTTCTTCTTTGGACGCTTTGTCTACTCCTCTATCGGTGCCTGGTACCATCATCAGGACAAACAAGAGTCGCAGCAATCGACCATCACCATTGACGCTCCCGCGACGCCAACGACCCCAGCCCAGGAATAACGCCTACGGCAAAATTTTTAGTTGGTGCAGCAGACGCAGCATCTCCGCTATCCCTTTGTTGATAACTTTATCCTGACGCATCACTACGCCCAGTTGGCGATAGAGCCGCGGCGATAGCGACTGTACACGTATTCCGGTGCGGTCATCTTCAGCCGCCACCGCCATCTTCGGTACGATACTGTATCCCAGACCAGCACGCACCATACGCTTGATAGCCTCAATGCTACCGAGTTGCATCACCGGCGCCGAGTTTACCCCGGCAGCGCGAAACCAGCCATCGATCAGCTCACGGGTCCCGCTGCCGGCTTCAAATGCTATTAGCGAAAGTGCCTGTAGCAGTGAAGGCGTCAATTGCCCCACTAGCGGTTCATCATCGTTGGCAGTAATAAATACAAACTCTTCCTCCAGCACTGGCGTTACCGCCAGGCTGCGGCCGCTGGCAGGTAAGGTCACCAATCCCAAATCAAGCCGGCTCTCTTCCACCGCACGTACAATGTCAAGCGTATTACCGGTCGTGACGCCAACCGTTAACAGCGGATGCTTCTCGCGTAGATGGCACAATAGCGGCGGCAGCAAATGAATACAGGCCGTCGCCCCGGTACCGAAGCTCATCGTACCGTGCACTTCATGGTTAAACTCAGCCACCGACTGCACCGCCGTATTCACCGCCTGCTCAATAATCTCACTATGGGCCAGTAGCGCCAATCCGGCGGCAGTAGCCTTGATCCCTCGCCCGGTACGCTCAACCAACCGCGTCTACAGGAACTGCTCAAGCTGGCGAACCTGCAGGCTTACCGCCGGCTGCGATATTCCCAGTACATCAGCGGCGGCGGAAAAACTGCCGCGCTGCGCCACCAGCCGGAAGGTTGTCAGATTTACCAAATTCAGCATCGTCATCACAAAGTTTCTCTTATGCAGGCTATAAGCCCCAGGTGCTGCCTGCACAATAGCGCGCGCGATATGCTGCCGACAACTGCATAACGCTCTGGAATTCAATGAAAACGTCAATCTTGCCTGGCACCGCGCCTCTTTCCCTTACCCTCGCAGCCGGCGGCAACCAGCTCATCAACTGGGGGATCGTTTTTTATATGCCCGGTACCTTTGCCGGCGCTATTGCTAATGATACTGGCTGGGGCGGAACAGAGATCTTTCTCGGTTTGACCTTCGCCATGCTGGTGATGGCGGCGATCTCGCCTTTTATCGCCCGCCTGTTGGCCTGGTTTGGCGGTCAGCGGGTGGTGTTCATCGGTTCATTAACCATCGCGGCAAGCTGCCTGGCAATGTCGCAGGCAGACAGCCTGATCTTCTGGTACGTCGCATGGCTACTGGCCGGTGTCGGTATGCGGCTGGCGCTATACGATGCGCTGTTCGCCGCGCTGGTTAACCTGTATGGTCAACGCGCCAGAGTAACTATTTCACGGGTGACCCTGGCTGGAGGACTGGCCTCAGCGATATTCTGGCCGCTGGGCACCGCGCTGCTCGCGCTAATGGGCTGGCGTGGAGCGCTGGTAATCTACAGCCTGTTTGGCCTGCTTAGCGCACTACTGCTGTGGCGGATGCCTAATCAACGCTTGCCCGACCGGGGCGCTCATCAGGAGAAAGTGCCGCTTTCCCGTCGCAACCAGCACATAGGCCTGCTGTACGCCTCGCTTATCGCTTTGGTCACCTTTATTTCTAACGGCACATCCACCCATCTGCCTGAGTTTATCGCCAGCTACGGTCTGCCGGTAATGATAGGGGTACTATGGGGCATCGGACAGACCGGCGCCCGATTTCTGGAGGTGATTTCAGGAGCGCGCCTCTCCCCACTTCAGTTAACGCTGTTGACCACAGCGCTGTTGCCGCTCTGCTTTTTACTGGGCCTCAATGCCGCCTCGCTAAACTGGACCGTTGGCGGTTTCGTTTTCGCCTACGGGGCAATTAACGGCCTGACGACGGTATTTAAAGCAACATTACCGTTGCAGCTATTCGCGGCGGAAGATTACGCGCAGCGTACCGGACGGCTGTTGATCCCAGCGCAACTACTGGCCGCCGTCTCGCCATTTGCCTATGCCTGGCTAAATCAACATCTGGGGATAGAAAGGAGCCTTGCTATTTCGGGTCTATTATCGCTGGTCGTACTGGGGCTGGCGCTGAGAATCGGCTGGCTGCAGCGGCGGCAGGTTGTGCGGATAAGTCATGGACAAAGTGAAGAGAGGGTATAAAAAACCCTCTGTAAAACACACACATTTAGGACTATCAGGCCACGATCAGACGCTTAAACAGCAGCTGCTGAACATCCTGCCGATGTGCCAGGATCGCATGCGCGGTTACTAACGTTCCGTCTACGGAATACAAAACCCGGTAGCCTTCAGCGTGATTAAACTCCCGATATTTGGCGCAGCCAATTTTCAGCAATTCGGGGCAAATCTGGCAGCCCAAGGGGAACTGTCCTACGGTGCTCTCAAACTGGGTGAGAATATCTGCGATAACCGGACGCGGCTCAACATCAACACGCTTCAGAAAACCCGCTATTGTGTCGATGCAGTGCTTTACTGTAAGCGTATACTCAAAGATCACCTGCTGTTCCATGGAAATCCCTTAACGTTGAGCGCGCTGCGTTTAATCCGCAAGGCCATCCAGCAACTGGTCTTTCGAGAACACGCGCCCTTCCGCTTTATCTTTCTCTGACAGAGTAAGCAATTTCAGCAAAGCAATGGCGTTTTCCCGTTCCTGCTGCTGATCATAGGACTCTATAACGTAAGCAGGCACACCGTTTTGTGTGACCAGGATAGGTTCTGACAGATCAAGCGTTGCGGCGTTCTTTTTAACGTAGCTGATAGTCTCTACTTTCATGTTGGTCCGCCTAATGGTCATGTCTCGGTTTTAATATAGACTATATTTAGACTACGCTCAATAATCCTTCCTCAGCGCCATTTACCAGGACATAAAAAAACCCTCTGTAAACAGAGGGTTTCGTTCAGCTATCAGCAGAAATTATTCCCACTCAATAGTCGCTGGCGGCTTACCGCTGATGTCGTACACCACGCGGGAAATACCGTTAACTTCGTTGATGATGCGGTTGGAAACACGGCCGAGGAAATCATACGGCAGGTGCGCCCAGTGCGCGGTCATAAAGTCGATGGTTTCTACCGCACGCAGGGAGACGACCCAGTCGTATTTACGGCCATCGCCCATCACGCCGACGGAGCGAACCGGCAGGAACACGGTAAATGCCTGGCTTACTTTGTCATACAGGTCGGCTTTGCGCAGTTCTTCAATGAAGATAGCGTCCGCGCGACGCAGCAGGTCGCAGTACTCTTTCTTCACTTCGCCAAGTACGCGAACGCCGAGGCCCGGCCCCGGGAACGGGTGGCGGAACAGCATGTCGTACGGCAGGCCCAGCTCCAGCCCAATCTTACGCACTTCGTCTTTGAACAGCTCTTTCAGCGGTTCAACGAGGCCCATCTTCATCTCTTTCGGCAGACCGCCCACGTTGTGGTGAGATTTGATGACGTGCGCTTTACCGGTCGCGGAAGCGGCGGATTCGATCACATCAGGGTAGATAGTGCCCTGCGCCAGCCATTTCACGTCTTCCAGCTTCAGCGCTTCTTCGTCAAACACTTCAACGAAGACGCGGCCAATGATTTTACGCTTCGCTTCCGGATCGTTTTCGCCCTTCAGCGCGGTCAGGAAGCGATCTTCCGCCGCAACGTGCACGATGTTCAGGCCGAAACGGTCGCCGAACATATCCATAACCTGCTCGGCTTCGTTCAGGCGCAGCAGGCCGTTATCCACGAATACGCAGGTCAGATTTTTGCCGATGGCGCGGTGCAGCAGCATCGCGGTAACGGAAGAGTCAACGCCGCCGGACAGGCCGAGGATGACTTTATCTTCACCCACCTGCTGACGAATACGCTCAACCGCGTCGTCGATGATCTTCGCCGGCGTCCACAGCGCTTCACACTGGCAGATGTCGCGCACGAAGCGCTCCAGCATACGCAGCCCCTGACGGGTGTGGGTGACTTCCGGGTGGAACTGTACGCCGTAGAAGCGTTTTTCTTCATTCGCCATGATGGCGAACGGGCAACTCTCAGTGCTGGCGACGGTCACAAAGTCGGAAGGGATAGCGGTGACTTTATCACCATGGCTCATCCACACGTCCAGCAGCGGCTTACCGTCAGCGCTCAGCGCATCTTCGATGCCCTTGATCAGCGCGCTGTCGGTCTGCACTTCCACCTGCGCGTAACCGAACTCGCGCTCGTTGGAAGCTTCAACGTGGCCGCCCAGCTGCATGGCCATGGTCTGCATGCCGTAGCATACGCCGAATACCGGTACGCCGGCCTCGAAGACGTACTGCGGCGCGCGCGGGCTGTTGTCTTCGGTAGTGCTTTCCGGGCCGCCGGAAAGAATGATGCCGTTCGGGTTGAACTCACGGATTTGAGCTTCGGTCACGTCCCAAGCCCAGAGTTCGCAATAGACCCCTAACTCACGTACGCGACGCGCAACCAGCTGGGTGTACTGAGAACCGAAGTCCAGGATAAGAATGCGATGTTTATGAATGTTATCCGTCATTGACGTTAATTCCAGAGAAGTAGCGATGATTGAATAAAAATCGCCCGGCGCGTAGCCGGGCGATGAAAATCAGGAGCCCATGCGGTAGTTCGGGGATTCCTTGGTGATCGTCACGTCGTGAACGTGGCTCTCCTGGATGCCCGCGCCGCTGATGCGCACGAACTCTGCTTTGGTACGCAGTGCGTCAATAGTACCACAACCGGTCAGACCCATACAGGAGCGCAGGCCGCCCATCTGCTGGTGAATGATCTCTTTCAGGCGGCCTTTATAGGCAACGCGGCCTTCGATACCTTCCGGTACCAGTTTGTCAGCGGCGTTATCGCTCTGGAAGTAACGGTCGGAGGAACCTTTGGACATCGCGCCCAGGGAACCCATACCGCGGTAGGATTTGTAAGAACGGCCCTGATAGAGCTCGATTTCACCCGGGGATTCTTCGGTACCGGCCAGCATGGAGCCAACCATCACCGCGGCAGCGCCTGCGGCAATCGCTTTTGCGATATCGCCGGAGAAACGGATACCGCCATCGGCGATAACCGGAATACCGGTGCCTTCCAGCGCTTCAACCGCGTCGGAAACGGCGGTGATCTGCGGAACGCCTACGCCGGTAACGATACGGGTAGTACAGATGGAGCCTGGGCCGATACCCACTTTCACCGCGCTGACGCCAGCTTCCGCCAGGGCACGAGCACCCGCGCCGGTCGCCACGTTACCGCCGATGATTTGCAGGTCAGGATATTTAGCGCGCGTTTCGCGAATACGCTGCAGAACGCCTTCGGAGTGACCGTGAGAAGAGTCGATCAGCAGAACGTCAACGCCTGCGGCAACCAGCGCGTCAACGCGCTCTTCGTTACCGGCGCCAGCGCCAACGGCCGCGCCAACGCGCAGACGACCGTGCTCGTCTTTACACGCATTCGGTTTACGTTCCGCTTTCTGGAAATCTTTTACGGTGATCATGCCGCGCAGGTGGAAGCTATCATCCACTACCAGCGCTTTTTCTACGCGTTTTTCGTGCATTTTCGCGAAGACCACTTCACGGCTTTCACCTTCACGCACGGTGACCAGGCGCTCTTTCGGCGTCATATAAACGCTGACCGGCTGATTCAGGTCGGTAACAAAACGCACGTCGCGGCCGGTGATAATGCCGACCAGTTCGTTGTCTTCGGTCACTACCGGATAACCGGCGAAACCGTTACGTTCGGTCAGTTCTTTCACTTCGCGCAGGGTGGTAGTCGGCAGAACGGTCTGTGGATCGCTTACCACGCCGGATTCATGTTTCTTCACGCGGCGGACTTCTTCAGCCTGGCGCTCGATTGACATGTTTTTATGAATAAAGCCGATGCCGCCTTCCTGGGCCAGGGCAATTGCCAGGCGCGCTTCAGTTACGGTATCCATCGCCGCGGAGAGCATAGGAATATTCAGACGAATCGTTTTCGTCAGCTGCGTGCTGAGATCGGCGGTATTCGGCAGAACGGTAGAATGAGCGGGAACAAGGAGGACGTCGTCAAACGTCAGGGCTTCTTTAGCGATACGTAGCATGGGCAATATCTCGACCAGGGTGGATAAATATTGCCGTGGCATTATACAGAGCGTAACCGATTGCATCCACCCTTTTTTGCAAATAATACTTGCGATCCCCTCTCAGCGCGTTACTATCGACTGAATAACCTGCTGATTTAGAATTTGATCTTGCTCACATGTTGCCATCTCAATCCCCTGCAATATTTACGGTCAGCCGCCTGAATCAGACGGTTCGCTTACTGCTGGAACGCGAAATGGGCCAGGTATGGATAAGCGGCGAGATCTCTAACTTCAGCCAGCCCTCTTCCGGCCACTGGTACTTCACCTTAAAAGACGATAACGCTCAGGTGCGCTGCGCGATGTTTCGCAACAGCAACCGTCGCGTCACATTTCGCCCGCAGCATGGCCAGCAGGTGCTGGTTCGCGCCAACATTACCCTTTACGAGCCTCGCGGCGACTACCAGATCATCGTCGAAAGCATGCAGCCCGCCGGTGAGGGCCTGTTGCAGCAAAAATATGAGCAGCTCAAGGCGCTCCTGACGGCAGAAGGGTTATTCGATCAAAGCCACAAGCAGGCGCTCCCCTCTCCCGCGCACTGCGTCGGCGTCGTCACCTCCAAAACCGGCGCCGCGCTGCATGATATCTTACATGTGTTGAAACGCCGCGATCCCTCGCTGCCGGTGATTATCTACCCGACGGCGGTGCAAGGCGATGATGCGCCGGGGCAAATCGTGCGCGCAATAGCATTAGCCAACCAGCGCCAGGAATGCGATGTGCTGATCGTCGGGCGCGGCGGCGGTTCGCTGGAAGATTTATGGAGCTTTAACGACGAACGGGTCGCGCGGGCAATTTTCGCCAGCCGCATTCCGGTAGTGAGCGCCGTCGGCCATGAAACTGACGTCACTATCGCCGATTTCGTCGCCGACCTGCGTGCGCCGACGCCTTCTGCGGCGGCAGAGATCGTCAGCCGCAATCAGCAGGAACTGTTGCGTCAGCTACAGTCCGGCCAGCAACGCCTGGAGATGGCGATGGATTACTTCCTCGCCAACCGCCATCGCCGCTTTACTCAGCTGTTTCACCGTTTACAGCAGCAACATCCTCAGCTGCGCTTAGCGCGTCAGCAGACCGAACTGGAGCGCCTGCGTCAGCGGATGCGCTTTGCGCTGGAAAGCCAGCTCAAACGTGCCGACCAGCGTCAGCAGCGCGCCGTGCAGCGGTTGAATCAGCAAAACCCGCAGCCGCGCATCCATCGCGCGCAGTCGCGTATTCAGCAACTGGAGTATCGTCTGGCGGAAAATATTCGCGCCCGCCTGAGCGAGCAGCGCGAGCGTTTCGGCAATACCGTGACGCATCTGGAGGCCGTCAGCCCGCTGGCGACGCTGGCTCGCGGCTACAGCGTCACCTCAGCCGGCGATGGCAAAGTATTGAAAAAAATCAAACAGGTACAGGCTGGCGATGTCGTGACTACCCGGCTGGAAGATGGTTGGGTCGAAAGCGAAGTGACAGTCATCACTCCGGTGAAGAAAACGCGCGCCCGCAAAAAAGTCTAATTATCCTCCCGTTTCATGCGGGGATAACTATACTGCTGTCATGCCCTTTTAAAACCGTTCATCCGGCCAGGGAGCGTGATATGCCAGATACTCGTCCTCGTTTCGTGATTCCCCCCTACATTTTACGCCGCATTGTCGATCATGGCTCAGCTCAGCAACAGCGCTGCGCGCAGCAAACGCTGAGCCATGTACAAACCCTGATGGCGCATGTGCCAGGCCGCCCCGCCGCCGCCCATGTCGCCACGCCAGGCCAGCTTGAGCGAGACATTTATGATGCCAGGCAGACTCAGGAACTTCCAGGGATCCAGGTGCGTTTTGAAGGACAGCCTTCCAACGGCGATGTCGCCGTCGATGAGGCCTATGATTATCTCGGCATCACCCATGATTTTTTCTGGAAGAGCTATCATCGTGATTCGCTGGACAACCGCGGATTGAAGCTGACCGGCAGCGTCCACTATGGTCACGAATATCAAAATGCCTTCTGGAACGGGCAACAAATGGTGTTTGGCGACGGTGATGGCGAGATCTTTAATCGTTTTACTATTGCTATTGATGTGGTGGCGCACGAGTTAAGCCATGGCGTTACGGAGAGCGAAGCCGGGCTTATCTATTTCGAACAATCCGGGGCGCTCAATGAATCGCTTTCCGATGTTTTTGGCTCGCTGGTCAAACAATATCAGCGCCAGCAAACGGCAGATAAAGCAGACTGGATAATTGGCGAGGGGCTACTTGCGAAAGGTATTCACGGCCAAGGTCTGCGTTCGATGTCGCACCCGGGAACCGCCTATGATGACCCTATTCTTGGCAAAGACCCACAACCCGCCCACATGAAAGATTTTGTGCATACCCAGCAGGATAACGGCGGCGTGCATATTAACTCCGGCATTCCTAATCATGCTTTCTATCTCGCCGCCATCGCGCTGGGTGGTTTTGCATGGGAAAAAGCGGGATATGCCTGGTATGACGCGGTTTGTGATAAATCGCTGGCAAAAGACGCCGATTTCCCGGCCTTTGCCAAACTGACGATTCATCATGGCGAAAAACGTTTTGGTAAAGAGACCGCCGAGGCGATTCGAAAGGCCTGGGAGGATGTTGGAGTCACATCATGAACGAGGCAGACCTCAGCGATGACGCGATTATTGAGCTGGCCCGCGAAGGTGGCGTCGCTTGGATCCCGACGCTGAGCGGCATGCGTAAGATTGTCGTGGCGCAGCTTAACGAACAGCAAAAACAGCGCATCGCCGCAATACTGCAGCAGTCATTGCCGCTCGGCAAGCCGCCGGGGCAGCCGGATTCTCCAGGTAGCGGCGACCAGCGTTTCTTTCGCATCCAAATAATCAGCGCCCAGCACTATCACAGCCTGATCATTCTCATCCCGGAAGAGCGGGCGCCGGAGGCGCTGGTTGAACTCTGGCGAAATGGTGAAGGCTGCGTTAGCGATTAACCGAGCACAAATTCGACGCGTTTTTTCGAAATCAATCCGTGGCCGTGCTGGCAGAAATAATCCACCGCGCCGCAGGCCTTCAGTACTTCCAGCGGCTGATGGCAGTCCGGGCAGCGGGCCTCTACAGCAAACTCTTTCTCACAGTGCGCGCAATGCGCGCCGTTGCCTTGCGTTTCCAACTGGGCATGGCAAATCGGGCAATTGAGTTCCATGGTGCCTCCTTCTCATAATGAATAGCATGAGTTTATCACGTCATACGTCAGCGTTGCTGACCCGCGAAGCGTTGAATAGGGTAGATAAAAAAAACCCGCCAGCGGCGGGTTTCTGCATTATTTACTTTTCTTGATATGCTTAATCAAGCGCTTACGCTTACGCATCTGGTTCGGCGTCAGGGTATTGCGTTTATTGGCAAACGGGTTTTCCCCTTCCTTGAACTGAATACGGATCGGCGTACCCATGACATCCAGGGATTTACGGAAGTAGTTCATCAGGTAACGCTTATAGGAATCAGGCAGGTCTTTCACCTGGTTGCCGTGAATCACCACGATCGGCGGGTTATAACCGCCGGCGTGCGCATACTTCAGCTTCACGCGGCGACCGCGTACCAGCGGCGGCTGATGGTCTTCTGCTGCCATGGTCATAATGCGGGTCAGCATGGCGGTACCCACGCGACGGGTGGCGCTGTCGTAAGCTTCGCGCACCGATTCGAACAGGTTGCCGACGCCGCTGCCGTGCAGAGCGGAGATAAAGTGCACGCGGGCGAAGTCGATGAAGCCCAGACGGAAGTCGAGGGTTTCTTTCACCTGCTCTCTCACTTCCTGGCTCAGGCCATCCCATTTGTTGACCACGATAACCAGGGAACGACCGCTGTTAAGGATAAAGCCCAGCAGCGACAGATCCTGATCGGAGATACCTTCACGGGCATCAATGACCAGCATCACCACGTTGGCGTCTTCAATCGCCTGCAGCGTCTTGATGACTGAGAATTTCTCCACGACATCGGTAATTTTGCCGCGCTTACGCACGCCGGCGGTATCGATCAGCACGTATTCGCGTTCATCGCGCTGCATCGGGATGTAGATACTGTCGCGGGTAGTGCCTGGCATATCGTAGACCACCACACGGTCTTCGCCGAGAATGCGGTTAGTCAGCGTTGACTTACCGACGTTCGGGCGGCCGACGATCGCCAGCTTAATCGGGAGATCTTGCGGGTTGAAGTCGTCTTCCGGTTCTTCAACTTCTTCGCCGTTTTGCTCGGCTTCAAACTGCGCCCAGTAGGCGGCGTCTTCATCCACTTCTTCCTGCGGATTAACCTCATCTACCCACGGTAGCAGCACGTGTTCCAGCAGGCTGGTAACACCGCGACCATGCGAAGCGGCGATCGGATAAATATCGCCCAGCCCCAGCGACCAGAAGTCGGCCATCGCCTGATCGACGTCGATGCCGTCGGTTTTGTTCGCCACCAGGAAGGTCGGTTTTTCTCGAGAACGCAGATGTTTGGCGATCGCGGAATCCGCCGGCATCAGGCCCGCGCGCGCATCAACCATAAACAGCACCACGTCGGCCTCTTCAATCGCCAGCAGAGACTGTTCCGCCATCCGGGTTTCCACGCCTTCTTCCGTACCGTCGATACCGCCGGTATCGATACAGATAAATTCGCGGCCTTCCACTTCAGCACGACCGTACTTACGGTCGCGAGTCAGCCCCGGGAAATCCGCGACCAACGCGTCACGAGTGCGCGTTAAGCGGTTGAAGAGCGTGGATTTTCCAACGTTAGGGCGCCCGACAAGCGCGACCACAGGTATCATGTTAAATGCCTCATACAAATTGCAATACAACCTCATTTTACGAGGTTTTTTAAAAAGTCAAAACGGCCCCTGTCTGTCAGGAGCCGTTTATTAAAGCGATACTACCGCGCGAGTTAACGCGTGATCGAATACAGCGTACCGTCTTTGGCCTGGATAAGCAGGCGACCGTCGGCGATAACCGGGTCGGTCAGGAAACCGGAGCTATCGACTTTCTGCTGCGCCACAAAGTGGCCGTCTTCCGGATTAATCCAGTGCATGTAACCTTCGCTGTCGCCTACCACCAGGCTGCCGTTATACAGCGCCGGAGAAGTCAGCAGACGGTGCAGCAGATCGCTCTGGGTCCACAGCGTTACGCCGCCATCGGTGGTCAGCGCCAGCAGACGGTCATTCTGATCGACCAGATAGATACGGTCGCCGTCAACGATGAAATCGTTCACAGAACCCAGTTCGCGCTTCCAGATAATCTGGCCGCTGCGCAGATCCAGCGCGGTCAGGTTGCCATTATAAGCCAACGTATAAACAACGCCATTAACGATAACCGGCGTGGTGTCAACGTCGTTCAGACGGTCGATTTCAGTCGGGCCGGTGGCCGTAGAAATACGCTGCTGCCAAATCATCTGCCCCTGCTGCATCAGCACGGCGCTGACGCGACCGTTGTCACCGCCGACAATCGCCGCGCCATAAGCGGTGGCCGGAGCGGACTCACCGCGCAGGGAGAGCGCAGGCATGTCCAGGTTCACGGTCCATTTTACCGCGCCGTCGGTTTCGTTCAGCGCCTGCAGCTGACCGTTGCTGGTATGCACCAGTACCATGCCATCGCTAACGACCGGACGAGAAATCGCTTCACCCGCCACACGGCTCTGCCACGCGACGGTACCGTCGCTGGTATTCAGCGCGAACAGCTGCGCCTTTTCAGTACCAACATAAACGTGGCCGCCGGAAACGGTCAGCCCGCCGGAGAGCAGCGCCGGGGCGCGCGAGAACCAGCCGTCTTTTTCCGCCAGGTTCACCGACCAGACTTCTTTACCGTCTTCAGCGTGCAGCGCTTTCACGGTGCCTTTACGGTCAGCCGCATACACAACGCCGTCGGCAAAGGCCGGGTGCAGGTTGGAATAGAAATCACCGATACCATCGCCAACTGAAGTGCTCCAGGACGTGGACGGCGTAAACTGGTTTTCCACCGTCGGCAGCGGTGACATTTTCACCACATCTTCTTCGCTGTTAAACAGCGAGCAACCGCTCAGTAAGGTGACGGAAAGCAGCCCTGGCAAAAGTAATTTACGCAATTGCATCGAGTCCCTCTCAGATGGACAAATTATTTATTTTCATACGCATCATTTCGCTGAGCGCTGGCGATGCATCGCTTTTCACGCCTGATTCCCAGGCCGCGCGGGCACCCTGCTTGTCGCCTTTGCTCAGCAGAATTTCACCGCGCAAATCGGCAACGATAGCGGTCCAGCCTTCGCCTTTAATGCCTTCCAGGGTTTTCAGCGCCGCATCCGGCTGCTTAAGCTGCAGCTGTACGCGGGCCAGACGCATATTGATAACCGATTTCAGGTTATCGTCAGAGGCGGCCGCCAGCCCTTGTTGCAGCTGCTTCTCCGCGCCCTGCAGATCGTTTTTATCGACCAGACGCTGCGCGAGCTCCAGCGATGCGAACGCGCCATAGGTGTTTTTGCTGTCGGCGGCGAATTTCTCCGCTGCGGTCAGGGTTTCAGGCGAATCTGACTTCAGTGCGGAAATGGCATTCTCATAGGCCAGAGAGGAATCCCGGGCCGAATCCAGCTGATGGGAAGTCCAGTAGCGCCAGCCAACCAGCGCGCCGATCCCTAAAATCACCCCGACGGCCAGCGCTTTACCGTTCTCGGCAAAGAAACGCTTGAGGGCGTCGACCTGCTCGTTTTCGTTGTTGAAAGTTTCCACGCAGTCCTTCTCCTGACTAATAGTTTCCGGGAAATTAACCCAGAAGTGTGCGCAAATGCGCGGCAACGCTATCCTGCGTTACGGTAGTTTGCTCACCTGAGCGTAAATCCTTCACTACCACGTTTCCGTCAGCAATTTCTGACTCACCGACCACCAGCGCGACGCGCGCGCCCCACTTGTCAGCGCGGGCGAACTGCTTCTTAAAGTTACCGCCGCCGTGGTTAGTCATCAGCTTAACGCCGGGCAGCGCATCGCGAACCTGCTCAGCCAGACGCATTGCTGCGGACTGAGTATCGGTACCGGAGGCTACCAGGTATATATCGACAACAGGATCGGCTTTAAATTCCGGATTGACTGCCTGAACCAGTAAAACAAGACGTTCCAGGCCCATCGCAAAGCCAACGCCCGGCGTTGCGCGTCCGCCAAGCTGCTCTACCAGACCGTCATAACGGCCGCCGGCGCAGACGGTACCCTGCGAACCGAGGCTGGTCGTGACCCACTCAAATACGGTGCGATTGTAATAGTCGAGCCCGCGCACCAGGCGCTGGTTGACGGTATAGCGAATTCCAGCGGCGTCGAGCAGCGCGCACAGACCGGCGAAGTGTTCTTTGGACTCGTCGTCCAGATAATCGCCCAGCGCCGGCGCATCGTTCAGCAGCGCCTGCACTTCCGGATTTTTAGAGTCCAGCACGCGCAGCGGATTGGTATACATGCGGCGTTTGCAGTCTTCATCAAGCTTATCTTTAAATTGTTCCAGATAGGCAACCAGCGCGTCGCGATAGGCGGCACGCGCCTCCAGCGAACCGATGGAGTTCAGCTCAAGGCTGACATGATCGGAAATGCCCAGCTCGCGCCACCAGCGCGCGGTCAACATGATAAGCTCAGCGTCGATATCCGGGCCCTGCAGGCCAAAGACTTCCGCGCCAATCTGATGGAACTGACGGTAGCGCCCTTTCTGCGGACGCTCGTGGCGGAACATCGGCCCCACGTACCACAGACGCTGTTCTTGATTGTACAGCAGACCATGTTCGATGCCGGCACGTACGCAGCCCGCCGTTCCTTCCGGACGCAGCGTCAGGCTATCGCCATTGCGGTCTTCGAAGGTATACATCTCTTTTTCAACCACGTCGGTCACCTCGCCGATCGCGCGTTTGAATAACGGGGTCTGCTCTACAATCGGCAAACGAATTTCGCTGTAACCGTAGCTACCGAGCACCTGCTTCAGTGAGCCTTCAATGCGCTGCCAGAGAGCGGTTTCGCCCGGCAGATAATCGTTCATGCCACGGATGGCTTGAATGTTCTTTGCCACGTTTATTCTCTTTATATATAAAAATGAACCCCGGCGCCTTGCGCCCGCAGGTTCAATCATACACGGGAAGCGTATTGCTTCCCAACACGTTATTTTGCTTCAACCTGCTGAACTTCAATACGACGCGCTTCATCCAGCATGGTGGCTTTCGCACGGATACGCGCTTCCAGCTGGTCGATCATGTCGTTGTTGTCCAGTCGGTCTTTGCGAACGCCGTCTTCGTACAGGCCGCTTTTCTTGTTGCCGCCGGTGACGCCGAGAGTGGAAACCAGCGCTTCGCCAGGGCCGTTAACCACACAGCCGATGATCGAAACATCCATCGGAGTGATGATATCTTCCAGACGCTGCTCCAGCGCGTTCACCGTACCGATGACGTCAAACTCCTGACGCGAGCAGGTCGGGCAAGCGATAAAGTTAATACCGCGAGAACGGATGCGCAGCGACTTCAGGATATCGAAGCCAACTTTGATCTCTTCCACCGGGTCGGCGGCCAGCGACACGCGCAGGGTATCGCCGATCCCTTCAGACAGCAGCAGACCTAAACCGATCGCGGATTTTACCGCGCCGCTACGCGCGCCGCCGGCTTCGGTGATCCCGAGATGCAGCGGTTGATCGATCTGCTTCGCCAACAGACGATAGGATTCAACAGCGAGGAAGACATCTGAGGCTTTTACGCTAACTTTGAACTGATCGAAGTTCAAACGATCGAGATGATCGACGTGACGCATGGCGGACTCTAACAGCGCCTGGGGCGTCGGCTCGCCGTATTTTTCCTGCAGATCTTTTTCCAGCGAACCGGCGTTGACGCCGATGCGGATAGGAATGTTTTTGTCGCGCGCGCAGTCCACAACCATGCGGATACGCTCTTCGTTACCAATGTTGCCAGGGTTGATGCGCAGGCAATCAACGCCATATTCCGCGACTTTCAGCGCGATACGGTAGTCAAAGTGGATATCGGCGACCAGCGGGACGTTGACCTGCTGTTTGATGAGCTTGAAAGCTTCCGCTGCGTCCATCGTCGGGACGGAAACGCGGACGATGTCCGCGCCTACGCGCTCCAGCGCTTTGATTTGATTTACCGTCGCGGCCACATCGGTGGTGCGAGTATTGGTCATCGACTGTACGGCGATGGGAGCCCCATCGCCAATCGGCACATTACCAACGTAAATGCGTTTGGACTTTCTACGTTGAATTGGAGCCTGGTTATGCATGAAAAATCTCCCGCGTTACCCGTCTGTTACTGCGCCGGTGATTGTTCGGCATTAAGGGTCAGACGCGCAACCTGGTTAGTTCTGATAAAACGACTCAAATCGACTGGTTTGCCCAGATACTGGATTTGTACCGCAGCCGGGGCGCCGATTTTCAGCTTATACGGCGCCTGACCGCTCAGGTTCAGGTTCCCGCCTTTACGCTGCAGGCCGCTGAACAGTTTCTTACCGGTCGCATCGCTCACTTCCAGCCAGCAATCGGCGCTAAAGTTCATCACCAGATCCTGAGCGGAAGCCGTCGTCGCGGCATTCGCCTGATCGGTCGGCAATGCGGAGGTCGGGGCTGGCGCAGCCGGCGCGGCGGCGGCGGTATCGACGTTAGCCTGCGAAGGAGCGACCACGGCGTTGTTATCCACCGGCGCGGGGGTAGCCGCTGGCGCGCTTGGCGCAGGTGCGGTGGAGGTATCGACCGGCGCGCTATTGGCATTGGCTGCCGTCGTATCCGGCGCGTTATTCGCCGAGCTGGTATCCAGCGGAATTGACTGGCTGCCGCTATCGCTACTGTTCAGATCGCTGGTGGATTGATCGGCCATGCTGGTGATCTCTTCCTGCTGCGCTTTGTGGTCTTGCCACCACCATGCGCCGCTCAGGCCAATAACCACAAACAAAATCAGCCAGGTAAAGCTCATCAGCCAACCGTCGCGTTTTTTGCGACGTTTACCCAGCGAGAAGCTCTGCATCGGCGCCACTTTGGCGGCGCGAATCGGCGCTTGCTTCGCCATCATCGGCAGCAGTTCTTCTTCCGGAATATGTACGAGGCGAGCGTAGGAACGGATATAGCCACGCAGGAAGGTCGAAGCGAGATCGGCTGGCGCCTTATCTTCTTCAATATCACGAACCGTGGAAACCTTCAGGCATAAGCGTTCAGCCACCGCTTGCTGGCTGAGTCCGAGTTGTTCGCGGGCGTTACGCAGGCGCGCGCCCGTAGAGTTTGCTTCTTGATGGTCTTGAGTGGCTTCAGTATTCATTCGCTACAACTACTGGTACGTGAAATTTAAAGTTCAGCGCGGGAAAGAGCCTGCGCCGCGAGACACTGCTCAACGTCAACCGACAGTATAAGGCTGTCCGGGCGACTATCACAGAGACTTATCAATATTGAATGCTAAGCGGTTGTTGTACCGCTACATACTGCCTCAAAGTCGACAAAAACGCACCGTAATTATTAACCGAATCAGCGTATTTCGCCTGGCAATTCGACATATTTATGCAGCGCGCAGCGAAAGCTGTGCGCTGCATAACTTATCAGACGGCTTTCACGTCGATCGCTTCGCCCTGCATACGCTTACGCAGCGTACGTTTGGTACGGTCGATTACGTCGCCCGCCAGCTGGCCGCAGGCAGCATCAATATCGTCGCCGCGGGTTTTACGCACGATGGTGGTGAAACCATATTCCATCAGCACTTTGGAGAAACGATCGATACGGCTGTTAGAACTACGGCCATACGGCGCGCCCGGGAACGGGTTCCATGGGATCAGGTTGATCTTGCACGGCGTATCTTTCAGCAGCGCCGCCAGTTCATGGGCGTGCTCGGTACCGTCGTTGACGTGATCCAGCATGACATACTCGATAGTCACACGACCCTGGTTGGCGTTGGACTTCGAAATATAGCCGCGCACCGAGTTCAGGAAGGTCTCAATATTGTACTTTTTGTTAATCGGTACAATTTCGTCGCGGATGGTGTCGTTCGGCGCGTGCAGAGAAATCGCCAGCGCAACGTCGATCATGTCGCCGAGTTTATCCAGCGCCGGCACCACGCCGGAGGTAGACAAGGTCACGCGGCGTTTGGAGAGACCAAAACCGAAGTCATCCAGCATGATTTCCATCGCCGGAACGACGTTGTTGAGGTTCAGCAGCGGCTCGCCCATGCCCATCATTACCACGTTGGTAATTGGACGCACGCCGGTAGTCTTCACCGCGCCGACGATTTTCGCCGCGCGCCAGACCTGGCCGATAATTTCGGAAACGCGCAGGTTACGGTTGAAGCCTTGCTGAGCGGTGGAGCAGAATTTACATTCCAGCGCACAGCCAACCTGTGAAGAGACGCACAGCGTGGCGCGGTCTTCTTCCGGGATGTATACCGTTTCAACGCGTTGATCGCCAACGGCAATCGCCCACTTAATGGTGCCGTCGCTGGAGCGCTGCTCTTCAACGACTTCCGGCGCGCGGATCTCGGCGACTTCCTTCAGTTTGCCGCGCAGGACTTTGTTGATGTCGGTCATTTCATCAAAGTCATCGCAGCAGTAGTGATACATCCATTTCATCACCTGATCGGCGCGGAAAGGCTTCTCGCCCATGTTTTTGAAAAACTCGCGCATCTGCTGACGGTTTAAATCCAGCAGGTTGATTTTGGCATCTTTATTCGGCACCGTCAGAGCGGCGGTATCAGGTGTGACAATTTGTTCAGACATAATTTTTCCGGCCTCGTTATTACACGTTATGGCCCCAGGTGGGTTGAAAAAGAAACGCCCCGGAGAGCGACTGCTCGTCCGGGGCGCTATATTCTACAAATTCTGGCGCATCATTGCCACGTTTGCACAAAGCAATGATAAAAAAATCTGTAACTGCGTACTTAATCCTCTAAGGCTTTTCGATTGTCAGGCCAACGCCGCGACGGTCGAAAAGACGAGGGGCGTATCTCCAAAGTATTTCAGGTCACCGCGAGGCGGCGAGTTCGCAAATCCCCGGAAGCATAGATAACTATGTGACCGGGGTGCGCGAATGAAGCCAACAAAGCGGTGGCGTGAAAGACGCAGGAGATTAGCGAGTGCGCGGGCAAACCTCGCCTTCAGCAAAGAAGAACGCGATTTCGCGAGCAGCGGATTCTACAGAGTCGGAACCGTGGGTGCCGTTCTCGGTGAAGCTGTCAGCGTAGTCAGCGCGCAGGGTACCGGCCAGGGCGTTGTCCGGGTTGGTGGCGCCCAGCAGGTCACGGTGACGCTGAACCGCGTTTTCGCCTTCCAGTACGGAAACCACGATCGGGCCGGAGGTCATGAACTCAACCAGACCGTCAAAGAACGGACGACCTTCGTGCTCAGCATAGAAACCGCGAGCCTGCTCAACGGTCAGATGCAGCATTTTGGTGCCGACGATTTTGAACCCTGCAGCTTCAAAGCGAGAAAAGATGCTGCCAATAACGTTTTTTGCCACCGCGTTTGGTTTGATGATGGAAAAAGTACGTTCAATAGCCATGATTACCTCTAATTAAATGTTCTGTTGTTGCACATACGATCGTATGGCCTGGCGCGCATTATAATGAGCAACGTCGGCGATGCCTACGGATGAAGGTAACATTTTGTTAAAATAAGATGAGTATTAGCAACACAAACCGCCAACAACAGATTTACCCTGTTTATTGTAGGGTGAAATTAGCGGCCGCCGTTTGCCCTGCCTCATCCATTACCACCAGTTGCCACTCGCCGGGTTTATCTAGCGTAATTGTCGTTCTTACGCCTGTTGCCTCTAATGGTTCGCCGTTAATAAACCACCAGCGTCGCCCTTCCCCACCGCTCGTTTGTACGGGTAACATCACCCGCGCCTCGCCCGGCAGTCGTTTTATCACTGCGCCTTCGCGGATGCCGGAAAGCACCAGCGGCGCGGCATCCTGAGTCTGCAGCGGCGGACACGCCTTCGATGCCGTACCCAGCCGCGCCCGGCGGCGCTCGCTAACCGGCAGCCAGGGTTCCAGCGGCAGCGGCCAGACATCAACAGAAGTTTCTGTCGCGCCCGGACAATCCGCGGCGACCCTTTCTCCTGCTGCGTTACGCCAGACCGGGAAGCGGATACCGCGCACGCCCTCCTGACCCGGTAGCAGCAGCGTCGGCGGCTGGCTGGCGTCCAGAAGCCAGCTGGCTAAACGCCTGCGGCAGTTACTATCGCCAACCGGCAGATCCTGCCCGCCGGGCCAGCAGACAGTGCCGCGGCTCACCGACTGCGGACGCGGGTCGACCGGCAGCCCGCCGCGGCTCATTAACGGACGCGCCAGCAGCATATTATTGACCTGGTTTAACAGCGGCACGGCGCTGGCAAAACCAAACTGCCCCACCACCGGCGTACCGTCTGGCCGTCCGGTCCAGATGCCAATCAAATAACGCGCGTTGAGGCCTACCGCCCACGCATCGCGATAACCGTAGCTGGTACCGGTTTTCCACGCCAGCGGCACCGCCTGCGGCAGCGACGCATCGGGTAATGGCTGGGCTTCGCCTGCCAATATCCGCCGGGTGATCCACGCCGCGCCTGGCGACATTAGCGCCCTTTCCACCAGCGGGTCGTCGGGCTTCATGCGCAGCCGCGCCGCCTTGCCATGGCGGGCGAAGGCGCCATATGCCGCGACAATATCTTCCAGCCTCGCTCCGGCGCCGCCGAGGATCAGCGACAGATTCGGTTCGGCGCCGGCGGGTAGCATCAGAGGGAGCCCGGCATTGCGTAAATTAGCCGCAAAGCGTTTTGGTCCATAGGCTTCGAGCACCTGCACCGCCGGGAGATTCAACGAACGCACCAGAGCCTCGCTGGCGCTCACCGGGCCATGAAACCCGCTGTCGAAATTACCTGGACGATAATCGCTAAAGCGCCGTGGCACATCCTGTAATAGCGATGCCGGGTGAATCAGCCCGTCATCCATCGCCATCGCGTAGATAAAGGGTTTCAGCACCGACCCCGGCGAGCGCACCGCCGAGACCATATCAATGTGGCCGAAGCGGCTATCATCGCGGATATCCGCCGATCCCACCCAGCCGCGGACTTTCATATCGGTGTGATCGACGACGACAATCGCCAGTGAGCTGCGCGGCGGCAGACGTGATTTCCAGTTCATCGCCAGATCTTCAAGCTGCCGCTGGAGCCCGGCATCGAGCGTTGTCGTCACCTTTTCATCACCGCTTGTCGCCAGCGCCCGGCGCGCAAACAGCGGCGCCAGCTGCGGCATCTGCCGCGGAAAAAGCCACACCGGCTCTTCCATCGCTTCCTGTACCGCTCGTTGCGGCCAGACGCCCTGGCTGAGCATCCTCTCCAGCACCTTATCGCGAGCCGCCTGCGCCCGCTGCGGCCAGCGGTCCGGGCGTAAACGGCTCGGCGCCTGCGGCAGCACGGCCAGTAGCGCCGCCTCGCCGTAGCTAAGCTGAGCGGGCGGTTTACCAAGATAAGCCCAGCTAGCCGCGCCGATCCCCTGCAGGGTGCCGCCAAACGGCGCGCGGTTCAGATACAGGGTAAGAATTTCGCTTTTTGACAGATGCCACTCCAGCTGCAGCGCCCGCCATAGCTGGCGTAGCTTGCCGCCGAAGGTGCGCGGATGAGGGTCGAGCAGACGCGCGACCTGCATGGTGAGCGTGCTGCCGCCAGAAATCACCCGCCCGGAAGTGAGATCCTGCCAGGCGGCACGCAGCACCGCGAAGGGATTGACCCCCGGATGTTTCCAGAACCAGCGGTCTTCATACTGAATGAGCGCCTGCAGATAGCGCGGCGAAACGTCGGCGATGGTGACCGGATAACGCCAGACGCCCTGCGCATCGGCAAAGCGCCAGAGCGGCGTGCCGTCTTCCGCTACCACCACGCGGGCTGGGGTGACTTCATGTAGCGGCAGCGGCCACAGACGATCGGCCAGCAGCACCGCTAACCACAGCAGAAAAATAAACGCCGCCAGCCAGCGCCAGCGGCGTTTTATGCGAGGTAATGCGCGCATTTATGGCGTAACGGTAAGCGGGCCGCTGGCCGTTCCGGTCGCCCGCCACTGCGGTACATACATCGACTCCACCTGCGGTTGCGGAACCTGATAGGTGCCCGGCGTCACCGCCCGTGCCAGATAGACCAGCGTCACCGGCTGACCTTCATTGATGGCGACGGCGGCGACAAAGCGGTCATCGCGGAACTCGATATGCTGAATATCCGCCTGCTGCATCTGGTTAAGCAGGTTTTGTACCGCTTCGCCATTCTCCTGCAGGCTGGCGCTGCTATTAGCCAGGTTCTGGTTTTCCAGCTCAAGTCCCGCCGGCAGCAGATCGACCACCAGCGCATCAGGAACGTTACGTTTGGCGGTCACCTCCAGCTTGACCAGCACCAGTTCGCCGCTGCGCAGCGAAGTCAGCGATTTCTGCTGACCGTGGGTATCGAAAATAGCGCGTTCAATCCCCAACACGTTGCCGCCCGCCTGTGGCGCGCTTTGCGGATAACCGCTGCTATCGAGGCGCAGCCACAGCGGCTGATTGCCGGTATTCGTCACCTGCAGCGCCGCCAGCCGATCGCCGTCGAGATTGCGGGTTTGCGCTTTGTCGCTGGCAAGCGGCTGCGCCTGCAGCGACGTTTGCGCCTGCCAGTTGCCCGGCAGGTCGGCAAGCGTACGCCCGGCAAGGAACAGCGCGTTGGTTTCCTGCGTCGACAGCCAGCGCTGGCCGAAGGCCTCTTCCGACAAGCTGCTCAACAGCTGGTTTTGCACCTCTGGCAGCAGCTTATTCTCTTCCAGCAGCGCCAGCTTCAGCGCATCATCGCGAAGTTGGCTGCCGTAATCGCCCAGCCAGCGATTCTCATCCTGGCGCGGCGTGGTAACCGCCAGCTTCATGGCCTCATCGCCGCGCGGCGCATCCCCCATGGTTTTCAGCGCAATACCGAGTTGCAGCAGCGGCAATCCAGAACGCGCCTGTTCGTGACGGCTCCAGATTTCACGCAAGGCGCCGAGCGGCGCTTTTTGCTGGCGCGCCAGCACCAGCGCGGCATATGCCTGAGCGGCAAAGCGGCTGGCCTGCGCATCGTCGCTGTAGCGCACGGTCATCAAACCCGGTTCCTGCAGATAGCGCAGCAGGCGCTCGTTGCCCTTATTAAGGGCGTTGACCGGCACGCTATAGCCCTGCTCACCCGCGCGGACGAGGAAGTCCATGGCGTAGGCGGTTAACCAGTACTCTTCCGGGCCGGCTTTATCCCATAGCGCAAAGCCGCCGTTTTCCAGCTGCATCTGCAGCAGGCGCGAGATACCAACATCGACCGCCGCGCGGCGTTTCTCATCGCTATCGCCGCTGATGCCCAGCGCTTTTAGCTGCGCCGCGCTGGTGTACAGAGAAGGGAACAGGCCGCTGGCGGTCTGCTCAAGGCAGCCGTAAGGATAGGCTTTCAGCTCGCGGATGTAGCGGGCGAGATTCAACGGCGGTTTACCGCTGAGCAGCAGTTGGCCCTGCAGCGTTTGCGGGGCGAACCCCTGACTCTGCGCCGCCGGCGCCTGCCAGCTTTCACTAGGTTGTAGCACCGCGCCGCTATTGACGGTCTGGGCCGGGAATGCCGGACGTACGCCGATTTTCCACTGTTTTTGCAGCGGCGCGAAGGTTTCGCCCGGCAGGCTCAGACCGCTGATAGTGGCGTTGACCTGACCATCGCCGAATCCCGCTAACGCGGTCACCGGTATAAACAGCGTGCTGCGGGCGCCCGGCGCCAGTTGTACCGGCGGCAGTTGGCCCTCGGTCAACGTGACCAACCCGCTGGCGGTAAGATGTACCTGCAGGGTTTGCGGTTTGTCGGTCAGATTGCTGAGATCCAGCGCCAGACGCGTGGCGTCGCCGCTGGCGAGGAAACGTGGGGTATTTAGTTCCGCGATAACCGGGGCGGCTACCACCACTTTATCTTCGCTGCTGCCGAAGTCGTCTGCCGTCCACGCCTGCGCCATCACCCGCAGCTCGCCGTTAAAATCGCCGATGGGTAATGTCACCGAGCCTTCACCCCGATCGTCCAACACTACCGGCTGCGCCTGCTGAGCGACGATCGTCACGTGATTAACCGGCGGTTTGCCGCCGCGTTTTAACTCGTCGCCATCGCCGCCGAAGCGCAGACTGGCTAATCGCCCTTGCCCTTCGATCACCTGACCGTAGATGTCATAAATATCCGCGCCGTAACGTTTCTGGCCGAAGAACGCGTTCCACGGATCCGGCGTAGCGTAATCGGTAATATTCAGCACCCCGCTATCCACCGCCGAGAGCAGAACGTTAACCTGTTTCGGCACCTCGCCCTCTTTAACGCTGGCCTTCACTTTCACCGTCAACGGCTGATTCGGGCGCATTTTCTCCGGCGCTTCCAGCGCCAAAGACAGACGGCGGTTTTCATCGCCCAGCGGCAGATGCAGCAGGCCGACCGCGCGTTTCGGCGTCGCCGATCGCGATTTATCGCCGGGGCGAACCACCAGCGTGCTGAGGTAGAGATCGTGGCGATTCCAGGCTTTATCCACCGGAATAGACAGATCCATGCCCTCCGCCGGGACGTCAATTTCCTGCCACCACAGCGGCCCTTCGCTGGATTCGACCATCGCGTAGCCTTTACCCGCCGCCGGGGCGGCAATATGCAGCTTGATGGTGTCGCCCGGTTTATAGCCAGGTTTGTCGAGCTTCATCGTTACGCGATCAGGACGCGCCGCGCCGGCGCCTTCGCTATTATCCTGCCAGCTATAGCCCGCCCAGAAGCGCACGCTGCTGACAACGTCATCCGGCCCTTTCACCTCCAGGCGATACGAGCCCCACTCTACCGGGAAACTCACTTTACCTATCTGCCCGGCCTGCAAATCCAGCGACTCCTCGCCCTCCTGCAGATCTTTTTGATCGAACTGCGACTGCCAGCCTTCGCTATCGGACCAGTTCCAGTAGTAGTCGCGCCGCTCGCGGATCAGCCGCACCTGCAGACCGGAGACCGCTTTTTTCTCGCCTTTGGCATCGGCATAGACGATGTCAAACGCGGCGTTACTGTTTTCATCGACTACCGGCTGTTTCACCGTGGTATCGGTGCGGTAGTCGTAAACGTCCTTCAGCGTAAATTGCGGACGGATCCCCGGCAGCGCCTCGGCAGGCCAGATCGGCTGCTGTACGGTACGGGTCACCGGACGGCCGCCGGATTCCAGCAGGCTGGCCTGCAACACGACCTGCAGCGGCGAATGGCTATCCTGCCACTGGCTCGCGGTGGTCACTTCGCCATGGCCTTTTTCATCCAGCGTCAGTTGGACTTCATCGAGGCTACGGGAGAGGTTTTCTTCCGCGATATCGCCGAACTGGAAGCCCGGCAGCGCAGCGACGGCATCGCGTAGCGGACGCAGGAACAGTTTGCCCTGCAGCTGATTGCCGCTGGCCGGCGCGCCGTAGAGATAAGCGCCGCTGACGCTAAAGGCGACGTCGTCATCCGGGGCGATAGGCGCGGCCTGCGGCGTCAGATTCAGCGCCATGCGTTCGGGCATAAAGTCTTCGACGTGGAAATCCCACTCGCGGGGTTGATTATCGCCGGTGCTGGCGCGAATACGCCACATGCCGGTGGCCGCGCCGCTGTCGAGCGGATAAGTAAACTGATACAGGCCATTGACCGGTTTGCTCATCACAGAGCGAATCACCTGGCCATCCGGCTGCACCACTTCCAGCTTCACCGGCTGCTCCGCCAGCGGTTTACCATCGCCGTCGCGCAACAGCGCGTTAAGGATAACCGTTTCCCCCGGGCGATAGAGATCGCGCGGGCCAAACATAAAGAACTGTTTACTGAAGCCAGGGGCGCCAGCGATGGAGAATTCCGCCAGATCCAGCGCCGGCAGTTTAAGGTCAAGCAGCGTCGTCTGCCCGTCTTTACGCGCCAGCAGCAGCGCCGCTTCTTTATCGGTTTGCAGAGTAACATGGCCCTGGCTATCGCTTTTCGCCTGCGCCAGCGTCTGCCCTTTGGCGTTTAGCAGTTGCACTTCAATATCCGACTGCGCGGCGCCATTTTCGAGGCTCTGGGTGAAGACATCGAGCCGGTTGTGGTAGCGATGCGCCGAGACGCCGATATCGCTGAGGGTGAACAGCGTTGCCGCATTACTGTAGCTGTAATGACCGGCCGGATTCATCACCGCCACATAGACGCCCGGCTGCTGAAGCGGCTTGATGTCGTTAAGCGGCAGCAGCAGCTTTTCACGGGTATTACGCGCCGGGTTGAGATCGAAGCGCCCGCTGTAAACCAGATCGGCCATCTTCAACAGTTCGTCAGATTCCCAATTGCTTAACGAGTTACGGTATTCCCACTGACTGACGAAGGCCGAGAGTGATTCCGGCTTGATACGGAAAAAATTAACATCGACATTGTCGACGTTCAGCGCCATCACTGGCAGCCCGGCGACCACTTTCCCCGGCAGCAGCGAACCGCGGCTGGCGAAACCGACGCTCGGCGCGATATCGCGAGTAGCGATGTTTTTTTCAAAAGGGCTGCCGAGGGTGGCGTCATTGAGGGCAATGAGCGTTGGGTCAACGGTGACGATCAATTCACGCTTTGGCTCGAGGTGGCGCAGACGCAGCTCTTTGAGATTCGGCGCCAGCTCCCACGCGCCGTCAACCTTGCCGCTTTTCTTATCGACCAGATGCACGCTGTGGGAGAAATCCTGATCCGGTTTGAGCGGAATGGAGAAGGTCAGCACCAGCGTCGCTGCGCCATCTAGCTGCACTTCAGAAGCGTCGAGCAACGTCAAAGCCTTGCCCTGGCTTTTTTCTTTTAACGTCGCCAGCTGCGCGCTATCCGGCTTTTTCGCGCTATCGGCGGCGCCTTTATCGGCCGCCGATACGGCCTGTGGTTCACCGCTGTTATCGCAGCCGCTTAATGAGATCGCGGTAAGGAGCGCTAACGATAGCGCCGCTAAACGAAATGGTTTCATCCTTCTAACCCCTCGGCCCAGAGCCTGATGCAATCAATAACGTTCTATTATGCGTCATCGCGGCGATTCTCAACAGCTACCAGCATAGAAACCACCGATGAATCAGAAAAGTGCGTGACCGCCTCCCCACTCCCGCGACCTTAACTTGTCAGCCCTTTATAAAACGCCGACAATTCATTGATCGATAATAAAACGGAGGCACTCATGTCCACCTCATTCTTTGTTGCGGCCGACTGGCTGGCGGAACATATTGATGACCCGCAGATTCAAATTCTTGATGCGCGGATGGCGCCGGCGGGTCAGGAAGCGCTGCGCGATATGGCGGCGGAATACCGCGACGGGCATATCCCCGGCGCGGTTTTTTTTGATATCGAAGCGCTGTCTGACCACACCAGCCCGCTGCCGCATATGATGCCGCGTGCGGAAACCTTCGCCGTGGCGATGCGCGAGCTTGGCGTCAACAGCGATAAGCACCTGGTGGTTTATGATGAAGGCAATCTGTTCTCAGCGCCGCGCGCCTGGTGGATGCTACGTACCTTCGGCGTCGAAAAGGTGTCGATTGTCGCCGGCGGCCTCGAAGGCTGGCGCCGTGATGAATTGCCGCTGGAGAAAGGCGAACCCGACCTGCCGGAAGGCGAATTTGAGGTGAACTTCGATCCGGAGGTGATCAAACGCTTAACCGATGTGCTGCTGGTCAGCCACGAAGGATCGGCGCAGATCGTTGATGCCCGTCCGGCGGCGCGTTTTAACGGGCTGGCGGATGAACCGCGTCCAGGCTTACGCCGCGGGCATATCCCCGGCGCGCTTAACGTCCCGTGGACCGAGCTGGTGATTAATGGCGAACTGAAAACCGTTGATGAGATGAACGATATCTTTAAGCGTCAGGGCGTTGATTTTGCCCGACCGATTATCGCCAGCTGCGGTTCCGGGGTAACGGCGGCAGTAGTGGTACTGGCGTTGACCACCCTCGGCGTCAACGGCGTGTGCCTGTACGATGGCTCGTGGAGTGAATGGGGCGCGAGAACGGATTTGCCGATCGAGCCGGCGCAGTAAAGGTAAAATATCCGGGTAGTGGCTGCGCCCTACCCGGCAGGCTTTAAATAATCCGGTTCTGTTTGAAATCGCGCAGGAAGCTGCCCCAACGCTTTTCATAGAACGGCGTAATATGGGCAATCATAAAGTGGCTGATGCCCTTCTCGCCTTCTACCACCTGGCAAATATCGATAGGTTCATCGCCTGGCAAGGTATCGGTGGCCACGCTGCCGGTGGTTTGGATAATGGATTCAATATCCCCTTCCGCTTCAATCCCGATCAACAAGTTGGCCGGCGCGTCGGCGCTCTCTTTAATCGAGCACAGAAACGCCCGCTTGACGGTCTTCAGCGTTTTGAACAGCGTGGTCAGCGAATCCACCATCTGCGCCGGCGGTTCGGCGACCTCAGACAGCAGCAGCGCTTCACCGCCTTCCAGTACCGTCTGGGTACTGAGCGGACTGCCCTCTTCACCCAGCAGATGGCTGATTTCCCGCGGGGTAAATTCTTTGCCGCTCGGCAGCTTCGGGTTGAGGAACAGCGATTCGCCCAGCGTCATCGCCATCAGCGTGCGGGCGGGCATCATCACGAAAGCCTGTTCGTCTTCTACCGCCTGCTGCAGCGCCTCCAGCGAGGTAAAGAACGGAATAACCGACGTGCCGTCTTCTTTTTCCCAATGCTGTAGATCGAGGGCGCTATCTTCGACAATCTGCTCGCCGTCCGCCGCGCTACCCGGCACCCACACGGTGGCCTCAAGCAGCGCGGTGAAAAATGCCGGACGATGGGCAGGCTCGGTCGCCGCCTTCTCCAGCAGAGTTTCTAATTCATTTTTAGTATCAGACATAGATTCGCTACTTCAAAAATCGCCCGTCCGCGCGGGCCTACGGTTTTCCAGGCCGGGTAAGCGTAGCGCCACCCGGCAAGGCCATTACTCAGCCGTCAGCAGATTAGCGATAGTGCGCACGCCAAGGCCAGTCGCACCCGCCGACCACTGTTCAACCGCAGCTTTACGGTAAGTCGCAGAGCAGTCGATATGCAGCCAGCCCTGGTGGTAGTTTTCCACGAAGTGGGACAGGAAGCCCGCTGCGGTGCTGGCGCCGGCCGGATACGCCGCGCTACCGGTGTTGTTCAGCTCAGCGAAGTTAGACGGTAGCTGGTTGCGGTGGAATTCGGCCAGCGGCAGACGCCAGAAGGCTTCATTTTCCGCCTGCGCGCTCGCCAGCAGACGATTCGCCAGCGCGTCGTCAAAGCTAAACAGCGCGTGGTAGTCGTTACCCAACGCCGTTTTCGCCGCACCGGTCAGGGTGGCGGCATCGATGATCAGCTGCGGCTTCTGCGCCGAGGCGTCGATCAGGCCATCCGCCAGCACCAGGCGACCTTCGGCGTCGGTGTTCATGATTTCAACGGTTTTACCGTTGCGGTAATGAATGATATCGCCAAGCTTGAAAGCGTTGCCGCTAATCAGGTTATCCGCGCAGCACAGGAACAGCTTCACACGTTTGTTCAGACCGCGGGTAATGGCGAAAGCCAGCGCGCCCGTCACGGTGGACGCACCGCCCATGTCGGATTTCATCGAATCCATAAAGGCGCTTTGCTTGATGCTGTAGCCGCCGGAGTCGAAGGTGATGCCTTTGCCGACCAGACAGGCGTATACCGGCGCGTCTTTATCGCCGGTCGGGTTGTAGTCCAGCGCCAGCAGGACCGGCGGGCGCTCGGAGCCGCGGCCAACGGTATGCAGGCCAAGATAGTTCTGCTCACGCAGATCTTCGCCTTTGGTGATGCGATAGCTGACCTTTTCACCCGCCACGCCGCACAGCAGATCGACGGCGCGCTGCGCCAGCTGTTCTGGCCCCAGCTCTTCTGCCGGCGCGTTGATGGTGTCGCGAACCCAATCGATGATCGTCAGACGGTTATCCAGCTCGCTGCGCTGCGCGTCGTCCAGGGTTGGCCATTCGACCTGGCGCTGACCTTTCGGCCCTTTATAGCCGGCCCAAAAGGCCCAGGCGCGATCGGTGTTCCAGCCTTCGCCGCTCAGGGCGACGTGCTTGATACCCATGCCGTCAATTTTGCGCGCCGCGCGCTGGATTAACCCCAGGTCGTCTTTACCGTTGAGATGTAAGGCGATACCGTCGTTATTGATACTCCAGGTCGCTTTTTCTCCCCAGCGCGCATCGGCAGGCAGAGTAGAAAGCGTAATCTTCATGGCTTCGGTCATTATCTTTATCCTTATTAGCAAACGGGCCACCCTATGGCAGCCCGTTAAAATTTTTCCGCTTGAGGCGAAAATTATTCGGCTTCGTCTAACCAGACTAGCAGAATCGCCTCCAGAATTTTTTCATTGGATGCGTTTGGGTCGTCATCGAACTCTTCCAGGTCGCAAATCCACTGATGCATATCGGTGAAGCGAACGGTTTTCGGGTCGAGATCCGGGTAAGCGTCATACAAGGCTTCGCCGATTTCGCGGCTGTCGGTCCATTTCAGTGCCATATTAGTGCTCGCGTGCGTGGTTGATGGTGTAACGCGGGATCTCAACGACCAGATCTTCGTCGGTGACGCGCGCCTGGCAGCTCAGACGGCTGTCAGGTTCCAGCCCCCAGGCTTTATCCAGCATGTCGTCTTCATCTTCGCTACTTTCCGCCAGCGAGTCAAAACCTTCACGCACGATGCAGTGGCAGGTGGTGCAGGCACAGGATTTCTCACAGGCGTGTTCAATCTCGATACCGCTACGCAGCGCCGCATCCAGAATGGTTTCACCGCTCTCAGCTTCCACAACTACGCCATCCGGGCACAGGTCCTGGTGGGGCAGAAAAACAATTTTTGGCATTTTAAACCTCGTCCACGGATTGGCCTTTCAGCGCAGCGCGGACCGACTGGTCCATGCGGCGTGCGGCGAATTCCTGGGTTTGTGTGTCGATATTTTTAATGGCTTCTTTAATCGCGTCGGCATCTTCGCCTGCCGCGGCGGTGCGAACTTGCTCCGCGGCGGCATCGATAACCTGACGCTCTGCGGCGCTTAACAGCGCGGCGTCGGCGGCCAGCGCGCTTTCCAGGCTCTCCAGTACGCGAGCGGCTTCGACTTTCTGTTCAGCCAGCATACGCGCCTGAATATCCTGTTCGGCGTAGCTCATCGAATCTTTAATCATGTTGGCGATTTCGCCGTCGGTCAGGCCGTAAGACGGTTTCACCTGGATTGAGGCTTCCACGCCGGTCGATTTCTCCATCGCCGTGACGCTCAGCAGACCGTCGGCATCAACCTGGAAGGTCACGCGAATATGCGCCCCGCCCGCCGGCAGCGCCGGGATACCGCGCAGCGCAAAACGCGCCAGCGAACGGCAATCCTGCACCAGCTCACGCTCGCCCTGCATCACGTGAATAGACATCGCCGTTTGGCCATCTTTGAAAGTGGTAAACTCCTGCGCCCGGGCCACCGGAATGGTGGTATTACGCGGGATCACTTTCTCTACCAGGCCGCCCATGGTTTCCAGCCCAAGCGACAGCGGGATAACATCAAGCAGCAGCAGTTCGCTGTCCGGTTTGTTGCCGACCAGAATATCCGCCTGAATCGCCGCGCCAATGGCGACGACTTTGTCCGGGTCGATAGAGGTCAGCGGGGTACGGCCAAAGAATTCGCCAACGCGCTCACGCACCAACGGCACGCGGGTGGAGCCGCCAACCATCACCACTTCCAGCACTTCTTGCGCTTCAACGCCGGCGTCTTTCAGCGCGCGACGGCAGGCCATCAGAGTACGTTTTACCAGTGGGGCAATCAGATCGTTAAACTGGCTACGGCTGATATCGCCCTGCCAGCCGCCGACCTCAACGTGCGCCACGTCGGCATCGCTCAAGGCGATTTTCGCCGCAATGGCGGCATCCAGCAGCTCACGCTGCAGGCGGTTATCGCTACGGTCGCGGAGACCCGCCTGCTCGCGCAGATAGTCGGCCAGCAGATGGTCGAAATCATCGCCGCCGAGAGCGGAATCGCCGCCGGTCGCCAGCACTTCAAACACCCCGCGGCTTAAGCGCAGAATGGAGATATCAAAGGTACCGCCGCCGAGATCGTAAACCGCAATCACCCCTTCCTGGCCGGAATCGAGGCCGTAAGCGATAGCCGCCGCGGTCGGCTCATTGAGCAGACGCAGCACGTGCAGGCCCGCCAGACGCGCCGCGTCTTTGGTTCCCTGACGCTGAGCATCATCGAAATAGGCCGGAACGGTAATGACCACGCCGTCGAGATCGCCCGCCAGCGCTTCAGTGGCGCGAGCGGCCAGCGCTTTGAGGATATCGGCGGAGACCCGCACCGGGTTCAGCAAGCCGCCGGCGGTCTGGAGCATCGGCAGTCCATTTTCGCTGGCCTGCAGCTGATACGGCAGATGCGGATAGCGGGTTTGAATATCGGCGAGGGAACGCCCCATCATTCGCTTCACCGAGCTGATGGTGTTCACCGGATCCTGAGCGGCATTCAGCCGGGCTTCATAGCCGACGGTCAGCCCCGAGGCGTGGTAGTTCACGACCGACGGCAGCAGGTAGCGGCCTTGATGATCGGGCAGAGTTTCGGCCTGGCCGCTACGCACGGTAGCAACCAGAGAATTGGTGGTGCCAAGGTCGATACCTGCCGCCAATCGACGCTGATGCGGCGCGGCGCTCAGACCAGGCTCACTAATTTGTAATAGGGCCATAATTGCTTCCGAAAATTAAAAATCGAGCAGTTTTTCTTCGAGTTCTTCAGCACTGCTGCGCAGTTTATCGAGAAAACGGAGCTTGCGTACAGTATCAGCCGCCGCATCCCAGGTCTCGTTTTGCAATTGTTCAACCATCAGTTGATGGCGGGTATCAAACAGCGCTTTTACCCGTTTGATAAAGGCTTCCAGCCGCGCTTCATCTTTCGCCTGGCCGATTTCATCGAGCTCTTCGCGCAGTTCCAGCTGTTCCATCAGGAACGCGGTGTCGCGGACGGTGTGCTGCTCGCTGGCGAGGTCAAAGCCGTGCAGCGAAAGGAGATATTCCGCACGGGTCAGCGGATGGCGCAGAGTCTGCCATGCCTGGTTAATGGTGGCGGAGTGCTGAACCGCAGCCAGCTGTTCCGCAGCGGGCGCGCTGGCGAATTTATCCGGATGGTACTGGCGCTGCAGATCCTGATACCGGACAGCCAGTTGTTCGAGCGAGAGGGTATAGCTGGCTGGTAACCCGAAGAGGGTGAAATAGTCCATAGTAACCTCAGGGTCATGCATCTAAACGAAAACCCCACGCGCGGCGTGACCGCGGTGGGGTTGGGGATTACCGATTATACGTTAAAGCTTTCGCCGCAACCGCACTCATCTTTCACGTTCGGGTTAGTAAATTTGAACCCTTCGTTAAGGCCTTCTTTGACGAAGTCCAGTTGAGTGCCGTCGAGGAATTGCAGGCTCTTACCGTCGATCACGACTTTCACGCCTTTGTCTTCAAACACGGTGTCTTCTGCCGCCGGCTCGTCAACAAATTCCAGTACATAAGCCATGCCTGAACAGCCGGAGGTTCTTACCCCCAGACGCAGGCCAAAGCCTTTACCGCGGTTCGCCAGGAAGGAATTGACTCGCGCTGCTGCACTGTCGCTTAAGGTAATCGACATAACAAACCTCAACTCTTAATTATTTTGCTTCACGTTTGCTTTTGTAATCCGCAATCGCGGCTTTAATCGCGTCTTCCGCCAGGATAGAGCAGTGAATTTTCACCGGCGGCAGTTCCAGTTCATCGGCGATATCGGTGTTCTTGATAGCCTGCGCTTCGTCCAGCGATTTACCTTTCACCCACTCGGTGACCAGGGAGCTGGAAGCGATAGCGGAACCGCAGCCATAGGTCTTGAAGCGCGCGTCTTCAATGATACCTTCATTGTTGACTTTAATCTGCAACTTCATGACGTCGCCGCACGCCGGCGCGCCAACCATACCGCTACCGACGCTGTCGTCGCTGTTGTCGAAAGAGCCGACGTTGCGCGGGTTTTCGTAATGATCGATGACTTTTTCGCTGTATGCCATGATGAATTCTCCTTATCGGTGCCGAATTAGTGATGTGACCATTCAATGCTGTTCAGATCCACGCCCTGCTTGAACATTTCCCACAGCGGAGAAAGGTCGCGCAGACGGCCGATGGAGTTACGAACCAGCTTGATGGTGTAGTCAATCTCTTCTTCGGTAGTGAAACGACCTAAAGAGAAACGAATAGAACTGTGCGCCAGTTCATCAGTCATGCCTAATGCGCGCAGCACGTAGGATGGCTCAAGGCTCGCGGAAGTACAGGCTGAACCGGAGGAAACCGCCAGGTCTTTCAGAGCCATAATCAGCGACTCGCCTTCAACATAGTTGAAGCTGACGTTGAGAATGTTCGGCGCGCCCTGCTCGAGGTCGCCATTCAGATAGACTTCTTCCATATCTTTCACGCCGTTCCACAGACGGTCACGCAGGCCGCGCAGGCGCGCCATTTCGCTTTCCATCTCTTCTTTCGCGATACGGTAAGCTTCGCCCATACCGACGATCTGGTGGACAGGCAGGGTACCAGAACGCATGCCGCGCTCGTGACCGCCGCCGTGCATCTGCGCTTCGATGCGAATACGCGGCTTACGGCGTACATACAGCGCGCCGATACCTTTCGGGCCGTAAATTTTGTGACCGGAGAAGGACATCAGGTCAACTTTCAGCTGGCTCAGATCGATAGGCAGTTTGCCCACGCTCTGGGTGGCGTCAACGTGGTAAATGATACCGCGGGCGCGGCACATTTCGCCGATGGTAGCGATATCCTGCACCACGCCGATTTCGTTATTCACGTGCATGATGGAAACCAGGATGGTGTCGTCACGCATCGCCGCTTCCAGTTCTTTCAGATCGATAATACCGTTGCTCTGCGGAGCAAGGTAGGTCACTTCAAAACCTTCGCGCTCAAGCTGACGGCAGGTATCCAGTACCGCTTTATGCTCGGTTTTGCTGGTGATGATGTGCTTGCCTTTTTTCTGATAAAAGTTGGCTGCACCTTTAATCGCCAGGTTATCGGATTCCGTTGCGCCGGAGGTAAAGACGATTTCGCGCGGATCGGCGCCGACCAGTTCGGCAATCTGATTACGGGCGATATCTACCGCCTCTTCAGCCTGCCAACCGAAACGGTGAGAACGTGAGGCCGGGTTACCAAAGGTCCCGTCCAGGGTCAGGAACTGCATCATTTTCTCGGCAACACGCGGGTCCACCGGCGTTGTTGCGGAGTAATCGAGGTAAATCGGTAATTTCATTGCTCTTAAACTCCGTACATCACTCAATGCAAGGAACCAGGCAACCGGCTTGATGTACGACCGAGTACACGAGATGTCTCAACATCCCGGCCTGATTCTGAAAATCTTTATTATTGCTATCTACCCTGCCGTTTCACCTTGCAGCCCGTAAGCCGCAAGCTGAAACTAAGCCTCGTGCTAGGCGCGCAGTTTTACGTCAATGGCGTCCTGAGAACGCGTAGTACGCTGAGATTCATGATTGTGCTGACGACCAGAAACATCGAGGATTTCCTGGTTATTCACCAGTTCGCCCAGGGTGATGTTGTTGAGGAAACCGGTCAAACGTTCGCTCAGATCGCGCCACAGCGCGTGGGTCAGACACTTATCGCCACCCTGGCAGCCGCCTTTACCCTGACAACGGGTGGCGTCAACGGATTCGTCTACGGCGCTGATCACTTCGCCAACGGCGATGCTGCCAGCTTCTTTACCTAACAGGTAACCGCCGCCTGGTCCACGAACGCTGGATACCAGACCATTTTTACGCAGGCGAGAGAACAGCTGTTCCAGATAGGAAAGCGAAATTCCCTGACGCTCTGAAATATCTGCCAACGGAACCGGACCCGTTTCAGAGTTGAGCGCAACGTCAAGCATTGCGGTCACGGCATAACGCCCTTTAGATGTCAGTCTCATGTCTTACTTAACCTCAAACTCGCCCCTGCCCGGGCTTTTTATTAATATGGGTATTGCATAGCAGGGCCAAGTCTGACATTCCCGAGTAAATTGGTCAACTATTTACTTGACTGTTTTAGTCAGGTATTTGGCTTTCCGTGCCGTTATTGATTTCGAGCCGCTCCCGGGGTCGGCCAAAGGCCTCGCCCGGGCTACAACAGATTCGTAGGCCGGATAAGCGAGGCGCCATCCGGCGTTAACGCGCTTACTTACCTTTATTCTGCTGCTCAATAGACGCCAGCATCCCGCGCAGGATGTTCAGCTCCTGGCTTTCCGGACGCGCGCGGGTGAACAGACGACGCAGCTTGTTCATCACCTGCCCCGGATGATTCGGGCGGATAAAACCGGTCGCCAGCAGCGTCTGCTCAAGGTGGCCGTAGAAACGTTCTAAATCATCGACCAGCGGATATGGCGTTTCTTCATGTTCAACCGCCGGCTGCGCCTGCTCCTGAGTCGCCAGCCAGGCCATTCGCACTTCATAGGCGATAACCTGCACCGCCATTGCCAGGTTCAGCGAGCTGTACTCGGGGTTGGCGGCGATCGCCACGTGATAGTGGCACTTCTGCAGTTCGTCGTTAGTCAGGCCAACGCGCTCGCGGCCAAAGACCAGCGCGACCGGCGCATGCTGACCTTCGGCGACGCTTTTCAGACCGCATTCGCGCGGATCCAGCATCGGCCACGGCAGCGTGCGGGAGCGCGCGCTGGTGCCAACCACCAGGCTACAGCCCGCCAGCGCTTCATCAAGGGTATCGACGATCTGCGCGTTACCAATCACATCGCTGGCGCCAGCGGCCAGCGCGATGGCCTGGGAATCAGGTTTCACCAGCGGGTTGACCAGCCACAGGTTAGTTAAGCCCATGGTTTTCATCGCGCGGGCAACGGAGCCCATATTGCCGGTGTGTGAGGTTTCTACCAGTACGATTCGAATATTTTGCAGCATTATGGTTCTTCGGCTAAAGATTATTCGTGCATGCTAACATAAAACGGAGACATAAGCAGAATTCGCTGTTACTATATGCGCCGTTTTTTCCCGTTCTTTAACATCCAGTGAGAGATACCGATGCATCCGATGCTGAACATTGCCGTGCGCGCAGCGCGCAAGGCGGGTAATTTAATTGCCAAGCACTACGAAACGCCAGATTCCGTAGAAACCAGCCAGAAAGGCAGCAATGACTTTGTGACTAACGTCGATAAAGCCGCAGAAGCGATTATTATCGAAACCATTCGCAAGTCTTACCCACAGCACACCATCATCACCGAAGAAAGCGGCGAGCACGCTGGTGAAGATCAGGATATTCAATGGGTTATCGATCCACTGGATGGCACCACCAACTTCGTTAAACGTCTGCCACACTTCTCTGTTTCCATCGCCGTACGCATTAAAGGCCGTACTGAAGTCGCCGTGGTTTACGATCCAATGCGTAATGAACTGTTCACCGCCACCCGCGGCCAGGGCGCGCAGCTGAACGGCTACCGTCTGCGCGGCAGCAACGCTCGCGATCTCGACGGTACTATCATCGCCACCGGTTTCCCGTTCAAAGCGAAGCAGCACGCTACCGCTTACATGAACATCCTCGGCAACATGTTCACCGAGTGCGCTGACTTCCGTCGCACTGGTTCCGCCGCGCTGGATCTGGCCTACGTTGCCGCTGGCCGCGTTGACGGTTACTTTGAAATCGCCCTCAAACCGTGGGATTTCGCCGCTGGTGAACTGATCGCTCGTGAAGCAGGCGCCATCGTTTGCGACTTTACCGGTGGTCATAACTATATGCTGACCGGCAACATCGTAGCCGGTAACCCGCGCGTCGTAAAAGCGATGCTGGCGAACATGCGCGAGCAGCTGAGCGAAGCGCTGAAGCGTTAATTTCTCACTGAATGTAAAAAGGAAGCCGCGGCTTCCTTTTTTTATACCCTAAAACGGCCGCAAGCCGCCGCCCGGCGGGATCGCGCTACTCCACATCACGACAGCCGCCGTCAATAGCGCCACGCCGCCGGCCAGCGCCAGCGTCGCCCAGCCAACCTGTTTCCACATCGCTGGTGCCTGATGGCGACTCAGGCGGATAGCCAACTGGCGGAATCCATGCACCAACAGCGCCAGCCCGCTTATGGTCAGCGACGTTCCCGCCGCCATCACCAGCGCGGCTGCCATGCCCCAGCCAAAGACGCCGATCACCTTACTGAACAGCAGCACCATAATCGCTCCCGAGCAGGGACGCATGCCCATCGACAGCACAATCGCCAGCCTGGCGCGCCAGTCGTCGCCACTCTGTAGTTGATCCGGCGCCGGAAGGTGCTGATGGCCGCAGCCGCAATGTTCATCATGGACGTGCTGCAGGGTAAAAGCGGTAAACGTTGGCCGCCGTAGCAAGACTCGCAGTTTTTTCAATGCCCGCCAGCACAGTAAAAGCCCCAATGCGCCGACCAGCAGATAACTGCCCTTCTCCAGCCAGAAGCTGCTGAGATGCAATTGACGCGCCGGGAGCTGCAGCAGCGTCAATACCACCACCACCAGCGCTATCGCCACCATTCCCTGCAACAGCGATGCCGCCAACGTCAGCGTAATACTCGATTTCAACTTTGAGGGATGGGTGGCAAGCCAGGTGGTAATCACGATTTTTCCGTGGCCGGGGCCTAAGGCATGTAGCACACCGTAGACAAAGCTGAACCCGAGCAGCGATAACCCCGCCGCTGAAGGGTTATCTGCCACCGCCTGCAGCAGTTGGCTGAGCTCAAGATTCAGTGAACGCTGCCAGACCGCGCTTTGCAACAGTACCTGCGGCCAGGCGAGCCACAACCAGATACCGCCCACGACGGTCAGCGTCAGAAACAGCGCCAGCGGCCAGAGTGATTTCCAGCGCGGCGCCCGCGCTCGCGGCGTAAAGACTACTGACATGTCAAGGTTACCTTCTGGGCGAAGTAGTTACCCAGTTCCATATCTTCCGGCGGCGCGTCCTCTTTATCGAGCGACTGCGCATAAGACAACATTTTGTCGTTGGGTTTCGGCGTCATTACCGTGGCCTTGCAGGAGGCCCGCAGCGCGGCAGGCAACGAAAAATCGCTATCCTGCTCATAAAACATATCGACGTAGTAGGTCGGATCGAAGGTGGATAAAGTAAAGGTTTGTCCGGCAACAGGTTGCGGTGTCGCCAACGGCAAGGTGAAGGTGAGTACCGCCTGCAGCCCGCTACGCGCAAGGCCGTAGCCATCCGGGCGGTTAGCAAACTTAACCCGCTGGCCGTTATGCCACAGTTCGCTGAAGTAGTGCTGGCCGAGTACGTTGGCCATGACCTCCGCCGCCAGTTTTTTCCATACTTCGCTGCCCGCCTTTGCATTGCCGGCATCATAGAGCAGATCCGCTGAAGTTATTTCGTCCATCGTCCAGCGCATCTTAAAGCCGGTCAACAGACCGTCTTTCACCACGGCTTCACTCTGCAAATTAATGAAGCTGTGCGGATGCGCAACGGCTGACAATGATAAAACCATGAAAAATGCCGCACCGACGCAGTGTTTCACTTTCTTCATCTGTTCCTCGCGTGAAAAATTCTGTGAACTTCGCCAGCAATCCTGATCTAAAGGCCGCGGCCCGCCCTGCTCACCCTGCATCCTTTGGCTATTCTTAGCTGAAACCCTAACTGGAACTTACCAGATGATGACAGTGATTGAACCACCATCTGCGCTTTCCAGTCCACAGCGCCGTAGCCAGGTGCTCCTGATGTTCTATCTTCCGGGACAATCCGTCACGCCGCAACAGCTGGTCAGGCTCAACCAGGTGGATGAGGCGACGGCCCAACAGGATATCGCGGAGACGGGGCGCGAAATTCAGCGTTATCATCGACTGACTCTCGCGTCGCAGATGGACGGCAGCTATCGGATTGAAGGCGCCGCGCTCGATCAACGCCTGTGCCTGCTGCACGCTCTCCGGCGTGGGCTACGCCTGTGCCCGCATTTCGTTCATCACCATTTTACCCCGGCGTTAAAAACGCAGCTTAAACAGCAGGGTATCGCGCGAACCTTATATGATGATACCAATCTTCAGGCGCTGGTGAATCGCTGCGCTCGCGCGCTCAATCGGCAGTTCGACTGCCGGGACGGTCAGTTCCTGCGCCTGTATCTTCAGTACTGCCTGCTACAACATCATCTGGGCCAGTCGCCGGATTTCACCCGTGAGCAGCGCAACTGGGCGCAGGCCGCGGCGGAATTTAACCTCGCCGCCGAAATCGTCCGCCACTGGCAGCGGCGGGTCAGCGCCACGCCCCACGCCGGCGAACAACTTTTCCTGACCCTGCTGTTTATGTTACTGAAAACCCCGGATCCCATTCACGACGGTCATCAACAGGACAGACGCCTGCATCTGGCGATCTCCCGCTTGATCCATCGTTTCCAGGATCTGGCGGGACGGCCATTCAGCGATGAACAAGGGTTGAGTGACCAGCTCTATATCCATCTTTCGCAGGCGTTGAACCGCAGCGTATTCGCCATCGGTATTGATAACGCTTTACCGGAGGAGATCGAACGCCTGTATCCGCGCCTGATGCGTACCACCCAGGAGGCATTACGCGATTTCGAAACGGCCTATCATATTCAATTTAATCAGGAAGAGGTCAGCTTAATCGCGGTGATTTTCGGCGCGTGGTTGATGCAAAAAGCCGACCTGCATGAAAAGCAGGTAGTGCTGCTGACGCGGGAAAATTGCGAACTGGAACAGGCGCTGGAAATGCAATTGCGGGAATTAACGCTGCTGCCGCTGAATATTAAATACTTAAGCGTGACTCAGTTTCAGCAACAAGGCGCGCCGAAGGATGTGACCTTAGTGGTCACGCCTTACACCACCGCGCTACCGCTGTTTTCGCCGCCGCTGTTTCATGCTGAAGAGAATTTTAGCGATCACCAGCGGCAGCAGATTTGCAAAATGCTTGAGGATTAGGCGCTCACCGCCTTCGGTCGCACGATCAGCGCCGGTAGCGCCACCAGCGCCATCACCCAGAAGACGCCCTGATGCAGGTGCTGGTAGAGGAAACCAGCAAACACCGTCATCACCGCGATGCTGCCGCCCATCGCCACCGCCGAGTAAACGGCCTGCAGGCGGATAACCTCACTTCCCTGCCGCGCGGCGATATAGCGCATGGCCGCCAGATGACAGACGGTAAACGTTCCGCAGTGGAGGATCTGCGCGACCAGTAGCCATGGCAGCGCGGTCGTCCAGCCCATAATCGTCCAGCGCGCCACCCCGCACACCGCCGAGAGCAGCAGCAGGTCGCGGGCGCTAAACCGACGGAACACTTTTTTACTCAAGGCGAAAATCACCACTTCGGCGACGACGCCGAGCGACCATAAATAACCGACGGCGGAGGCAGAATAACCGGCCTGCTGCCAGTATAGCGCGCTGAAGCCATAGTAGGCGGCATGCGCTCCCTGCAACAGACAGACGCAGGCTAGAAAACGCCAGCTTTGCCGCACCAGGCTAAGCCACGCCGGTAGTCCGGCCGCCTCCTGATGGCGGCTCTCCCCCTGCGGCATCACTGAAGGTTTCAGCAGCATGCCCAACAGCATCGAAGCGGTGCCCAGGCTTAACAACAACAGGATCGCCCGGTAATCAAACAGACTCACCAGCTTGCCGGTCAGCGCAGAACCGATGACAAAAGCAATCGATCCCCACAACCGCACCCGGCCGTAATCCATGGTGATCTGCTTTTGCCAGGTGTTGGCCAGCGCATCGGTTAAGGGTACCAGCGGCGAGAAAAAGAGGTTGAATCCGACGATGACCACCATCAGCCAGGCCACCTGCCCACCGACCCAGAAGGCGAGAGCAAACAGCAGCGTCAGCAACGCCAGGATACGCAAGGCGCTAATCAAACGAGAAGGATCGCTGACCCGCGGCGCAATTAGCAGGCTGCCCAGAAAACGCGCCACCAGCCCGGCGCCGAGCAGCACGCCAATGGTTTCGGGCGTCAGGCCAACGCCTGCCAGCCAGACGCTCCAGAATGGTAAAAAAATACCGTAGCTAAAAAAGTAGGTGAAGTAACTTAGCGCCAGCCAGCGCGTGGAGTGCAAGACCATGATTCCCTCCCGAATGGAAGCTCTAGTCTGGCGATAAAGCGCATACTGAGCAAACCCATGTCTCACTATCTTCATGGTCGTTAAGTACATTTCTCTTAAAATCGTGAGCATTGTCACGCGATGAGTGTGCGACATGGCGGGCAGTATGAAAAAAAATCCGATAACCGGGCATCAGAGCGCTTCCCTCGTATCGGCTTAATCGCCGCTCAACGAGGCGCAACAATATTATTTTCCCAGCGTGGCGGGGAGTAAAAATGTGTATTACGTTTAGATCACACGCCTGTGATAAAGGACTGATTATGAACACGCTACGCTATTTTGACTTTGGCTCTTCCCGCCCTGTCCTGCTGTTAATCGCACGTATTGCGATCGTGCTGCTGTTCATTATTTTTGGCTATCCGAAACTGATGGGGTTTAGCGGAACGGTACAATATATGGCTTCTTCCGGCGCGCCGATGCCGACGCTGGCGGCGATCATCGCGGTCATCATGGAGGTACCCGCCGCTATTCTGATTATTTTAGGTTTCTTCACCCGCCCGCTGGCGGTGATCTTTATCTTTTACACCCTGGGTACCGCGGTTATCGGCCATCATTACTGGGATATGACCGGCGATGCGGTATTGCCGAATATGATTAACTTCTATAAGAACGTCAGTATCGCCGGGGCCTTCCTGCTGCTGGCGATAACCGGACCAGGTTCGATTTCGCTGGACCGTCGATAACCAGCAGACACAAAAAAGGCCGCAATCGCGGCCTTTTTTATCTTAACGCGGCAAGATTACGCGTAAACCGGGAAACGGGCGCAGATATCCAGCACTTTACCTTTGACGCGCTCAATAACAGCTTCGTCGTTGATATTGTCGAGAACGTCGCACATCCAGCCAGCCAGCTCTTTCACTTCCGCTTCTTTAAAGCCGCGGCGAGTCACAGCCGGAGAACCGATACGGATACCGGAAGTCACGAACGGGCTCTTCGGATCGTTCGGTACGCTGTTTTTGTTAACGGTGATGTTGGCGCGGCCCAGGGCGGCGTCAGCTTCTTTACCGGTCAGGTTTTTATCTACCAGATCCAGCAGGAACAGGTGGTTTTCAGTACCGCCGGAAACCACTTTGTAACCGCGGTTCAGGAACACTTCCACCATCGCTTTGGCGTTTTTGGCAACCTGCTGCTGATAAACTTTGAACTCTGGCTCCATCGCTTCTTTCAGCGCCACCGCTTTCGCGGCAATTACGTGCATCAGCGGGCCGCCCTGCGCGCTTGGGAACACGGCGGAGTTCAGTTTCTTGTACAGCTCTTCGCTACCGCCTTTCGCCAGGATCAGGCCGCCGCGCGGACCCGCCAGGGTTTTGTGGGTGGTAGTAGTAACAACGTGGGCGTGCGGAACCGGGTTCGGATAAACGCCGGCGGCAATCAGGCCCGCTACGTGCGCCATATCGACGAACAGGTAAGCGCCGATGCTGTCAGCGATTTCACGCATTTTCGCCCAGTCAACGATACCGGAGTAAGCGGAGAAGCCACCGATGATCATCTTCGGTTTGTGCTCCTGGGCCTGCTTCGCCATGTCTTCGTAGTCAATTTTACCGGACTCATCGATACCGTAAGGAATGATGTTGTACAGTTTACCGGAGAAGTTAACCGGGGAACCGTGGGTCAGGTGGCCGCCTTGCGCCAGGTTCATACCCAGCACGGTATCGCCTGGTTGCAGCAGAGCGGTATAGACGGCAAAGTTAGCCTGCGAGCCGGAGTGCGGCTGCACGTTAGCGTAGTCGGCGCCGAACAGTTCTTTCGCGCGGTCGATAGCCAGTTGCTCAACGATATCCACGTACTCGCAGCCACCGTAGTAGCGCTTGCCCGGATAACCTTCGGCATATTTGTTAGTCAGCTGGGAACCCTGAGCCTGCATCACGCGCGGACTGGTGTAGTTCTCGGAGGCGATCAGTTCGATGTGCTCTTCCTGACGTACTTTTTCCTGCTCCATAGCCTGCCACAGTTCGGCATCATAATCGGCAATGTTCATTTCACGCTTTAACATCCGCATCTCCTGACTCAGCTAACGATAAAATTTTGGCCTAAAAAGGCGGTCCTGATGGACAACGGCCCACAGTATAACCGAATCATTCTGTGATAACAGGTCTTGACAAAGGATTTTACGCAAACGATTGGCTCCACAGCACACAAGGCTTTGAGCAATAACGCATCAAACATTATCAACGGATTTCTTTTCAGGTTTGTGATGCAAATTCTTCATGTTGTAACTGCTTTGCGGCAAAGTGATAAAGAACCATTTACATAGCAGGGTTATTTATATAAGATGCATTTGAAATGCATCAATAGGATAACATTTAAGGAAGCTGCTATGCTCGACGCTCAAACCATCGCCACGGTCAAAGCCACCATTCCCCTGCTTGTAGAGACCGGCCCAAAGCTAACCGCGCATTTTTATGACCGCATGTTTACTCATAACCCGGAGCTCAAAGAGATCTTCAATATGAGTAACCAGCGCAACGGCGACCAGCGCGAAGCGCTGTTCAACGCTATCGCCGCCTACGCCAGTAATATCGACAACCTGCCGGCCCTGCTGCCGGCGGTTGAAAAAATCGCCCAGAAACATACCAGCTTCCAGATTAAACCGGAGCAGTACAATATTGTCGGCAGCCATCTGCTGGCGACCCTCGACGAAATGTTTAGCCCAGGCCAGGAAGTACTCGACGCCTGGGGCAAAGCCTACGGGGTGCTGGCGAACGTCTTCATCAACCGCGAAGCGGAGATCTATCAGGATAACGCCAGTAAAAATGGCGGCTGGGAAGGTACCCGCGCGTTCCGCATTGTTAAGAAGACCCCGCGCAGCCAGCTTATTACCAGCTTTGAACTGGAGCCTGTCGACGGTCAGCCGGTCGCCGATTACCAGCCAGGACAGTATCTGGCTATCTGGTTGAAGCCGGAAGCCTTCGAATATCAGGAAATTCGTCAATACTCTCTGACCCGCAGAGCGGACGGTAAAGGCTATCGCATCGCGGTGAAACGCGAGAATGGCGGCCAGGTGTCCAACTGGCTGCATAACCACGCCAGCGAAGGCGACGTAGTCTATTTAGCCGCGCCAGCGGGCGACTTCTTCCTCAACGTGGAAGCGCAGACGCCGGTGACCCTGCTCTCCGGCGGCGTCGGCCAAACGCCAATGCTGGCGATGCTGGATACGCTGGCCAAAAGCCATCATCAGGGCCAGGTGAACTGGTTCCACGCGGCGGAAAACGGTGACGTTCACGCCTTTGCGGACGAAGTGAAGGCGCTTGGCGCGGCGCTACCGAAGTTTACCTCTCACGTCTGGTACCGCAGCCCGAGCGAGGCCGACCGTCAGGCAGGACGTTTTGATAGCGAAGGTTTGATGGATTTAGCGCCGCTGGCGGAAAATATTCGCGACCCGCAGATGCAATTCTATCTCTGCGGCCCGGTAGCGTTTATGCAGTTTGCGGCGAAGCAGCTGGTAGAATTAGGGGTCAATAAAGACAACATTCATTACGAATGTTTCGGCCCGCATAAGGTTCTGTAAGCCCAACGACGCGGGGATTTGTAGGCCGGGTAAGCGCAGCGCCACCCGGCAATACTGCAGCGAGCGGCGAGGATTAAATCGCCGCGTCGTCTTCTTCACCGGTACGGATACGAATCACCCGCGCCACGTCGAAGACAAAGATTTTACCGTCGCCGATTTTACCGGTCTGGGCGGTACGAATGATGGTATCGACGCAGGTATCGACGATATCGTCCGTCACCACGATTTCAATTTTCACCTTCGGCAGAAAATCCACCATATATTCCGCGCCGCGGTACAGCTCGGTATGCCCTTTCTGACGACCAAACCCTTTGACTTCGGTGACCGTCATGCCGGTGATACCGACTTCCGCCAGCGCTTCACGCACGTCATCCAATTTGAACGGTTTAATAATCGCATCAATCTTTTTCATGGTTTTCCTGTCTTTGTCGCGTAACCGGTTGCTTACCGTATCATAGCTTGCGCTATGCCGCGGGGCTACTCTTTAAAGTCGTTGGCGTCGAGCTCGTGGCGCGACAGCAGTTTGTAAAACTCGGTGCGGTTGCGCCCGGCCATCCGCGCGGCATGCGTCACGTTACCTTTGGTTATCTGCAAAAGCTTACGCAGGTAGTTGAGCTCAAACTGATTACGCGCCTCGACGAAGGTCGGTAGCGCGGTATTCTCCCCCTCCAGCGCCTGCTCCACCAGCGCATCGCTGATCACCGGCGATGAGGTCAGCGCCACACATTGTTCAATCACGTTAACCAACTGACGCACGTTGCCCGGCCATTTGGCGGCCATTAGCCGCTTCATCGCATCGGTGGAGAAGGCGCGCACGAAAGGTTTGTGACGGTCGGCGGACTGGCGCAATAGATGATTGGCCAGTAGCGGGATATCCTCCGCGCGCTCGGAAAGCGGCGGGATCTTCAGGTTAACGACATTGAGCCGATAGAACAGATCTTCGCGGAATTCGCCGCGCGCCATCGCCTTCGGTAGATCGCGGTGGGTCGCCGAAATAATGCGCACGTCGATGTCGATATCGCGGTTGCTGCCCAGCGGGCGCACCTTACGCTCCTGCAGGACGCGCAGCAGCTTTACCTGCAGCGCGACGGGCATATCGCCGATTTCATCAAGAAACAGCGTACCGCCCTCGGCGGCCTGAAAAAGCCCTTCGCGGTTGCTGACCGCGCCGGTAAAGGCGCCGCGCGCGTGGCCGAACAGTTCGGACTCCAGTAATTGTTCCGGCAACGCGCCGCAGTTAATCGCGATAAACGGTTTTTCGTGGCGCGGACTGGCGTTGTGGATCGCCTGGGCGACAATCTCTTTCCCGGTACCGCTCTGGCCGATAATCAACACGCTAACGTCAGACTGCGCCACCATACCGGCCTGCTCGAGCAGCCGCAGCATCTGTGGACTACGTGTGACAATCGCCTGTCGCCAGCGCTCGTCGGTGGCCGGCGAGCTCTGCTCGAGAGCATCGTCAATCGCTTTATATAGCGCGTCTTTATCGACCGGTTTAGTCAGAAAACTAAACACCCCTTTCTGGGTAGCGGCAACGGCGTCAGGAATAGAGCCGTGGGCGGTCAGGATGATGACCGGCATGCCGGGTTGCGCCTTCTGGATTTCAGCAAACAGCTGCAGGCCGTCCATTTCATCCATGCGTAAATCGCTCACCACCAGGTCCACCCGCTCGCGCGTCAGCACGCGTAGCGCCTCGGGCCCGCTTTCCGCCGTGACCACGCTATAACCCTCACTGACCAGTCGCATCCCCAGCAGCTTTAACAGCCCCGGATCGTCGTCCACCAGCAACAGGTGGGCGGGTTTACGGATCGTCATGGATCACCTCCGGTACCTTGTCGCTACCGCTATTAAAATTGCCGCCGGGCTTACGGCTGGAGAGCTGGCGCTCAATATCGGTAAGGTTTTCCAGCTTGCGGGTGGTCAGCTCCAGTTGGCTACGCAACTGCTGCTCCTGCTGACGCAAGGTTTCCAGTTCAGCATCGCTCGATTGCTGGAGTTTGCCGTAGCGGGAGCGCTCCTCAAATAACTGCAATTGCCGGGCCTGGCCGTCGCGCCACAGCCGGTACAGCGGGCGAACCTGCGCGGCGATTTGCGGGCTAAAGCTGTCGATGCGGGCAACCATTTCGCGACGCTCATCGGGGGTGATTTTGGCGTCGGCCAGCAGAATGCCGCGTTTCAACGCATCCTGCCAGTTATCATCGTTATGCAATTTGGCTTCGGCGCGGGCTTGTACCGGCGCCAGGCGATCCGCGCAGTCAATACCACGCAGCCAATACAGCGGGTTCTTATCACTGGCATCGTTTTCCAGAGACCAGATATTGGCGCAATCTACGGAGAGAAAATCCGCCACCTGATGTTCCGGTAGCTCGGGCGGCGCATTGCCGTCTGCGGCGCGCGGCGACATAGCGGCAGAACAACCCGCCAGCGTCAGGCAGCATAGGCCCGACAGCAGCCATCCCCGTAAAGGACGGCGCAATGCGAAAAAGAGGGACATATTCACCCAATGTTGATTCATGTGTTGGTTTTTCCCGGCTCAGCGGCGGGGAGCGAGATGCGAAAACAGATGAACCCGGGATTATCATCGACCAGGCTCAGCTCTCCCTGCATTTGCCGTACGCAGTCGCGGGCGATACTCAACCCCAGACCGCTGCCTTTTACTGCCCCTTTACGCAGGTGGCTTCCCTGATAAAAAGGCTCGAAAATCATATTTCTTTCGGCGACGGGGATCGGCTCGCCGCTATTGGCGACATCGATACGAACCTGCTCGCCGTGGCGGTAACTATGAATCCGAATGTTACCGGATTCAGCGCCATAGTGCACCGCATTGGAGTACAGATTATCAAGCACGCTGGTCAGCAACGTCGGCTCCGCCAGGCAGAAGCGTTCACCCAGCGCCAGCTCGGTAGACATCATCTTGGCTCTTGCCGGTAAACTATGCGCGGAAACGACGGTCTGCGCCAGTTCGGCAATATCCACTTTCTGCCGCTCGACCGGGCCATCGGCCAGTTTGCGGTTATAGTCGAGCAGCTGTTCGATCAGCTTTTGCAGATTGCGGCTGCTGTTATCAAGGATCTCAACGATTTCTTGCTGTTCCGTCGTCAGCGGCCCCGCTACCCGGTCCGCCAGCAGTTCCGTACCTTCACGCATGCTGGCGAGCGGTGTTTTCAGTTCATGTGACAGATGACGAAGAAACTGGTGGCGTTGGGACTCCAGCCACGCCAGACGTTCACTCAACCAGATAATCCGTTTACCGACCGATCGCAGTTCGCGCGGGCCGGTGAACAGTGCCGCATCATCCAGCGACTTTCCCTCTCCCAGGCGGTTAATCATCTTCTCGATGCCCTTCACCGGGCCGATGATCATGCGGGTAAACAGCAAAACCAGCGTCAGGCTCAGCAGAAACAGAACCAGCGCCTGCCAGCCGAAGAACTGCCCGCGCTCGGCGATCTCCTGCTGTAGCTGCTGGCCGCGGGAGAAGATTACCGTGCGGGTCGCTTGCACCATTTCACTGTTAGCATCGGCAAAGGCTTCGAGACTCGCCGCGGCTTTGACGTCCGGCGCGCTATTATGGCAACGCAATTGGGCCAGGTCGGCGAGGTTCTGCCGCAGGGTCTGCCAAATGTGAGCATCCGGCAACACGCCGGAGAGCGCCTCAAGCATTTCGCTATAACGCTTACGTTGATTTTGATAGACCCGCTCAAGGGTAGGATCGTCCAGCACGCAATACTGGAGATAGCTACGCTCCATTTCCAGCGAGGCGTTGACCATCGCTTCGCTACGCCGCGCATCCGTCAAGGTGGTGCGGTTAATATGCGCGGCCTGGGCGCTTAGCGCGTTCAGGCTTTGCCAGGCCTGCCATGCCAGCACCAGCAGCGGCAGCATGATCAGCACAAAGGACAGCGTCACCAGTTGGCGCAAGGAACGGGGGAAAAGAGAGAATCGCTTCAAAGATATAGCCTCAACCATTAGCTCCTGAAGATGCTAACTGAGGATGGCGGAAACATCCACGGCAGAAACAATAAAGGCAGGCTCTAAAGCCTGCCTTTATTAAGGAATGAGGCGGTGCCTTACTCGACGTTTCGCCCGATGACTGATAAAGCAGAGCTGTTATCAGGAGTTGGACGGCAGGCACCTGTTTGTGCGTCATTCGAAGTTTATGTAGCGCTTCCCGAAGGGGCTGACATAAGAAGGTGAATGAGCCACTGCTGATTATTATGCACGAACTATGCCACCTTTCAAAACAAATTATTAACAGTATGATATATAACGAATTACATGCAATAACCCACTAAAATTCATTTGTCTATTCTTTGACCATAGTGTCGCCAATTGGCAACAACAAATCAGTCCTCAATTACACATATTTAAAATCAATAGCTTAAGTGTCGTCATTCAGAGACACCCTTAAACCGCGTCTGTCGGCAATTCCCGACACTCTGATACGGCCTCGATCACAAATAAAAAAGCCCCCTGGATTAACAGGGGGCCCGTTTTCATCAACTTAGATTAACCCAGTTGCTTACGCGCGTTGCGGAAGATACGCATCCATGGGCTGTCTTCACCCCAGTTTTCCGGGTGCCAGGAGTTGCTGACGGTACGGAAGACGCGTTCCGGGTGCGGCATCATGATCGTCGCGCGACCGTTTTCGCTGGTTACCGCGGTAATGCCGTTCACCGAGCCGTTCGGGTTCGCCGGATAGGTTTGCGTCACTTTGCCGAAGTTATCGACGAAACGTAGCGCCACCAGGCCTTTGCTTTCAAGCGCGGCCAGGTGCGCGCTGTCCCGCACCTCCACCTGCCCTTCGCCGTGAGAAACGGCAATCGGCATCATCGAACCGGCCATGCCCTGCAGCAGCAGCGATGGGCTCTGGGTGACTTCAACCAGGCTGAAACGCGCTTCAAAGCGGTCAGAGTGGTTGCGTACGAAGCGCGGCCACAGGTCGCTTCCAGGGATCAGCTCACGCAGGTTGGACATCATCTGACAACCGTTACACACGCCCAGCGCCAGCGTCTGCGGGCGATGGAAGAAAGTGGCGAACTCATCGCGTACGCGTTCGTTGAACAGAATCGATTTCGCCCAACCTTCGCCTGCCCCCAGTACGTCACCGTAGGAGAAACCGCCGCAGGCCACCAGCGCATGGAAGTCGCCAAGACCAGTACGACCCGCCAGCAGATCGCTCATATGCACGTCGATGGCATCGAAGCCGGCGCGATGGAAAGCGGCCGCCATTTCAACGTGGGAGTTAACCCCCTGCTCGCGCAGCACGGCCACTTTCGGGCGCGCGCCGGTCGCAATATACGGCGCGGCAACATCTTCATTGATATCAAACGACAGCTTAACGTTAAGGCCCGGGTCGCTATCGTTAGACTTCGCCTGGTGCTCCTGATCGGCGCATTCCGGGTTATCGCGCAGGCGCTGCATCTGCCAGGTGGTCTCCGCCCACCACATACGCAGCGTGGTGCGGCTTTCGCTGAACAGCGGCTGACCGTCGGCGGTGATAACAAAACGATCGCCTGCCGTCGCCTGGCCTAAGTAGTGCACGCAATCTGCCAGACCATTCATCGCCAGCAGCGCTTCCACCGCTTCGCGGTCGGCGGCGCGAACCTGAATCACCGCGCCCAATTCTTCGTTGAACAGCGCCGCCAGACGGTCGTCGCCCAGCGCGGCGATATCGGCTGTTACGCCGCAGTGACCGGCAAAAGCCATTTCCGCCAGCGTCACTAACAAGCCGCCATCGGAGCGGTCGTGATAAGCCAGCAGCTTACGCTGCGCCACCAGCGCCTGCATCGCGTCCCAGAAGCCTTTCAGCTGCGCGACATCACGCACGTCGGCCGGCTGGTCGCCTAGCTGACGATAGACCTGCACCAGCGCGGTGGCGCCCAGCGCGTTACGCCCTTTGCCGAGATCGATCAGCAGCAGGGCGTTATCTTCCGTAGAGAGTTGCGGGGTCACGGTGCCGCGCACGTCTTCAACGCGGGCAAACGCGGAGATCACCAGCGACAGCGGCGAGGTCATTTCGCGCTGCTCGCTTCCTTCCTGCCAGCGGGTTTTCATCGACATTGAGTCTTTACCCACCGGGATAGTCAGGCCCAGCGCTGGACACAGTTCTTCACCGACTGCTTTTACCGCCTCATACAGGCCGGCGTCTTCACCCGGGTGACCGGCTGCCGCCATCCAGTTTGCCGACAGTTTGACGCGGTTGAGTTCGCCAATCTGCGTAGCGGCGATGTTTGTCAACGCTTCGCCGACCGCCAGGCGGGCAGAGGCGGCAAAGTCGAGCAGCGCAACCGGCGCGCGTTCACCCATCGCCATCGCTTCGCCGTAGTAGCTATCGAGGCTGGCGGTGGTCACCGCGCAGTTGGCGACCGGGATCTGCCACGGCCCCACCATCTGGTCACGCGCCACCATACCGGTCACGGTGCGATCGCCGATGGTCACAAGGAAGGTTTTCTCAGCCACCGTCGGCAGATGCAGCACGCGGTTAACCGCATCGGCAATCGTCATTGGTTGACGATCCAGCTCGCTGCCCTGCGCTTTCAGCGTTTGCACGTCACGCGTCATTTTCGGCGTTTTTCCGAGCAGGACGTCCAGCGGCAGGTCGATCGGCTGATCGTTAAAGTGGCTGTCGCTCAGGCTAAGATGTTGCTCCGCCGTTGCTTCGCCGATCACCGCATAAGGCGCGCGCTCGCGGCGGCACAGCTCTTCAAACAGCGGCAGCTGTTCCGGCGCGACCGCCAGAACGTAACGCTCCTGGGATTCGTTACACCAGATCTCCAGCGGGCTCATGCCCGGCTCATCGCTGAGGATATCGCGCAACTGGAATTTTCCGCCGCGGCCGCCATCGCTCACCAGCTCCGGCATGGCGTTAGAGAGACCGCCCGCGCCAACGTCGTGGATAAACAGAATCGGATTCGCATCGCCCAGCTGCCAGCAGCGGTCGATCACTTCCTGACAGCGTCGCTCCATTTCCGGGTTGTCGCGCTGTACAGAGGCGAAATCCAGATCGGCATCAGACTGGCCGGAAGCCATGGATGACGCCGCGCCGCCGCCGAGACCAATGTTCATCGCCGGGCCGCCCAGCACGATAAGCTTGGCGCCAACGGTGATTTCGCCCTTCTGGACGTGCTCGCCGCGGATGTTGCCAATACCGCCCGCCAGCATGATCGGTTTGTGATAGCCGCGCAGCTCTTCGCCATTGTGGCTGGTCACTTTCTCTTCATAGGTACGGAAGTAGCCATTCAGCGCCGGACGACCAAATTCGTTGTTAAACGCCGCGCCGCCCAGCGGGCCTTCGGTCATGATATCCAGCGCGGTCACGATACGCTCAGGTTTACCGAAATCCTCTTCCCACGGCTGTTCAAAACCCGGGATACGCAGGTTAGACACCGAGAAGCCGACCAGACCCGCTTTCGGCTTCGCGCCGCGCCCCGTGGCGCCTTCGTCGCGGATCTCGCCGCCGGAGCCGGTTGCGGCGCCCGGCCACGGCGAAATCGCCGTCGGGTGGTTGTGAGTTTCAACTTTCATCAGAATGTGCGCCGGCTCCTGATGGAAGTCATAGCGCCCGGTCTGGTAGTCGGCGAAATAGCGTCCGACTTCGGAACCTTCCATTACCGCGGCGTTGTCTTTATAGGCAGACAGCACATATTCCGGGTTTTTCTCGAAGGTATTTTTAATCATTTTAAACAGCGACTTCGGCTGTTGTTGGCCGTCGATAATCCAGTCGGCGTTAAAAATTTTGTGGCGGCAATGTTCCGAGTTGGCCTGCGCGAACATATACAGTTCAATGTCGTTCGGATTGCGGCCAAGCTTAACGAATGCGTCCTGCAGGTAGTCGATTTCGTCATCGGCCAGCGCCAGCCCCAGACGGAGGTTGGCGTCAATCAGCGCCTGACGTCCCTGGCCCAACAGGTCCACGCTGGCCACCGGTGTCGGCTGATGGTGAGCAAACAGCTTCTCTCCCTCTTCCAGCTCAGTGAAAACGCTCTCCATCATGCGATCGTGCAGCTCCGCCGCAACGGCGTCCCACTGCGCATCGCTCAGACCCTGTGCTTCAACGTAGTACGCCACGCCGCGTTCCAGCCGCACGACCTGCGATAAACCGCAGTTATGGGCGATGTCGGTAGCTTTGGAGGACCAGGGGGAGATAGTGCCGGGGCGAGGGGTGACGAGCAGTAATTTACCGGTTGGCGTATGGCTGCTGAGGCTTGGGCCATATTTAAGCAGTCTGACCAGTCTTTCGCGCTCCTCATCGCTTAGCGGGGCGCTCAGGTCGGCAAAGTGAACATACTCCGCGTATAAGGTGCTAACCGGCAGGTTGGCCGCCTGAAAACGTGCCAGCAGTTTGTTGATACGGAATGCCGACAGTGCAGGTGAACCACGCAAAATATCCATCATAAGTCTCTCGTCTTCGAAGCTTTCAAGGTGAGCCAGGGGGAAACGGGCGCCATTATAGAGAATCCTGAGCCCCGACGAAACCGTTTGCGTAGAAATAAAATGATTCATCAGTTTTATCAATAAATGTGACATGAATCGCGAATATGTTGCCAACTGGCGCATTCTTAAGCAAAATGCCGCTCAACTTACGGCAACCTTTTACTTTTTCCGGATATACCCAGCTGAGGAACTCCACGCTGCAGAAAATTAACTATTTGAAAAAATTAAAGATTAATTATCTGCTGATCGGCGTCGTCACCCTTTTGTTGGCGGCGGCGCTGTGGCCGTCTTTACCGTGGATGGGAAAACCGGAGAACCGCGTTGCCGGGATCATTGCTCGCGGCGAACTGCGCGTGAGTACAATTAACTCACCGCTGACCTACGCTGCCATCAACAACAAAGACTACGGTCTCGATTACGAACTGGCGAAACGCTTCGCCGATTACCTTGGGGTGAAGCTGAAAGTCACCGTGCGGCAGAATATTAGCCAGCTATTTGACGATCTCGATGCCGGTAAAACCGATATGCTGGCCGCCGGGCTGGTCTATAACACCGAGCGGGTAAAGAACTATCAGGCGGGCCCCACCTATTATTCCGTTTCGCAGCAGCTGGTCTATCGCGTTGGCGGTAATCGTCCGCGTACGCTGGCCGGGATCAATGCCGAACAGCTCGCCATCGCCCCAGGCCACGTCGCCCTCAACGACTTGCAGGCGCTGAAGGAGAGCAAATACCCGGACCTCAACTGGCGCGTTGATGAAAAGCGCGGCACCACCGCCCTGATGCAGGCGGTCATCGACGGCACGCTGGAATATACCGTCGCCGATTCCGTCGCCGTCAGCCTGTTCCAGCGCGTACATCCGGAGCTGGCGGTGGCTCTCGACATCAGCGATGAACAGCCGGTCACCTGGTTTAGCGAAAAAAGCGAAGACAATTCACTATCGGCAGCCATGCTCGATTTCTTTAATAGTATGAATGAAGACGGCACCCTCGCCCGCCTGGAAGAGAAGTATCTCGGCCACGGCAACGACTTCGACTATGTTGATACCCGCACCTTCCTGCGCGCGGTACAGAATACGCTGCCGGATCTGAAGCCGCTGTTTGAGAAATACGCCCGACAGATCGACTGGCGACTGCTGGCGGCGATTGCCTGGCAGGAGTCGCACTGGGATCCGCAGGCCACCTCGCCGACCGGCGTGCGCGGTATGATGATGCTAACCCGTAACACTGCCCAAAGTTTAGGTCTGACAGATCGTACCGATGCCGAACAGAGCCTCGACGGCGGCATGCGCTATCTGCAGGATATGATGGCCAAAGTGCCGGAGGCGATCCCGAAAGAGGAGCGGATCTGGTTTGCGCTGGCGGCCTATAATATGGGCTACGCGCATATGCTTGACGCAATGGCGCTGACTAAAAAACAAAAAGGCAACCCGAACAGCTGGTCCGACGTTAAGCAGCGTCTGCCATTGCTGAGCCAGAAGCCCTACTACAGCCGCTTAAAATATGGCTACGCCCGCGGCCATGAGGCTTACGCCTACGTGGAAAATATTCGTAAGTACCATATCAGCCTGGTTGGATATTTGTCTGAACAGGAAAGGAAAGCGGCGCAAGAAATGGCGATTGCCGAAGCTTATCCAGCCGTCGCGCCGGAAGAACTCGATAGCGAGCATAAAGAGTATGCGATGCCCTTCTTTAAATTCCGCGGCGAAAAGCTCGTCGACAACGTTAAGCTGAAGTTGCCGACAATGGGACGTTAGCCCTCTTCCTGACGCGCTTTCTTCAATGCCTTTTTCTCTTCCCGCCGCCAGCGGAAGAAGTCGCTCAGCATCGCGGAGCAAGATTCAGCCAGAATTCCCTCGGTAATTTCAACCCGGTGGTTCATCCCCGGATGATGCAGCACATCGATTAACGACCCGGCCGCGCCGGTTTTAGCATCGCGGGCACCGAACACCAGCCGCGAGATGCGGCTATGCACCATCGCCCCGGCGCACATCACACATGGCTCCAGCGTGACGTACAGCGTAGCATCAATTAAACGATAGTTCTGCAGGACCAGCCCTCCCTGACGCAGCGCCATAATTTCGGCATGGGCGGTGGGATCGTGACGACCAATTGGCCGGTTCCAGCCCTCGCCGATGACCTGATTGTTATGCACCAGCACGGCGCCCACCGGCACCTCGCCCTCTTCCCAGGCGCGTTTCGCCAACGTCAGCGCATGGCGCATCCAGTATTCATCATTAAATTCGTGGTCAGACACAGCGGCACTCCTGCAGAAAAAGCGGGGCGCATTATACATGGGCGCTATATATCGCCCAAATAATTCGCCTGCAGCGGAATTATTCGAGCTGCTGGAGATCGCCCTGCGGCGTCACTCGCCAGCGATGCTGGCAAAAACAGAGTAGCGGGTTATCCTGCTCGCTATCGCTATAGCCGCTATATAAGCGTAGCGGCGCGCCGATCCGCTGTTCCAGCTGCGCTACTTTCTCATGGCCCAGGCAACGCAGCGTCAGCACCCAGCCGCCGCGACGGCGGCTCATGCGGCTGGCGATAAGCTTTACGCGCGGCAGCCAAAGCGTATCGGCATAGACCAGTTCCACCAGCGACTGCGGTGAGCCGGTAATCAGCCAGACGTCGGCATCGGTACTGGTTAAATAGTCGTTTAGCCGGCCCTGTACCACCGGAAAGGCGGTCACGTGCTGGCGAAACCAGCTAACGAACTCCGCCTCCAGACGCTTAAGATGGCTTTCACGCCGGCCGCAGGTGGCGGCCCACAGCAGCAGGCTCATCGGCCAGCGCGCCGCGCGTCCGTTAACCAACAGGCCCAGCAGTACTATTGGCGACAAGGCCGCCACTGACAGTACGTTGAGCGGTTGACGACGTAAGAGGTAACGAATAAAGCTGCCGAACATATCCTGCTGGTGCAATGTGCCATCAAGATCGAAAAACACGACTCGTCGCGCGTTACTGTTCAAACCGAACTCCTTTCTGGTACGGATTTTCCTGGCGATGCCGATAGCTTAACAGGCTTGCCGCGACGAGCGCGAAATTGTCTGCCACGGTTGAGGTAAGATTCAGAATCTGACCCATTCGCATAATTCTTCACAGCAGAATTTTTAATTCGTACTATTCCACTTATAATCGAATACAAAATTCTTTCAGCCGCTAACGCCCTCCTTCGGAGAAGCCATGAACTGTTTAATCCGCATCCGCCAACGTTACCCGTCGCTGGCGGCGAGCGACAAAAAACTTGCCGACTTTATTCTGGCTCAGCCGGACCAAACCCGCCATCTCAGCTCGCAGCAGCTGGCGGGCGAAGCGGGCGTCAGCCAGTCCAGCGTGGTGAAGTTCGCGCAAAAAATGGGGTTCAAAGGCTTTCCGGCATTAAAACTGGCGCTGAGCGAAGCGCTGGCCAGCAGTCCGGACCCGCACTCTGTACCGGTACATAACCAAATTCGCGGCGACGATCCGCTGCGTCTGGTGGGTGAAAAGCTGATCAAAGATAACATCGCGGCGATGCACGCCTCGCTGGACGTCAACAGCGAAGAGAAACTTCTGGAAGCAGTGGCCCTGCTGCGCGATGCTCGCCGGGTGATCATTACCGGCATCGGCGCCTCCGGGCTGGTGGCGCGCAATTTTAGCTGGAAGTTAATGAAAATTGGCATCAACGCCGTCGCCGAGCAGGATATGCATGCGCTGCTGGCAACGGTGCAGGCGATGTCGGCGGACGATCTGCTGTTGGCTATCTCCTATTCCGGAGAACGCCGCGAGATCAATATGGCGGCTGCTGAAGCGCTCCGCGTCGGCAGCAAGATCCTCGCGATCACCGGTTTCACTCCCAACGCGTTGCAGCAGCAGGCTTCACAGTGTCTTTACACCATTGCTGAAGAGCAGGCGACGCGCAGCGCAGCCATCTCCTCCACCAGCGCGCAAATGATGCTCACCGATCTCCTCTTTATGGCGCTGGTGCAGCAAGATCTTGAACACGCGCCGGAACGCATACGCCATAGCGAAGCGCTGGTGAAAAAGCTGGTCTGAGTAGAAAATGGGCATCAGGCAATGCCCATAAACATCAAATTTTTTTTAGCTGATTGATAATAAAAGGATTTATCTGTAATAAAAGCAGCAATTTTCGCGGCGCCCCGGTTGGCTGACGCCGTTTAGTTTCCCAGCTTTTAACTAAGTCATAGCTAACGCCTACGGCGAGAGCAAAATCCTGCTGTTTTAAGCCAGTCGCTTCGCGAATCGCTTTCACATCAATCGGGCTAAAAGTGTGAACATGCTGTGGCTCAGGGGTTTGCTCACCTTTTTCAATTCTCACCATTTCTTCTGCACTGGCCAGCAGATCGGCAAATAATTCGTCTTTCATCTGTACCTCATCGCCCTCGTGGACACCACTGACACCGTGGTCCCGTGGAGTGATAGAAACTCAGCGTTATTCCAGCATATCGGATAACTGTTTCAGCATCTTCTTTTGTTCTTCCGTTAAATCATCCAGCTCATTTTTGGGATAAACCAATGCCAGATAAATCCGCCCTTTACGCGTCACATTGTAATAAATAATTCTCACCCCGCTACGCTTGCCCATCCCCGGTCGGCTCCAGCGAATTTTTCGAAATCCCCCTGTCCCTGCGATGGTATCGCCAGCCTCAGGATCTTCAATCAACATCTCCTGAAAAAAGCGAAACTCGTCATCCGGTAGAAGCGCCTGACGCCACCCTGCAGCTCAATAAAAGTGTACATACCGCATCCTGCGTACCATGATTATAAAATCATCATAAGTGTACGGGGGTACAACAAGCAAGCTAATAAATGTACCAGGTACACATTCAGGCTCACGGGATTATAAATAAACACGCTAGCGAAGCGCTGGTGAAAAAGCTGGTCTGAGTAGAAAATGGGCGTATAATGCCCGCCCTGTTTGTGTTGTTTCTGAGATTTTCCTGATGGCGCTGTTAATCACCAAAAAATGCATCAATTGCGATATGTGCGAACCGGAGTGCCCAAATGAGGCTATTTCGATGGGCGAGAGCATTTATGAGATTAACAGCGACCGCTGCACCGAGTGCGTGGGCCACTACGACACGCCAACCTGCCAGAAAGTGTGTCCGATCCCGAATACTATTCTCAAAGATCCGGCGCACGTCGAGAATGAAGAACAGTTGTGGGATAAATTCGTGCTCATGCACCACGCGGATAAGCTTTAACCGCGGGTTTAGCTTTCGACGATCACCGTGGCGCAGGCGTAGTGGCGTTCATCGGCGAGAGTGACGTGAATAGCGCTTACCCCCATCCGTTCGGCTAAAAGCTTTGCTTCGCCCCATAACCGCAGTTTCGGCTTGCCCAATTCATCGTTGTAAACTTCGAACTGGTTAAACGCCAGGCCGTTGCGAATACCGGTTCCGAGCGCTTTCGCCGCCGCTTCTTTGACCGCAAAGCGTTTTGCCAGAAAACGCACCGGCTGCTGGTGCTGCTCCCAAATACTCCATTCGTGATCGCTCAGCACCCGGCGCGCCAGGCGATCGCCGCTACGGGCGATCACCGCTTCGATGCGGGCGATTTCGACGATGTCGGTACCCAGCCCGAGAATCGCCATTAGCCGCGCGCTTCCAGCATCAGGCGTTTCATTTCCGCGACAGCCTCTTTCAGGCCGCTCATCACTGCGCGACCAATAATGGCATGGCCGATATTCAGTTCGTGCATTTCCGGTAAGGCGGCAATGGCTTTCACGTTGTGATAGGTCAGACCGTGACCGGCGTTCACCTTCAGGCCAAGGCTGGCGGCATAGGTCGCCGCTTTGGCGATACGCTCAAGCTCTTTAGCCTGTTCGGCATCGGTTTTGGCATCGGCATAGCAGCCGGTATGGATTTCAATATACGGCGCGCCCACGTCGGCAGCCGCTTTGATCTGCTCATCATCTGCGTCAATAAACAGGGAGACCAGAATACCGGCATCCGCCAGGCGCTGACAGGCATCGCGCATCTTATCGCGCTGCCCGGCCACGTCCAGCCCACCCTCGGTGGTCACTTCCTGACGCTTCTCCGGCACCAGGCAGCAAAAGTGCGGTTTAGTTTCGCAGGCGATCGCCAGCATCTCTTCAGTAACCGCCATTTCAAGATTCATTCGGGTGTGCAGAGTCTGGCGCAGGATGCGCACGTCACGATCGGTGATATGGCGGCGGTCTTCGCGCAGGTGCACGGTGATACCATCGGCGCCGGCCTGTTCAGCAATAAAAGCCGCCTGCACCGGATCCGGATAAGCGGTACCGCGCGCGTTACGCAATGTCGCAATGTGGTCAATATTGACCCCTAACAGTAATTCAGCCATGACAATCCTCGTTAATCATTATTCGTATTATCGGCTCGCGCCTTTCGCGCGGGCATAAACTGGCGAAACAATTCCCGGCTCTTGAGCGGTTTCCCTCCAAGATACGGCTTCAGGGCGATGCGGGTAAAGCGCTTCGCGGCGCGCAGCGTATCTACATCCGGAAACTCGCGGCTAGCCAACGCTTTCAAATGGTGCCCGGTAAACGTGCTGTTATCAATCACCAGGCTGGCGATAAAGCCTTTTTCTTCGCGATAGCGGTAGGTCATGGTGTCATCCACCGGGTCGCCGCTGCCGGCGCAGTGAAGGAAATCAACGCCATAGCCCAGGTGCCCGAGTAGCGCCAGCTCAAAGCGCCGCAGCGCGGGCTCCGGCGAACCGCTGGCCCCGGCAAGCGCCTGGATGCAATGCAGGTAGTCGAAAAAAAGTTCAGAGAAGCGCGTTTCGTGCTCGAGCACGCGGGAGATGAGTTCGTTAACGTAAAGACCGCTGTAGAGCGTGATACCGCTGAGCGGCAGCGCCAGCGAGACGGCTTCCGCGCTGCGAAGCGTTTTGACTTCGCCGCGGCCGCCGAAGCGAACCAGTAAGGGGGTAAAGGGCTGTAAGGCGCCCTTGAGATTAGAGCGTTTGGAGCGTGCGCCTTTGGCAACCAGGCGCACGCGACCGGACTCTTCCGTGAAGACGTCCAGCATCAGACTGGTTTCGCTCCACGGTCGGCTATGCAGGACAAAGGCGCGCTGCCATCCATCCACGTTGCGTTAACTCAGAGGTCGTCAACGTAACCGAGACTGCGCAGCGCGCGCTCGTCATCGGCCCAGCCGGATTTCACTTTGACCCACAGTTCGAGGTGCACCGGCGCTTCAAACATCTCTTGCATGTCTTTGCGCGCTTCGATGCCGATGGTTTTGATTTTGGCGCCTTTGTTGCCAATTACCATCTTCTTCTGCCCTTCACGCTCGACGAGGATCAGGCCGTTGATGTCGTAACCGCCGCGTTCGTTACTCACGAAACGTTCAATTTCGACGGTCACGGAGTACGGCAGTTCAGCACCCAGGAAACGCATCAGCTTTTCGCGGATGATCTCGGAGGCCATAAAGCGCTGGGAACGGTCGGTAATATAATCTTCCGGGAAGTGATGAATCGCTTCCGGCAGATGTTTACGTACGATTGACGCGATAGTATCAACGTTGGTGCCGGTTTCCGCAGAGATCGGCACAATGTCGAGGAAGTTCATCTGGCTGGCAAGGAACTGCAGGTGCGGCAGCAGATCCGCTTTCTCCTGCACGTTATCAACTTTGTTGACGGCCAGAATCACCGGCGCGCGTGCATCACGCAGCTTGTTTAGCACCATCTCGTCATCTTGCGTCCAGCGAGTGCCTTCAACAACAAAGATAACCAGTTCCACATCGCCAATCGAGCTGCTGGCCGCTTTGTTCATTAAGCGGTTAATCGCGCGCTTCTCTTCCATATGCAGGCCCGGGGTATCAACATAAATCGCCTGATACGGCCCTTCGGTATGGATACCGACGATGCGGTGACGGGTAGTCTGCGCTTTACGGGAAGTGATCGAGATCTTCTGCCCAAGCAGCTTGTTCAACAGCGTGGATTTGCCAACGTTTGGACGACCAACGATGGCGACAAATCCGCAATAACTTTTTTCTTCGCTCATTCCAGCTCCAGTTTTTTCAGCGCCTGTTCGGCGGCAGCCTGCTCCGCCTTGCGACGGCTGGAACCTGTGCCAACCACCGGTTCACTCAGGCCACTGACCTGGCAGTGGATAGTAAATTCCTGATCGTGCGCTTCGCCGCGTACCTGGACGACCAGGTAAGACGGCAGCGGCAGATGACGACCCTGCAGATACTCCTGCAGACGCGTCTTCGGATCCTTTTGCTTATCGCCCGGGCTGATTTCGTCCAGACGAGTCTGGTACCAGGAGAGGATTAAGCGTTCAACATTCTGAATATCGCTGTCGAGGAAAACCCCGCCGATTAAGGCTTCTACGGTATCAGCCAGAATCGATTCGCGACGAAAACCGCCGCTCTTCAGCTCGCCAGGCCCAAGGCGCAGGCACTCGCCCAGTTCAAATTCGCGGGCGATTTCCGCCAGCGTATTGCCTCGCACCAGCGTCGCGCGCATACGGCTCATATCCCCTTCGTCTACCCGAGGGAAACGATGATAGAGCGCATTGGCGATCACAAAACTTAAAATAGAGTCGCCTAAAAACTCGAGACGCTCGTTGTGTTTGCTGCTGGCACTGCGGTGAGTTAATGCCTGTTGCAACAGCTCCTGATGAACAAAAGTGTAGCCCAGCTTTCGTTGAAGCCGATTAATTACGATGGGGTTCATGCGTTACCAATAAATGAATGCGTCAAAGATGCAGCACACGAAACCGACCTGAGCATACATACCCTTGATATATAAGGGTAGAAACTAACCAACGCGGTTTCGTGTGCAGTGTCACTCTTTCGAGAGACAACCAAAAACTTCGGGGGGATATTCTATACGCAACGACAAGGGATGTCGTTAGTTTGGATGGATTTAAATACTAAATAATTCACGCTGCCGTTATTGCGCTGGCAGCGTGAATTAAGACGGGGAATTAGTGGATGCCGCCAATGCGCGATAAACGTACGCCGGTTGGCCACTCGCCTTCCTGTTTTTCGAAGCTCATCCAGATGGCGGTGGCTTTACCCACCAGGTTCGCTTCCGGCACGAAGCCCCAGTAACGGCTGTCGGCGCTATTGTCGCGGTTGTCGCCCATCATGAAGTATTCACCCGGCGGAACGACCCACGTTGCCAGCGGCTGGCCGGACTGACGATAGTACATCCCCACCTGATCCTGAGCGATGGGTACCGTCAGAATACGGTGGGTCACTTCACCCAGCGTCTCTTTACGCTCGGTCAGACGAATACCATCGGCTTTGGTTTCGCCTTTCGGCAGTTGCCAGAAACCGCTGGTGGCTTCGCCGCCGTTGCGGCGGGAGAAGGTCTGAACGAAATCGCTTGGTTCGACGTTGGAGTAGGTGATCGGCAAGGCACTACCGCATGCCTGACCCGACGCGCAGCCAGGCTCAATCGTCACCTGTTTAGCCACCGGATCGTAAGTGACTTTATCGCCCGGTAAACCGACCGCGCGTTTGATGTAGTCCAGACGCTGATCTTCCGGATATTTAAACACCACGATATCGCCACGTTTCGGATGACCGGTTTCGATCAGCGTTTTCTGGTAGATCGGATCTTTAATGCCGTAGGCGAATTTCTCCACCAGGATAAAATCGCCAATCAGCAGAGTCGGCATCATCGAACCTGACGGGATCTGGAAAGGTTCATAGATAAACGAACGCACAACCAGCACAATCGCCAGTACCGGGAAGACCGAGGCGCCGGTTTCCAGCCAGCCCGGTTTCGGGCCGACTTTCTTCAGCGTCTTCTTGTCCAGTTGCTCGCCGGTCGCTGCCTGAGCAGCGGCCTGACGTTCACGACGTTTTGGTGCGAATATGAACTTATCCAGACACCACAACAGCCCTGTCACAAGGGTCGCAATGACCAGAATCAGGGCAAACATGTTCGCCATGCCAACTCCTTAGATTATTTGCCGTCTTTACCAACGTGCAGAATGGCGAGGAACGCTTCCTGCGGCAGTTCAACGTTACCGACCTGTTTCATACGCTTTTTACCTTCTTTCTGCTTCTGCAGCAGCTTTTTCTTACGGCTGACGTCGCCGCCGTAGCATTTCGCCAGGACGTTTTTACGCAGCTGTTTCACGGTAGAGCGCGCGATAATGTGGTTACCAATAGCCGCCTGAATCGCGATATCGAACTGCTGACGCGGGATCAGATCTTTCATCTTCTCGACCAGCTCGCGGCCACGATACGGCGCGTTGTCGTTGTGCGTGATGAGCGCCAGCGCATCGACGCGCTCGCCGTTGATCAGCACGTCAACGCGCACCATGTTAGAGGCCTGGAAACGCTTGAAGTTATAATCCAGCGACGCATAGCCGCGGGAGGTGGACTTCAGACGGTCGAAGAAGTCGAGGACCACTTCCGCCATCGGGATTTCATAGGTCAGCGCAACCTGTTTGCCATGGTAAACCATGTTGGTTTGCACACCGCGTTTCTCGATACACAAGGTGATCACGTTGCCGAGGAACTCCTGCGGCAGCAGCATGTGACATTCGGCGATCGGCTCACGCAGTTCCTGAATATTATTCAGCGGCGGCAGCTTCGACGGACTATCGACGTAGATAACCTCTTTAGAGGTGGTTTCTACTTCATAGACTACCGTCGGCGCGGTGGTAATCAGGTCAAGATCGTATTCACGCTCCAGACGCTCCTGAATGATTTCCATGTGCAGCAGGCCGAGGAATCCGCAGCGGAAGCCGAAGCCCAGCGCCGTAGAACTTTCCGGCTCATAGAACAAGGATGCATCGTTCAGACTCAGTTTACCCAGCGCATCGCGGAAGTTCTCATAGTCATCAGAGCTCACCGGGAACAGACCGGCGTAGACCTGCGGCTTCACTTTTTTGAAGCCCGGCAGCGCCTTATCCGCTGGATTACGCGCCGCGGTCAGGGTATCGCCCACCGGCGCGCCGAGGATGTCTTTAATAGCGCAAACCAGCCAACCCACCTCGCCGCATTTCAGTTCGGTACGGTCAACCTGTTTCGGGGTGAAGATGCCCAGACGGTCGGCGTTATAGACCTGACCGGTGCTCATCACCTTAATTTTGTCGCCTTTGCGCATGGTGCCGTTTTTAATACGCACCAGCGACACGACGCCTAAATAGTTATCGAACCAGGAGTCGATAATCAGCGCCTGCAGCGGCGCGTCCGGATCGCCTTCCGGCGGCGGAATATCCCGAACCAGACGTTCCAGCACATCCGGCACGCCGACACCGGTTTTCGCCGAGCAGCGAACCGCGTCGTGAGCGTCGATACCAACGATATCTTCAATCTCGTCCGCTACGCGCTCAGGGTCGGCCGCAGGCAGGTCGATCTTGTTAAGAACCGGGACGACTTCGAGGTCCATTTCCATCGCGGTATAGCAGTTCGCCAGGGTCTGGGCTTCTACACCCTGCCCGGCGTCAACCACCAGCAGCGCGCCTTCGCACGCCGCCAGGGAGCGCGATACTTCATAGGAGAAGTCAACGTGGCCCGGGGTGTCGATAAAGTTGAGCTGATAAGTTTCACCATCGCTGGCTTTATAGTCCAGGGTGACGCTCTGCGCCTTGATGGTAATGCCGCGCTCACGTTCAAGGTCCATGGAGTCCAGAACCTGGGCCGCCATTTCGCGATCAGAAAGGCCACCGCAAATCTGGATGATACGGTCAGACAGCGTCGACTTACCGTGGTCGATGTGAGCGATGATCGAAAAGTTACGTATATTCTTCATATTTAGAGTTAATTATGCCTTACGAGTCTCATGAGGCCGCTGTTCTGTGCCTGACGTTTTTTAATCCGAAAACGCCGCATTCTACACTACATCCGCGAAACCAGGAAATGCTGTTAGATCCAGCATAACGGCAGAATTGTGGCGTTGTATCAGGAAGCGTAAATAAAGATGAGGGACAGTGAAATCACTGCCCCATTCCAGAGGAAGGCGTATCGACGCGCAGCAGATCCGGCGGTAAACCAACGCTTAAAATCACCGGCTGCCACGACTGGCGAGCAGCCAGCTTCGGCGACAGCCCACGCGCCACCAGGAACCCGCCGACGCCGCCCAACAGCGCGCCGCACAACGAAGCGATATCGCTGGCAAACAACACCTGAAAAATAGATGCCATCACAAACAGCCCAAACAGCGGCGCCATGTAGACCAACAGCGCCGAACCCAGCAGGCTGCTTTCAGCAATGCCCAGCTCCACTTTTTGCCCGGCCGTCAGCGGCTGCTCACAGGGGACGCTAATGGTATGGCTGGTTTGCGGCCCCAGTTTATTGAGCACCCGGCTACCGCAGCCGGCGCGCGAGGCGCAGCTGCTGCAAGAGGCTTTAACATCGCAGTGAACCTGCGCCACGCCGTTGTGCCAGGAGACAACAGTCGCCCACTCTTTGATCATTGCGCGGCCCTGAACTTAATACTGTCGGAGATACGTTTTGCCGTCTGCGGCGGTAATTCGCCCACCACTGAGATTTCGGCGTTATCGCGCACCGAGGTACTGACGGTACGGCGGCCGGTGCGCAGCAGCTGATCGCTACTGTTTACCGTCGCGCGGTTAACGTTGACGGAGAAGCTGAACAGACCATCGGAATAGAGACGCGACTCGACAGGGCCATCGAAGGTCGGTAAACGACGCTGACTGCTGGAAACTTCCGTCACGCCCTGCGGCAGCCAGGTCGGCGCCCAGTTAAAGTTGGCTTTATTGCCGCTTTCCGGGACCGACAGCTGCGGCGGCAGGCTGGCTTTCGACAGCGCTTCCATACTCGAGCTTACGTTATCACCGATATTGAATGAGACCACCCGGAACTGCTCCAGGGTTTCGCCGTCGCGGTCGAGCAGGTCGACGCGCAGCGGCAGCTTGGTCTCGGCATCCAGCCACGCAATGTAGCTGTAGCGCGTACCGTCGCGGGCTACTACGCGCACCACATCGCACAGGCGATCGGCGATACGCGTACGGCCAACGGAGATGAAATCATAATACGAGGCCAGCTTTTTGAAATCGGTATACACCAGAGACGGCAAGGAATCGACGATATAGTCGCCATTCAGAGTGAAGGGATCGAGACCGGGTTCAAAATAGCTGATTTCAGTACCGCGCAGCACCACTTCCCGACGCGGACCGTCGAGCTGCAGCAACTGAGCAAGGGGCTGGTTGTTCAACCGCACGTGACGATAGCGCAGCGACTCAACGCCCTGTTTGTTGATACTGACAAAAGACAGCTCGTAATTGAGGGACTGGCTAGCCAGGTTCATCTGCTGCAACAACGCCCCGGACGATGTATCAGCCGAGGCGTTGGTGGAGAAGAACAGGCTGCCCGCCATGAGCGACATGGCACACCAAAGTTGCTTCATTACTGCGATTGCGTTCCTAAAGTTTGATAACCTGGCACCTGAACAGCGGCTTGCTGAGTCTGGGCCTGGCCAAACTGAAGCTGCTCAGCGTGCAGGCGACGCTGCAATTCATAGTCCTGCAGCATAGCATTAATACGACGACGTTGCTCCTGAACCTGCGCCTGCTGACCGCTGCCGGCGGAGGCATCAGCCGGAACGCCCAGGCTAACCGGGCTGGCTTTGCCCATCATCGGCATAGTGTTGAAGACTGGCGCTTCCGGCTGCTGGGAGGCATCGGAGTGTCCGTTATACTGCTGGACGCCGACGATCACAGCCAGAGAAACGCACGCTGCCACACCCATTTGGGTAAGCGAGCTGGCCCACGGGCGTACTTTCTGCCAGAAAGGCATTTGACGCCACTGGTGTGGAGCAGGTTGAGACTCAGGAATAAGCGGCGCAACCTGACGAGCAGGTTCGTTCTCGATGGCGGCCATCACGCGAGCTGAGATATCGAATTGGAGCATCTCGGCGGTATCGCCTCGCAGCGTGTCGCGGATGAGATGGTAGCTCTCCCAGGTTTTTTGCATTTCAGAAGAACGACTCAGCTCATTGAGCAGCTCGTTATCCAGCGTTTCACCATCCATTAAGGCCGAAAGTTTTTCTTTCTGCATGCCTGATACCCTTTTCCAGTATTCCGCTATCGTCAACGCCTGATTAGCGGTTGAACTTTATTATCAATAGCTTCACGTGCCCGGAAGATACGCGAACGTACCGTGCCAACCGGACAATCCATGATGGCGGCTATTTCTTCATAGCTCAGGCCATCCAGCTCCCGCAACGTAATTGCCATGCGTAAATCTTCGGGAAGCGATTCAATGGTACGAAAAACTATTTGTCTCAGCTCTTCTGACAACATTAAGTTCTCAGGGTTCGAAATTTCTTTCAATGCCCCGCCGCTTTCAAAGTTTTCCGCCTCGTTGGCGTCAACATCGCTTGATGGCGGACGGCGTCCCTGAGCAACCAGATAATTCTTTGCCGTGTTTACGGCGATACGATACAACCAGGTATAAAAAGCGCTATCCCCCCGGAAAGAATCCAGCGCACGCCACGCCTTCACGAACGACTCCTGAACAACGTCAGCAATATCGCCCGGCGGTACATAGCGGGAGACCAGGCTTGCAACCTTGTGCTGATAGCGCACTACCAGTAGGTTAAAGGCTTTCTGATCTCCTTTCTGGACCCGTTCAACGAGGACCTGATCCGTTAACTGCTCGCTCATCCGAGGTAATGTCTCCCCAAACCCAATTCCCATGCGTATTCAGAACACCACCCAAGCACTGCAATATGAGCAAGCAGACGTTTGGAGTGTCTGAACACAATAAAGTTCCGTTACGCTTTTGATTTTTGTCTGACAACGGTGGACTGATTGTTATCTTTCATTATAAGTCCCGTTGTTCAACGCCAGGTAAGCTAATGAAGAAAAAGCGCAAGGCCCGCCTGAAGGGTAACGTAACCCAACTTATTTTTCACTATAAAATCTGAAGGTAACGGCCTGCTTCGCAAATATTTTCTTTCGTTTACATATTTGCTTTTCTGCCACCCTTGTTTAGCCCGCACAACTATTCACGAAAATAATTGTACGATTTAGCCCCACCAGGTGCTATGGTGACGCCATTGTGTTTAGTAAATTAAACAGAAGCTATGAAGACGACTCCTGACTTTTCCTGTGATGTGTTGATTATCGGCAGCGGCGCTGCCGGATTGTCTCTGGCGCTGCGCCTGGCGGAACGCCACTCGGTTACCGTCCTGAGCAAAGGGCCGGTTAGCGAAGGCTCGACTTTCTACGCCCAGGGTGGAATTGCCGCCGTTTTCGATGAAACCGACAGCATCGAATCCCACGTCGAAGATACGCTCATCGCCGGAGCCGGACTTTGTGACCGTCATGCCGTCTCCTTTGTCGCCAGCAACGCCAAACCCTGCGTGCAGTGGCTTATCGATCAGGGGGTACTGTTTGATACCCAGGTGCAGGCCAACGGTGAAGAGAGCTATCACCTGACCCGCGAAGGCGGCCATAGTCATCGGCGGATCCTGCATGCCGCCGATGCCACCGGCAAAGAGGTTGAGACGACGCTGGTTGGCAAAGCGCTGGCGCATCCGAATATCACCATTCTGGAACGTAGCAACGCGGTTGACCTGATTATCTCCGATAAGATTGGCCTGCCGGGTACCCGGCGGGTAGTCGGCGCGTGGATCTGGAACCGTAATAAGGAAAAGGTAGAAACCTGCAGCGCAAGAGCCGTGGTGCTGGCGACCGGCGGCGCCGCGAAAGTCTACCAATATACAACGAACCCTGATGTCTCCTCCGGCGACGGCATCGCCATGGCCTGGCGCGCGGGATGCCGTGTGGCCAATCTCGAATTTAACCAGTTCCACCCTACCGCGCTGTTTCATCCACAGGCGAGAAACTTCCTCTTAACGGAAGCCCTGCGCGGCGAAGGCGCGCTGTTGAAACGGCCTGACGGTAGCCGCTTTATGCCGGACTTCGACGAACGCGGCGAACTGGCCCCGCGCGATATCGTCGCCCGCGCCATCGACCATGAGATGAAGCGCCTCGGCGTCGACTGCATGTATCTGGATATTAGCCATAAGCCCGAAGCGTTTATTCGCCAGCATTTTCCGATGATTTATGAAAAGCTACTCGGCCTTGGTATTGATTTGACCAAAGAGCCGGTGCCTATCGTACCCGCCGCCCACTACACCTGCGGCGGCGTGATGGTGGATGATAACGGACGTACCGACGTCGACGGTCTGTACGCCATCGGCGAGGTAAGCTACACCGGGCTGCACGGTGCCAACCGCATGGCCTCGAACTCATTGTTGGAGTGTCTGGTGTACGGCTGGTCGGCAGCCGAGGACATAGCGAAACGCCTGCCGCTGGCGCAAGCGGCGGAACAGCTGCCGCCATGGGATGAAAGTCAGGTTGAGATCCCGGATGAACTGGTGGTGATTCAACATAACTGGCACGAACTGCGCCTGCTAATGTGGGACTATGTCGGAATTGTGCGTACCACCCGCCGGCTGGAACGAGCGCTGCGGCGCATTACTATGCTGCAGCAGGAGCTGGATGAGTATTACGCGCGTTTTCGCGTCTCCAATAACTTACTGGAGCTGCGCAATCTGGTGCAGGTGGCCGAGCTTATCGTGCGTTGCGCCATGCAGCGTAAGGAGAGCCGCGGCCTGCACTATACGCTCGACTACCCGGACACGCTGGAAAACAGCGGCCCGTCGGTGCTCTCGCCGCTTGCTCACATAAAGAGATAGAAGTCGCGGGTCAGTGCGGTAAAGCCTTCAGAGTACTGCTGCTCTGGCCCACGAACCACCAGCCGATCGCTGAAACACTCGCCGGCGCTGGGAGAGAATGCCAGCAGGGCCCGATGCGGCGGGCGCATTTCTGTTTCCGCCACGTCGGTGCGTAAGCGCAAATGCCACCCCATCGCTTTCGCCCGTTCGACAAACGCATTACCAATATCCACCGGCAGCACCACGCAGAAAAAGCCCTCCTCGGTAATCAGATCCGCGGCGCAGGTGAGCAGCGTCGTATGATCGAGCGAGGTGGTATAACGCGCTTGTTCGCGCTGCGACGTCGCACAAGGTACGCCTTCGGCAAAAAACGGCGGATTGCTGACGATGAGCTCATAGCGCCGCGGCGGCTGCGGCTGCCACTGCTGAATCGGCGCCTGGTATACGGCGATGCGTCCAGGCCAGTTGCTGGCCGCCACGTTATCCCGCGCCTGCGTCGCGGCCTCTTCATCCAACTCCACCGCATCCAGTTGGACCGAATTCGCGGTACGCTGGGCTAACATTAATGCCAACAAACCGCTACCGGTTCCGATATCCAGCACGTGCTTCACCTGAGCAATTGGCGCCCAGGCGCCCAGCAGAATACCGTCGGTACCGACTTTCATTGCGCAGCGATCGTGGGCGACAAAAAATTGTTTAAAGGTAAAACCATTGCGCGGCAGCGCAAACTTCGACTGAGACATCCTCAAAACCTTGCTGACGAAAACTCCTGTGCTTAAGGCTATGCACAATACCGGAGAACAGATAGCCTTACAAACAGATGAACATTACGTCAGTAACGTCTATAATCGGCGGCCCACTCAGAGGTAGAACATGACTGTAACGACTTTTTCCGAACTTGAACTCGACGAAAACCTGCTGGAAGCGCTCCAGGATAAAGGTTTCACACGCCCGACAGCCATTCAGGCCGCCGCTATTCCGCCTGCGCTTGATGGCCGTGATATTCTCGGTTCTGCGCCGACAGGCACCGGTAAAACTGCGGCATATTTGCTGCCAGCGTTGCAGCATCTGCTTGATTTTCCGCGCAAGAAATCGGGGCCGCCGCGGATCCTTATCCTGACGCCGACCCGCGAGCTGGCGATGCAGGTTGCCGATCACGCCCGCGAACTGGCGAAGCATACCCATCTGGATATTGCCACCATTACCGGCGGCGTTGCGTACATGAACCACGCGGAAGTGTTCAGCGAAAACCAGGATATCGTGGTCGCCACCACCGGTCGCCTGCTGCAGTATATTAAAGAAGAGAACTTCGACTGCCGCGCGGTAGAAACGCTGATCCTTGATGAAGCGGACCGCATGCTGGACATGGGCTTTGCCCAGGATATCGAAACCATCGCCGGTGAAACCCGCTGGCGCAAGCAGACCATGCTGTTTTCCGCCACGCTGGAAGGCGATGCGATTAAAGACTTTGCCGAACGCCTGCTGGAAGAGCCGGTTGAAGTTTCTGCAAATCCGTCGACCCGCGAACGTAAAAAAATTCACCAGTGGTACTATCGCGCCGATGATATCGATCATAAAACCGCGCTGCTGGTTAATCTGCTGAAACAACCGGAAGCAACCCGCTCTATCGTCTTCGTGCGTAAACGCGAGCGCGTTCACGAACTGGCCGCTAAGCTGCACGAAGCAGGCATCACCACCTGCTGGCTGGAAGGCGAAATGGTGCAGATCAAACGTAACGAAGCGATTAAACGCCTGACCGATGGTCGCGTGAACGTGCTGATTGCCACCGACGTCGCCGCGCGCGGTATTGATATTCCGGATGTCAGCCACGTGTTTAACTTCGATATGCCGCGCACAGCCGATATCTATCTGCACCGTATTGGCCGTACCGGCCGTGCAGGTAAGAAAGGCACCGCTATTTCGCTGGTTGAAGCGCACGATCACCTGCTGCTGGGTAAAATCGGCCGCTACGTTGAAGAACCGCTGAAAGCTCGCGTGATTGATGAATTGCGCCCGAAAACCCGCGCGCCGAGCGAGAAGTTAACCGGTAAACCATCGAAGAAAGTGCTGGCGAAACGCGCCGAGAAAAAAGAGAAAGAAAAAGAGAAGCCGCGGGTGAAGAAACGCCACCGCGATACCAAAAACATCGGTAAGCGCCGTAAGCCAAGCTCTGCCGCGACGCCGTCAACGTCCAACGAAGAGTAAAAAAACGCCGGGATATCCCGGCGTTTTCACATCTGGCTTCAGCCTTACAGGCTTTCGGTAAAGGTACGAGCGATAACGTCGCGCTGCTGTTCCGGAGTCAGAGAGTTAAAACGTACCGCGTAGCCGGAAACACGAATGGTCAGCTGCGGGTATTTTTCCGGGTGCTCAACGGCATCCAGCAGAGTTTCGCGACGCAGCACGTTCACGTTCAGGTGCTGACCGCCTTCCACGCGGACTTCCGGTTTCACGTCTACCGGGATTTCACGGTATTCGATTTCACCCAGTTTGCTCACCGCAACTACGTCATCTTCCGCAAAACCACCTTTGGCACACAGGCAGCGCGCTTCGCCTTTTTCGCTATCCAGCAGCCAGAAAGAGTTCAGCAGGTCGTCGTTTGCCGCTTTAGTAATTTGGATACCAGTAATCATTTGATGCCTCCCAGGCAGTGTTTATTCGATTTTGGCCTCTTTGCGGCCAATTGGTAAAACCATTGTTGTATGAGTGTATATATATCAGCCACACACCCGGCATTCATTGACTTAAATCAACAAAAACCACTCACTCAAAGTGGGTATATGAGGATAGTATTGTTTTACATCAAGTTACGCCAGTAGGTGCCATAAAAAAATTTGTAAATTTTCAATTTTTTTTATGCGCAACCAGTCAGGAATGACGTCGCGATTTTGTTATGCAGAAAGAAGCAGTTAAGCTATGGGCATGACCCTTTGCAGGAGAGCGAGATGACCACCCCATTAACCTGGCACGACGTGCTGGCGGAAGAGAAGCAGCAGCCCTATTTTCTCAATACCCTCAAGACCGTCGCCGAAGAGCGCCAGTCCGGCATGACTATCTATCCGCCGCAGAAAGATGTCTTTAACGCCTTTCGCTATACCGAACTGGGCGAGGTCAAAGTGGTCATCTTAGGTCAGGATCCCTATCACGGCCCGGGACAGGCGCACGGTCTGGCCTTTTCTGTTTTACCGGGAGTGCAGATACCGCCGTCGCTGCTGAACATGTATAAAGAGCTGGAAGGCACCATCCCCGGCTTTCAGCGCCCGGCGCATGGTTATCTGGAAAGCTGGGCGCGCCAGGGCGTGCTCCTGCTTAATACCGTGTTAACGGTGCGCGCCGGTCAGGCGCATTCACACGCCAGTCTCGGCTGGGAAACCTTTACCGATAAAGTGATAGCGCTGATTAACCAGCATTGTGAAGGAGTGGTATTTCTGCTGTGGGGGGCGCACGCGCAGAAAAAAGGCGCCATTATCGATCGCCAGCGCCATTGCGTCCTGAAAGCGCCGCACCCGTCGCCGCTGTCGGCGCACCGCGGTTTCTTCGGCTGCAACCACTTTGTGCAAACCAACCAGTGGCTGGCCGAACGCGGCGAGGCGCCCATTGACTGGATGCCGGTGCTGCCCGCTGAAAGCGAGTGAGCGACGGCAATAAAAAAGCCAGCATCAGCTGGCTTTTTGCATTCAGAGACCGTTATCAGGCCTTATTCTGACGCCACCATTCCGCCAGCAGCACGCCGGTCGCCACGGAGACGTTAAGGCTTTCGACGTTGCCGGTGCCATCGATGGCGACGTTGAGGTCAGAGCTGGAGATGGCCGCATCGGACAGACCGTCGCGCTCCTGGCCTAATACCAGCACCATTTTCTTCGGCAGCTCGGCCTTAAACAGCGGCGTACCGTTATGGCTGGAGGTCGAAACGATGGCGTAGCCAGCCTGACGGAACTGCGTCAGGGTATCGATAAAGCTGTCGCCGGTGATCGGCTCAACATGTTCCGCGCCGCCTTCTGCAGTACGGATCGCCGCGCCAGACTCCAGCACGCCGGCATCCTGTACTACCACGCCTTTCACGCCAAAGTGCGCGCAGCTACGCATAATCGCGCCGAGATTGTGCGGGTTGCCAACATCTTCCAGCGCCAGTACGCAATCTTCGGCTTCTGCTTTCGCCACCCACTGGGCCACGGAAGTACCATGACGTTTTTTGATCAGGAAGCAGACGCCGCCGTGGTGTTCGGTACCAGACGCCTTCGCCAGTTCGGCTTCGTCCACTACGTGGTAGGCCTTACGGTTGGCCGCCATCCAGCGCAGCGCCTCTTTAAAGCGCGGAGTGACGCTCTGGATAAACCAGGCGCGTACGATGGCTTCCGGACGGCTCTGGAACAGCGCCTGACAGGCGTTCTCGCCGTAGACGCGGGTCTCTTCCGCGCGCTGACGGCGCAGCACTTCCGGATCGATAAAGCTCTTACCGCTGATACCGCCGTGATCTTCTTTTACCGGCGTCTCATCGCCCGGAGCACGGGAAACGGTGCGCCACGGGGACGCATCATCGCGATTAAAATCATTACGCTTGCGATCGTCGCGTTTGCGATCGTCGCCGCGGCTGTTACGTTCATCGCGCGCAGGGCGGCTGCGGCCGTCAACACGTGACTTTCCTGGACGCCCTCCCCCTTTCCCGGTACGCGGGTTATGGGTACGTTTGTCAGAATCATCATCACTGCGGACATACATCACTTTGACCTTGCCGCTTTTATTTTTCAGTTCGTCGCTCATCTATTTTCTCCACCTGCGCTGCGCGAAGCGCGAAGATTACCCGATGTATCTTCACTTAGCCATTATTTCATTTAAAAGCCTTGGTCTATTGTAACCATCGAACAAAAGACATTGTCCTTTATTCGCGCCTCATCGATAATATGTAACATTACAGAAACAAATCGGCCACGTGCCGCGCTGCAACCCCATAACCAGAGGTTAGTTATGAATACCGTTTGTGCCAGTTGTCAGGCTCTTAACCGCATCCCCGAAGACCGTAGCGCCGATGGCGCCAAGTGCGGACGCTGCGGCCACGATCTCTTTGACGGCGATGTCATCAACGCGACCGGGGCAACGCTGGATAAACTATTAAAGGACGATCTGCCAGTCGTTATTGATTTCTGGGCCCCGTGGTGCGGCCCATGCCGTAGCTTTGCGCCGATCTTTGAAGATGTGGCTGAAGAGCGCAGCGGCGAAATGCGTTTTGTGAAAGTGAACACTGAAGCCGAACGCGAACTGAGCGCTCGCTTCCGCATCCGTAGCATTCCAACCATTATGATGTTTAAAAATGGTGAAATGGTCGACATGCTGAATGGCGCCGTCCCCAAAGCGCCGTTCGATAGCTGGCTGAACGAAGCCAACCAGCAGTAACCCCACCGGGGCACCGCTTGTGCCCCGTTTTCTCCTCTGCGACAATAGCGTTTTTCATTAGCGACTCCCATGATTGATAACGCTGTCCTTCGGCTACGCGCCGAACGCCTCGCGCGCGCAACCCGGCCTTTTCTTGCTCGCGGCAACCGCATCCGCCGCTGCCAGCGCTGCCTGCTCCCCCTAAAACAGTGTCTGTGCGCAACGCTGGCGCCGGCGCAGGCCGACAGCCGCTTTTGCCTGGTAATGTTCGACACCGAGCCGATGAAGCCCAGCAATACCGGGCGCCTTATCGCCGATATTCTGCCCAACACCGAAGCGTTTCAGTGGTCGCGTACCGAGCCGCCGCAGGCGCTGCTCGATCTGGTCGCCAACCCCGATTATCAGCCCATGGTCGTCTTTCCGGCCTCTTATGCCGGAGCGGAACGCCAGGTACTGAGCGCCCCGCCGGAGGGTAAGCCGCCGCTGTTTATTATGCTCGACGGCACCTGGACGGAAGCGCGGAAAATGTTTCGCAAAAGCCCGTATCTCGATGCGCTGCCGGTAATCTCTGTCGACCTGTCGCGCATCTCCGCCTATCACCTGCGCGAAGCCCATGCCGACGGTCAGTACTGTACGGCGGAAGTCGCCATCGCCCTGCTGGACTTAGCCGGCGACGCGCAGGCGGCGGCCGCGCTTGGCGATCACTTTAGCCTGTTCAGAAGCCGCTATCTGGCGGGAAAAACGCAGCATAAGGGCAGTATCACAGCACAACAGGCTGAAAGCGTTTAAAATCATTCGGTCACAGGGGATCAAAGGAGACCGGAATGAGCCAACGAGGCCTGGAAGCACTGCTGCGGCCAAAATCGATCGCCGTCATTGGCGCATCGATGAAACCGCAGCGCGCTGGCTATTTAATGATGCGCAATTTGTTGGCCGGCGGTTTTAATGGCCCGGTCCTGCCGGTGACGCCCGCCTGGAAAGCGGTGCTTGGCGTACTGGCGTGGCCGACTATCGACAGCCTGCCGTTTACCCCGGATCTAGCGGTGCTCTGTACTAATGCCCGTCGCAATCTCGAGTTGCTCGAGGCCTTAGGGCGGAAAGGGTGTAAAACCTGCATTATCCTCTCTTCACAGCCAGACCAGTACCCGGCGCTGCTCGAGTGCGCCGCCCGTTATCAAATGCGTCTGCTCGGTCCCAACAGCCTGGGGCTGCTGGCGCCGTGGCAGGGCCTGAACGCCAGCTTTTCGCCGGTCCCTATCCAGCGCGGCAAGCTGGCGTTTATCTCGCAATCCGCCGCCGTCTCTAACACCATTCTGGACTGGGCGCAGCAGCGTGAAATGGGCTTCTCGTACTTTATTGCGCTTGGCGATAGTCTTGATATCGACGTCGACGACCTGCTCGATTTTCTCGCCCGCGATAGCAAGACCAGCGCTATTTTGCTCTATCTGGAGCATCTCAGCGATGCCCGGCGTTTTGTCTCCGCTGCCCGTAGCGCATCGCGTAATAAACCCATTCTGGTCATCAAAAGCGGCCGCAGCCCGGCGGCGCAGAAATTACTGCATGTCAACTCAGGGATGGATCCCGCCTGGGATGCCGCTATTCAGCGGGCGGGGCTGCTGCGCGTGCAGGACACCCACGAGCTCTTTTCCGCCGTTGAAACCCTGAGCCATATGCGCCCTTTGCGCGGCGAAAAGCTGATGATTATCAGTAATGGCGCCGCGCCGGCGGCGCTGGCGTTGGACGAACTGTGGCTGCGTAACGGCAAACTCGCCAATCTCAGTGAAGCCACCTACGACCAGCTCAGGCAGGCGTTACCGACGGGCGTCGAGGTTGCTAATCCTCTGGATCTGCGCGATGACGCCAGCAGCGAGCACTATCTCAAGGCGCTGAATGTGTTGCTGGACAGCCAGGATTATGATGCGCTGCTGGTGATCCACTCCCCCAGCGCCGCGGCGCCGGGCACCGAAAGCGCGCTGGCGTTGATTGATGCCCTTAAGCGTCATCCACGCGGGAAATACGTCACGGTGCTGACGAACTGGTGCGGGGAGTACTCTTCCCAGGAGGCGCGACGGTTGTTTAGCGAGGCCGGTATCCCAACCTATCGCACACCGGAAGGCACTATTACCGCCTTTATGCATATGGTCGAGTACCGGCGCAACCAGAAACAGCTACGGGAAACGCCGGTATTGTCCGATACCTTGACCGCCAATACCGCAGAGGCCCACACGCTGTTGCAGCGCGCGCTGAGCGAAGGCGCGACCTCGCTGGACACCCATGAGGTCAGCCCGCTGCTGCGCGCCTACGGCATCCATACTCTTCCCACCTGGATTGCCGCCGACAGCGCCGAAGCGGTACATATCGCCGAGCAGATTGGCTACCCGGTGGCGTTGAAGCTACGTTCGCCGGATATTCCGCATAAATCGGAAGTTCAGGGCGTCATGCTCTATTTACGTACCCCAGCTGAAGTCCAGCAGGCGGCGGACGCGATTATCGACCGGGTAAAAATGGCCTGGCCGCAGGCGCGCATTCATGGCCTGTTGGTACAGAGTATGGCCAACCGCGCCGGGGCGCAGGAGCTCCGGGTCGTCGTCGAGCATGACCCGCTTTTCGGCCCGCTGATTATGCTTGGCGAGGGCGGCGTCGAATGGCGTGCGGAAAATCAGGCCGCGGTCGCCCTGCCGCCGCTGAATATGAACCTGGCGCGTTATCTGGTGATCCAGGCCATCAAGAGTAAAAAGATCCGCGGACGCAGCGCGCTACGCCCGCTGGATATTCCCGGCCTCAGCCAACTGCTGGTGCAGGTCTCTAACCTGATTGTCGATTGCCCCGAGATCCAGCGGCTGGATATTCACCCCTTGCTTGCTTCCGGCAACGAGTTTACCGCCCTCGACGTTACTCTCAGCCTGGCGCCATTTAGCGGCGACAGCGAAAGCCGACTGGCGGTCAGACCCTATCCGCAGCAACTTGAGGAATGGGTGGCAATGAAAAACGGCGAGCGCTGCCTGTTCCGGCCGATCCTGCCTGAGGATGAACCACTATTATTGGCCTTTATTGAGCGGGTCACCAAAGAAGATCTCTATTACCGCTACTTCAGCGAGATCAACGAATTCACCCATGACGACTTAGCCAATATGACGCAGATCGACTACGATCGTGAAATGGCCTTTGTTGCGGTTCGCGCCACGGAGCAAGGAAGCGAGATCCTCGGCGTGACCAGAGCAATTTCCGATCCTGATAATATTGATGCCGAGTTTGCCGTGCTGGTGCGTTCTGACCTGAAAGGTTTAGGCCTTGGTCGACAGCTTCTTGAAAAACTGATCGCCTATACGCAGAGCCATGGATTACAGCGCTTAAATGGCATCACCATGCCAAATAACCGCGGCATGATAGGCCTTGCCAGAAAGCTTGGTTTTGCAGTGGATATCCAATTAGAAGACGGAATAGTGAGCCTGTCTCTTGCGCTGAATACGTTACATTCGGTGACAAGCGACAGCAATTAATGACCACATTCGCGGGTAGTAATGGTATTATTGCCCGCTTACGTCATCTGCATGGTACAGAAGACCCTTCAATAAACAGAGAAGAAACGCACTGTGATGTTGTCAAAATTTAAGCGTAATAAACATCAACAACACCTTGCCCAACTCCCTAAGCTCTCTCAGTCAGTTGATGATATCGAGTTCTTTTACGCGCCGGCTGATTTCCGCCAGGCGCTACTGGCAAAGATAGCCCACGCCACCCAGCGTATTTGCATTATTGCGCTCTATCTTGAGCAAGATGATGGCGGAAAAGGAATACTGCAAGCCCTGTATGACGCTAAACGCCAGCGTCCAGAACTGGATGTGCGCGTGCTGGTTGACTGGCATCGCGCCCAGCGTGGCCGTATCGGCGCGGCAGCCTCCAATACCAATGCCGATTGGTACTGTCGCATGGCCCAGGAAAACCCAGGGATTGATATCCCGGTGTATGGCGTCCCGGTCAATACCCGGGAAGCGCTCGGCGTGCTTCATTTTAAAGGCTTCATCATCGATGACAGCGTTATTTATAGCGGCGCCAGCCTGAACGATGTGTACCTGCATCAGCATGATAAATATCGCTACGATCGCTATCAGTGCATCCGCAACGGCAAGATGGCCGACGTGATGTTCGACTGGGTCGAGCAGAATCTGGTACAGGGTCGCGGCGTGAATCGACTCGATCGCCCGGATCGACCAAAAAGCCCGGAAATCAAAAATGATATTCGCCAGTATCGCCAGGATCTGCGCGAAAGCGGCTATCACTTCACCGGCAATGCCGATGAAGATCAACTGTCAGTCACGCCGCTGGTTGGGCTCGGTAAATCGAGCCTGCTCAACAAGACTATCTTCCACCTGATGCCGTGTGCGGAACATAAGCTGACCATCTGCACCCCGTATTTCAACCTGCCCGCCGTACTGGTCAGAAATATTATTTCTCTGCTACGCAGCGGAAAAAAAGTGGAAATCATCGTCGGCGACAAGACCGCGAACGACTTCTATATCCCGGAAGATCAGCCGTTTAAAATCATCGGCGCTTTACCTTATTTGTACGAAATTAACCTGCGTCGCTTCCTGAGCCGTCTGCAGTATTATGTGAATACCGATCAGCTCATCGTACGTTTATGGAAAGATGACGATAATAGCTACCACCTGAAAGGCATGTGGGTTGATAACGAATGGATGCTGCTGACTGGCAACAACCTCAATCCGCGCGCCTGGCGGCTGGATTTAGAAAATGCCGTACTGATCCACGATCCTAAGCATCAACTGCGCGAAATGCGGGAAAAGGAGCTTCAGCTCATCCGTACACATACGACGGTAGTGAAGCACTATCGCGATCTACAAAGCATCGCCGACTATCCGGTGAAGGTGAAAAAGCTCATCCGCCGTCTGCGGCGCATCCGCATCGACCGCCTCATCAGCCGCATTCTCTAAGATCAACGCCCCGTAATCCGGGGCTTTTTTTCAGGAAGAATTATGCGCTACTTCATCATTATTGCCCCTTTACTACTCAGCGGCTGCAGCCATATGGCCAATGATGCCTGGAGCGGTCAGGACAAGGCCCAACACTTTCTCGCGTCGGCAATGCTCTCCGCCGCCGGCAATGAATATGCGCAGCATCAGGGATACAGCCGCGATCGCAGCGCCGCCATCGGTCTGATGTTTTCCGTTAGTCTGGGGGCATCAAAAGAGTTATGGGACAGCCGCCCGGCAGGGAGCGGCTGGAGCTGGAAGGATTTCGCCTGGGATGTCGCCGGCGCCACCACCGGCTATACGGTGTGGCAACTGGCGCATCAATAAGGTTACAAACGCAACCCCTTCCCTTTACCATGCAGCATCAGGGAGACCAGGAAGGCAATCGCCGCCATTACCGTCACGTACCAGTAGAAGGCATTCTCCATTCCTATAGATTTAAGCGACAGCGCGACGTATTCAGCCGAACCGCCGAACAGCGCGTTTGCTACCGCATAGGACAGGCCCACGCCCAGCGCGCGAACCTGTGCCGGAAACATTTCCGCCTTCAGGATCCCGCTGATGGAGGTGTAGAAGCTGACGATCAGCAACGCGCAAATCACCAGCGCAAATGCGGCATACGGCGAACTAACATTCTGCAGCGCACTCAAGATTGGCACGGTAAACAGCGTCGCCAGCACGCCGAAGCACAGCATTGAAGTACGGCGCCCCACCTTATCCGAGAAGGCGCCAAACAGCGGTTGTACCAGCATATACACGAAAAGCGCCGCCGTCATAATCATGCTGGCAGTGCTGGCCGTCATGCCGGCGGTATTCACCAGATATTTTTGCATATACGTGGTGAAGGTGTAAAAAGTCAGCGAACCGGCGGCAGTAAAGCCCAGTACCATGACAAAAGCCCGGCGATTACGCCACAAACCTTTAAAGGAACCGGCCTCTTTCAGCGCACGGGTTTCCTGCTTCGAGGTTTCATCCAACTGACGACGCAGCCACAGCGCGACGATGGCCAGTACTGCGCCCAGCGCAAAAGGAATACGCCATCCCCAGGCATGCAAATCTTCATCACTGAGGATTTGCTGTAGTGCGACAACGACCAGTACCGCCAGCAGTTGACCGCCAATTAACGTAACGTACTGGAAGGAGGCGTAGAATCCTTTCTTTCCTTCTACTGCGACTTCACTCATGTAGGTCGCGCTGGTGCCATATTCCCCGCCAACGGACAGGCCCTGGAACAGACGTGCCAGCAACAGCAGCGCCGGCGCCCAGGTACCGATAGTGGCGTATCCCGGTAGACAAGCAATCACCAGCGAGCCGAAGCACATCATGCATACCGAAATAAGCATTGAGGCTTTACGTCCGCGCCGGTCAGCAATACGGCCAAATAGCCAGCCGCCGATGGGGCGCATCAGGAAGCCAGCAGCAAAAACTCCGGCCGTTTGTAACAATTGAGTGGTGGTATTTCCTGAAGGGAAGAAGATGTGCGCAAAATAGAGTGAGCAAAATGAGTAGACATAAAAATCAAACCATTCCACCAGGTTCCCTGAAGATGCCCCCACAATTGCCCATACACGGCGCCGGGTATCGCCCTGCTCCAGGGAACCCTGCTCGTTAATGCTACTTTCTGTCATTATAATTTTGCTCCAGCAAAGACCGTAATCTGTCTCATCGGGCGTGACACGTCACTCAGACAAATTAATTAGTGAACTAAATGTTATATAATTGTTATTTATTTATATGTGATTGTATTCACATTTTTTTTCGTAACACCGGTTTTCGCGATTAACGTCAGCACATGAGCAGTGAAAAAGTGAATTATGGCGAAGTGGTTACAACGACGGGGTTTTATATGGCTTTGAATGAAGGTGATGAGGTGGTGTAGCGAGATTTTCCCGCAGGCGGTGCAACCCCGGGAAGGAGCGGTAGCCCCGGTAAGCGCAGCGCCACCGGGGAAGATGGCGGCGCGTCTGGCCGCAAAACACAAAAACAAAAGGCCCAGTCTTTCGACTGAGCCTTTCGTTTTATTTGATGCCTGGCAATGATGGCGGGCGTCCTGCCCGCCACCCTCCGGGCCGTTGCTGCGCAACGTTCAAATCCGCTCCCGGCGGATTTGTCCTACTCCGGAGAGCGCTCACCGACAAACAACAGATAAAACAAAAGGCCCAGTCTTCCGACTGAGCCTTTCGTTTTATTTGATGCCTGGCAGTTCCCTACTCTCACATGGGGAGACCCCACACTACCATCG
>NZ_JBEAHX010000026.1:0-147217 GCF_040062145.1 Klebsiella sp. JN_Kp121
CGACAACTGGCGCAGCCAGTTGGACAGACCGCGAACGCAGTAAGCGGGCTGCCCCACACGGGCGAGCGAAGCGAGTCAATCCCCCCCTCACCGCCATATTCGAGATAAGAGCTCGTACGAAAGTACGGGCTCTTTTCGCATCTAGCCCCTGTAAACCTCCCCGGGGTCGGCATAAATGCCTCGCCCGGGCTACCCATCCCACAGGCCACACCACCAGCCAGTAGCCCGTCCAGGCGCAGCGCCGCCGGGGAAATGCTGCAAAAACAACAAAGCCCGGGGCATCCCGGGCTTTGCACACTCACTAGCGTTTAGTAATAGGCTTTCAACGTTCGCTGGCAAAGCGTTGAACGCACGCAGTCATCGGTGGTAAAGCGCACGATGCCAATCATGTCGTCTTCTTCAAAACGCGACAGCGCGTCACTCAGGCCTGATTTTACGCCAGAGGGCAAATCACACTGGGTAATATCGCCGTTGACGATCACCGTGACGTTCTCCCCGAGGCGGGTCAAAAACATCTTCATTTGCGCCGCGGTCACGTTCTGGGCCTCGTCCAGAATCACCACCGCATTTTCAAAGGTGCGTCCGCGCATATAGGCGAACGGCGCGATTTCTACCTTGCCGATTTCCGGACGCAGGCAGTATTGCATAAAGGAAGCGCCCAACCGCTTCACCAGTACGTCATATACCGGTCGGAAATAAGGAGCGAATTTTTCGGCGATATCTCCCGGTAAGAAGCCGAGATCTTCGTCGGCCTGCAGAACGGGACGGGTAACAATAATTCTGTCCACATCCTTATGGATCAGGGCTTCAGCTGCTTTAGCCGCGCTGATCCAGGTCTTCCCGCACCCGGCTTCGCCGGTGGCGAAAATCAGCTGTTTATTGTCGATGGCATTCAAATAATGCGCCTGAGCTTCATTACGCGCTTCAATCGGCGAAAGATCGCGGCTATCCCGCGCCATGCCGATTGCTTCTACGCCACTCATTTGCACAAGCGATGTGACCGATTCTTCTTCACGTTGTTTATGGCTACGCGAATCCCGTCTCAGCACACGTTTTGCCTCACGACGAGCTTTGATCACTGCTTTTTGTCTTCCCATGGATAGCACCTTGCGTTGTTGGTTTACATCACGCGCGTCAAGAGCAACGCGATTATGCGCACGAACGATTGAGGTTTGGCTTCCTTGTAAGCCATTGCTTGCCGGTTGAATGGACAACGAGCCGCGGCTACGCGCACCGCGTACCCTGCCAGAGTTAGCCTGATTAATAGTGGAAGAGATTGGGGTTACAGAGTGAAAATCGCTGCCGGAAGCTGGGCCTCCGTGCTGGAAAGTACGGTATGTGGTTTTACGTTGTCCGCTACAGGACCTTACCATTCGCGATCTCCATAGTGAGCGACATCACTGCCGGGAACTACCGCGTATGTAATAAGTACATCAAAAAATATTCTTAATGCAACTTATTTTTTACATTGACGCAACAATGATTTCTCAATTTACTATAGAAAACTATCCGTCATTTGTATTACAGAAATATAACACATGGCAGGAAATATATTGAATCCGAGAAAAACAGCAGAAAACGCCCTGCCTTCGCCGGCAGGACGCGTATCAGGCTTGCAAAAGAGATTGTCCAAGATAATGCTGGTCGTTCATCACGCCGGGCAACACAAAGAAGTATCCACCACCAATCGGTTTAACGTACTCCTCCAGGGCCTCGCCGTTCAGCCGTTTCTGCACAGTCAGGAATCCCTTTTCCAGATCGTGCTGATAGCAAACGAACAATAACCCCATATCCAGTTGTCCGGAGTTGGTGACCCCCAACGAATAGCTGTAACCGCGGCGCATCATCAGGCTGGATTGCGTCTCAGGCGTACGCGGGTTCGCAAGACGAATATGGCTATCAAGGGCGATCACTTCACCATTCGGATCGCGACTATAATCCGGAACATCATGTTCATGTTTCATCCCCAACGGCGCGCCAGAATGTTTATCGCGACCAAAAATCGTCTGCTGCTCTTTCAGCGGCGTACGATCCCAGAACTCAACGTGGAACTGAATGATACGTGCTGCCTGGTAACTGCCGCCGATCGCCCAGGCCGGTTCGCCTTGGTCGGCAGTAACCCACACCACGTTATCCATTAGCGCTTTATCCTGGCTCGACGGGTTAGCGGTACCGTCTTTAAAGCCCAGCAGGTTAATTGGCGTCTCTTTGCCTTTGCTACGGGCCGCGCTATCAGAAATAAACCCTTCCCGCTTCCAGCGCACGCTCAGCAGATCGGGCGTGTGCTTGATAATGTCACGTAGTGCGTGAATCACCGTATCCTGGGTATTGGCGCAAATCTGCAGTAGCAGATCGCCATGGCACAGTGCAGCATCCAGCGAATCATTCGGGAAACGCGTCATTGCCTGCAGTTTTTTAGGCGCTTTGTCCGCTAATCCAAAGCGCTCATCGAACAGCGAATGGCCGACTGAGACGGTGATAGTCAGGTTATCCGGCGCAATCCACGGCCCTAAAATCCCGGAATCCATCGGCGGCAATCGGGGATTCGGGGTATCCGGTGCCGGACCGCCTGCGGTTAAAAAGGCGATCCGCTGAGTCAGCAAGCGGAACAGGCGTTCGAGGTCAGCTTTATCCGCCGCCAGCACATCAAACGCCACCAGCATCATCGAGGCCTGCTGTGGCGTCAGGATGCCCGCCTGATGCGGGCCATAAAATGGCTGTTTTTCCTGACGCGCATCGGGTGCGAGCGTGCCGGGGGAGCTTTCCGCTTTCGCCGCCTGCACCATCGGGCAACCGCCGCTGATGGCCAGCGCGCCGCCAAGCGCGCCGATCCCCTTCAGTAAGCGGCGACGTGACGGTTCATTCACGTCGCGAGGTTTCTGTTGTGTCATCGAATTAATCCAGGCCCAAAATTCCGCGTAGTTGAGCCAGATCTTCTGCCAGCGTCGTGATCGGCCCTTTCAGCGCATTACGGTCAGCGGTGGTAAGTTTGTCATAGGTCTCGAAACCGTCTTTCGTGCGGTATTTAGCAAGGATGACATCAACTTTTTTGAAGTTGGCGTCAACTTTGGCCAGCAGCGCGCTATTATCCTTTTGCAGCTGCGGGCGCAGCAGGTCGACGATTTTCTGTGCGCCGTCGATATTGGCCTGGAAATCCCACAGGTCGGTATGGCTATAGCGATCTTCTTCACCGCTAATTTTGCTGGCCGCCACTTCTTCAATCAGCCCCGCCGCGCCGCCTACCACTTTCGACGGCGGGAAGGCCAGCTCGCTAATGCGTTTTTGCAGTTCCAGCACATCGCTGTTCAACTGTTCAGCATAGTTTTCCATCCCTTTAACGCTGTTATCGCCAAACAGCGCTTTTTCCAGACGGTGAAAGCCGGTAAATTTCGGATCTTCGGCTTTTTTCTCGAAATCGTCTTCACGGGCGTCAATGCTGCCGTCGAGGTCAGAGAACAGTTCCGCAATCGGTTCGATGCGCTCGTAGTGCTGACGGGTCGGGGCATACAGCGCCTTCGCTTTCTCGATATCGCCAGCTTTTACCGCATCGGTAAAGGCTTTAGTACCGCTAACCAGCTGCGTGGTTTCCGCGGTGACGTAGGCTTTATACGCAGTAATCGCCTCGCCAAGACTTAGCACCGCATCGGCTTTCGCCGCATCTTTGCTGGTTTCACCGGTGACAATCAGCTTTCCTTTCGGATTAGTCAGCAGGCCACAGGTCATATCGTATTCGCCCGGCTGTAGGTTAGCCGTCAATTTTTGCGTGAATCCCGGCGCGATATTTTCACGCTCCTCGACCACCATTACGCCTTTCAGGATCTCCCACTCCAGCGCTTTCTGGCTGTGGTTCTGAATGATGAACTGGGTTTTACCCGCCTTCACCGTCACATTCATCGGTTCGCACTGCTTGTCGTTGACGGTAACTTTTACTTGCGGAATATCCGCAGCCTGAGCGTAGCATGCGGAACTGAACAGCGCGGCGACGGTTAACTGCAGCGCAGTACGGCGAAATTGAATTATCATGGCCATCCCTTTCGAAAAGTATGTTGTAACTATATTAATCAGCGGCGCCTGAATTACGCGGCCCGCGATGCTGTCGTTTTGCTGCCCGGCGGCAAGGCAAAACACACCAGTGCCGGGATCAAATAGAGAAGATAAACCGCCACTTCGCTGACGGTGGGCGTCTCCTGATAACCAAAGATGCCTTCCAGCAGCGTGCCGAACAGCGTATGCGTCGATACCACGTTGCTAAGATCAAAGGCGACATTCTGGAAATAATTCCACAGTCCCGCCTCATGGAAGGCGCGAATCGCCCCGGCTGCCAGACCGGCCGCCACCAGCAGGATAAACAGACTGGTCCATTTGAAGAACACGCCGAGATTAAGGCGGACACCGCCCCAGTAAAGCAGGAAGCCTAATACCACCGCCGTCGCCAGGCCGAGCATCGCCCCCAGCGGCGGCCAGATGCCCACATCCTGCTGGAATGCCGCCAGCAGGAAAAAAACCGACTCCAGGCCTTCGCGGGCAACCGCAAAAAACACCATCATCACCAGCGCCCAGCCGTGGTTATTCCCGCGCTGCAGCGCGTTATCCACCGCCTGCTCCAGCTGTTGTTTGACGTTGCGCGACACTTTACGCATCCAGAACACCATCCAGGTGAGAATAAATACCGCTATCACCGCCACGATGCCTTCAAACAGCTCCTGCTCGCGCTGCGGAAATTCTCCGGTGGTCTCGTTGATAAAAACCCCTAACCCGAGACAGAGCGCCGCCGCGAGGAATACGCCAATCCACATGACGCCGATCCAGTTGCCGCGCTGGGTTCGTTTTAAATAGCTGGCAATCAGGCTGACAATCAGCGCGGCTTCCAGCCCTTCGCGTAACATGATGAGAAATGGAACAAACATGCCGAAACCCTTAAATGTGAACCGCAGTCAACGGATGCAAAGATAGGTAAATATTTCTGATAGTGATTATCATTACAACAATGAGAAACACAAGCGAAATGTTCAGGGAATGATGACTAGTTGTAAATTAATCGCTACAAAATAGTCACTTGCGAAAATACCTCACCAACTAAGCATTAAAATGGCAAATAGCATGATTTTTTATGCCACATATTTACCGGGCCGGAGCGCTGTGGCTAAATGGCGGTCCTGATTTATCTGCGAAATAAATAACATGACTCAAATTTTGCACTTCCTGCTGGCGCTGGCGGTTATTCTCGCCCTCGCCTGGCTTGCCAGCTATGACCGACAAAAAATCCGCATTCGCTACATTCTGCAGTTAATTATTATTGAAATCGCCCTGGCTTTCTTTTTCCTTCACGCTGAAAGCGGTTTATGGGTAGTGAAAAATATTTCTGGATTTTTTGCTTCGTTACTCGGGTTCGCCGCTGAAGGGACCAATTTCGTATTTGGCGGGATGGGTGAAAAAGGGCTGGCCTTTATTTTCCTCGGCGTACTGTGTCCGATTGTCTTTATTTCCGCGCTGATAGGTATTCTGCAACACTGGCGTATTCTGCCGATCTTTATTCGTCTGATCGGCACCCTGCTGTCGAAGGTGAACGGCATGGGCAAGCTGGAATCATTCAATGCCGTCAGCTCGCTGATCCTCGGCCAGTCGGAAAACTTTATTGCTTACAAAGGCGTACTCGGGGACCTCTCCTCACGTCGCCTGTTCACGATGGCAGCAACAGCCATGTCAACGGTATCACTGTCGATCGTCGGCGCGTATATGACCATGCTTGATGCGAAATACGTGGTAGCGGCGTTGATTCTTAATATGTTCAGCACCTTTATTGTGCTGTCGATTATTAATCCTACGCGCCCCGGTAGCGAAGCAGAAATAAAGCTAGAGAAGATGCATGAATCGCAGAGCTTCTTTGAAATGCTGGGCGAATATATCCTGGCAGGCTTTAAGGTGGCGATGATTATTCTGGCGATGCTAATCGGCTTTATCGCCCTGATTAGCGCCGTTAATGCGTTATTTGCGACCGTTTTCGGCTTAAGCTTCCAGCAAATCCTCGGTTACGTATTTTATCCGCTGGCGTGGCTGGTGGGTATTCCATTAAGCGACGCGCTAAATGCCGGTAGTATTATGGCTACCAAGCTGGTTGCCAATGAATTCGTGGCGATGATCGAGCTGCAGAAAATTGCCGCCAGCATGACGCCGCGCGGGCTAGGGATCCTTTCCGTGTTCCTCGTCTCGTTTGCCAACTTCGCCTCCATTGGCATTATTGCCGGGGCGATTAAAGGGCTTAACGAGCAGCAAGGCAATACCGTTTCCCGCTTCGGCCTGCGTCTGGTCTATGGCGCGACGCTGGTGAGCCTGCTGTCCGCCAGTTTTGCCGGGCTGGTGCTGTAACTCATCGGGCGGGGGAGCTCCCCGCCCTGCGTTTCAGAAGTGTACGCAGACCGGCTGATCAACGCGCATAACGGACTCCTGGGCAAAGCGCGTCTTATACGTATTACGCAACGCTTCAATCCCCTGCTCGCTTTTCGCATCGTTGCTATGAATAAGCATTAGCGCCTTGCTGGATTCGCGGGCGACTGCGCCATTGTTGCCTAGCCACTGGCCGCGGGCGTCAAATACCGTCAGGCCATCGCGAAAACGCGGCGTCACATCGCGGTCGACAAACTGCTGCCATTCCTGAGCGGTAATATCTTTTCCCGCCGGGCGGCTAAGGCCGAAATAGAGGGTGGTTTGCATCATCCTGTTATCCGCCTGACAGCCGTTATTATCAACGTGCGCGGCGCTTTTCTCGGATGGCGCCACGCATCCTGCCAATAGTGCGGCAACGATCAGCACCGCAGCGCCCTGGGGTAATTTCATTTGCTATCCTCATTGTTTTTTGTACACAGATATCAGCGTATTTTCAGTGAATTAGCAAGAGATGCGCGAACATGACTCTCTGGCGATACGGCAGATTTTCTTTTGTTCTACACTGATAAACACAGCCTGGGCGAAATTCTTTTTTAAATTATTTCCTGCGTTTTTTATTTCAAAGACTTCTCTATAGTTGAGCGTTTTTAACTGGCCTGGCGGCCGCGTAAAATAACAACTGGAATAATTCATGATAGAAAATAATGAGTTAGCTAATATTGAGAAAAGAATTGTCACCCGCTTTCTCGATATGTTTATTAAGTTCGGCTTGATACTGGCGCTGGCCTCCTTCTGCTTTACCGTCTTCTCGCCGTTCCTGAACATGATGCTATGGGCGCTGATCCTGGCCGTCACCCTCTACCCTTTACATCAACACATCGCGCGACGTATCGGCGGGCGACAGGGGCTGGCATCAACCATATTGGTATTATTCGGCCTGCTGATCATCGTCATACCGACCATTTTCATGGTGACCTCGCTTGGCGAAAGCGCCGGTAGCCTGATTGATAAGGTCAGCGGAAGCGATCTGACGCTGCCGCCGCCTTCGGCTAACGTCGCCTCTATTCCCCTCGTCGGCGGTAAGCTGTATGCGTTCTGGCTGAAGGCCTCGGCGGACCTGCCGGCGGTACTGAGCAGTTATCACACGCAAATTGGCGAGGCGGCGAAACTGATGCTCGGCGTGCTGGCGAGTATGGGCGGTGGGCTGCTGGGCTTTGTCCTCTCCTTTATTGTTGCCGGCGCCATCATGACCTGGGGCGCGGCGGGCGCCAGCAGCGCTAAACGTATCGCTATCCGTATCACTGATGAAAATAAAGGTCTTGCTCTGAGCCGCCTGTGCACCGGCACTATTCGCGCCGTGGCGCAGGGGGTCATTGGCGTGGCGCTGATTCAGGCCTTGCTGACGGGAATTATTATTGCGTTGGCGGGGATCCCGGCCGCCGGGATCTTCTTTGTGCTGGCGCTGGTGCTCGGCATCGCGCAGATTCCGGTAATACTAGTCACCGCCCCGGCGATTGCCATTATGTGGATGACCGGCGACCACGGCACCGCGGTGAATGTCGTGTTTACCGTCCTGCTGATTGTCGCGGGAATGGTCGATAACGTCCTCAAACCGCTGATGCTGGGCCGCGGCGTAGACGCGCCGATGCCGATCGTTCTGCTCGGCGCGTTGGGCGGCATGGCCACCGATGGCATTCTCGGGATGTTTATTGGCGCGACCCTGCTCTCCATCGGGTATCTGATCTTCATGAACTGGGTAAACGAAGGCGCGGCGAAGTAACCGCCTTACCGCCAGTAGCTTTCCGCCGGGCCGTACAGGCAGCGAAAAAAAACGGCTCCCTTATGGGAGCCGTTGCGGTTTCTGGCGCTCGCTACTTTATTCAGCGGTGGCGCGTACCGGCGGCGCAGAGTGGTAATGCGCGTCCGCTTCAGCAAAACGCTGCTGCATGGCCGCCGATGGCGCCTTGCCCAGCAGGCTGAAGACCACAATCCCGATACTGCCGAACAGGAAGCCAGGGATGATTTCATACAGTCCCAGCCAGCCGAACTGTTTCCAGACGATAACCGTGACCGCGCCAATGATCATCCCGGCCAGCGCGCCGTTACGGGTCATACGCGACCACATCACCGAGAACAGCACTACCGGACCAAAGGCGGCGCCAAAGCCTGCCCATGCGTAGCTGACCAGACCCAGTACGCGGTTTTCCGGGTTAGCGGCCAGCGCAATTGCAATCAGCGCCACCACCAGCACCATAAAGCGGCCGATCCAGACCAACTCTTTCTGACCGGCGTTTTTACGCAGGAAGGCTTTATACAGATCTTCGGTAATAGCGCTGGAGCAGACCAGCAGCTGGCAGCTCAGGGTCGACATGACCGCCGCCAGAATGGCCGACAGCAGGATCCCGGCAATCCACGGGTTAAACAGGATTTGCGCCAGCTCGATGAATACCCGTTCGGCGTTCTGATTAACCGCGCCCGCCAGGCTCGGGTTGTTATTAAAGTAGGCGATACCGAAGAAACCGACCGATACCGCGCCCGCCAGACAGAGGATCATCCAGGTCATACTAATACGACGGGCATGAACGATACTGTGGTGCGAATCCGCCGCCATAAAGCGCGCCAGAATATGCGGCTGACCGAAATAACCCAGACCCCAACCCATCAGCGAAATAATCGCCACGAAGTTCAGTCCCTTAAGCATGTCGATATTTTCGATGCTTTTTTGCTTAATCACCTCCAGCGAATCGCCGAAACCGCCGACCGAGATAATCACCATCACCGGCGTTAAAATCAGCGCGAAGATCATCAGGCTGGCCTGCACGGTATCGGTCCAGCTCACCGCCAGGAAACCGCCCACGAAGGTATAAACGATCGTCGCGGCGGCGCCGGCCCACAGCGCGGTTTCATAGCTCATACCGAAAGTGCTTTCGAACAGACGCGCGCCGGCAACAATCCCGGAAGCACAATAAATAGTGAAAAACAGCAGGATAACCAGCGCGGAGATAATACGCAGCACGCGGCTTTTATCTTCGAAACGACCGGTAAAATAGTCCGGCAGCGTCAGGGCATTGTTGTTGACTTCGGTATGCACGCGCAGACGCCCGGCCACCAGTTTCCAGTTAATCCACGCCCCCAGCGTCAGGCCGATGGCGATCCAGCTTTCGGAAATCCCGGAGAGGAAAATTGCTCCCGGAAGCCCCATCAGCAGCCAGCCGCTCATATCCGATGCACCGGCAGAGAGCGCGGTAACAAACGGCCCGAGGCTACGCCCGCCGAGAATATAATCATCAAAGTTCTTGGTTGAGCGCCAGGCAATAAAACCTATCAGTACCATGCCAAAAATATAAACAATAAACGTCACCAACATGGGTGTGCTAATAGCCATGCAAATCTCCAGAATTTATTTCGACAACGTCCAACTTTGTCGTTTTAGCCACTACCGGAACGGGGTAATGGCGTATTGGTTGTATTGGGCGAGCGTATCCTGACGGATGCGTCGGTATTTCACAAACGATTTAACACAGCATTTACACGAAAGTTGTCTCAGGAAAAATAGCAATTTTCTATAGGTTGCACTCCCTCACGTTTTTACGGGTTGCACCTGAAAAAACTGTTAAGCAACGCAGATAAATACGTTATTTGAATGAGGCTATTTATTGGAAATTCTTATCAAGACTATTAACAATTCATTCATTTCTCAGCTTGCTAGCCAGGTCACAATTAACAAGGTTGCACAAAGTTGCAACATAGGTGATATTTCTACGCAACCAATAAAAGGGCATTACATAGCTAACAGGAGTTCCCGCAATGGGCACCACTACCATGGGTGTAAAACTTGACGACGCCACGCGCGAACGCATTAAGTCCGCCGCGAGCCGTATTGACCGCACGCCGCACTGGCTGATTAAACAAGCCATTTTCAACTATCTGGAAAAGCTGGAAAACGACGAGACGCTGCCGGAACTGCCGGCGCTCCTCTCCGGCGCCGCCAATGAAAGTGATGAAGCCGGCGCTCCGGCGGATGAGCCATATCAGCCGTTCCTCGAATTCGCCGAACAAATTCTGCCGCAGTCGGTCAGCCGCGCGGCGATCACCGCGGCCTGGCGTCGCCCGGAAACCGATGCGGTACCGATGTTGCTGGAGCAGGCCCGTCTGCCGCAGCCGTTAGGCGAACAGGCGCACAAGCTGGCCTACCAGCTGGCGGAAAAACTGCGCAACCAGAAAACCGCCAGCGGCCGCGCCGGCATGGTGCAAAGCCTGCTGCAGGAGTTCTCGCTTTCCTCACAGGAAGGCGTGGCGCTGATGTGCCTGGCCGAAGCGCTGCTGCGTATTCCGGATAAAGCCACCCGCGACGCGCTAATCCGCGACAAAATCAGCAACGGCAACTGGCAATCGCATATCGGCCGCAGCCCATCGCTGTTCGTCAATGCCGCCACCTGGGGACTGTTGTTTACCGGGAAACTGGTGTCGACGCATAACGAGACCAGCCTCTCCCGCTCGCTGAACCGCATTATTGGCAAGAGCGGCGAACCGCTGATCCGCAAAGGCGTCGATATGGCGATGCGCCTGATGGGCGAGCAGTTCGTCACCGGAGAAACCATCGCCGAAGCGCTGGCTAACGCCCGCAAGCTGGAAGAGAAAGGGTTCCGTTACTCCTACGATATGCTTGGCGAAGCCGCGCTGACCGCCGCCGATGCGCAGGCCTATATGATCTCTTATCAGCAGGCGATCCACGCCATCGGCAAAGCCTCTAACGGCCGCGGCATTTATGAAGGGCCGGGGATCTCGATTAAACTTTCCGCGCTGCACCCGCGCTACAGCCGCGCGCAGTATGATCGGGTCATGGAAGAGCTCTATCCGCGGCTGAAATCGCTGACGCTGCTGGCGCGCCAGTACGACATCGGTATTAACATCGACGCCGAAGAGGCCGATCGTCTGGAGATCTCCCTCGATCTGCTGGAAAAACTGTGCTTCGAACCGGAGCTGGCCGGCTGGAACGGAATCGGCTTTGTTATTCAGGCCTACCAGAAACGCTGCCCGTTTGTGATTGATTCGCTGATCGACATGGCGACCCGCAGCCGCCGTCGCCTGATGATCCGCCTGGTGAAAGGCGCCTATTGGGATAGCGAAATCAAACGCGCGCAGATGGAAGGCCTCGAAGGCTATCCGGTTTATACCCGTAAGGTCTACACCGACGTTTCTTATCTCGCCTGCGCCAAGAAGCTGCTGGCGGTACCGAACCTGATTTATCCGCAGTTTGCCACCCATAACGCCCATACGCTGGCGGCTATCTACCAGTTGGCGGGGCAAAACTACTATCCTGGCCAGTATGAGTTCCAGTGCCTGCACGGCATGGGCGAACCGCTGTATGAGCAGGTCGTGGGCAAAGTCGCCGACGGCAAACTAAACCGTCCGTGCCGTATCTACGCGCCGGTCGGTACCCATGAAACGCTGCTGGCGTATCTGGTGCGTCGTCTGTTGGAAAACGGCGCCAATACCTCCTTCGTTAACCGTATCGCGGATAATACCCTGCCGCTGGATGAACTGGTGGCCGATCCGGTCAGCGCGGTAGAAAAACTGGCGCAGCAGGAAGGCCAGGCCGGCTTGCCGCATCCGAAAATTCCACTACCGCGCGATCTCTACGGTCACGGCCGCAGCAACTCCGCCGGTCTGGATCTGGCTAACGAACATCGTCTGGCCTCCCTCTCCTCTTCGCTGCTTAACAGCGCGCTGCACAAGTGGCAGGCGCTACCGATGCTGGAGCAGCCGGTGGCCGAAGGCGAAATGCAGCCGGTCATCAACCCGGCGGAACCGAAAGATATCGTCGGCTACGTCCGCGAAGCCAGCGATGCCGAAGTGCAGCTGGCGCTGACCAGCGCTATCAATAACGCGCCAATTTGGTTCGCCACCCCGCCGCAGGAACGCGCCGCCATTCTTGAGCGCGCCGCCGTGTTAATGGAAAGCCAGATGCCGACGCTGATGGGGATCCTGGTGCGCGAAGCTGGCAAAACCTTCAGCAACGCCATTGCTGAAGTGCGCGAAGCGGTCGACTTCCTGCACTATTATGCCGGTCAGGTGCGCGACGATTTCGATAATGAAACCCACCGTCCATTGGGCCCGGTCGTCTGTATCAGCCCGTGGAACTTCCCGCTGGCGATCTTCACCGGCCAGATTGCCGCGGCGCTGGCGGCAGGCAACAGCGTGCTGGCCAAACCGGCCGAGCAGACGCCGCTTATCGCCGCGCAAGGCGTAGCGATTCTGCTGGAAGCCGGCGTACCGCCGGGGGTGATTCAACTGCTACCGGGCCGCGGGGAAACCGTCGGCGCCGCGCTAACCTCAGATGAACGCGTTCGCGGCGTAATGTTTACCGGTTCGACCGAAGTAGCGACGCTGCTGCAGCGCAACATCGCTAACCGCCTTGATGCGCAGGGCCGTCCGACGCCGCTTATCGCGGAAACCGGCGGCATGAACGCGATGATCGTCGACTCGTCGGCGCTCACCGAGCAGGTGGTGATCGACGTACTGGCCTCGGCTTTCGACAGCGCCGGCCAGCGCTGTTCCGCCCTGCGCGTGCTTTGCCTGCAGGAAGAAGTCGCCGACCATACGTTAACCATGCTGCGCGGCGCGATGAGCGAATGCCGGATGGGGAATCCGGGTCGTCTGACCACCGATATCGGCCCGGTAATCGACGCGGAAGCCAAAGAGAATATCGAGCGCCATATTCAGGCGCTGCGCGCGAAAGGCCGTAATGTCTTCCAGGCGGTACGTGAAAATAGCGAAGATGCCCGCGAATGGAATCACGGTACGTTCGTGGCGCCAACGCTTATCGAACTCGAGAGCTTCGACGAACTGAAAAAAGAGGTCTTCGGCCCGGTTCTGCACGTAGTGCGCTATAACCGTAACGAACTGGATAAGCTGGTCGAGCAGATTAACGCCTCCGGCTACGGTCTGACCCTCGGCGTGCATACCCGCATCGACGAAACCATCGCTCAGGTCACCGGCAGCGCGAAAGTCGGCAACCTGTACGTCAACCGCAATATGGTTGGCGCGGTAGTCGGCGTACAGCCGTTCGGCGGCGAAGGGTTATCGGGCACCGGCCCGAAAGCTGGCGGCCCGCTGTATCTGTATCGTCTGCTCTCCAGTCGCCCGCAGGACGCGGTCGGCGTCACTTTCGCCCGCCAGGATGCGGAGCGTCCGCTGGACGCCCAGTTGAAAACGCTGCTGGAAAAACCGCTGCAGGCGCTGCAGCAGTGGGCGGCTGGCCGTCCTGAACTGCAGGCGCTGTGTCAGCAATACAGCGATCTGGCGCAAAGCGGCACCCAACGTCTGCTGCCAGGGCCAACCGGCGAGCGCAATACCCTGACGCTGATGCCGCGCGAGCGCGTATTGTGCGTGGCGGATAACGAGCAGGACGCGCTGATTCAACTGGCTGCGGCAATGGCGGTTGGCTGTGAAGTGCTGTGGCCGGATAGCGCCCTGCAGCGCGAACTGGCGAAGAAACTGCCGCGTGAGGTCAGTGAGCGCATTCATTTTGCGAAAGCGGATCAGTTGACCAGCCAGGCTTTCGACGCGGTCATTTATCACGGTGATTCCGATCAGTTGCGCGAGCTGTGTGAGCAGGTGGCGGCGCGCGACGGGGCGATTGTATCGGTGCAGGGCTTTGCCCGCGGTGAAACCAATCTGCTGCTGGAGCGCCTGTATATCGAGCGTTCGCTGAGCGTCAACACCGCCGCGGCAGGCGGTAACGCCAGCCTGATGACCATCGGCTAAAACGGGCTCCCCGGTGGCGCTACGCTTACCGGGGCTACATAACCCCGCCAAAGGGTAGCCCGGCCGCCATCCGGGAAATCTACGGCGCGTTCAACTAATGACAGCCGACCACAGCTGTGCTAATTAAGGCTCCCGGACGGGAGCTTTTTTTATGGGAGTAGAACGATGAAACGCACTTTAATTGCCGCCGCTGCCCTATTGGCCAGCGGCGCGGCGTGGGCGGATGACTGTAGCAACGCCAACACGCAAACCGAAATGAATCAGTGCGCCGCCGCGCAATATCAGGCGGCCGATAAAAAGCTGAATGAGACCTGGCAACAGGCGCTGAAACGCGCCTCCGGCCAACAGCTGGAATTGCTGAAAAAAGCCCAGCAGGCGTGGATTTCCCTGCGTGACGCCGACTGCGCGTTTCTCGCTTCCGGCGCGGAAGGCGGCAGTATGCAACCGATGCTGATAAGCCAGTGCATGACCGATAAGAGCGTCGAGCGCGAGGCCTTCCTCGCCTCGCTACTTCAGTGCGAAGACGGCGACCAAAACTGCCCGCTGCCGCCAGCTAATTAACGTACGCGGATCCCTTCGATAATCATCCGCTGCACGTTATCCACGGTTTGCTGGAAAAACAACTCATCCTGCAGCGTTGCGCCGGTTACCGCCTCCACCTGAGTGGCGAAATCGGCGTAATGCTGTGTTGTCGCCCAGATCATAAAGATAAGGTGCTGCGGATCGACCGCCGCCAGCTTGCCGCTATCAATCCATGACGAGATTATCGCCGACTTTTCATCTATCAACGCCTTCAGATCGCCGGTCAGTTCGCCCATCAGCAACGGCGCCCCCTGCAGCATCTCCAGACAGAACAGCCTGGAAGCCTGAGGATGATCGCGCGATACCTCAAGCTTGAGGCGAATATATTCGCGGATCGCCACCAGCGGGCTGATATCTTCGCGAAATGCCCGCAGCGGCGCCAGCCAGATAGCGAGGATCCGCTGCAGTACGGCAACGTACAGCGCCTCTTTTGATGGGTAGTAATAGAGTAAATTGGTTTTCGATACGCCGGCCAGTTCAGCGACCTGCTCCAGCCGCGTACCGTGAATGCCGAACTGCGAGAAGGTCTCCAGCGCAGCGGCCAGAATGGCCTCTTTTTTGGCGCTCACCGCCTGTGAACGCTTGCCGGTTTTTTTCACGGCGCCCTGTGCCATACGTCTTCTCCTTCAGTAGTCGTCTTCAGCATAGCAAAAGCCCCTCGCCGACACGACCCTGCGCACTCCGATCGCGCATGACTGCCGTTTTTTCGTGCACTGATTTTGACCATTCGGTCCACATTTTTATCCTTAAATCCAGTAACCATTTCACAACACATTAATAACAAACACTTTTTTAAAACTGGCATTACCTTTGCTTTATTTCCGCTGCGAGGTGGTTCGGGGAGAGGCAGGATGCCGCACCGCGCAATTTCATCTTCCATGACGACAGAGAGGTAGTTATGAAAATCGGTGTTTTCGTTCCCATTGGTAATAACGGCTGGTTAATTTCCACCCATGCACCGCAGTATATGCCCTCCTTCGAACTGAATAAGGCGATTGTTCAGAAGGCCGAGCACTACCATTTCGACTTCGCGCTCTCCATGATCAAACTACGCGGCTTCGGAGGGAAGACCGAGTTCTGGGATCATAACCTGGAATCGTTCACCCTGATGGCCGGTCTGGCGGCGGTGACGTCGAAGATAGAGATTTATGCCACCGCCGCGACGTTGACGCTCCCTCCGGCTATCGTCGCCCGCATGGCCTCGACAATCGACTCTATCTCCGGCGGACGTTTTGGCGTGAATCTGGTGACCGGCTGGCAAAAACCGGAATATGACCAGATGGGGATCTGGCCCGGCGATGAATACTTCGCCAGTCGCTATGACTACCTGACTGAATACGTTACGGTTCTGCGCGATCTGTGGGGGACCGGGCGCAGCGATTTTAAAGGTGATTACTTCACCATGAACGACTGCCGGGTTAGCCCACGGCCATCGCAGCCGATGAAGGTTATCTGCGCCGGGCAAAGCGACGCCGGCATGGCGTTTTCCGCCCAACACGCCGACTACAACTTTTGCTTTGGCAAAGGGGTTAATACCCCCGCCGCCTTCGCGCCCACCGCCGCACGTATGATGCAGGCGGCGGAAAAAACCGGCCGCGAGGTCGGCTCCTACGTGCTGTTTATGGTGATCGCCGACGAAACTGACGAAGCGGCCCGCGCTAAATGGGAACACTACAAGGCCGGCGCGGATGAAGAGGCGCTGGCTTGGCTGACCGAACAGAGCCAGAAAGATACCCGCTCCGGCAGCGATACCAACGTCCGTCAGATGGCCGACCCCACCTCCGCGGTCAACATCAATATGGGCACCCTCGTCGGCTCCTATGCCAACGTCGCCCGTATGCTCGATGAGGTGGCGGCGGTCCCCGGTACCGACGGCGTACTGCTGACCTTCGATGATTTCCTGCAGGGCATTGACGCCTTCGGCGAACGTATTCAGCCGCTGATGCGCTGCCGTGACCATATTGATCCCATTACCCGCGAGGTGGCCTGATGATTACCCTTCCCACTCGCCCGGAATCGCTGACTTTGTCGCCGCAGCACAGCGCGCTGATCGTGGTCGATATGCAAAACGCCTATGCAAGCCAGGGCGGATACCTGGATCTCGCCGGTTTTGACGTCTCCGCCACCCGGCCGGTTATCGATAATATTAATCTCGCGGTGGCCGCCGCCCGCGCCGCCGGCATGTTAATTATCTGGTTCCAGAATGGCTGGGACGAACAGTATGTGGAAGCCGGCGGCCCCGGCTCGCCGAATTACCATAAATCTAACGCGCTGAAGACCATGCGCCAACGCCCGGAACTACAGGGCAAGCTGCTGGCAAAAGGCGGTTGGGATTATCAACTGGTTGACGAATTACGGCCCCGGGAGGGCGATATCGTCCTGCCGAAACCCCGCTACAGCGGCTTTTTCAATACCCCGCTCGACAGCATTCTACGCAGCCGCGGTATTCGCCACCTGGTGTTCACCGGCATCGCCACCAACGTCTGCGTCGAATCGACGCTGCGCGATGGTTTCTTCCTCGAATACTTCGGCGTGGTGCTGGAGGATGCCACCCATCAGGCAGGTCCCGCCTTCGCGCAACAGGCGGCGTTATTCAACATTGAAACCTTTTTCGGCTGGGTCAGCGACGTCGGCAGCTTCTGTCGCGCCATAGAACCCGAAGCCCCGCTCGCTTTTACCGAGGAGAAACGCTATGCCTAAACAGGTGATTATTCCCCCCGGCACCGCTACGCCGATTGCCCCCTTTGTTCCAGGGACGCTCGCCGACGGAGTGGTATATGTCTCCGGCACTCTGCCGTTCGATAAGCAAAACAATGTGCTCTACCCCGGCGACCCAAAGGCGCAAACCCGTCACGTGCTGGAGATTATCAAAAGCGTTATCGAAACGGCGGGGGGCAGTATGGCGGATGTGACTTTCAACAGTATCTTTATCACCGACTGGCAAAATTACGCCGCGATTAACGAGGTTTACGCCGAGTTTTTCCCCGGTGATAAACCGGCGCGTTTCTGTATTCAGTGCGGGCTGGTGAAACCCGATGCGCTGGTGGAAATTGCCAGCGTCGCCCATATCGGGACTCCAACATGATCAGGCTCAATATTGCCCCGCCGCCGTGGCCCGACTCCCCGGTGGTGGTGCTGAGCGCCGGGCTTGGCGGGGGTAGCGCGTACTGGCTGGCGCAGCGGGCGGCGCTGGAACAGCATTATCAAATGGTGTGCTATGACCATAACGGTACCGGGGAGAACCGCGGCCCGTTGCCGGAAAATTACAGCATGGCGACGATGGCGCAGGAGCTGTTCAGCGCCCTGCAGGCGGCGGGCATCATGCGCTTCGCGCTGGTTGGCCACGCCCTGGGGGCGCTGATTGGGATGCAGTTGGCGCTCGACTATCCGCGCGCGGTCAGCGCGCTGGTGCTGGTAAACGGTTGGCTAACGCTTTCCCCGCATACCCGCCGCTGCTTTCAGGTCCGCGAACGCCTGCTGCATGCCGGCGGCGCCCAGGCGTGGGTCGAGGCTCAGCCGCTGTTTCTCTATCCGGCGGAGTGGATGGCGGCCCGCCTGCCGCGTCTCGAAGCGGAAGACGCGTTGGCTATTAGCCATTTCCAGGGCAAAGAGAATCTACTGAAAAGGCTGCAGGCCCTGAAACAGGCGGATTTTTCGCGCCGCGCGGCGGCTATCGCCTGCCCGACACTGATCATCAGCGCCACCGACGACCTGCTGGTCCCCGCCTCCTGCTCGCGAATGCTGCAGGCGGCGATTCCCGGTAGCCGACTCGTGGAAATGGCCTGGGGCGGCCATGCCTGTAACGTTACCGACAGCGACACTTTTAACCCTATTTTACGCGACGGCCTGACGACCCTGCTGCCGGTCGCCGAGGAGAATATATGAGCGAAGCAATCAACCAAAAGGCTTGCGAGACCCTATTCACTCATGCCCGAACTTACAACGGCTGGCGGGATCTCGCGGTTAGTGACCAGCAACTGCGGGCAATTTACGACCTGATGAAATTGGGCCCGACCTCGGCCAACTGTTCACCGGCGCGAATCGTTTTTGTGCGCAGCGCCGAGGGCAAAGCGAAACTCCGCCCAACGCTCTCCAGCGGCAATGTGGAAAAAACCATGCAGGCGCCGGTCACCGCCATCGTGGCCTGGGATAACGCGTTTTACGAGCGCCTGCCCGCGCTGTTTCCGCACGGCGACGCCCGGAGCTGGTTTACTTCCAGTCCGCAGTTGGCCGAGGAAACCGCCTTTCGCAACAGCTCGCTGCAGGCGGCGTATCTGATTTTCGCCTGCCGCTCGCTGGGTCTCGACACCGGCCCGATGTCGGGGTTCGACCGCGAGAAAGTCGATGCGGCGTTTTTCGCCAACAGCGGCTGGAAAAGCAATCTACTGGTGAATATCGGCTATGGCGACCCCGGCAAATTGTACGACCGGCTGCCGCGCCTGAGTTTTGATGAAGCCTGCCTGCTGGCATAAGGAGACGGTAATGAACGTAGCGGATCAACACAGTTTTCGTGACGCCATGGCCCATGTCGGCGCGGCGGTCAACATTATCACCACCGAAGGGCCTGCCGGGCGCGCCGGTTTTACCGCCAGCGCGGTATGCAGCGTAACCGATACCCCGCCGACGCTGCTGGTGTGCCTCAACCGTTCGGCTTCGGTCTGGCCGGTATTCAGCGAACATCAGGCCCTTTGCGTCAATACCCTCGCGGCCGGACAGGAGGCCCTGTCGACGCTCTTTGGCGGTAAAACGGCAATGGATGAGCGCTTTGCCGCCGCCGACTGGCAAACCGGCGCGACCGGCTGCCCGCGGCTGAAAGAGGCGCTGGTCAGTTTCGACTGCCGAATCGACCAGCGGCTACAGGTCGGCACCCATGACATTCTGTTTTGCCAGGTCGTAGCTATCGCCCGCCAGCCGGAACCGCGCGGCCTGATGTGGTTTGACCGCGACTATCACACGCTTATGCGGCCCGTTTGTTAACCTCTCACCCGGGATATCATCATGGCACTCTTCGATTTTCCTCGCTGGCAGTTAACCACCCCCGCCGCAGATGCCGGCGTTGTCGCCCCGGATGAACGTTTATCCGCCGGGCAAACGCTGATCATGGGCGTGCAGCACGCCGTGGCAATGTTTGGCGCGACCGTATTAATGCCTTTATTGATGGGGCTTGACCCCAACCTGGCTATCCTGCTGTCGGGGGTGGGCACTCTGCTGTTCTTTGTCGTCACCGGCGGCCGGGTACCGAGCTATCTTGGCTCCAGCGCCGCCTTCGTCGGCGTGGTCATCACCGTGACCGGCTTTACGGGCCAGGGGTTGAATCCTCATCTCAGCATCGCCCTCGGCGGCATTATCGCCTGCGGGCTGCTCTATACCCTGATCGGTCTGGTGGTGATGAAAATCGGTACCGGCTGGATAGAGCGACTGATGCCACCCGCGGTAACCGGCGCGGTGGTGATGGCGATCGGTCTAAACCTGGCGCCGATTGCCGTGCACAGCGTTTCCGCCAACGCCTTCGACAGCTGGATGGCGATGCTGACGGTGCTTTGTATCGGCGCCGTCGCGGTCTTTACCCGAGGACTGCTGCAGCGTCTACTGATCCTTATGGGGCTTATTATCGCCTGTGCGCTCTATGCGCTGCTGGCCAACGGATTCGCTCTTGGTAAACCGCTGGATTTTGCCCCTGTCGCCCAGGCGGCGTGGTTTGGCGTCCCGCACTTGACTTCCCCCACCTTTGACAGCCAGGCGATGCTGCTGATTGCGCCGGTGGCCATCATTCTGGTGGCGGAAAACCTGGGGCATTTAAAGGCCGTATCGGGAATGACGGGGCGCAATCTGGATCCCTGGATGGGGCGCGCGTTTGTCGGCGACGGGCTGGCGACCCTGCTTTCCGGCGCCTGCGGCGGTAGCGGCATCACCACCTATGCGGAGAACATCGGCGTTATGGCGGTGACCAAAGTCTATTCAACGCTGGTGTTTGTCGCCGCGGCGCTGATCGCCATCCTGCTCGGCTTTTCGCCCAAGTTCGGCGCCCTGATTCATACGATCCCAGGCCCGGTCATTGGCGGCGCATCAATCGTGGTCTTTGGTTTGATTGCGGTCACCGGGGCGCGGATATGGGTGCAGAATCGGGTCGATCTCAGCCTGAATGCGAATTTAATCATGGTGGCGGTGACGCTGGTTCTGGGCGCAGGCGATTTTACTTTATCGCTGGGGGGCTTTAGCCTTGGAGGGATTGGGACGGCGACTTTCGGCGCTATTTTATTGCATGCGTTACTTAACCGCCGCCAGCATCAGGAAAAGGTGGCAAAAGCCACTACGGTATAATCAGGATTCGCCCCGGCGACGCGCGCCGGGGCCATAATTAGGGCTCGCGCCGCTCGGCAAGCTCTGGCGCTTCCTCTGCCGCAATCTGCGGCCGCGATTTTTTCTTCCACTTCAGCTCGCTGACCAGCACTCCGGCGAGAATAAACAGACAGCCCACCAGCGCCAACAGCGGCAGACGCTCGCCGGCGATACGACCAAACACGCCAGCCCAAACCGGCTCGCCGGTGTAAATCAGCGTCGCCCGCGTCGGCGATACGCTACGCTGCGCCCAGTTCATGGTGACCTGAATAATAGCGCTGAAAATCCCCAGTCCCAGCGCGACGGCCAGCAGTTCCGGGCGCATCGGCGGGATAGACTCCCCAGCCGGCGCCATCGCGGCAAAAGCCACCAGCGAGGCGGTCGCCAGCTGTACCACCGTCACCCGGCGCACATCGACCTGACGCGCCCACGCGCTGATTAAAATGATTTCGGCAGCGATAGCCACCGCGCTTGCCAGGGTAATCATTTCGCCAATCCCCAAAGCCAGCAGATTGTTTTCCGGCCCCGCCAGCAGGATCAGCCCGATAAACGCCAACACGATGCCCACGCAGGACATGACGCCAGGCATGCGCCCAAGACACAGCCACTGCAACAGCGGCACCAGCGGTACATACATGGCGGTAATAAACGCCGATTTACTGCTGGAGATGGACTGTAAGCCCCAGGTTTGCAGGCTGTAGCCGAGCGCAATCGCCACGCCGATCGCCACACCGGCCTTAACCTCAAGCCAGGTCAGGCCGCGTAACGTACGCAGCGACAGTAGCGCCACCGCCAGCGCGGCGGTGGCAAAGCGCAGGCCGACGAAGAAAAACGGCCCGCTAAAGTTCACGGCGTACTGTACGGCAAGAAAGGTACCGCCCCAGAACATGGTGATCACAATCAGGATCAGTTCCTGCGGCGTTATCGAGAGTTTGAGCGAAGACATGAGGCGACCAATAGCAATAAATAGCTAACCAGTTTCGCAGGCGCTTCAGGCCGAAAGCAACACCCATAGACAAAAAAACCGCCGACATACGTCGGCGGCGAGGGTGATGCGGCAGGGTCGGGGGAGATTAACACCGCATCATAAAAGACAGTCCCGGCTAGCTATTGCGATTGCCGTGACTATTTTTACCCCCTTTTTTGCCAGCTTCCGAGGCGCGTTGAGGATCGTTTTTAAAGTTCCCCCCGCTGTGCTGGCCACCTTTACGACCTGCTTCTGATGCTCTGGCACGATCTTCGGCAAAATTGCCGGAACCGCCACGATGGTTTGCCATTACTGACCTCCATTGGGTTTGACATCATATTGCATTAGGTGAGTTCAGGGCCTAAGCCCCCGCGGCATATGGCATGGCCATTATGCATCGCGTGCTTATAAGCGTAGTAAATGAAACTCATTCCCCAAGCAAATAGTCACATTCCGCAACATTTAATCGTCAAAACCAGACGCCAGCGGCGATCGCAACCGCTAAGCATTTCTTCTTACAGCTGAAATCAGCCCTGCGCAAAATGTATCTATTTGCTACGAGGCATGTTGCAAATTAATCTTTGCCATTTTGTTATAAATCAAACAAATGTTTGTTGGATTTGCACTCTGCGCCACAGGTCTTATCTTTATAGGTAGCCAGTCGTTTGGCTGGACAATTACGCAACCGAGGAGTGATGCAAATGGCTAAAATTCTGGTGCTTTATTATTCCATGTATGGACACATCGAAACCATGGCTCATGCCGTTGCCGAAGGGGCAAATAAAGTTGACGGCGTTGAGGTGGTTGTGAAGCGCGTGCCGGAAACTATGCAGGCTGAAGCGTTTGCCAAAGCAGGCGGGAAAACACAAAATGCGCCCGTCGCCACACCGCAGGAACTGGCGGAGTATGATGCCATCATCTTTGGTACCCCTACCCGTTTCGGCAATATGTCGGGACAGATGCGCACCTTCCTGGATCAGACCGGCGGCCTGTGGGCGTCCGGCGCGCTGTATGGCAAAGTCGCCAGCGTCTTTAGTTCAACCGGTACCGGCGGCGGCCAGGAGCAGACAATTACCTCAACCTGGACTACCCTTGCCCATCATGGGATGATCATTGTGCCGATTGGCTACGGCGCGCAGGAGCTGTTTGATGTCTCCCAGGTACGCGGCGGCACGCCATATGGCGCAACCACCATCGCAGGCGGCGACGGCTCCCGTCAACCAAGCCAGGAAGAGCTGGCTATCGCTCGCTATCAGGGTGAACACGTCGCCAATGTAGCTGTGAAATTACACGGCTAACCTTCAACAGGAGGAGTTGCATGCCGAATCAAGAAGCGAAGGCCCACCACGTGGGCGAATGGGCAAGCTTACGTAATACCTCTTTGGAAATCGCCGAAGCCATTTTCGAACTCGCGAATTACGATGAAAAGCTGGCGGAGAAAATTTGGGAAGAAGGCAGCGATGAGGTGCTGTCGCGAGCTTTCGCCAAAACCGATAAAGACAGCCTCTTCTGGGGCGAACAGACCATCGAACGTAAAAACGTCTGATAGCGCAATTGCGCGGGCATTGCGCCCGCGCTCATTCATCACCCGGACTGCTCCGGGTTTTTTGTTTTATTTTGCCGCCTCGTTCATGACCTTTTTGAACGTCTCCAACGGGCAGAATCCCTGGTCATCAACCGGACAACCGTTAAGCGCCAGCGTGACCCGCTGCGGTGGAGATTGCAGGCTCAAAGCATCCGCGTTGCGCAGCTGTTCAGTGCTTTGATAGACATACTCAATCTTCATTAAATCGCGATTGCTGCCGCTATCGTGCCAGCGCTGGAACAGCAGCTTGCCGCCGATGGGGGTGCGCTCATACTGGCCGGGTAACTGGTAGGGTTTAAAGTCCAGCGCCGTCAGCAGCGAAGCGATGTTGGAATCATGCCCGACCAGCAGCGTCACTTTCGCCTTAGCGGCGCCATCGCCCACCAGCGCATTATCGATATATTTAACCAGCGGCTTAGCGACGTTGCGCGCCACTTCCGCGGAAGTAAACAGACTATCCTGATAGCCATTTTTCAGCTTTGACAGCACCTGCCACTGCTTATCGCTGGCAATTTCGCCCCACGCCACCTGATCCTTCGGAAAACCTTCGTAGTACTGCAGGGTGAAGGCATCCACCAGCGAGTTACCGACCTTCAGCGGCCCGGAAACACCTGGCTCCTGCTGATATTTGGCGCTAAAGGTATCTTTACCGTCGCTAAGCGAGCAGACATGCTTTTCTTTACAGGATGGCGAATTACGATAGTCGGTCATCTCTTCCAGCAGCTTGTAGCTCTCAGCGAGCTGCATCCCCTGACGCTCTTTTTCCATTGCCTGCACCGCTTTTTGCGCGAATTCGGCTGAATCGTCAGTAATGACCGGGTTGAACGTGGGATCCATCGTTCCCATCTGCGGCTGATGATGCACAGGCACCCCGCAGCCAGGGAAAGCGCCGGTAATAAAGAACTGCGCGGTGGCGACGGTCCGCTGCAGGCTATTAGCGTAGGCGTAGACGGCATTTTCCGGCGGGCATTCGCCGCTGGTCACCAGCTTCTGCTGCGCCAGCCACTCACGCATATAGTGGCCCATATAGACCTCCAGCACGCCGCCTTTGGTGGTTAACTGACCGCCTGGCACATCCCACTGCGGCCAGGATTTCGGCGTCGACTGCTCAAGTACGCTGCCGTTATTGGCCAGCGGCGCGCGCAGGTTGTGGCGACTCATGATCAGCACCTGTTGCAGTTGATACCCTTCCGGCGCAACGGCGTCCTGCGCCTGGGCGCCGGCGGATAACAATACGGCCCCGGCCACCGCGGCGGCGAGTAGACTTTTTTTCATCCCTTCATCCTCAGTCATTTATTATCATCGCCATCATTGTGACGGATTTATGACATTTTTGCGGGCAATGGCTCACAAACTGAGGCGTCGGTCGCTTTTTTAACACTTCAGAGATGGCCGGGAGCGGCAGATTCAGGACCGTAGATACGGTTATCGGTTGGCAACTTTCTTAAGGAGTTTTCCCGGACGCGGCGCGTTGCGCCTTCTCCGGGCTACCAAATCGCAAAGCACTGTAGCCCCGGTAAGCGGCAGCGCCACCGGGGATTTGAGGCCGCAACACCGGCAGTTTCAGCCTGCATGGTGAATAAATTAACGGCAGGTCGCCCGGATAAAGCGCAAGCCATAACCCGCGAGTACCTCAGTTGGTATGATCTTAACCGCTACCGAAGGCATAAAACAGAGTCAGGATGAGTGTCGCAGAGGGAGTGGCGAAAGCGGCTACCTATTCCGGTAATGGCACCGCCGCCAGCGTACAAATCGCTTCATGTTCACCGCCCCGGCGGTCGACCATCACCACTTTATCCCCGGCCTTTTTACCTTCGCAGGGTTTTAACACCTGCTCGACAATTCGTTCGCGAACCTGTTGGCTTTCCGACTGCGCCCAACTGGCAAAAGCCGTCAGCATAAGCGCCGAAGCAAGCAGGCTGGCGAGACTTGTTTTAAACATGCATTACTCTCAGAAAATTCTCATTCAACGGTTAGCGTAACAGCCGCAATCCCATCCGTCTGTAAAATGACTTAACGGAGTGTTACATCAGACGCTAAGGCGCGCACATAGCGTCACAATACATTAACACCATCAATATTTTAACATAATGAGCCATGCTGGATGCCTTTGGCACTTTTAGGTCATCTTTCGGAAACATCCCGATGTTATCGTCTTCGTGAGGCGTTATTTTTTCTTCTGTTTAAACAAATTATTAGGTTAATTTATGTCGGGTTTCTTGCTCTTTATCGTGGCGATCGCTCTACTGGGTGTCGCCGTTTACAGCCTGGTGTCTTACATCAAAGAACGTCGCGCCGGTCAGTTGCCAACCGATAAAAAAAAGAAATAACTTCACTTTGCCAATCTTTACACCCGGGCTGCGTATTACCAGGGAAGAAGCCGATCTCACGGTCGGCTTCTTCCCGTCTATACAATAAGATTCAGCTCAATACCCCATATGTTGATATGCCTTATTGACGGCTAAAACAGTCAATGACAAACCAACGCCAAAAGCGATAATTGCAGGAATGGCTATACTCGCCACGATCCACAGCGTAGAGATATGTTCAGGTTTAGGCGTAAAACTCACATTATAAAACAGCCACGAAATCATCAGGCCTCCCGATACTATAACGCTGTGCACAACAGGTGGTATCGTATGGCCCCACTTAGCTTTGTCGGGTAAATTCGTCTTCTTTGAAGACAAGGAAGTAATAGCAAACTTGTTATTTTCAGATGTCGCCACCAGCTGCTCGCCTTGCGCATATCTAACGGCATCGGCAGCCAGCGCCAAAGCCAGCCATCGATAACCGGCACTCTTTTCCCCTAGTGAGGCCTCCATATCCAGGCGTTCTGACGCCAGATTTTTTGCATCTAACGCCTGCAATAATGGGTATTTATCCACTCTGGACAATCCTGTATACCACAGTGTTTTAGGTGCAATAACGGACTCAACCTCCAGATAGACCGGCATCTTTTCTTCTACATCAGTAACGCCGGACATCGGCTGATAAAGATATACCGGCTTTTCGCCTGCTCCTCTGACATAGTGATTAGTGAACAAAAACGCACAGGCGCTTTCCATGCTTTTAGAATCGCTATCTTCTTCATGCATATCGACAGTAATGACGATTCGGTTAATGACGTTGTCATCGGGCGCAGCGATCCATTTATCCACCATGCCGTACTCCGGACACTCGGTAAGGTATTCGATTTCACAGGCGTTGGCGTTAGGGATATTCAGATGCTCCAGCACCCTCCTCAATGCATCTACACAGAAGTTATCTCCCCCACGTACCCAGACGATAATTTCAATTCCGCGGTAATTATTACCGTTCAACATCATAGCCATTGGGGTAAGCAATTTCGTGAAAATTTGCTCATTACGGGTCTGCTCGAAAAGATCTTCAATTTCTATCCTGAGAGGGGTTTTCGGCGCTAACGGAAACTCTCCCTCCAGTTTCAGCATATTGAGCGCAGGCTGTTCTAAAGGGGTTAGAGTAGTCCAGGCGGCTAGCGCGATATTTTTTCGGGCATAGGTTTTAAGCTCCACCTCCCAGGATTTGGCAATATATTTGCGTATTTCTGCGTAACACACTGTCGCACTCAATACCATCTTCACGAAGAACAATATCGTGGTCAAAACACAGGCAGGAAGTAATACGGAAGGAATGAAGAACTCACACGTGACCGGTTTATTTTCAGGCCAGACTAGCGCCTGTATAAACAGGCATACCGCGATAAGCGCTACATAAATCATCACGACAGCCAATACAGGCATCTCATCCTGAATATCTTCCTGCTCAGAATATAGCCACCATTCCATTACACCGCTCCCGCAGTTTGTAGCGTCGTTCGTATCGTGCATCCACATTCAGCTTTACAGCCATCCACCACCACACCGCGACCGTTCATCGTCCAAAAGGGGTGGCACTCAGTAATACCGAAAGTCCCTTTGTGCGTAGCACACTGAACTTTGTCACCTTTTAGGGTGACAGGGGCTCCCATAAATTCAGCACCGGATGATGTGATCACTTTTCCTCCGCCCGCCAGCGGATCATTTAACCTAATGACACCTTTCATTATTTTTGCTCCCTTAACGTCCTGCATCCATATCACAACGCATATGATCCCAACCGGTATAGCCTTTTACTTCGGGTACTCTGTCGGGCACCCGCGCGGGCACCGTACCGGCAATGACAGGTCGCGACAGATACTCCGGTCGAAAGTTGTATCCTGACAGATACGGAATGCCGGCGAGCTGCGCGTGATAATGCCGGGCTCGACTGCCCGTAATCGTCATGGTGGTAATCAAAAAACCCGGTTTGAAGCCGTCTGGTACCGGCCCAGTAAGGTGAAACATAACGCCAGGCCGCAGCGCCGGATCGCTGGTTGTTGCACTGAGCCGGCTCTGCTCATTCAGTAGACGTTCATAGCGTAGGCGGGCGTAAAACGTGGCCGTCTCAGCTTCTGTTGCGTGAAAATCGCCGTCTGCGAGGTAATGATCGGCGTAGTGATACTCTCCCCCGGACGTAATCCCCTCCGGGATATCATTATTGATAATGGTTTTAACAGCTTGTGGAGAATACGGATCGCGATAGTTGTAGGTGCGTACTAATACCTGTTCAGGAACCAGCGAGTGCTGCTCTTCCAGATCGGTCACGTACTCGTCATAGCTGGTCATCCCGGAATAGCGGACGTAGGGGAGTTTTTTATCGCGGTAAATGTATCGACTGTCAGAGTCAGCAAAAATCACCACGGTTTCCGTCTGAACCTTATGGTGATTCTCAAAACGAAACCAGATGCCAATTTCAGCCAACAGCCGACGAATAAACTGCAGATCCGTTTCTTTCCACTGAATAATCATTTCCCTTCGAGGATAGGTGTAACTCAGCCTGTCGAAATCGATATTATACCCTTTGAAGTAGCCGCTATTTTTCATGAGTTGCGTAACCACTTCCGGCACGGTGACATCCGTATACACCGCTGAGCGATAATTTTTATCCAGCAGCGCAAGCTCATGCTCCAGCACGCACTCATATAGCGCCTCATCTGAGGACGACTTCAGGCGGGTAAATTGTGTTATAACGCCGTTAATCTGACGTACCGGTAACCAGGCAGCCTCGTTCTGCCAACGCGCGTTCGGATTAGGCGCCCGAAGATAAAACTGCGCGATCTGATTGAGAACAGCTCCGGCGGGGATATTGTCATCGGCACTGGAAAAACGGATGGTATAACGATACGGTTTACTGAGCGTCTCTTCGCCTATAAAAGAATGCACATCGACAGCCGTACTTTTGCTTCGCGGAAAGTAAAGCAAATAACGGCTTAACGTATCCTGCAATTGAATTATTTTAGTTTGTTCTGTCATAACCAAATATCCTTTTGATAAAACAGCACTGACCAAAAATAATACGCCCAGCAACACAAAATTAAAATATAAGTTTATTATCCCGCAATATATAATATTATCGAGCCATTATATTCACAGCGGAAATAAAATCCGTTCATTTAAAATCGACAAAAAAAGATGGGGTAAAGCAGATATTCAAGTCATTAAAAAGGGCCCCATGATAAACATGGAGCCCTTATTCGATATCAGGCCTGGCTGCCTGGTTGTCGTGGTAACAGCAAATTACGACTCCCAGGCCTGCTCCGCTTTCGTCGCATCAAACTGCGGCGGCGGTTTACGGAAACGGCGGGTCAGGTAGGTCAGATAAAGCAATCCCAGCGCGGCCCACACCAGCCCCAGCGTCAGCGAGGTCGCCTCGAGGTTCAACCACAGCACCCCCACGGTCAGGGCGCCGACCATTGGCAACAGCAGATAGTGGAAGCGATCTTTCCAGGTTTTGTTATACCCCTTGCGCCGCCAGAAGTGGTTGTATACCGAGAGATTAACGAAGGTAAAGGCCACCAGCGCGCCGAAGTTGATAAGCGCCGTCGCGGTCACCAGGTCGAAGAACAGCGCCGACAGCGCGACGATGCCCACCATAATCACGTTCAGCGCCGGGGTACGCCATTTCGGATGCACATAGCCGAAAATGCGCTCCGGGAAGACGTTATCGCGGCCCATCACGTACAGCAAGCGCGACACGCTGGCGTGTGACGCCAGGCCCGATGCCAGGGTATTAACAAAAGTGGTGCACAGGAAAATCGACTGGAACAGCTTGCCGCCGACATACAGCGCAATTTCCGGCAGCGCGGCGTCCGGATCTTTAAAGCGATGGATATCCGGGAAGAACAGCTGCATAAAGAACGAGGCGACGATAAAAATAATGCCGCCGTACATCGCGGTAAGGAAGATGGCCTTCGGGATCACCCGCGCGGCATTCGGGGTTTCCTCAGAAAGCGTGGTAACGGCGTCAAAGCCGAGGAACGAGAAGCAGACAATCGTCGCGCCGGTAATAATCGGGATCAGATGCGCATTCTCGCTGATAAACGGCTGCAGAGACCAGACGGTGCCAACGCCCTCGCCCTTATGCAGCCCTTGTACCACCAGAATCACAAACACCACCATGATGGAGATCTGCACCAGCACGAACAGGGTATTGAAGTTGGCCACCAGGTTAACGCTTTTCAGATTCGCCGCGGTCAGAATGGCGACAAAGGTCACCACCCACACCCACGGCGGCACTTCCGGAAACAGCGCGGAGAGGTAGATCTTCGCCAAAAGGACGTTAATCATCGGCAGGAACAGATAGTCGAGCAGCGAGGACCAGCCGACCATAAAACCGATGTGCGGGCTAATTGATTTTTGCGCATAGGTGTAGGCCGAGCCCGCTTCCGGGAACTGGCGCACCAGCTTGCCGTAGCTGATGGCGGTGAACAGCACTCCAGCCAGCGCCAGCAAATACGAGGCCGGAACGTGGCCATTGCTGATACCGGAAACGATGCCGAAGGTATCAAACACCGTCATGGGGGTTAGATAAGCCAGCCCCATCATTACCACTTGCCACAGTTTGAGCGATTTACGCAGACGCGGTTTCCCCGCCTGAGCGGCGTTTTCTGCAGGAAGATTAGCAGCCATGACGCATTCCCCCCATGCCGACGACAGTTTGCGGGCACAAAGACCGGGTAACAAACCTGCTTAGCAAGGGGGTAAGGCGTAAATAAAAGGGTAAGACGGACCGATGAACGGCGGTAAGTTGGCATCCAATGCGGCCAAAGAGGCCCCCTTCTCCCTGCGGATATTTGAACATCTGCATCATCTCATTTCCTCGTCACACACTGTGTCGTTAACTGAAGCCCCGTTGCCGCCTGCGCTCCTTAACGCGACATCCGGGAAATGGCTGGGCTCCCAGCAAAAAAGAACGACCAGGCTCCGCTCAGGCCGTATGATGCTACCGATTAAACTAATGCGCCCCTTACGGGGCGACCATCAGGCGTTTTTCAACATCCACTCAATTTCCGTTTCTGTGATAAGACGCTCGAACTGCAGTAACTCATCATTCTTACAGGCGTGGTAAACGTGGCAGAAACGCTCGCCAAGACGCTCCCGCAGATGATCGTTTTGCATAAACTCCCACAGGGCGTCGCTCTGGCGGATTGGGAACGGCAAGCCTTCTTGTTCCAGACCGTTACCTTCCACCTCGTCCTGCAGCGGCAGCGGATTATCCAGCCCGTGCAGGATACCGGCGAAAATCGCCGCCATCACCAGATACGGGTTGGCGTCCGCCCCGGCCACGCGATATTCAACGCGGTGGTTATGCCGATCGCCACACGGAATGCGCAGCGCTACCGTACGGTTGTTATGCCCCCATGACGCCTGCGTCGGCACATACATGCCCGCCTGGAAGCGACGATACGAGTTCACGTTCGGCGCCAGCAGCGCCATCGACGCCGGCATCAGGTCAATCATCCCGGCCAGCACGCGTTTCAGCAGGGCTGAATCCTCGCCGTCCGCATCCGCCAGCACGTTTTCACCTTTATTGTTTTGCATGCTGATATGGATATGCATCCCGCTACCCGCATGCTCTTCATAAGGTTTCGCCATAAAAGTGGCGTGCATCTTATGCTTCTCCGCCATTAAACGCACGAGACGTTTTAATGCCAGCGCATCATCGCACGCATCCAGCACGTTATCGGTGTGGTGGAGGTTGATTTCGAACTGCCCCGGAGAGGCTTCAGCCACCGCGCCATCCGCCGGGATCAGCTGTAACTGGGCCAGTTCATCAATATCATTCAGTACATCGGCAAAATGGTTGAGGTTATCAACGGAATAGACCTGGCTTTGGGTATTACGGTCGTCGGTGCCGGGCGCGCACGGCGGCTGCAGGTAGCCTTCGGCATCGCGTTTGCGATCGAGTAAATAGAACTCCAGCTCTACCGCTACCACGGGGAACAATCCGCGCTGGCGGAGCTGCTGCCAGAGGCGGTTGAGTACGTTCCGCGGCTCAACGTCAAAGGGAGCGCCATCTTCATCAACCATGGTCAACAGGACCTGGCCGATGTATTCCGGATCGGCTGCCGAAGGGGTCAACGTGCCCAATACCGGGACGCAGCTGCGGTCCGGTTCGCCCATATTCTGGCCAAGCCCGGCCTCTTCCACCACGTTGCCGAGAATATCCATCGCGAAAACGGACGCCGGGAAGTAGCAGCCCTTCTCCAGCTTGCTGAGGCTGGCGACCGGAATGCGTTTGCCGCGGAAGCAGCCGTTCAGGTCTGTGAGGAGTACATCGACATACTGAGTGTTGGGGTAGGTTTCGAGGTAGCGCTTCACTTCTTTAGCGAACGCGCTTACCCGTCTCTCTTCCGTCTGCTGAACAAAATTCTCAACTTCTACGATATTGGTATCCATGATTCACCGCCGTTGTTTTAGTTTTCGGACCCTGACTGAAAACGTCAAATATAATGTCCACCCTTCGAATGTGTATGCAAACAAAATGTTTGTCAAATGTTAAATTAAGTTTGCAAACGGCTATTTCCACTGCTAGATTGAGAAAATATTGAACGATATGGCCGTTTATCAGCCACAGGCGGTCATAATTTAGTCCACTTTGTGAGGGCGATCATGGAAAATATAATGTACAAGCCAGTTATTGGCGTCGTGATGTGTAGAAACAGGCTTAAGGGTCACCAGACCCAGACTCTGCAAGAAAAGTACCTGAATGCCATTGTTAACGCTGGCGGACTGCCGATTGCCCTGCCGCACGCGCTGGCCGAGCCGGAACTGCTGGATGCGTTAGTCGATAAACTGGACGGGATCTACCTGCCAGGCAGCCCCAGCAACGTGCAGCCGCACCTTTATGGTGAAAACGGCGATGAGCCTGACGCCGACCCCGGGCGTGATCTTCTGAGCATGGCGCTAATTAACGCCGCGCTCGAAAGGCGCATCCCCATTTTCGCCATCTGCCGAGGGCTGCAGGAACTGGTTGTCGCCACCGGCGGGACTCTGTATCGTCGTCTGTTTGAACAGCCGGAACTGCTGGAGCATCGCGAAGATCCTGAACTACCGGTGGAGCAGCAGTATGCGCCGTCCCACCAGGTGGAGGTGCAGGAAGGAGGTTTACTTTCTCAGTTAATACCGGGCTGCAACACGTTTTGGGTAAACTCGCTACACGGCCAGGGCGCAAAAACGCTGGGTTCGCGTCTGCGCGTGGAGGCCCGTTCACCGGATGGGCTGGTTGAGGCGGTCAGCGTCAACGACCACCCTTTCGCGCTGGGCGTGCAATGGCATCCTGAATGGAACAGTAGCGAATACGCCCTGTCGCGTATGTTGTTTGATGGTTTTATCACCGCCTGTCAGAGCCATGTCGCCGAAAAGCGGCGGCTCTGACCACTACAGTTAAGGAAATGCAAATATGAGCGATGACGGACTGGCGCCAGGGAAACGTCTGTCAGAGATCCGCCAACAGCTGGGTCTTTCACAGCGTCGTGCCGCCGAACTGTCTGGGTTAACACATAGTGCCATCAGCACCATAGAGCAGGACAAAGTCAGTCCTGCCATCAGTACGCTGCAAAAGCTGCTGAAAGTATATGGGCTGTCGCTCTCGGAATTCTTTTCTGAACCCGAAAAGCCGGATGAACCGCAGGTCGTCATTAATCAGGACGATCTTATCGAAATGGGGAGTCAGGGCGTTTCAATGAAACTGGTTCATAACGGAAATCCGAACCGTACGCTGGCGATGATTTTTGAAACTTACCAGCCTGGGACCACAACCGGGGAGAGAATTAAGCATCAGGGTGAGGAGATAGGCACCATACTGGAAGGTGAGATCGTGCTGACGATTAACGGTCAGTCGTACCACCTGGTGGCTGGACAGAGCTATGCCATTAATACCGGCATCCCTCATAGCTTCAGCAACACCTCGGCAGGTATCTGCCGCATTATCAGTGCCCACACCCCCACCACATTCTGATTTCTTAGCCTGAGCAGGTTTCAGGCTTTCTTCAGGCCTGTCGCGGCGGATGTAATATTTCCGCCGCGGCGAAGAACTCGCAGTAATAATACCTGCGCAGCGCGGAAATCTTATTTCCTGCTGGCCCAAAGATAATTAACGCCAGTGAATGGCGAAGAGACGGTTTTCTACCCCGGGGACGCCCTGCGCCCTGAGCCCCTGAAAACGCCGAACCCTATATTTTGCCGATGATGTTTTTAAGGAGTCATGATGAATTTTCAGCACCTGGCTTACTGGCAGGAAAAAGCGAAAAACCTGGCCATTGAAACGCGCTTATTTATTAACGGCGAATATTGCGCCGCGGCCGATAATACCACCTTCGAGACTATCGACCCTGCCGCACAGCAGACATTAGCGCAGGTCGCCCGCGGTAAAAAAGCCGATGTCGAACGGGCGGTGAAAGCCGCGCGTCAGGCTTTTGATAACGGCGACTGGTCGCAGGCCTCTCCGGCCCGGCGTAAAGCGGTTCTCACGAAATTTGCTGACCTGATGGAAACCCATTGTGAAGAGCTGGCGCTGCTGGAAACGCTCGATACCGGCAAACCGATTCGCCACAGCCTGCGCGACGATATTCCCGGCGCCGCCCGAGCCATTCGCTGGTACGCCGAAGCGCTGGATAAAGTTTATGGCGAGGTCGCGCCCACCGGCGGCAACGAGCTGGCAATGATCGTTCGTGAACCGATTGGCGTGATTGCCGCGGTAGTGCCGTGGAACTTCCCGCTGCTGCTGGCCTGCTGGAAACTCGGCCCGGCGCTGGCGGCAGGTAATAGCATAATACTCAAACCCTCGGAAAAATCGCCGCTCACCGCCCTGCGACTGGCAGGGCTTGCGAAAGAAGCCGGACTTCCGGACGGGGTGTTAAACGTGGTCAGCGGCTTTGGCCACGAGGCCGGACAGGCGCTGGCGCTGCACTCTGACGTTGAAGTCATCACCTTCACCGGATCCACACGTACCGGCAAACAGCTGCTAAAAGATTCCGGCGACAGCAATATGAAGCGCGTGTGGCTGGAAGCGGGCGGTAAGAGCGCCAATATCGTCTTCGCCGACTGTCCGGATCTGCAAAAAGCGGTCAACGCCACCGCCGGCGGTATCTTCTATAACCAGGGGCAGGTCTGCATCGCCGGCACCCGCCTGCTGCTGGAAGAGAGCATCGCCGACGAGTTCCTGGCATTACTGAAAGTACAGGCGCAAAACTGGCAGCCGGGTAATCCGCTCGATCCCGATACCACCATGGGAATGTTAATTGATAACGCCCATGCCGACAGCGTGCACAGCTTTATCCGCGGCGGAGAAACCAAAAGCACGCTATTCCTCGACGGGCGAAAAAATCCGTGGCCTGCCGCCGTCGGCCCGACCATTTTCGTCGATGTCGATCCGACATCAACCCTCAGCCGCGAAGAAATCTTCGGCCCGGTGCTGGTCGTCACGCGCTTCAAAAGCGAAGAAGAGGCGCTGCAGCTGGCCAACGACAGCGACTACGGTCTTGGCGCCGCGGTGTGGACCCGCGATCTGTCGCGCGCCCACCGCATGAGTCGCCGCCTGAAGGCCGGCTCGGTCTTCGTCAACAACTACAACGATGGTGATATGACCGTTCCGTTCGGCGGCTATAAGCAGAGCGGCAACGGGCGCGATAAATCGCTGCACGCGCTGGAAAAATTCACCGAACTGAAAACCATCTGGATTGCTCTGGAGTCTTGATCATGACTGAACATACCACTAGCTACTACGCCGCCAGCGCCAATAAATATGAACCGTTCCCGACGCTGGAGGAATCAATCACCTGTGATGTCTGCGTCGTCGGCGGCGGCTACACCGGCCTCTCCTCGGCCCTGCATCTGGCCGAAATGGGTTACGACGTGGTGGTGCTGGAAGGCGCGCGTATCGGCTTCGGCGCCAGCGGCCGTAACGGCGGACAGCTGGTTAACTCCTATAGCCGCGATATCGACGTTATTGAGAAGAACTACGGCCCGGATGCGGCCAAAATGCTCGGCAGCATGATGTTCGAAGGCGGCGATATTATTCGCGAGCGCATTCAGCGCTACCAGATCCAGTGCGATTACCGCCCAGGCGGCCTGTTTGTGGCCATGAACCATAAGCAAATGGAAACGCTGGAAGAGCAAAAAGCCAACTGGGAGCGCTACGGCAATACCCAACTGGAGCTGCTCGACAGCCATGCCATTCGTCGCGAAGTAGACAGCGACCGCTACGTCGGCGCCCTGCTCGACCACAGCGGCGGCCATATTCACCCGCTGAACCTCGCCATCGGCGAAGCGGACGCCATTCGTCTTAACGGCGGCCGGGTGTATGAGCAGTCGCTGGTGACCCGAATTCAACACACCAGTCCGGCGGTGGTCAGTACCGCTCGCGGCCAGGTAACCGCGCGCTATGTGATCGTCGCCGGTAACGCCTATCTCGGCGACAAGCTTGAGCCGGAACTGGCGAAACGCAGCATGCCGTGCGGCACTCAGGTCGTGACGACCGCACCGCTGCCGGAAGCGCTCGCCCGCTCGCTGATCCCGAAAAACTACTGTGTGGAAGACTGTAACTACCTGCTGGACTACTACCGTCTTACCGGCGACAACCGCCTGCTGTACGGCGGCGGCGTGGTCTACGGCGCCCGTGACCCGGACGACGTAGAGCGTCTGATTATGCCGAAACTGCTGAAAACCTTCCCGCAGCTGCAGGGGGTGAAAATTGACTACCGCTGGACCGGCAACTTCCTGCTGACCCTGTCGCGTATGCCGCAGTTCGGCCGTCTCGATAACAATATTTACTACATGCAGGGCTACAGCGGCCACGGCGTGACCTGTACCCATCTGGCCGGACGCTTGATTTCAGAACTGCTGCGCGGCGATGCCGAGCGCTTCGATGCTTTTGCCAAACTGCCGCACTACCCGTTCCCGGGCGGGCGCAGCCTGCGAATTCCTTTTACCGCCATGGGCGCCGCCTACTACAGCCTGCGCGACCGCCTTGGGGTCTGATTTGCCGTTCGGTTCCGTGATTAACTTTTGCTAAAGGGTGTTTATTATGAGCAACAATGAATTCCATCAGCGTCGTCTTTCCGCTACCCCGCGCGGGGTGGGCGTTATGTGCAACTTCTTTGCCCAGAGCGCGCAAAACGCCACCTTGACCGATGTCGAAGGCAATGAATATATCGATTTCGCCGCCGGCATCGCGGTGCTGAATACCGGTCATCGCCATCCGCGGATGGTCGCCGCGGTTGAACAGCAGCTACAGCAATTTACCCATACCGCCTATCAGATCGTGCCTTATGAAAGCTATGTGTCGCTGGCGGAGAAGCTCAACGAACTGGCGCCGGTAAAAGGTCCGGCAAAAACCGCCTTCTTCTCTACCGGCGCGGAAGCGGTCGAAAACGCGGTGAAAATCGCCCGTGCCCATACCGGACGCCCGGGCGTTATCGCCTTCGGCGGCGGTTTCCATGGCCGTACCTATATGACGATGGCGCTAACCGGTAAGGTCGCGCCGTACAAACTGGGCTTCGGGCCGTTCCCCGGCTCGGTATACCACGTGCCGTACCCGTCAGCGCTGCACGGTATCAGCACCGCCGATTCGATTACCGCCCTTGAACGCCTGTTCAAAGCCGATATCGAAGCCAAACAGGTGGCGGCGATTATTTTCGAACCGGTACAGGGCGAAGGCGGTTTTAACGTCGCGCCGAAAGAGCTGGTTGCCGCAGTACGCCGCCTCTGCGATGAGCACGGCATCGTGATGATTGCCGATGAAGTACAGAGCGGCTTTGCCCGCACCGGTAAATTGTTCGCCATGGATCACTATGTCGATAAACCGGATCTGATGACGATGGCCAAAAGCCTGGCGGGCGGCATGCCGCTTTCCGGTGTGGTTGGTAACGCGCAGATTATGGATGCCCCGGCGCCGGGCGGCTTAGGCGGCACCTACGCCGGCAACCCGCTGGCGGTGGCGGCCGCGCATGCGGTGCTGGATATCATTGATAACGAAGCGCTGTGCGAGCGCGCCCAGTTCCTCGGCGAGCGCCTGCTGGCGACGCTACAGGAAGTTAAGGGCTGGTGTCCGGCGCTGGTGGAAGCGCGCGGCGTGGGTTCGATGATCGCCGCCGAGTTCTTCGATCCGGCGACCGGCGAACCGTCGGCGGCGATTGCGCAGAAAATCCAGCAGCAGGCGCTGGAGCAGGGCTTGCTGTTGTTGACCTGCGGCCAGTATGGCAACGTTATTCGCTTCCTCTATCCGTTGACCATCCCGGATGCCCAATTCTCCCGCGCGCTGACGATTCTGCAGAGCGTCACTCGTCTGTAACGCCCTCCGCCGGCGGCGCTGGTCGCCGGCTGTTTTCCTCGCTGCTGACGATACACTGCTGGGGATAGTGTTGCTGAAAATAGTGGCGCAGAAACTCCACGGTGGTGCGAATTTTGGCTGAGGTCGCCAGCCGCGACACGTAGACCGCCCAGACGTTGGCGGGCTGGAAGTAGTCCGGCAGCACGTGCACCAGATGGCCGCTGGCGATATTTTCACTGACATCCCACCATGAGCGTAACGCAATGCCCTGCCCATCCAGACACCACTGATGCACAATCTCTCCATGGTTGGAGGAGAGCGGCCCGGTCACCTTGATCGCGTGCTGACCCTCTTTGCTATGCAATTGCCAGACGCCAAACGGATGGTCGCGCTCTTTAATCACCAGACAGGGCAAGGTAGCCAGATCGCTAAGCTGCTTCGGCTGCGGATGGCGGGCAAGAAACTGCGGCGACGCGCAGAGAATACGGTGGTTGGTCGCCAGCTTGCGGGCAATCAGATTCGGCGCGATATCGTCGCCGACGCGAATATCGAGATCCACCCCTTCATTGACTAAATCCACCAGCCGGTCCTGGACATCGAAGCGCAGCTCAAGTTGTGGGTACTGGCGCGCCAGCGCCGACAGCGCCGGCGCCACCACCCGACGGCCAAAACCAAAGCTGCTGATAATACGCAGCGTTCCCTGCGGTACCTGACGCACGTCGGAAAGCTCGTCCATCATCTCATCCACATCCTGCAGAATGCGCTGCGCCCATTCGTAGATCCGCTCCCCCTCTTCGGTAATGGTGACCCGACGGGTGGTACGGTGCAGCAACATCACATGCAGGGTTTGCTCCAGCAGCGAAACCCGCTTGCTGACAAACGCCGGTGAGACGCCAAGCTCCTCGGCGGCGGCGGCAAAACCGGCCCGGCGAGCGACCAGCATGAACACGCGTAAATCATTTAGCAGCGGCAGATTATTCATGATCTGTGTTTTATGTTTCACCAGTTAGCGTGATTAATTATGAACCAGTCAATTATAGGATAGGCAGGTGGTCAAACATCATCGCTAAAAAGTGAGAACCGGAATGAAAAAAACCTGTCGTATTGCCGCCATCCCCGGTGACGGAATTGGTAAAGAAGTTCTGCCTGAAGGTATTCGCGTGCTGCAAGCCGCCGCGCAGCGTTGGGATCTGTCGCTGAGCTTCGAGCAGATGGAGTGGGCAAGCTGCGAATATTACGCCCATCACGGCAAGATGATGCCGGACGACTGGCGCGAGCAGTTGCAGGGCTTCGATGCTATCTATTTCGGCGCCGTCGGCTGGCCGGATACCGTCCCCGACCATATCTCGCTTTGGGGGTCGCTGCTGAAGTTCCGCCGTGAGTTCGATCAGTACGTCAACCTGCGCCCGGTGCGCCTGTTCCCCGGCGTCCCCTGTCCGCTGGCAGGTAAAAAGGCCGGCGACATCGATTTTTACGTGGTGCGCGAAAATACCGAAGGCGAATATTCCGCCCTCGGCGGCCGCGCCAATGAAGGCACCGAGCATGAAGTGGTGATTCAGGAGTCGGTCTTCACCCGCCGCGGCGTTGACCGAATCCTGCGCTACGCCTTTGAGCTGGCGCAAAGCCGCCCGCGTAAAACGCTGACCTCAGCAACCAAATCTAACGGCCTTGCGATCAGCATGCCCTACTGGGATGAGCGCGTGGAAGAGATGGCCAAAAGCTATCCTGAAATTCGCTGGGACAAGCAGCATATCGATATTCTCTGCGCCCGCTTCGTGCTGCAGCCGGAACGTTTCGACGTGGTCGTCGGCTCCAATTTGTTTGGCGATATTCTGTCGGATCTCGGCCCGGCCTGTACCGGCACTATCGGTATTGCGCCGTCGGCTAACCTGAACCCAGAGCGGACCTTCCCGTCGCTGTTCGAACCGGTTCACGGGTCGGCGCCGGATATCTACGGTAAAAATATCGCCAACCCGATAGCTACCGTTTGGGCCGGGGCGATGATGCTCGATTTCCTCGGAAACGGCGACGAGCGCTACCATGCCGCGCACAACGGCATTCTGGCGGCGATAGAGCAGGTGATCGCCAGCGGGCCGAAAACCCCGGACATGAAAGGCAACGCCTCAACGCAGCAGGTCAGCGACGCTATCTGCAAGGCCATTTTGGCGTAATTACCCCGCCGCTCCCCGGTGGCGCTCCGCTTACCGGGGCTACAATGGCACGATAATATCACCCGGCTAAGGCGGTACCCGCCACCCGGCAATAAACGGCACCGCGAGTAGCCCGGGTAAGGCGTAGCCGCTACCCGGGAAAACCCGCACGCCTGGCCTGCCAACTCCCCTCTCTCCTCTGAATGCAGAATCCCCCACGATTGACAAGTGAACCGCATCACAGCGGCGAACTTTATTGATTCCTGAAAGGAAAGAACCTGCGCCAATTCACCTTTTATTATTTCCGTTCCGTGTTTTATTGCTTCACGAATCGGCCAATTGTTTAATTCATGTAACGAAGAAATAATCCAATTGTTAATAGCATTTTGCTACGAACCCTGACCCTACAGCGTGATAACAACGACAGGCTAAAGCCACCGACGGGCAACCGTGCCCAGGAGATCACTCATGTTGAGCAACGTAAAGAAAAAAGATGTGCCGCTGATTGTCATCAGCCTGGCGGCCATTGTTTTCATCGCCGCTACATTAAGTCTCTTCCCCCAACAAACCGCCCAGGCGGCTAATTCGATTTTTAACGGCGTCACCCGCCTGCTGGGTTCCGCGGTACAGGTGCTGGTGCTGCTGGCGCTGGGACTGGTGTTATATCTGGCCACCAGCAAATACGGCAATATCCGGCTCGGCGAAGGCAAAGCCGAGTACAGCACTCTCTCATGGCTGTTTATGTTTATCTGCGCCGGACTCGGCTCCTCTACCCTGTACTGGGGTGTTGCCGAGTGGGCTTATTACTACCAGACCCCTGGCCTGAATATTGCGCCGCATTCAGCAAAAGCGCTGGAATACAGCATCCCGTACTCTTTCTTCCACTGGGGCATTAGCGCGTGGGCGACCTACACCCTCGCCTCGCTGATCATGGCCTATCACTTCCACGTGCGGAAAAATAAGGGCCTCAGCCTTTCCGGGATCATTTCGGCGATCACCGGCGTTAATCCGCAGGGCTTTTGGGGCCGCCTGGTCGATCTGATGTTCCTGATCGCCACCGTCGGCGCGTTAACCATTTCGTTGGTGGTCACAGCCGCCACCTTCACCCGCGGCCTGTCAGCTCTCACCGGACTGCCGGATAACTTCACCGTCCAGGCGTTTGTGATCCTGCTCTCCGGCGGTATTTTCTGCATGAGTTCGTGGATTGGTATCAACAACGGCCTGCAGCGTCTGAGCAAAATGGTCGGCTGGGGGGCGTTCCTGCTGCCGTTGGTGGTATTACTGATCGGCCCGACCGAGTTCATCACCAATAACATCATCAACGCCATCGGTCTGACGAGCCAAAACTTTCTGCAGATGAGCCTGTTTACCGACCCGCTCGGCGACGGCGCCTTTACCCGCAACTGGACCGTCTTCTACTGGTTGTGGTGGATCTCCTATACCCCTGGGGTGGCGATGTTCGTCACCCGCGTCTCCCGCGGCCGTAAGATTAAAGAGGTGATCTGGGGGCTTATCCTCGGCAGCACCGTCGGCTGCTGGTTCTTCTTCGGGGTGATGGAAAGCTATGCCATGCATCAGTTCGTCAACGGCGTGATTAACGTGCCGCAGGTCATGCAGACCCTCGGCGGCGAAACCGCCGTCCAGCAGGTGCTGATGTCGCTGCCGGCGGGCAAGCTGTTCCTCGCCGCCTATCTGTTCGTGATGATTGTTTTCCTCGCTTCGCACATGGATGCGGTGGCTTACACCATGGCGGCGACCAGTACCCGTAACCTGCGCGAAGGCGAGGATCCGGATCGCGGCATGCGCCTGTTCTGGTGCGTGGTGATAACCCTTATCCCGCTATCGATTCTGTTTACCGGCGCTTCGCTGGAAACCATGAAAACCACCGTGGTGCTAACCGCCTTACCGTTCCTTGCCATTTTACTGATCAAGACCGGCGGCTTTGTACGCTGGCTAAAACAGGACTACGCCCACGTGCCTGTGCATCAGATAGAAACCCATACGCCCGAGCCGATCGTTAAAGCCGAGACGCTGCCGGTTGGCGCGGTACTCAAAGGCGACGGCCAGTCGCTGTAAAAAACGCTTACTGACAATAATCACAAGGTGACCCTACATGAGCAATTTAAGCCCTGACTTTACCCTGCCGATTAACTTTTGCGCCAACCCACAGGACGCCTGGACCATTCCGGCCCGTTTTTACACCGACAGCCAGGCGTTTGAGCACGAGAAAGAGCGTATCTTCGCCAATAGCTGGATTTGCGTCGCCCACGGCAGCGAAGTCGCCAGGCCGAACGATTACATTACCCGGGAGATCATCGGCGAAAATATCGTTATCGTCCGCGGGCGCGACAACATTCTGCGCGCCTTCTATAACGTCTGCCCGCACCGCGGCCACCAGTTGCTGAGCGGCGAGGGTAAAGCCAAAAACGTGATTACCTGCCCCTATCACGCCTGGGCCTTCAAGCTGGACGGCAATCTCGCCCACGCCCGCAACTGCGAAAACGTGGAGAATTTCGATAGCGATAAGGCAACGCTTGTGCCGGTTCGCCTTGAAGAGTATGCCGGCTTTGTGTTTATCAATATGAACCCGCAAGCGGAGAGCGTGGAAACGCAGCTACCGGGGCTGCAGGACAAAGTGCTGGAAGCCTGCCCGGATGTTCATGAGCTGAAACTGGCGGCGCGCTTTACCACTCTTACCCCGGCGAACTGGAAAAATATCGTCGATAACTATCTGGAATGTTACCACTGCGGTCCTGCGCATCCAGGCTTCTCGGATTCCGTGCAGGTTGACCGTTACTGGCACACCATGCACGGCAAATGGACGCTGCAGTATGGCTTCGCCAAACCGTCCGAGCAGTCCTTTAAATTCGAAGAAGGCACCGACGCCGCGTTCCACGGTTTCTGGCTGTGGCCGTGCACCATGCTCAACGTCACGCCGATCAAGGGCATGATGACCGTCATTTATGAATTCCCGGTGGATGAAGAGACCACCCTGCAGAATTACGACATCTATTTCACCAACGAAGAGCTGACCGACGAGCAGAAAGCGCTGATTGAGTGGTATCGCGACGTGTTCCGCCCGGAAGATTTGCGCCTGGTGGAAAGCGTGCAGAAAGGGCTAAAGTCCCGCGGCTATCGTGGACAGGGGCGCATTATGGCGGATAACAGCGGCAGCGGGATCTCCGAGCACGGGATCGCGCATTTCCACAATCTGGTCGCCCAGGTGTTCCAGCCGTAATTGTTGAAGGAGTTAGCCATGTCCGTATTTCACTCAAATCTGTTTCGCCAGCAGGCGCTGATTGCCGGAAGCTGGCGCGACGCCGCCGACGGTACATCGCTTGCCGTCAGCAATCCCTCCACCGGCGCGATGCTCGGCCAAATCCCCAATATGGGACGAGCGGAAGCGCAGCAGGCGGTGGATGCCGCCGCAGCCGCGCTGCCGGCATGGCGCGCGCTTACCGCCGCCCAGCGCGCCGCGCTATTGAAGAACTGGCACCGCCTGATCCTCGAAAACAAGACCGCGCTGGCGCAGATAATGACCGCCGAGCAGGGCAAGCCGCTGGCGGAAGCGGAAAGCGAAATCGCCTATGCCGCCTCGTTTATTGAGTGGTTTGCCGAACAAGGGAAACGCGCCAACGGCGAAATAATCCCTTCCCCCGGCGCCGATAAACGCCTGATGGTGATCCGCCAGGGCGTGGGGGTCTGCGCGGCGATCACCCCGTGGAACTTCCCGGCGGCGATGATCACCCGTAAGGCCGGCCCGGCGCTGGCCGCGGGTTGTACGATGGTAATTAAGCCTGCCAATGAAACGCCGTTTACCGCGCTGGCGATGGCGGAACTGGCGAATCAGGCCGGGATCCCGCAGGGCGTCATTAACGTTGTCACCGGCCAGTCGCGTGAGATTGGCGCGGTGCTCACCGGCGATGAGCGGGTGCGTAAGCTCTCCTTTACCGGTTCGACCGAAGTCGGCCGCGTGCTGATGCGCCAGTGCGCGGAATCCATCAAAAAGCTCTCTTTAGAGCTCGGCGGTAACGCGCCGTTTATCGTCTTTGACGACGCCGATATCGATAAAGCGGTCGAGGGGGCGCTGATCGCCAAGTTCCGCAACGCCGGGCAAACCTGCGTCTGCGTCAACCGCTTCTATATTCATCGCGCCGTCTACGACCAATTCTGCGATAAGTTCGTTGCCCGCGTCGCCGCCCTGAAAGTGGGCGATGGCAGCGAGTCCGATGTCCAGATTGGCCCGCTTATAAATGCCGATGCCGGACGCAAAGTGCAGTCCCTGCTCGACGACGCCATGAGCCGCGGCGCCACGCTGTTAACCGGCGGAAAAGCGCATCCGCTTGGCGGTAATTTCTTCACCCCTACGGTTATCGGCGACGTACAGCCGAGGTCACTGCTGCTGCAGGAAGAGATCTTCGGCCCGGTGGCCGCGCTGGTGAAATTTGAGGATGAGCAGCAGGTCATCAAGCAGGCCAATAACACCATCTACGGTCTCGCCTCCTATTTTTACAGCAACGATGCCGCCCGTATCTGGCGCGTCTCCGAGCAACTGGAATACGGCATGGTCGGCATCAATACCGGGCTGATTTCCAACGAAGTCGCGCCATTTGGCGGAGTGAAACAGTCGGGTCTTGGCCGCGAAGGCTCGGAACACGGAATCGAAGATTACCTGGAGATGAAGTATCTCTGCCAGGGGTTGTAAATATCCTCTCCCGGCGACGGCACTGGTCACGCCGGGATTTTTTGATGGAGTTCCGCGATGTCTGATTATCAAATGTTTGAGACGATCGTTCGCGATGTTGAACAGATCACCGCCCAGGTTAAGCGTTTTACGCTGGTGTCGCCGACCGGCGCCCCGCTGCCGGGATTCAGCGGCGGTAGCCATATTATCGTCCAGATGCAGGATGGCGAGCAGCGCTACAGCAATGCCTATTCGCTCATGAGCTCGCCGCTGGATACCACCAGCTGGCAGATTGCGGTGCGTCTTGAGTCGCCTTCCAAAGGCGGCTCGCGTTTTATGCATCAGCAGGTGCGACCGGGCGATACCCTGACGGTGTCCACCCCCAACAACCTGTTCGCCATCGAACCGCAGGCGCGCAAGCATCTGCTGATCGCCGGCGGCATCGGCATTACGCCGTTTTTAGCGCATATTCCTGAACTGGAACAGCAGCAGGCTGACTGGCAGCTGCACTACTGTTTCCACGACGCCGACAATAATGCTTTCGTCGATGCGCTCAGCGCAGCGCCGTGGCGCGACCGGGTCGATATTCACATATCAGCGCTCGGCAGCCGTCTCGACCTGTCGCGCCTGTTCGCCGATATCGAACCCGGCACCCACATCTATACCTGCGGCCCGGCAGCGCTTAACGAGGCGGTGAAAGCCGCCGCCGAACGGTATCAGGTTCCCGCCAGCCAGCTGCACTTTGAGCAATTTATCGTTGAAGATAAAGGCGGAGAGGCATTTACCCTGGTGCTGGCGCGTTCCGGACGCGAATTTACCGTGCCGCAGGATATGACCATTCTGCAGGTGATCGAGAATAACAAAGCGGCGAAAGTGGAATGTCTGTGCCGCGAAGGGGTGTGCGGCACCTGCGAAACGATGATTCTGGAGGGCGAAGCCGACCACCGCGATCAGTATTACAGCGATGAAGAGAAAGCCAGCCAGCAGAGTATGCTGATCTGCTGCTCACGCGCTAAAGGCGGCCGGTTAGTGCTGGATTTATAGCTCGCTCTCCGGCCAGCGGCGCTGGCCGGAGAGACAATCACAGTTCCAGCTCGCACCGCAATAAGAATGGACTGACCCCGCGGAAATATTCCAACGACCTACCACTCCATGGCGACGAGATCAGTGGCGCGGATACTAAAGCGTTCGCTGGTAGCGTAATTAGCACAATGTGCTACATCAGCAGCGAATTAACGCATCTCCGCGCCAAATCAATTTTTATCCCGGCTGAACGTTCAGCTTTTCACCGCTATGCGCAAAATATCCGCGCCTGACCAATAACGTCCAGGCGAACCGCGGCGCCAGCTTGCCAGGCGGCCTGGCTGACGGTTTTCAGCACCAGCGGCATCGATTGCCCCGCCGCGCTCACGGTCAGCGTCGAGATATGGCCGGCGAAATCGACATCCACGATGCGAAAGGCGCTCTCCTGCGGCGCGCACGACGACACCCGCAGTTGTTCCGGGCGCAACATCACGCGTCCGCGGCCGCTGGCGTGAGGATCGTCGGTCGGCAACTCGCCGATGGCGCAACGGGCGCGCCCTTCCATGAGCTCGGCGTCGAGCACCAGCGCATCGCCAAGAAATAGCGCGGTGGCCTCGTCAACCGGACGCGAGTAGACCTCGAACGGCGTCCCTACCTGAGCGAAACGCCCCTGCCGCATCACCGCGACCTGACTTGCAAACGACAGCGCCTCCGTCTGGTCGTGAGTGACCAGGATCGAGGCTACGCCAGCCTCGGCCAGCAGATCGGCGGTGGCTTTGCGCGTCGCCGCCCGCAGCCCGGTATCCAGCGCCGAGAAAGGTTCATCCAGCAACATCAGGGATGGCCGCTGGGCCAACGCGCGCGCCAGCGCAACCCGCTGCTGCTGGCCGCCGGAAATTTCATGCGGCCAGTGGTTCGCTAATGTCGCATCTAACGCCACCATCTCCATCAGTGCGGCCACCCGACGGCGTTTCTCTTCGCGACTGCAATCGAGTCCCCAGGCAATATTATCTGCGACGTTAAGATGGGGGAACAGCGCCCCTTCCTGCGGCACGAAACCGATCCCGCGCTGATGCGCCGGCACAAACACGCCTTCGGCAAACAAGGTATTGCCCTGCAGAACGATTCGCCCGTTGTCGGGGGTTTCAAAACCGGCAAGAATCCGCAGCAGCGTGGTTTTACCGGAACCCGACGGGCCGACAATGGCGGTACGGCTTCCCGGCGCCACGGTCAGATTAAGGTTATCGAGCACCAGCGCGTCGGCGAAAGATTTCGAGATAGAAGACAATTCCAGCATGTTACAACCCTGCAATTTTTTTCGACTGCACATAAAGAACCGCCGTCAGCGGCAGCGAAATCACGATCATCAGCATCGCATAGGGCGCCGCGGCGACGTAGTCGATCTCGCTGGTCAACGCCCAAAAACCGGTCGACAGCGTGCGGGTGCCTAACGGCGATAGCAGCAACGTCGCGGTGAGCTCGTTGCTCACGCCAAGAAACACCAGCGCGGCGCCAGCGGCCGCTCCCGGCGCGGCCAGCCGCATGGTGACGCTCCATAAGGCGCGGGCCGGGCTGCGCCCAAGGCTACGGGCGACATTTTCCAGCTCAACCGGCGCCTGGGCGATACCGGCGCGCAGGTTAATCAGCGCTCGCGGCATAAACATCAGCAGGTAGGCAAGGAACAGGGTCACCTCGGTCTGGTACACCGGACGGGCATAGTGGATGGTGACCGTCACCAGCGCCAGCGCGGTGACGATACCCGGCAGTGAGCTGGTGATGTAATTACAGCCTTCCAGCAGGCGAAACAGCCGGCGCGGATAACGCACGCCGAGCCAGGCGATAGGAATTGCGCAGGCGGTGGTCAGCAGCGCGCCGCCCGCGCCCAGCAGCAGGGTCTGGCGCAGCGAATGCCAAAGATCGGCATGCAGCCAGTTCTCCACCCCGCCAAGCCATAGCCAGCGGCACAGCACCAGCAGCGGGACGCCCATCGCCAGCATCACCAGCGTCAACAGCAGCAGTTGCGCGGTCCATGCGGCCACGTTCCCCAACGGACGTCGCTTCTGTTCGCGCGCCGCGCCGGCGCCGATGCGCGCGTAGCGCGCTTTACCGCGCGAAACGCTCTCCAGTAGCAGGATCGCCAGGCAACACAGCGCCAGCACACCCGCCAGCATATTCGCCGCCGGGCCGCTAAAGGTGGACTGGAACTGGTCATAAATGGCGGTGGTGAAGGTATCGAAGCGAATCATCACATACAGGCCATATTCTGCCAGCAGATGCAGCGCCACCAGCAGCGCACCGCCGCAGATAGCCAACCGCAGCTGCGGCAGCACCACGCGGAAGAAAACCTTCCACGGCGGCGTACCCAACGAGGCGGCAACATCTTCCAGCGTCGGATCGAGACGACGGAGCACCGCCGCCACCGGCATGTAGATAAAAGGATAGTAGGCCAGCACCGAGAGGAACACCCCGGCGGACAGGCCGTGCAGCGAGGGAACCGCGCTGACCCAGGCATAGCTCTGGACAAATGCCGGGATAGCCAGCGGCGCGACCGCCAGCGCCGACCATAGCTGACGCCCGGCAAGCGCGGTGCGTTCAGTGAGCCAGGCCACTGCCACGCCCAGTACGATAGAGATAGGCACCGCCAGCAGCGTCAGCCACAGCGTATTGCTGAGCAGTTCAGCTACCCGCGGGCGAAACACCAGTGCTTTAATGGTCGGCCAGCCGGTCTCAATCCCCACCGCGGCCACAAAACCTAACGGCAGTAACGCCATTACTGAAAACAGTACAGCTAAGGCAACCATCGGAAATGCAGGACGCCTGCGCTCGGGCAGGCGTCCTGTTTTCTTTCCGAGTACCAGACTCAGGACAGACATAGATAAATCACTTCAGCATCAAATTACAGCAAGCCAGCCTGGGTCATCAGGTCGATCACTTTTTTGCTATTCAGCGTTGACGGCTCTACCTTCGGCGCGTCCAGCTCTTTCAGCGGCGTCAGTTTCGGGTTAGAGGCGGCATTCACGCCCACCGCATATTCGAAAGCATTATTGGTACGCAGCTCATCCTGACCCTGCTTGCCGGTGATCCATTTGATAAAGGCCTGCGCCTGCTCTTTATGTTTGCTGGACGCCAGTACGCCGCCGCCGGAGATACTCACGAAAGCGCCCGGATCCTGGTTTTTAAAGTAATACAGCCTGGTGTTTTTGCTGTTCTCGCCGGTTTTCGCCTGGTCGACAAAGCGGTAATAGTGGTAGATCACCCCGCCGTCGATTTGCCCGGCGTTGACCGCTTTCATTACCGTGCTGTTGCCTTTGTAGGCCACGAAGTTCGTTTTCATCGCCTTCAGCCAGTCGAGCGTCGCTTTTTCGCCCTTCAACGCTAGCATGGCACTAACGATGGCCTGGAAGTCTGCGCCCGATGGAGAGGCGGCCCAGCGCCCTTTCCACTCAGGTTTCGCCAGGTCCATCAGCGAATGCGGCAGCTGAGATTCGCTGATTTTCGCCGGGTTATAGACGAAAACGGTGCTGCGGGCAGCAATGCCAATCCAGCGGCCGTGCTCAGGACGATACTGCGGCGCGACCTGATTCAGCGTCACGGCATCCAGCGGCGCAAACAGTTTGGCATTATCAACCAACACCATTGAAGGTGAGTTTTCGGTCAGGAAGACATCCGCCGGCGAGGCTGACCCCTCCTGCACCAGTTGATTACCCAATTCGCTATCGTCGCCGTTGCGCAGCGTGACTTTAATACCGGTTTCTTTGGTAAAGCCGTCAACCCAGGATTTCACCAGGTTTTCATGCTGGGCGTTATACACCACAATGCCGTCGCCATTGTCAGCAGCCATAACCTGCGGAGCGGTAAACAGAGCCGAAGCAGCGAGCATCGCCGCGCAATATGCCGATAAGCGGAAATTCATAAGCTAATCCTTAGTATGGGTAGTCGAAAAGCCGTGGAGAAACCGGGTTGGCACGGATTAAATCGCAGAGGAATGTGAATGATAATGAAAACAATTACCATCATTTTAAAAAAGTGAAAAACACCGCCAATTAGAATTTCCTGATGACAAAATGCTTATTTCAACGCGCGACCGAAACAAACATTAAGACAACATTAAGCCAGCAGATTTAAATATTATCGCTGTTTAAAATCTTGATCGTCTTCACAGATTCTCTCCGCGACACAGCAACGGCCAGCTGCTTACCGGGTGAAATCATCACCCTTGCCAATAATTTTAAATGAGAATGATCTTGATAATCATTCTCAATATCACATATCATCCTGTTCCAGCAGCAAGATACGAAGAAAAGACGACTAAAAAGCCGAAAATGGATATTTTATGTTTAAGGAACCCCTTTTAAAGACTCTGGTTATAGGCTGCGCGTGGTTACTGAGCGCCTGTCACAGCCCGGTTCACCCCCTCTCTCCTGCCGGGGAGCACGCGCTGGTAGAGAAGGCGAATATTCGTGATACCGCCAGCGGGCGCACCCTGACGCCGCAACAATTGCTGAACCAACTCGCCCAGGCGCCGCTGGTTATTGTTGGCGAAGAACATACCAACGCTCAGCATCACCAGATTGAGCGCTGGCTGCTGCAGAACCTCCACACCCTTCGCCCGCAGGGTAGCGTGCTGATGGAGATGATCGACCTAAGCCAGCAGGAGGCAGTCAATCGGGTCAAGCGGGCCAGCCTCAGCGGGACGACCGTGAGCGCCACTCGCGCGGCGGAAACCCTGCGCTGGAACCCCGGCTGGCCGTGGGCGCTTTATCGCGACGTCGTGATGACCGCGCTGCAAGCACCTTATCCACTGCTGGCAGCCAACCTTAGCCGCCAGCAGGTGAGCGATATCTATCAGCATCCCACGTTTCCCCGCGGAATGCTCTCCAACAGCCCGCAGGTACATGAATCGCTATCGGCCATTATCTATCTGATGCATAACGGGCAAATCGATGGCGAGCAGGTCACCTCTATGCTCGCTATTCAGCAGCAGCGCGATCGCCTGATGGCGACGCAAATGCAAGCCGCGCCGCGCCCGGCGCTGCTGATTGCCGGCGGCTATCATGCGGCTAAAGATATTGGCGTACCGCTGCATCTGGCCGATCTCAAGGCGGAAAAACCGCTGGTGTTACTGCTGACCACCGACGGCGCCACGCTGACGGCGAAGCAGGCTGATTACATCTGGTCGGTGGCGGCGGAAAAATGAATATCCCTCTCTCCACGCCATTGATAGCGTCGCATCCCCGCTGGTTCACGGGAACAACGGCCAGCGTGCTGGGTCATCTGGCGCTGGCGGTGCCTTTTATCATTCATTTCGGCTCGCCGCCGGATGTCGCGCCCCCTGCCGCGGTGATGGTGGAGTACGCGCCGGAACTGGAAGTGTCATTTATTCACCCCGAGCTGCCGCCGGGCGTCACCCAGCAGCGCAAAGTCGAGGCGATGACCGAGCAGGAAACAGCAGCGGTGAAAGAGGCGCCGAAGCTACATATTCACGACAATGCGCAAATAAAGCTCTCCGCCAGCAAACCCGAACAGCAGCGGAAAAAGAAAATCGAGGTTAAAAAACAGTCCCGCCGCCAGCAGCAAGAGGAAAAGGGCAATTCAACCATCACCAGCTTCGCTGCGCCCCCGGCGCCGGCCGTCCTCACTCAGCGCACCACCGCGCCGCTCGATAGCGATGCCGCGCGCCTGAGCGACAACAAGATCAGTTGGGAATCGCTGGTGAAAGGCAAAATCAACAAAATGCGCCACTACCCGGAAGATGCGCGCCGCCGTAAACGTACCGGTACCGTCATTATTACCTTCAGCGTCAACGAACGCGGCGAGGTGTTGCAATCGCAGCTGGCGAACTCGTCAGGGACCCATTCGCTGGATCGCGCCGCGCTGATGGCGCTGGAAAATGCGCGTCCGCTTCCGCCGCCGCCAAAAGAGCTGCTGCGTAACGGTATTAATAAGGTCACCCTGCCGGTAGAGTTCGGCTTATTAAAAATATAAATCCAGGGTTCCCTGTTATTTATTCAGGCAACCTGGACGTTATTTATCACGGTCACTGACCGCTAATAATTTTTTATTTTGGGCAATGTGTCATCGCACTTAGCAATAAGCGCGATGCACGCTGCTGCCCTTTTTGTGCGTTAACTATTTATTACCTCAGGATTGGATTATGGAAAAATCACAAATAATCACCGGGCTCGTTACCGGGCTACTTATCGTCAACGGCCAGGCTTTCGCCGCCGAAAGCGAAGGGGAATCGGTTTTCTCTCCTATCACCATTACCGATAACCCGCTGGCGGAAAATGCCGGCCAGGTCGGCTCCTCAGAGGAGAGCTATACCCGTCCCGGCGCCTACAGTTCGCGAACGCTCAATAAGAATCTGCAAAGCCTCGATGCCTCGCTGCGCAGCATGGCGGGCACCTATACGCAAATCGACCCGCTGCAGGGCACCATCAGCGTCAATATCCGCGGCATGAACGGGCTGGGCCGGGTAAACACCATGGTCGATGGCGTCACCCAGACCTTCTTCGGCATGGCGCCGGCTAACTATCACGGCGGGGCGAATACCGCCGCCGGGGTGCCGCTTGACCCCAACTTCCTGGCCGAAGTGGATATCACCCGCGGCAACAGCGCCGGTTCGCAAGGCGTCAACGCGCTGGCGGGCAGCGCCAACCTGCGCACGATCGGCATCGATGATGTGTTAAAACCGGGGCATCAGGTCGGCCTGCTGTCGCGTTTTTCCGTGGGCGATAACGGACTCGGCCGCACCGGTATGGTAACGGTAGCCGGCAAAACCGACACCTTCGATAACGGCGGCGGCCTTGGCGCACTGCTCGGCATCAGCGGCACCCGCACCTATGCGACCTATAAAAACGGCGGCGGACGCAGCAGCGAAGAGTTTATCGGCGAGGATAATAAATATTTGCGTCAGGAGCCGCGCTCGCAGCTATATAAAATCAATTTCAACGTCGATCAATTTAACCGCTTCGAGTTTTCCGGGCGTAATTACCGCAATAGTTTTACCCGTCGCGATATTAGCAGCGACGACTACTATCTGCGCTATAACTACGCGCCGCTCAATGAACTGGTCGAGTTCAATGTATTAGCCAGCACCAGCCGCGGCAATCAGGCATATAAACCGGAGTCGCTGTATAATTTTAATAACTCCTCGACCACCAATAAGTCCAACGCGCTGGACATGAACAACACCAGCCGTTTTCGTATTACCGACGATCTGTATGCCGCTTTCCAGCTCGGCGGCAAATTAATGGACACCCGCTATTCCCGCCGCTTCGTGCAGGATACCGAGACCGACCACAACGCCTTCGCCCCGGCAGGCAAGCAGAAGATCGCCTCGCTCTATAGCGGGCTGACATTAAACAAGGATATTTATCAGCTCGATCTTAATCTCAACTATACCCGCAGCCGGGTACAGGGCTATAAACCGGCCTGTGCAGATAACGAAAAATGCTTCCCGCAAGGGGCAACCCAACTCAACGTCAAAGATAACGGTTTTAATCCCTCGGCGACCTTCTCCGCTCAGGTGACGCCATGGCTGCAGCCGTTTGTCAGTTGGAGCCGTTCCTCGCGGGCGCCGAACGTTCAGGAAGTGTTCTTCGCCAACGAGGGCGGCGCATCGATGAACCCGTTCCTGAAGCCGGAAAAAGCTGAGACCTGGGAGGCCGGTTTTAACGTTATCAAACAAGGATTATTGAGCGAGCAGGATAGCCTGCATCTGAAAGCCCTTACCTACCGCTCGCGGATTAAAGATTACATCACCAGCGAATCCTTCCTGCTGTGCAGCAACGGTGGGCTGTGTAAAGATGTCGCCAATGCTTCGCCGGATTTCAACGCCAATATCTCGGTTAACGTGACCTCGCCGGTGACCACCGAGGGCTATGAGATTGAAGCCGGATACGACATCGGTTTTGCCTACGCCAATGTGTCATGGAGCAAGCAGCGTACCGATCAGCCCACCTCTATTGCCAGTACGGTCTATAGCTTCGCCTATAGCGACCTTAGCGACCTCCCCAGCAGCTACGCCACGGTGGATGTCGGCGGGCGCCTGTTCGATCGCAAACTCACCGTCGGCAGCCTGGTGAAATTCACCGGTAAATCAAAACGCCTGAGTACCGAAGGCATTAGCCTCGACACCAATACGGTGCCTAAAGAGAGCATGCCGAATATCCCGACCATTATCGACCTCTATAGCAGCTGGCAGATGACCGAGAACGTGCTGCTGCGCTTTAGCGTGCAGAACGTAACGAATCGTGACTACTCCGAAGCGCTAAACCGTATGAACCAGAGTCTCGATAACGCCAAAGAGGGCGCGTCTGTTAACACCACCGCCCGCGGCCGCACCTATATTTTCGGCGGCGAAATCCAGTTCTGAGCCCTATTTGTCAACAAGGATAACCATCATGCCTAATCGCAACTTGATAAAACCGCTGGCTGCGCTACTGCTCGCCGCCCTGCTCCCCCACCCGGCTTTCGCCATCGATCCGCCGCCGCGGGAGGCATCGCGCTTTGCGATGAAAACCAATTACCTGCAGGAAGCCAACGAAGGGGTTTATGAACTGGCGTTCGACAACGGCGACAACCTGCTATTCGCCGCGGCCACCGACCGGGTTAACCGCGCGGCCAATAAAGGTTATCTTTACGCCTTTAATCCGGCCACCCTGCAGGTTATCCAGCGCTATGATATGCCCTGGCGCGCCTTCTCACTGGCGATGAACCAGCCGGCGCGCGTGCTTTACGTCGGCCACACCCAGGCGGCTTCGCTGCGTATCAGCCAGTTCGACGCCGCCAGCGGTAAAATCACCCGCACCAGTCCGCGCCTGAGCTTCCCCACCGACGGCGCCGCCGATGCGCGCTTCGAACATCTGCGGCATATGGTATACAGCCGCTCCGCTAATCTGTTATTTGTCAGCTACAGCCATATGCTGAAAACCCAGGACGGGATGCGTCCGTTGCATAAATTGCTGATGCTCGACGGCACGACGTTACAGCTGAAAGGGGAAGTCAAAGGCGCCTATCGCGGCACCGCCTACGGCCTGACGCTGGATGAAAAGACGCAGAAGATCTACGTTGGCGGCCGCGACTATATCAACGAAATCGATGCCAGAACCCAGCAGGTTGTCCGCACCATCCCGGTTAACGCGCCGCAGTTGGCCAGCGCGCAAAACCTGATCGTCGATTCCGACTCAAGGCGTATTTTCGTCGTCGCCTTCGATCACGACGATCGCAGCGGCCCTCACGACGGCCTGTATATTTTCGATCTGAAAGACGGCAAATCGCTGGGTTACGTGCGTACCGGAGTGGGCGCCAACGCGGTGCGCTTCAATCCAAAATATAACGAGCTGTACGTCAGCAATTTCACCAGCGGCACCATCAGCGTTGTGGATGGCAAGACCTGGCGGGTGACTCATGAATTCCGCGCCCCGGTTTATCCGAATCAAATGGCGCTGTCGCCGGACATGGATACCCTGTACGTCGGCATTAAAGAAGGGTTCAATCGCGAGTGGGATCCTGAGGTATTTGTCGAAGGGGCGAAGGAGCGCATTCTGCGCATTGATTTGCGTAAATCGTAATCCGCTAACCACCTGCCCGGCAGGTGGTTATTAGCCTTCGTTGGCCAGCTTCGCGCGCAGGCGCTTAATCGCCTGGCTGTGCAGCTGGCTAACGCGGGATTCCCCCACCTCCAGCACCGCGCCGATCTCTTTAAGGTTGAGCTCTTCCTGGTAGTAGAGGGTAAGGACCATTTTTTCGCGTTCCGGCAAAGCTTCAATGGCCTCGATGACCCGCTGGCGCAGGCTGCCTTCCAGCAGATGATGCAACGGATTGGCCTCTTCGTGCCCTTCCAGCAGTCGTTCGGCATTCTCGCCCTGCTCTTCCCGCCATTCATCGTAGGAGAACAGCTGGCTGTTATTGGTATCCAGCAGGATTTGTCGGTACTCGGCAAGGGAGATACCCAGCGTCTGCGCAAGTTCGCTTTCCGTGGCCGGGCGGCCCAGATGCTGCTCCAGCTTCTGCATCGCCTGGGCGACTTCGCGGGCGTTACGCCGTACGCTGCGCGGCACCCAGTCGCGGCTACGCAGTTCATCGAGCATTGCGCCGCGGATACGTTGCACCGCATAGGTGGTAAAGGCCGTTCCCTGTAGCGAGTCATAACGTTCGATGGCGTTCAACAACCCGATTCCCCCGGCCTGCAGCAGATCGTCAAGCTCGACGCTGGCGGGCAGCCTGACCTGCAGGCGTAACGCCTCGTGCCGCACTAACGGAACGTAGCGCAGCCAGAGGGAATTTTTGTCCATCACGCCTTCGGCGGTATACAAATCGCTCACTATTTCTGAAACCTGCGGATAAGAGAGTCAGCGCTATTATGCGCAGGGGCAAAAATGCCAATCGCCGGAAAAACCGCATAAAAGCGTCTCTATTTACGACATGCTTTCTCATTCAGCCGTTTTGCCAGGCGGTTACGGGCAAAAAGCAAAAACCCCGCCGAAGCGGGGTTGCGATGCGACAGTAATCAGACGTGCGATTAACGCAGCAGAGACAGGACGTTCTGAGTCGACTGGTTAGCCTGCGCCAGCACGGAGGTACCTGCCTGCTGCAGGATGTTCGCGCGGCTCATGTTGGACACTTCGGTCGCGTAGTCAGCATCCTGAATACGGGACTGGGACGCGGACAGGTTGTTCACGGTGCTGTTCAGGTTGTTGATAACAGAATCGAAACGGTTCTGTACCGCACCCAGGGAGGAGCGCAGTTGGTCAACCTGGGACAGGGCGTTGTCTAAAACTGAGAGCGGATCAGCTGTTTTAGCTTGGGTAGATAGCTGGGCACCTTTGCTCACTTTACCATCAGCATCAATCGTAGCTTTTGCATAAGACACCTTCCCATCAGCATCAGTGCTTTTAACAACATAACCGTCATTACCTTTTTCATCTTTAAAAGTACGTAATTCTTCACCGGCTTTGAGGCCTGAAGTTACTGCTACTTCTCCAGTTTTTACAGTTGACAGTGTATTGATTTTCTTATCACCAAGATCGATATCAGTTTGAATAGTTGCTTTCTCGTCGGTTTTTGAAGAGAAAGTAACTTTGCCATCGGCACCTAAAGTTGCGCTGTAGCGTTCTGAGCCATCTTTAGACTGAACAAAGTACTTAGTAGTTGTACCATTGTTGTATGAATACAATTTGCCATCAATTTCATTAGGAGCAGTCGTTTCACTATCAGACATAGTTGGCGCACCAGTTACATCGACCTTAGTTAACGCTGTAGCACCAACATTGTTAGTATTCATCTGATTAGCCACGCTGAACTTATCCAGACCCAGAGTCTTCGCATTGATATCTTTCAGATCGATATCGATAGTTTCGCCATCGTTGGCGCCGACCTGGATGGTCAGTTTCTGGTCGCCGCTCAGGACTTTAACGCCGTTGAAATCTGTCTGTTCGGAGATACGGTTGATTTCAGCCAGACGCTGGGAGATTTCATCCTGGATGGACTGCAGGTCGCTTGCGGAGTTGGAGCCGTTCTGCGATTGTACGGTCAGACGACGGATGTTCTGCAGGTTATCGTTGACTTCGTTCAGCGCGCCTTCGGTGGTCTGCGCCAGGGAGATACCGTCGTTAGCGTTACGGGAAGCCTGAGTCAGGCCTTTGATGTTAGCGGTAAAACGGTTGGAGATCGCCTGACCCGCGGCATCGTCCTTGGCGCTGTTGATGCGCAGACCGGAAGACAGACGCTCAATCGCCGTGCCCAGGGAAGACTGGGATTTGTTCAGGTTGTTTTGCGCCATCAGCGACAGGCTGTTGGTATTAATTACTTGTGCCATTATATGCATTCCTTACGAGTCAGTTGCGTTCAGTGCAACGTGGTTAAAAGGTTCGGGCTTGCTTGCCCACGGCGTCAACCACCGTCCCTTCTGGTATCGACGTATCCTTTGCAACCTTTAGCCATTTTTTGAAAAATTTTTGCCCCTCCGCCAATGGCGAAAATAACGCGCTTTTTCCCTCTTCTATTACGCCATCGCCTTTTTCACTTTTTCGGTAAACTTTTTCTCCACTGGGCCGATAACGCAATAAGCGAATAACGTCATTAGTAAGGAGAAACACCAATGGCATCGATCAGTTCCTTAGGCATCGGCTCAGGACTCGACCTCAACGGTTTACTGGACAAACTCAGCAAGGCGGAACAACAGCGCCTGACGCCGTATACCACTCAGCAAACCAGCTATAACGCGCAGCTAACGGCTTACGGCACGTTAAAAAGCTCGCTGGAAAAATTCGATAACCTGAGCAAGGAGCTGGCCAAGCCGGAGTTTTTCAACAGCACCACCGCCACCAAGCACGACCAGTTCACCATCACCACTACCAATAAGGCGGTGCCGGGCAACTATAGCGTTGAAGTGCAGAAGCTGGCGCAGCCGCAAACCCTGACCACCCAGGCGACGATTACCGACCAACAAGAGAAACTAGGGACGGCCGGCAATAGCAATCGCTCCATTACGATCACCGCCGGCGACCCGCCGAAAGAGACCACGATTCCGCTGAGCGACGACCAGACCTCGCTGCTGGAGATGCGCGATGCCATCAACGGCGCTAAAGCCGGCGTCACCGCCAGCATCATGCGCGTCGGCGACAATGACTATCAGCTGGCGCTGAGCTCCTCCACCACCGGCGAGAAAAACACCGTGTCGGTGCAGGTGAATAACGACGATAAGCTCGGCGCCATCCTCAACTACGACAGCAGCAGCAACAGCGGCGCGATGAAGCAGACCGTCGCCGGGCAGGATGCGGAGATCGTCGTCAACGGCACCAAAATTAAGCGCAGCACCAACTCGATTGCCGATGCGCTGCAGGGCGTCACCATCGACCTGAAAACCACCACCAAAGCTGGCGAACCGCAAAACCTGGTGATCGGCATCGATAAAAGCGGCACCGCCGAGAAAATCAAAGAGTGGGTCGATAACTACAATTCGCTGCTCGACACCTTCGGCTCGCTGACCAAATACACCCCGGTGAAAAGCGGTGAAGCGCAAAGCGCCAAGAACGGCGCGCTGCTCGGCGATAACACATTGCGCGGCATTCAGTCGTCGATTAAAAGCGCCCTCAGCGCCGCTCAGGACAACCCGGAGCTGAAAGGTCTTGGCAACCTCGGGATCTCAACCAATCCCAAAACCGGCAAGCTTGAAGTCGACAGCACCAAGCTCAATAAAGCGCTCGACGAGAAACCGGATCAGGTCGCCAACTTCTTCGCCGGCAACGGCAAAGACACCGGGATGGCCACCGAAATCCATAATGAAATCCAGAACTATATTAAAGCGGGCGGCATCATCGAGAACTCGACCAAAAGCATCAACACCAATCTCGATCGCCTGAATATCCAGATCGACACTGTTTCCGACAGCATCCAGAACACTATCGATCGCTATAAACAACAGTTTGTTCAGTTGGATACCATGATGTCCAAGCTGAGCAGCACGGGTAACTACTTACAACAGCAGTTCTCGTCCCAGTAACCCTTAATCAGGTAATGAAACAGCATGTATAACCGTAGCGGCACGCAAGCCTACGCACAGGTCAGTCTGGAAAGCAGCGCGATGAGCGCCAGTCCGCACCAGTTAATCGTAATGTTGTTCGACGGGGCGCTTAACGCCCTGCTTCGCGCACGCATCCTGATGAATCAGGGGGATATCGCCGGTAAAGGCCTGGCGCTGTCGAAGGCAATCAACATCATCGACAACGGGTTGAAAAGCGGCCTCGACCACCAGCAAGGCGGTGAAATCGCCGATAATCTGGCGGCGCTGTACGATTATATGAAGCGACGCCTGATGCAGGCCAACCTGCATAATGACGAAGCGGCGATCGTCGAAGTGGTCAAGCTGCTGGAGAATATCGCCGATGCCTGGCGGCAAATTGGGCCAAACTATCAACCTGCTCAGGGTACATTGTGATGGAACGCCAACAGCAGCTTTTAGCCGCCTATCAGCAGATCCATACCCTGAGCAGCCAGATGATTGCCCTGGCACGCGCCGGGCAATGGGAAGCGCTGGTGGAAATGCAGTTTGCCTACGTGACGGCGGTTGAGAAAACCGCCGAGTTTACCGGCAAAGCGGGGCCATCGCTGGCTCTGCAAGAGATGCTCAACGCTAAGTTGAAGCAGATTATCGACAATGAGGGAGTACTGAAAGGGCTATTGCAGCAGCGGATGGAACAATTAAAAACGCTGATCGATCAATCCACTCGCCAGAACGCGGTCAACACCGCTTACGGCCAGTTCGACGATCGCTCGCTCCTGCTTGGCGAACTGCAGTCCGATAATGTGGTAGCCATTAAGAGCAAAAGCGAAGAATTACAATAACAACAACCTTACAGCCTGATATTCCGGCCAGGAAGCGCATGATGGGGCTCGCCAGGGCAATGCTGAGTGTTGCCTGGTAAGCCATCGGCGGGTTTTACAGGAGTGAATAAGCAATAATATATAATCAATTATTTCATTTACGCTTCATACATTCATCAATTAAATATTCTAAACATCGCGCCAGCTAAAATAAGCCACTCACAGGCTTAGGGAAATATGCCTGTAAAATAATCTATGTTATCTTGACCGGGTAAATCTGATATTACTCACGGGATAAAACATGGATGTATTCTTCGGGAAAACGCGTTTTTCCAATTACTTTATGACCATGGCGCAAGCTGAAACTAACGGATTAATGAATACCGCGCAGGCGGTTTCTGCTTATCACCTTCATGATCCCCTGACCCGAATCAGGTTTCAGGAAAGTGTTAAAAGATTTGCCCTTTCACAGATTAACATTATCCGTAATAGCAGTGATGATAAGCAGTGCCAGCAGTGCATTCAAGCAATCAGGCAAGAGCGGGGAAATCTGCTTATTCAGGACAGAATGTTGCGAACCGGTGAAGCCATGCTCACTGCCTCCGTGCGGTTCTACCGGGAAAATGAAAAAGTCATCGGCTATATCATCGACGGAATCGGTGTTGTTCTTGGCGGTATGCAGGTTATCGGAGGAATAGGACTAGTGCTTGGTTCAGTAGGTACCGGAAATGTCATTGGTATTGTAGCTGGAGCAACGCTTGTATTCCATGGGGCGGGAACGATACGAGAGCATTTAGGTAAAGATAATTTTGCGATTAACGCATATCAGGATACAGCCTCCTTTTTAGGATTTGATAAAAAAGTAGGGTTACTAGCCTATCAGGTTGTTGATCTTTCAACGTCACTTTATGGAGCCTTTAAGCTAGCATTAAAACCCGAAGCATGGCGGCTATTTTATTATACCGGACCGGACTTTTATCGAAAAATAACTACGATGAGCGCCCCTGCGTTGGCTCTTAAAGGTGTTTCATCAACGGTAAAAGGAATACAAATAGGCAATACCATATATGAAATTGATAATAAGTAATCACTCGATTTTCAAGTAGATAAGATAAGCTTTAAAAGCCATCGGGAAAGGTGTTAATTTCCAAACAGCAATCAGGATAAAAATAATGATTAGCGGATAAGTAAAATCATTACTTTCGAAGTTAAAAATCCACGAAACGACTATGGCAAAGGCAATACAAACAACAATAACGCCGCCCCAAAAACGTTTTCGTAAACTGTCGATCAAAGTAGCATAGGTTTCATTGTTACTTTCTTGCCGCGTCATGATTTCACGTAAGCGGGCAATCTCTTTATCGGTGAAGCCATGTTCACGAAGATCATCTTCTGTTAGCTGCTTTCCCACGCCAGGCTCCTCCATGCTGGTTATATATTTGTCCAACGTTTCCGACTGAAGATACTCGTTATATCGCTCAACCAAATGCTCAGGTGTCATGCAGACAGCCGGGTTTACCACAGTCCGTGGAATATTGCCCCTGAAGTTGCCAGGGGTCAAGCGCGCGCGTTTATGCCATACAACGATTTCACGCCTGAGCCGCCAGAATGCTGTCAGTTTAAAAGAGATGCGTTACGCTACCGCCCCGCCTTCATCTTCCCAACGGCAGACCATGTGGTACATTTCCCGCTCGTCGTATTCATCGTGGAATCTATTCACAACACCCTCCAGAAGACCGTTAGCCATGCTCTAAGTTTAGTCACTGTTAAGGAGGGAGACAGATCAGAGGAAGTTGAAACGGCGGTTACTCGCTATCCTGTCGCCAGGTTTCATGAAACATCGCTATCGCGACAAAAGCTAAAACGACAAAAAATACAACGGTCTGAAGCCACAGCATAACGCCTCCGCGGAGCAAAATTTGCGCAGATTATTTGCCACCGGGCCGGGAAACGATAGTGAATTGCCATCCAAATTTAAATTTTCACCTTCCGCCGATAATACAAAGCAGATCTTTCTTGTACCTGACGGGGAGATACTAAATAACAGTAGAAACTTTTGGCGCTAAGCCAACGCTAAGGTAACAATCGTCGCAATGGTTCCCCAAAAGACCAACAAACCGAGAAAAATCCCAATCCATACCTTACGCCGCAACTGATAGTCTACTTTTCCGGACATCTGCTATTCCAAATTAGAATTATTTTGGCAAGACCATACAGTTTGTAGTGCTAGTAGTCAGATCGTTTGTGTCGATCGATGAACAGCTATTGATCTGTATCCCCTATCAATAGTAATGATACTTCAGACCCATTCATTCACCGGGTGAAAGAGCAAAATCAATGCAGAGGCGAGCAATTTTTGTAGTTGTCGCCGTAAATAGACAAAACCGCCAGCGTTAGCATAGCGGTTTGCAGGAAGAAATTGCGCCGGGATTGTATAACTAAACCGGCATATTCATGATGTCCTGATAGGCCGCCACCAGCTTATTGCGCACCTGCACGCCCATCTGCAATGAAACCGATGATTTCTGTAAATCGACCATCACATCATTCAGGCTGATGCCCGGCACGCCCAACTCGAAGTTTTGCGCCTGTTGACGCGCGGCCTGCTGGGTATCGCTGATTTTACCCAGCGCGGCGGTCAGTTCACTGGCAAAACTGACTCCCTGCGGTACGCTATTCTGCCCGTTATTTCCCGCCTGAATCGCCATCGCCTGCATCTGTTGCAGTACGCCTTCAATACCCTGAATCGCCATCTTTTCCTCAATACTGTCGTGATCGCCAGGCGCTATTTCACCCTGTACTTCTCCAATGCTGCACACCTTAACACAGCGATTTTTGCTTAAAGCGGTTAATTAGCTGCAAAAAACCCGGCTTATCGGGCAATCAGAATCATCTGATAAGACGAATAATGGCCTGCCCAGAAATGGGAGCGCCGCTATTGAGAAAAGATGTGTATCAGGGAGTCTGTTTTGTCACATAACGCTATCCATACCGTTCGTCAGCACGCCAGCGCGCGTCGCCGCCTGAACGCCAGCGAAGGATACCGCCAACCATGAGTGCCTCGTTATCCGCCGGCGAAAGCCGCGACAACGGCCTGCAGGCCATCTGGAGCCGTCTGCGCGCCAATCCAAAAATACCGCTGCTGGTGGCCGCCTCCGCCGCTATCGCCATTATCGTCGCGCTGCTGCTGTGGGCGAAAAGCCCGGATTATCGCGTGCTGTACAGCAATCTGAACGATCGCGACGGCGGCGCTATCGTCACCCAACTGACGCAGATGAACATCTCCTACCGCTTCGCCGAGAATGGCGCGGCGCTGATGATCCCGGCGGAGAAAGTGCATGAAACCCGTCTGCGTCTTGCGCAGCAGGGGCTGCCGAAGGGCGGCGCCGTTGGCTTCGAACTGCTGGATCAGGAAAAATTCGGCATCAGCCAGTTCAGCGAACAGATTAACTATCAGCGCGCTCTTGAAGGCGAACTCTCACACACTATCGAGTCGCTGGGGCCGGTGCAGAATGCGCGGGTGCACCTGGCGCTGCCGAAGCCCTCGCTGTTCGTCCGCGAGCAAAAGTCCCCTTCCGCTTCTGTCACCCTGACGATGCAGCCGGGCCGTGCGCTGGATGATGGCCAAATCAACGCTATCGTCTATATGGTATCGAGTAGCGTCGCCGGCCTGCCGGCGGGCAACGTCACCGTGGTCGATCAGGCCGGACGCCTGCTGACGCAGTCTGACGGCACCGGGCGCGACCTCAACGCCTCGCAGTTGAAATATGCCAGCGAAGTGGAAAGCGGCTATCAGCGACGCATTGAAACGATCCTGGCGCCGGTGGTCGGCAGCGCCAACGTTCGTGCTCAGGTGACCGCACAGATCGATTTCGCCTCCCGCGAGCAGACCGACGAACAGTACCAGCCGAACCAGCAGCCCGATAAAGCGGCGATCCGTTCGCAGCAAACCAGCAGCAACGAGCAAATCGGCGGACCGCAGGTGGGCGGTGTTCCTGGGGCGTTATCCAACCAGCCGAGCGCGCCGGCCACCGCGCCGATTGAAACCGCTAAACCGGCGGCCAATAACGCCAGCAACGCGACCAACACCCGTAGCGCCGCGGCCAACAGCGGCCCGTTAAGCACCCGACGCGACGCCACCACCAACTACGAACTCGATCGCACCATCCGCCATACCCAACAAAAAGCCGGGACGGTGGAGCGTCTGTCGGTCGCCGTGGTGGTGAACTACAGCCTCAACGCCGACGGCAAAGCGCAGCCGATGAGTAAAGAACAACTGGCGCAGATTGAAGCGCTGGTGCGCGAAGCGATGGGCTACTCCAGCAGCCGCGGCGATAGCCTGCAGGTGGTCAATACGCCATTTACCGACAATCAGATGACCGGCGGCGAGCTGCCGTTCTGGCAGAGCCAGGCGTTTATCGATTTGCTGCTCGAACTGGGACGTTATCTGCTGGTGCTGCTGGTCGGCTGGGTATTGTGGCGCAAGCTGATTAAGCCACAGCTGCAGCAGCGTCAGGCCGCACAGCAAGCCGCGGTCGCCGCCGCCAGCGCGCCGATCGCTAAAGCGAACGACAGCCATAAACCAAGCAATGAGGAGCTGGCGCTGCGCCGTAAATCGCAGCAGCGCGTCAGCGCAGAAGTCCAGAGCCAGCGCATCCGCGAACTGGCGGATAAAGATCCGCGGGTCGTCGCTCTGGTAATCCGCCAATGGATGAGTAACGAACTATGAGCCTGACCGGAACCGATAAAAGCGCCATTTTACTGATGACGCTGGGCGAAGACCGCGCGGCGGAGGTGCTCAAGCACCTCTCCTCCCGCGAAGTCCAGCTTTTGAGCGGCACCATGGCCGGCATGAGCCAGGTCTCGCATAAACAGCTCGGCGAGATCCTGTCTGAATTTGAAGACGATGCCGAACAGTTCGCCGCCCTGAGCGTCAACGCCAGCGACTATTTGCGTTCGGTGCTGGTGAAAGCGCTGGGCGAAGAGCGTGCCGCCAGCCTGCTGGAGGATATTCTCGAATCCCGCGAAACCACCTCCGGGATGGAAACGCTCAACTTTATGGAGCCGCAGAGCGCCGCCGACCTGATCCGCGATGAACACCCGCAGATCATCGCCACCATCCTGGTACACCTCAAGCGCGGCCAGGCGGCGGATATTCTGGCGCAGTTCGATGAGCGCCTGCGCAACGACGTAATGCTGCGTATCGCCACCTTCGGCGGCGTGCAGCCGGCGGCGCTGGCGGAGTTGACCGAAGTACTCAACAACCTGCTCGACGGCCAGAACCTCAAGCGCAGCAAAATGGGCGGAGTGCGTACCGCCGCCGAGATTATCAACCTGATGAAAACCCAGCAGGAAGAAGCCGTTATCGACGCGATGCGCGAATACGATGGCGAGCTGGCGCAGAAGATTATCGACGAGATGTTCCTGTTCGAAAACCTGGTGGAGGTCGACGATCGCAGTATCCAGCGCCTGCTGCAGGACGTGGACAACGAATCGCTGCTGATTGCTCTGAAGGGCGCCGAGCAGCCGCTGCGCGAGAAGTTCCTCAAAAACATGTCCCAGCGCGCGGCCGATATTCTGCGCGACGATCTCGCCAACCGTGGGCCGGTGCGCATGTCGCAGGTGGAAAACGAACAGAAAGCGATTCTGCTGATAGTCAGACGGCTGGCGGAGAGCGGCGAAATGATTATTGGCGGCGGCGAGGACACCTATGTCTGATCGCATTAATTCCATGCCCTGGCAGCCCTGGTCACTCAACGACCTCGGCGACACGGCGCCAGCTTTCGAACCACCGCTACCGACGTTGGATAACGAAGCCTTGCAGCCTGACGCTCAGGCGGAACTGCAGCAGCAGCTTGCCGCCCTGCGCCTGCAGGCCGAGCAGCAAGGTCAGCAATCCGGTTATGCCGATGGCCAGCAAAAAGGCTATGAAGCCGGATTTCAGCAGGGACTTGAGGAGGGCCGCCAGCAGGGACTGCTGGAAGCACAGCAGCAGCAACAGCCGCTGACCGACCACTGGCAGCAGCTGGTGAGCGAGTTTCAGCACACCCTTGATGCGCTCGATTCGGTCATCGCCTCACGCCTGATGCAGCTGGCGCTAACCGCCGCGAAACAGGTGCTTGGCCAGCCGCCGGTCTGCGACGGCACTGCCCTGCTGACGCAAATTCAACAGTTGATCCAGCAAGAACCGATGTTCAACGGCAAGCCGCAGCTGCGCGTACACCCGCAAGATTATGAGCGCGTTGAACAGCAGCTAGGCACCACCCTCAGCCTGCATGGCTGGCGGCTGCTGGCGGACGGCGATCTGCATCCCGGCGGCTGTAAGGTCAGCGCCGAGGAGGGCGATCTCGACGCCAGTCTCGCCACCCGCTGGCACGAATTGTGTCGCCTCGCCGCGCCGGGAGATCTGTGATGACCGCCCGTCTCGGCCGCTGGCTGAATTCGCTTGAAGCGCTGGAGCAGCGTATCGCCCGTACGCCGACCGTACGACGCTATGGCCGTCTGACCCGCGCCACCGGTCTGGTGCTGGAGGCCACCGGCCTGCAGCTGCCGCTCGGCGCAACCTGCCTTATCGAGCGTGACGGCGGCGGCGGCGTGCAGGAAGTGGAAAGCGAAGTGGTCGGCTTTAACGATCAGCGGCTGTATCTGATTCCGCTGGAAGAGGTCGAAGGGATTGTGCCAGGGGCGCGGGTTTACGCCCGCAGCGCGGCGGACGGCCAGCACGCTGGTAAACAACTGCCGCTGGGCCCGGCGCTGCTGGGACGCGTGCTCGACGGCGGCGCCAGACCGCTTGACGGTCTGCCCGCGCCGGAAACCGGCTATCGCGCGCCGCTGATTACCGCGCCGTTTAACCCGCTGCAGCGTACCCCTATCGAGCAGGTGCTGGACGTCGGCGTGCGCACCATCAACGGCCTGCTGACCGTTGGGCGCGGCCAACGTATGGGACTGTTCGCCGGCTCCGGCGTCGGTAAAAGCGTGCTGCTGGGCATGATGGCGCGCTACACCCAGGCCGACGTTATCGTCGTCGGCCTGATCGGCGAACGCGGCCGGGAAGTCAAAGACTTTATCGAGAATATTCTCGGCGCCGAAGGCCGCGCGCGTTCAGTGGTGATCGCCGCCCCGGCGGACGTATCGCCGCTGCTGCGCATGCAGGGCGCCGCTTACGCCACCCGCATCGCCGAAGATTTTCGCGATCGCGGCCAGCACGTGCTGCTGATCATGGATTCGCTCACCCGCTATGCGATGGCGCAGCGTGAAATCGCGCTGGCGATCGGCGAACCACCGGCTACCAAAGGCTATCCGCCATCGGTATTCGCCAAACTGCCGGCGCTGGTTGAACGCGCGGGCAACGGTATCAGCGGCGGCGGTTCGATCACCGCCTTCTATACCGTACTTACCGAAGGGGACGATCAGCAGGATCCGATCGCCGATTCGGCGCGCGCGATCCTCGATGGTCACGTGGTGCTGTCCAGACGGCTGGCGGAGGCCGGTCACTACCCGGCCATCGATATTGAAGCCTCGATCAGCCGCGCGATGACGTCGCTTATCGATGACGAACATTATCGCCGGGTACGCACCTTTAAACAGATGCTGGCCAGCTTCCAGCGCAACCGCGATTTAATAAGCGTCGGCGCCTATGCCGCCGGTAGCGACCCGCTGCTGGATAAAGCCATTACCCTGTATCCGCAAATGGAGACCTATCTGCAGCAGGGAATTTTCGAGCGCTGCGGTTATGACGAAGCCTGTCTGCAGCTACAGCAGTTGATTGTTTAACGCCATCGGAGACGCCACGCGATGAAAGCACAGTCCCCTTTGATTACCCTGCGCAATCTGGCCCAGAAGGCCGTCGAACAGGCGGCGCAGCGTTTGGGCCAGGCGCGCCAGGCGCAACAGGCTGCCGAGCAACAGCTGACGATGCTGCTGAACTATCAGGACGAGTACCGGCAAAAGCTCAACAGCACCCTTTCTGGCGGCATGGAAAGCTCGCGCTGGCAGAACTACCAGCAGTTCATTGCCACCCTCGAACAGGCTATCGAACAACAGCGCCAGCAGCTTCTGCAGTGGGGGCAAAAGGTGGATCACGCCGTGAAGCAGTGGCAGGACCATCAGCAGCGGCTGAACGCCTACGATACCCTGCACACGCGCGCGCAAAACGCCGAGCTGCAGTTGGAAAACAAACGCAATCAAAAATTGATGGATGAGTTCGCGCAACGCAGTACACAAAGGAATACCGCTTCATGAATCTCAATGCTTTGCCCGCCCTTAGCCTACCCGGCGACGCCAGCGCCCTGGCGGATCTGGCGCTCGATGACGCTCAGCTGTCATCTGCCTTTGCGCAACTGCTTGGCGCGCGCTTCACGCCCGCGCAAAGCGGCACGCTGCCGCCGGCGGCGCTGAGCGCCGACGATGAAAGCGCCCCGCCGCTAAGCCGTAACCAGCTTAACCAGCTGCTGGCCGCGCTTGGCGAACGCGGCGCGCTGCTGGTCAATGCGCTACCGGCATCGGCGGAAAACGCCGTCGACGCAACAGCGAAAAAAGAGGATACGCGCCCGGATACGCCGCCGCTCAGCGAGGCGAAAACTTTAGATCCGGCGACGCTGCAGGCGCTGTACGCCATGCTGCCGGCGGCAATCGTCGCCCCGCCGCCGCAGACCGCGCTACCGCAGGCTCAACAAGCTGCGACCAGCGGCGATAAAACCGCGCTCCACATCGGCAACGCAGCTATTCAGCATGTCGCGAACCTGCCGGAAGGCGAAGCGGCGGCGAAGCCGCAGCCGGGCACGGCTCCCCTTAGCGGGCAAAATCTGCCTTCTCATGTTGCGCAGACCGCGACCACGCCGCAGCACGATATGGCCGAACATCCGGCGGAGAATACTCCGGCGCAGCCAGCCGCCGTCGCTCTCGCCGCCGCCAGCCCCAGCCAAAGCGCCACGCCCACCAACGCGCTGGTAACCGCGCCGCCGACGCCGCAGCTTAATGCCCAGCTCGGCAGCCCGGAATGGCAGCAGGCGCTGAGCCAGCAGGTGCTGATGTTCCACCGCAACGGCCAGCAGAGCGCCGAACTGCGCCTGCATCCACAGGAACTGGGGGCGCTGCAGATCACCCTGCAGCTCGACGATAAACAGGCGCAGCTGCACATCGCTTCCGCACACGGCCAGGTACGCGCGGCGGTCGAGGCGGCTATGCCGCAGCTACGTCACGCGCTGGCTGAGAGCGGAATCAACCTCGGTCAGAGCAGCGTTGGCGGCGAGGCGACGCCGCAGTGGCAGCAGCAAAACGGTAACGGTGAAGGCCGCGCCAGCTACGCGGAACGCCATGGCGGCGGCAGCGATGCCACGCCGATTGAGCCAGTCAGCGCCCCGGCAGCCCTGCAGCGAATGGCCAACCAGCTCAACGGCGTCGATATTTTCGCCTGAGGGGCGCTAAACGGCCAATCTGGCCCCCATTTGCCCGTTTATTCCGGCTATTGCCTCGCGCGTTAGCCGCGATAATACCTTTATATGTCATACGTGCGGCGCCGCCGCGCGTGATGCCCGTCAGCAACGCGGCGGGCGGAACAACAGGAATTTGATTTGGCTATGTCTCAAAACTCCCTTCCGGCAACCGCGCCCAAACGCCCCTTACTGATCATCCTGCTGACGATCGTCGCCGTGGCCGCCTGTGCTGCCGCAGGTTACAGCTGGTGGCTGCTGCAACAGCGCGACGGCGGCGCGCAAACCGCCATCGAAAAGGAAAAACCGCCCGCGCCGCCGGTATTTATGCCGCTGGATACCTTCACCGTCAATCTGGTGACCCCGGACAACGATCCGGACCGCGTACTGTATATCGGCCTGACGCTGCGCCTGCCGGATGAAGCAACCCGCCGCCAGCTTAATGATTTCCTGCCGGAGGTACGCAGCCGCCTGCTGATGCTGCTCTCGCGTCAGGAGGCCGGTCATCTGGCCAATGAGCAGGGCAAACAGCAGCTGGTCGCGCAGATCAAAGAGACGCTGAGCGCGCCGCTGGTTAAGGGACAACCGAAGCAGGTGGTCAGCGATGTGCTGTTCACCGCCTTCATACTGCGGTAATCACCATGGGCGATAGCATTCTTTCACAGGCAGAGATCGACGCCTTGCTCAACGGCGACAACACGGGCGATGAGCCCGAGAAGGTTGTCGGCGGTAAAGAGAGCGAGGTTAAGCCTTACGATCCGAATACCCAGCGCCGCGTGGTGCGTGAACGCCTGCAGGCGCTGGAAATTATCAACGAGCGTTTTGCCCGACAGTTCCGCATGGGATTGTTCAACCTGTTGCGCCGCAGCCCGGATATCACCGTCGGACCGATTAAAATTCAGCCGTACCACGAGTTTGCCCGCAACCTGCCGGTGCCGACCAACCTTAATCTGGTACACCTGAACCCGCTGCGCGGCACGGCGCTGTTTGTCTTCGCGCCGAGCCTGGTATTTATCGCCGTCGATAACCTGTTCGGCGGCGACGGGCGTTTCCCGACCAAGGTCGAAGGCCGCGAATTCACGCCCACCGAACAGCGGGTCATCAAACGCATGCTGCGCCTGGCGCTGGACGCCTACGGTGACGCATGGAGCGCAATCTATAAGATTGACGTCGAATATGTGCGTGCGGAAATGCAGGTCAAATTCACCAACATCACCACCTCGCCGAACGATATCGTGGTGACCACGCCATTCCAGGTGGAGATTGGCGCGCTAAGCGGTGAATTCAATATCTGTATTCCTTTCGCCATGATTGAGCCGCTGCGTGAACTGCTGACCAATCCGCCGCTGGAGAATTCCCGCCAGGAAGATAGCCAGTGGCGCGAAACGTTGGTCAAGCAGGTGCAGCACTCTGAGCTGGAGCTGATTGCCAACTTCGTCGATATCCCGATGCGCTTATCGAAAATACTTAAGCTGCAGCCAGGCGACGTTTTACCGATAGATAAACCGGATCGCATTATCGCCCATGTCGACGGCGTGCCGGTGCTGACCAGCCAATATGGCACCTTAAACGGGCAGTACGCCCTTCGTGTTGAACACTTGATTAACCCTATTTTGAATGCTCTGAGTGAGGAACAGCCCAATGAGTGATCCTAAGCAACCGTCTGGCGCAGGAAAGGAATCCGTAGACGATCTGTGGGCTGATGCGCTTAATGAACAGCAGTCGTCTGAGAAATCCAGCGCCACCACCGATGGGGTGTTCAAATCGCTGGAGGCCCAGGATGCGCTCGGCAGCCTGCAGGATATCGATCTGATCCTCGATATTCCGGTGAAGCTGACCGTTGAACTGGGGCGCACCAAAATGACGATTAAAGAGCTGCTGCGCCTGTCGCAGGGATCGGTTGTCGCGCTGGATGGCCTGGCGGGCGAACCGCTGGATATCCTGATCAACGGCTATCTGATAGCCCAGGGCGAAGTGGTGGTGGTGGCCGATAAATTCGGCGTGCGCATTACCGATATCATTACCCCGTCCGAACGTATGCGTCGGTTGAGCCGCTAATGACCGCCCCCGTTACCGTGCAGGCCAGCCAACCGGTTACCGAAACGGCAATATCCGGCGGCTCTGCGCTCATGCAGGTAAGCAGCGCGCTCGGCGCGATTCTGCTCCTGATCCTGCTGGCCGGTTGGTTGTTCCGCCGTCTCGGCTTTGCGCCGCAGGCGCGCAACGGCCGGTTGCTTAACCTGCGCGCCAGCTGCCAGGTTGGCCAACGCGAGCGCGTGGTGGTGGTAGAAGTCGATAATACCCTGCTGGTGCTGGGCGTCACCGCCCAGCAGATCACCCCGCTTCATCAGTTCCCGGCGCCGCCGCGTGATGAAGATAACACGGCGGTCACGCCTGCTAACGACTTCCGCCAGCTGATGCAAAACGTCCTCAAACGCCCGGAAAAATAGCCATGTTCCCTACTCTGTTCGCTTGCCTTCGCCGTCGGGCGCCGTGGCTCGCCGCCGCGTTACTGCTGCTGAGCCCTACCGCCTTCGCACAGCTGCCGGGGCTTATCAGTCAGCCGCTGGCTAACGGCGGCCAGAGCTGGTCGCTGCCGGTGCAGACGCTGGTGCTATTGACCTCGCTGACCTTCCTGCCGGCGATGCTGCTGATGATGACCAGTTTTACCCGCATTATCATCGTACTGGGTCTGCTGCGTAACGCGCTGGGCACGCCTTCCGCGCCGCCGAACCAGGTGATGCTCGGGCTGGCGCTGTTCCTGACCTTCTTTATCATGTCGCCGGTGTTCGACAAGGTCTATCAGGAGGCGTACCTGCCCTTCAGTCAGGACAAGATCGGCCTTGATACGGCGCTGGATAAAGGCGCGCAGCCGCTGCGCGAATTTATGCTACGCCAGACGCGCGAAAGCGACCTGGCGCTGTACGCTCGTCTGGCCAACCAGCCGCCGCTGGCCGGGCCGGAGGCGGTACCGATGCGTATTCTGCTGCCCGCTTACGTCACCAGCGAACTGAAAACCGCCTTCCAGATTGGTTTTACGGTGTTTATTCCGTTCCTGATTATCGATTTAGTGGTCGCCAGCGTGCTGATGGCGCTGGGGATGATGATGGTGCCGCCGGCGACGATCTCGCTGCCGTTTAAGTTAATGCTTTTTGTGCTGGTGGATGGCTGGCAGCTGCTGCTGGGCTCGCTGGCGCAGAGCTTCTATTCCTGAACCGCGGAGAACAATCATGACGCCGGAATCCGTGATGGCCATTGGCACCGAAGCGATGAAGGTCGCCCTGGCGCTGGCCGCCCCGCTGCTGCTGGCGGCGCTAATCAGCGGGCTGGTGGTCAGCCTGCTGCAGGCCGCCACCCAGATTAACGAGATGACCCTATCGTTCATCCCCAAAATTCTCGCGGTAGTGGCGACGATTATTATCGCCGGACCGTGGATGCTGAACCTGCTGCTGGACTATATGCGCACATTATTCAGCAACCTGCCTAATATTATCGGCTAGCCGTGATCCCCTTTGACAGCGCCCAGCTTAGCGAATGGCTCAGCCAGTATTTCTGGCCGCTGCTGCGTATTCTGGCCCTCATCAGCACCGCGCCGGTGTTGAGTGAAAAGCAGATAAGCAAAAAGGTAAAAATCGGCCTCGGCGGCCTGATTGCGATACTGATCGCCCCAACGCTGCCCGCCAACACGATCCCCATTATCTCTGCTGCCGGTTTATGGCTGGCGATTCAGCAGATCCTGATCGGCGCGGCGCTGGGGCTAACGATGCAGCTGGCTTTCGCCGCGGTACGCCTCGCCGGCGAAGTCATCGGCATGCAGATGGGGCTATCGTTCGCCACCTTCTTCGACCCCAGCGGCGGCCCCAATATGCCGGTGCTGGCGCGGCTGCTGAACCTGCTGGCAATGCTGCTGTTTTTAAGCTTTGACGGCCACCTGTGGCTGATCTCGCTGCTGGCCGACAGTTTCCATACCCTGCCGATCCAGAGCCAGCCGCTGAACGGCAACGGTTTCCTGGCGCTCGCCCAACTGGGTTCATTAATCTTTATCAACGGTATGATGCTGGCGTTACCGCTGATTTGTCTGTTGCTCACGCTCAATATCGCCCTGGGTCTGCTCAACCGTATGACGCCGCAGCTATCGGTATTCGTGATCGGTTTCCCGGTGACCATGACCTTTGGCATTATGACCCTCGGCATGATGATGCCGATGCTGGCCCCCTTCTGCGAACACCTGTTTGGCGAGATGTTCGATCGCCTGGCGGCCGTTATCGGCGGTATGACGTTTTAACCTTGCCGTTATTTCCCTCTTTTTCGCCGGACAAAATGGCAATAAAAACCGTTTACTGGGATAAAAGCCTGGAAAAACGTTTTTATTGCTACTAAGGTCCGAATGTTCATAGCGGCTTGAATTAAAAAATAGCCACCCTACAATAAAGCCTGAATTTAATTGTTAGTGAATTTTATTTTTTAGAAAAATTGAAACCTCGGGAAACGCAGAATATTTTCATGCGTGGGTTTAGTGCATCTTTAATAAAATAAGGAGCGACATCATGATTAAGGCGAAAGGTAACCGTATAGCGCGGCGCATATTAGGCCTGCCCCACTGGGAAAGTAACCGATTTAAAATCGTGCTGGCCGACACTGCAGCTGGCGGAAAATGGAAAGTGGTGAAGAAAAAGAAATAATCCTGACTGGCAATTGATCTATTCGCAACATAATTCCAAATTGCACAGTGCGGTAGCCCCGGTAAGCGCTAGCGCCACCGGGGATTTTGAGGCCACCCACACAGGCAGTTTCAGTTCGCAATGGTACGTTCCGTAGGTCGGGTAAGGCGTTAGCCGCTACCCGACAAAAATATTCCTGCCGGTTTCCATTCTAAATTTGACCATCAAAGATATAGATATTGCCTGATTCGGAAAAATAAAAGAGTTAATAATATAGTCAAGGAAAAACAACGCCTCTTTACTCTATAATTGCTTTCTTTAAACGAATACGCTCACACAGCATGACGCAGCGCCCGTATTCCCTTTCCAGTCTGACGACGCAGCAGCGCAAGCAGCGTTGACACCTCCGAATAACCCACGTCAGCGGTAATCGTCTCAATATCTTTCCCCTCGGCAAGCAGCTGCTTTACTCGTTCGACCCGCAATTGCTGAAAAAAAGCCAACGGTGATTTCCCCAGCGCGGCTTCCATTCTGCGCTGTAAGGTGCGCGGATGCACGTTAAGCGCACCGGCGGCCGCCTGCAGGGAAAATCCCTGCGCCAGATGCGCCCGCGACCAGTGCTCAAAGCGGTTGATCAGGTCATCGGCATGCTGAGGATAACCTGCCGGCAGGCGTGAAACCTGAGGATGGCGGATATCAGCCGCCATCGCTGTCGTCAGCAAATCCGCAAGCGGCGGGCTGCTCTGGCGAATCAGCCACAGCGCCAGCTCCACATGGCCCATCATAGCGCCGGGAAGCATTGGCGGGGCCGCATTGAGCCATGACGTTGTGGCGGCCTGCTCATTGAGCAAACGGCTATCAGCCAGGATGAAGGTATTTAAACAGGCAGCGGCAATTTTAACGCCGTGCTTCGCCATGTTTTGCAAAAACCGCTTAGCGGCAGCAATATCGTGCCAGCCATCCGGTGGCGATTGTCGTGCGTGAACGTTGATCGCCGGCACCACAATCCAGTCGGGATAATCCAAACCCGATGCCTGATGAGCAGGAATACTCAGCCCATGGGCTGATTTAACCTGCCCGGTCATTGCAATCATTTGCACATCAAAGCGAGAAATATTCATGCTCTGGCGTCGCGCCATATCATTGGCCGCGGCGAACGTATCCAGCAACGTCGCTAAGCCGGTGTCGAAAACGCCATCCAGAGCCAGAATATTTATCTTCATGTCGTTAATGGTATTGAAATTGTCATTTTTGCATATGGTTCTATTTTAACCTTAGCCATAGACTTTCCTCTATCGTTATTAATTACCAGAGCCAAATAACATGAAAAATAACCCTGAACTGCTTATCCTTACGTTAATTTGTCTGCTAACGGTTATGATGTGGATCCCCTATATTATTGCCAGAGCCACGCGTGCTAACGTCGCGCCCGCAGCGGGTAATGGCCATTCGCCATCAACCGATCCGACGCCCTGGGCGCAGCGTGCGCAAAAGGCGCACGCCAACGCGGTAGAAAACCTCGTTATTTTTGCCCCACTGGTTGTGGCCGCCGCGTTGCTAAACGTCAATAACGCCATAACGTTAATTGCGGCTACAATTTATTTGCTCGCGCGCATCGTCCATTATATTGCGTATACCGCCGGGATCCCCGTTATCCGGACTCTCGCCTTTCAGAGCGGTTTTGTCGCGACGGTTACTATTGCGATAGTTATTTTAAGTTCGGTTTTTTGAGGTTAAAAACTCCCGGCATTCTCTGCCAACGCCAGGCTTTGTAGCGCCGTCTTCAGCCATTTGGTTGCCCCTCGCTGCCCGCCGCGTTTATGGGAAAAGATCTTCACGGTGAACGGGCTGATGGCGAACGGCAAAGGAAAAATTGCGATCGGGGCGGCATGAAGGAACTTCTCGGCGGCATAACGAGGAATCGCCATTAACAGATCGCTTTGCGCCACAATAAACGGCGCGCTAAGCATTGAGGGGGTTTTGAGCGCTATCTGCCGGGTATAGCCTAATTCCTGCAGACGTAAATCCAACACCCCCTGCTTTTCGTTCCACGGCGTGACCACCAGATGGCGCGCGGCGAGATAATCCGCCAGCGTCAGCGCCGTGCGACGGGTATGGCTGATAACCACATACTCATCCTCAAACCAGTCAATTTCCTCGAGTTCATGATGACGAATATCTTCAGCGGTGCTGAAGCCCAGCGCCAGATCCACCTCCCCCGCCAGTAGCTCCGTCAGCGCCGGGCTATGTGGCAAATAACGGAGCTCAAAACGCAGACCCGGCGCTTCATGCTGCAGCTTTTGCATTAGCGCAGGGAAAATGCATAACGCGGTGAAATCGGTAATGGCTATCTGGATACGCTCTGTGCTGTCGGCGGCACTAAATTCTGGCTGTCGCGTGAGTTCCTGATTAAGCAATTTCAATACTGAAGCGATGGAGGGCGCGAGCTGCGTGGCATAGACGCTCGGGCACATCCGATGCCCTTCGCGAAAAAACAACGGATCGTTCAGCGCCACGCGCAGCCGCGACAGCGCGTGGCTCAACGCGGAGGTACTCATCGCCAGCTCATCGGCGGCGAGACGAACGGAACTGTGGCGATAGATGGCATCAAAAACAAGCAACAGATTGAGATCGAGGCGTCTGAGCGCCGGATGCATAATATTCATCATTGGGTGATTTCATTGCACTTAATTCTTCTGACAATACCCCCTATGCTTAGCGTCATCAATATCATTAACGTGTGAATACGACAGGAAAAATAATGAGTATTACGATTCGACAGGCCCGTCCGGACGATGCTTCTGCCATCTACAACATGATTTATGAGCTGGCGGTGTATGAAAAAGCCCCGCAGGAAGTGGTCACCACCCCCGACGAGATCCGCGAAACCTTATTTGGCGACGACAGTAAGACCGAAGCGCTGATCTGCGAAATTGACGGTAAAACGGCGGGCTATGCCGTGTTCTTCACCAGCTATTCAACCTGGCTCGGACGCAACGGTATTTATATGGAAGATTTGTATATCTCACCGGATTATCGCGGCCAGGGCGCGGGTCGAGCGCTGCTAAAAACCATTGCCCGGTATGCGGTTGCGCGCCGCTGCGGACGCCTTGAGTGGAGCGTGCTGGACTGGAACCAGCCGGCCATTGATTTTTACCTCAGTATTGGCGCCGCGGCGCAAAGCGAATGGATACGCTATCGCCTCGATGGCGAAGCGCTGGTTAATTTTGCGGAGCAATAACATTGGTTACAGCATCACTCAGCTTGCTCTTTGCAAAAAGCACAGCAGCCCCGAAAGAGCGGAGCTGCTGACAGGCAAGTTAGTACGCTGTTTCAGTCTGCGATGAATCCTGCACTACCTGTAGAATATTGGCCGCGGCGGCGGTACCCATTTTGACGTAAGAGGCGTCGCTTACGCCGCCAACGTGCGGAGACAGAATGACATTTTCGACCCGCTCCCAGATGTGCGGCGTAGTGAGTGGTTCGCTGTTAAAGCTATCAAGCGCCGCCCAGCGCAACGCCCCCCCTTTTAATGCCGCTGCCAGCGCTGCATCGTCGATTAATCCGCCCCGCGCGGTATTAACCAGGATGGCGCCGGGTTTACACTGTGCCAGCGTAACGGCATTTATCATTCCCCGATTTTGCGGCGTTAAGGGACAATGAATGGAGACAACATCAGCCTGCGCGAGAAGGTCTTCGAGTACATCAACACGTTCGCATCCGGGAGGAACCGTGGCGGCATAAGGATCGTAAGCCAACACCTTCATACCGAAGGCGCCGGCAATTTTCGCCACCCGACTGCCAATCGCCCCCAGACCAATCAGCCCCAGCGTTTTGCCTTCCAGTTCGAGCGATTTATGCGTCGATTTATCCCAGTGCCCTTCGCGCAGGCGGCGGTCAAGCGGAATGATTGACTTGGCACAGGCCAGAATTAATGCCCAGGCGTGTTCTGAAACCGCCGCGGCGTTAGCGCCTGTCGCCGCGCGAACCATGATGCCGCGCGCCGCCGCCGCTTCGACGTCAATGACATCAATGCCGCTGCCATGCTTGGAAATGACCTTCAACGCCGGAGCGGCATCCATCACAGATGCCGTAATCTTGCCATAGCGCACTAATATGGCGACCGGATTATGCTGCTGACATAATGCTATCAATTGGTTTTCTGTTGGTTGGCGGCCAGCAAACACGAGCTCATAATCTTCCAGCATGCCGAGCGCCGCTTCGGCCAAATCGCTGCCGGTTACCAGTACGACTTTTTTAGCGCTCATGGCAATGCCTCCCCTTCGCTCAGCATACCCGCCTGACGCAACGCATTCTCCAGCCAGTGTGGGCGAAGATCGCCATCGTGGATAGCCGACAGACGTTTGACTTCCCCTTCCAGTTTACCTTTCGCCAGCTCAATGATGGTGCCTACTTCATCGCGGGGGATAACCACCACGCCGTCAATATCCCCTACCACCAGGTCACCCGCCTGCACCGCGGCGCCCGCGACCGATATAGCATGATTGACCCGGCCTGGAATGAACTTGGTTGGACCACACGGATTAAGACCGGCTGCGAAAACAGGAAAGCTTTGTTTACTTAAGGTTTCAGCATCGCGAACCGCGCCGTCAATGATGATACCTGCGATGCCGCTGGCCTGCGCCTGCGTGGCCATGATCTCACCCAGTAAAGCGCAGGAGAGATCGCCCTTGCCGTCTATCACTAACACATCGCCAGGTTTGGCGACGGCCATCGCCGCGTGAATAGCCAGATTATCTCCCGGACGGACCTCTACGGTAATCGCCGGGCCGGCCACAGCCATGTTTGGCGCCAGTGGCTTGATACGGCCATGTAATGTGCCGCGGCGTCCGGCTACGTCGGCGAGAATCGCCGCCTGATATTCAGCGGCCTGACGGACCTCCTCCGCGCTAACGCGCTCAATATCCACATTGATTAATTTCTGTTGTGATGCAGGCATGGTTAGTCTCCATTTGTTTTACTATGTACAACACGGATGTACTATATAAAACAACTATACGAGCATTGCTTCTCTTTTCGCCAGCGCTGAGAGCGTGTTTGTGATGTAAACACGATGTTAATCACAAAATTCAGGTACAATTTTGTTCGGCCAAAAGGAGAAAATGATGGGGAATGAAGGCGTAATTGCCGTTGAAAAGGCGCTCGCTTTACTGGATTGCTTCCGGCCCGGTAATGACAGCCTGACGTTAACTGAGCTGGCCCAGCTTTCGGGATACCACAAAACCACCGTTTATCGCTTAATGAATTCGCTTGAGCGTATGAACTACATTATCCGGCATGATGATGGCACCTATACGCTCGGCCACCGTCTGCTCTATCTCGGCAAGCTTTATGAGCAATCATTTCAGCTTGCGAGAATTGTACAACCGGAATTGCAGGCGCTGTCTCAGGCCTCCAGTGAAAGCGCGAGCTGGTATGTGATAGAGGGCGGCCAACGCCTGTGTCTGTTCCGCGCCGAAGCGTCAGAGGGATTACGCCATAGCAACCTGCCCGGCAGTCAATTTCCACTGGATGGCTCCGCTATCAGCAAAGTTTTACGTCATTGGGGACTGGGTGAGGCGCTTTCGGAAGACGAAGAAACGCTGCCGTTCTATACCTCTGGCGCGCGCGATCCGCACACCGCGGCCTTCGCGATGCCGGTTTTTGGCGTCCACGATAACCCCATCGCGGCACTGGCGCTGACAGGACCGTCATCGCGTCTGACTGCGGACCGCAAAGAAAGCGGCCTCAGCCAGCTAATGCGCGAGACGGCCAACCGCCTGTCGATCAAGTTAGGAGCCAGTAAATCCTTCTGCGAAACGTTTTACGATATAAAAGAATAACGTATGTTGAAAAGGCGGGAAAAACCCCGCCTTTGCTTATTAATGGGTGACCGGTTTTTCCTGACCGGCAGGCTGCGAGTAACGGCGTCCCATGATCAGCACCGCGATACCGCCTGCCAGGCACAACCCAGCCAGTGGTAGCATCGCCAGCGTATGGCTTCCTGTCTGTTCGCTAATCACACCATAGGCATTCACCATCACCACTCCGCCAATCAGATTAGCTATCGCGCCGATTGCCGCCAGCCCCGCGGCGGCTGAGGTGCTGCTCATCCAGCCTGAGGCCAGCGCCCAGAATGGCCCCTTCGCCGAATAAGCGCCAATTAATATGGTACTGAGAATAACAATGGTAATCGGCAGCGAGAGATTGATGAACGCCGCGAACACGCCAGCCGCAATCATAAAGAGGGTGAGAGCCGTGTGCCAGCGACGTTCATTAGTGCGATCCGAACTCCGACCCCAGACAATCATCAGCACCGAGGCCAGGCCATAGGGGATAGCATTAAGCAGCCCGGTAGTCAGGTTATCAAGATGGAAAGACTTCAGTAGCTGTGGAGACCAGACGCTAAGCGTGGTGCCAGCAGACGACGCGCCGGCATAAATCAGCGCCATCAGCCAGATTTGGCGGTGCTTCAACAGCTGCCATGTGCTGATGTGGCCGATCTGTTTCTGCTGTTGACGCTCTGCCTGAAGGGTGTTTTCCAGCCACGCTTTCTGCCGCTCGTTCAACCAGCCAGCCTGATGTGGGCGGTCCCGCAGGATAAAAAATGCGGCTATCCCCAGCAGCACCGCAGGCAGCCCCTCAATAATGAATAACAGATGCCAGCCGCGCAGCCCAAACCAGCCATCCAGCGTCAGGATCAAACCTGAAAGCGGTGAACCGATAAAGTTAGCCAGCGGAATGGCCACCATAAAAGAGGCAATAATACGCGCCCGGTAACGCGAAGGGATCCACCAGGTAAGATAGAGCACCACGCCCGGGAAAAAGCCCGCTTCCGCCGCTCCCAGCAGAAAACGCACGATATAAAGGGAGGTTGTATTTTGCACCAACGCCATGCACATCGATACCACTCCCCAACTGATCATTATCCGCGGGAGCCACAATCGCGCGCCCACCTTCTGCATCGCCAGGTTGCTGGGTACCTCAAATATAAAGTAGGCGACAAAATATAAGCTGCTGGCGAAGCCAAAAGCCGCCTTGCTCAGGCCCAGATCTTCATTCATCTGTAGCGCAGCCATACCTATATTGCCCCGGTCAATAATCGAGACCAGATAGCTTACGACCAGAAAAGGCAGGATGCGCCAGATAACCCGCCGCATGGTCTCTTTTTCCAGCGCATCGTTGTCGATAGCGCTATTCGGTGATTGATCGGTCATTGTTTCCTCGCAGGGTTTCATTATGTTTATCAGGAAAACGATGTAGAGATATCATGCCTTACTTCAGCTTGACGCCTCTGGTTTCTGGCGCCAGCCACACCACCACCATTGCCGCCAGGAAGGCGACCACGGTAGTCGCCAGTCCCGCAGTGAAACCGCCGGCGCTGGCCACAGCGCCGATGAGCAGGGGCGCGATAAATCCGCCCAGCCGGCCTCCGTTGTAGGCGAGCCCCATCAGGAAGCCACGCGATGACGTGTCTCCGATGATTTCTGCAAGGAATGGTCCAGATCCGGCAAAAATCCCGTTAACACCAAAACCAGCCATGAAAATCGCCAGCATCAGAATGAAGGGTTGAGTGGTCACAAGGTAAAGCGCGACGGCAATGGCGCCCGTTAACAGATAAATCAGGAACATCGGACGGCGTCCCCATTTATCCGCCAGTACTGAAAAGACCAGAAAACCTGCGATCGCCCCGACCTGCAGCGCGAGCACAAATTTCAGGCTATGTAGAAAATCCAGATGTTTTACTTCTCGTAGATAGGTGGGTGTCCAGGTAAATACCCCCCAGAATAGATACTGAATAAAGAAGATAAAGACGAAAGCCAGCAGTAGGCCTTTCAGATTGTGTTTGCCCAGCTTCGAGGCAGGTTGAGTGCGCTTAGCTTTCCCCTGCTGTCGTGCAAGCCAAACCTGTGATTCCGGCGTGAACCAGGCCACCACGCTCATAATGAATACCGGCAGCGCGCCGATCATAAACAGATAGCGCCATGCGCCCTGCTCCAGGCCGCCGTTAACCGAGCTCACGATTGCCGTCAGGCTGATAGCCAGAATAGCGCCAACGGGTAAGCCCATTTGCATCAAAGCGCCGCCGCGCGCGCGCCGCTCTGGCCGCCAGGTTTCAGCAATCAGCGCCGCACCTGACGTCCACATTCCGCCCATACCCAGCGCACCGCAAAAACGCAAAAGTGCGAAATGCTGTTGATCGTGCGTAAAGGCTAACAGTCCGGAAAAGAGTGAATAGATGGCGATACAGGTCATGGCCGTTTTTACCCGACCAATTTTATCGGCGATAAAACCAAACAGGATCCCGCCGATGATCTGTCCACCGGCCGTGACGCTGATAAACAGTCCAAGTTCGCTTTTATTCACGCCAAACACCACTCCTAATACCGGCAATAATAATGAGAGTAGAAATGAGTCGTAGCTTTCAAATGCCCAGCCAAGGCCGCCAAGCGCCAGCGTTCGTTTCTCAGCCACGTGCTGAGGCAAAGCGTCAGGCGTCGCTTTAGTCGCAGTAAACTGCTTGAGCTCGCTTTTACTGGTCATTGATATTCTCCACAGAAGTTATCCGGTAGCAGGTTGCGGCAGTGCGCCAGAACAACTGCGCCTGTTCATCAGGGGAAGCCTGTTGCGCCAGGCGTTTGCAGGCGTTCCAGAAGACGCCGTAGCTGAACATGCCTTTGTCGACCGGAAAGTTACTCGCAAACATGCAGCGTTCCGCACCGAAAAGAGCAATGATGGTCTCAAACCACGGTTGCCATGCCTGTGCCAGCATTTGCGAATCCGGCGGCGTTTCTGCCGCTGCGAAGGGAAATCCCCTGACCGTCATACCAAATCCGCTAATTTTTACGCATACGTTCGGCAGTTCCGCCAGATGTCGCATACTGCTTCGCCACTGCTGAAACATGTCAGGATCTCTTTCTGAATAAGGCCCTACGCCGACAGGCCCGCCGCAGTGATCGAGCACAATCTGTAGCGTTGGTATTTGCCGCGCCAGCTCGGCAATTTCATCCAGTTGCGTGTGATAAACCCACACATCAAGCGACAATCCATTTTGTGCGAGGCAGGCAGCGCCCCGGCGGAACGGTTCGCTCAGGGCCAGTCCTGCCGGTGGTGTAACCGGGCTGGACGTGACCCGCGGATCCGGATGCCAGGCCAGTGGATTACGCATTCCGCGCAACCGCCCGCCTGATAAAGCCAGCGCACTCTCGATGGCAGGCTGCATCGCATCGCCCGCCAGCAAGCTCAGGCCGCCGATGATGGCTTCACATCCAAGAGCGTTTGCATAATGTCCGCTGGCGAACATCGCGGCTATCCCGCTGGCAAACTCAATTTCACCAAGCGGTTTCAACGTTTCCGGCCCGTGGCGACGCAGCATAGAGCGGCATTGCACGTAGACCGAGGAGAAAACGCGATGCCCTGAGGTCTGGATATCGTCGCTGAACTCATGGGTGAGATAGCGTCCGGTTTGCCGATCCCAGAGATGATGATGCGCATCAATAATGGGCAGCTCGGGTTGTAGTGGCGGCTCACGATGTAACGCAAGCCACTCGTTTCTGACCGCAAGATGCGGTGCGGTAACGATCTCCATGAACACCTCGCAATTGTTGTACTACGTACAACCGTGTTTTATTTTACAAAACTACTATAACGAGGCTGGCGTGTTTTTATCCAGTTAACGATTGGTTTAAATGATGTAAATAAGAGGTGAATCACAGATGTTTTAAAGTCGCTAAAGACGGAGAACGTTGAGAAAAAACAAAAACAATTTAATTTCAATAAGTTATAATGTTATGCCACTCATCGCAGCCAGGTATCTGGCAAACCTTACGTCTGCCAGACCCATTCACTCTGTCCATTTACGGATGACTATTCGATGAGTAAAGCGTTATATCGCCCTGGGGCTTTTCAGCTTCCAGACCAGCGCCATACCGCAGATCATCGCCACCGCCGCCAGTAACGGCAGTGACGAAAGGCCAAGCTTTGCCGATACCAGGCCGCCGACAAGCGCGCCAGTACCGATGGCGGCATTGAAAATGGCGACGTAGATCGCGGATGCCGGCTGCGTCGCCTCCCCTGCGCTACGCAACAGCCAGGTTTGCAAACCAACGAACACGATAGCCATGCCCGCGCCCCATACGCCGAGCAATACCGCGACGAACCAAACAGGAAGTGCTGACCCACCCCTGATACTCAGCATCCCCAGCGCGCCTGAGCTGAGCAGCAGTGATGTCATAATCAGCACTCGGATATGTCGATCGATGAGTTTGCCGGCGATGAGATTTCCCAGCAGCCCGGAAAGTCCTGACATCAATAACAGCGCGGAAATCGTTGATGTCGGTATACCACGGGTTTGCGTTAGCAACGGCTCAAGATAGGTGAAGGCAGCAAAATGCGCGGAAATAATGCAAGCTGTAGCGCCGAACAATGAAAGCAGTAGCGGATTTTTAACTATCCCAATGTAAACCTTCAGCCTCAACGGCTGCGGAGCCGCCAGCGTGGGAAGCGTCCAGAGCAAAGCCACGGCGGTGGCTAATGAGAGCAGTGAAATCGCACTGAATGCCTGTCGCCAGCCGACCATGTCGGCAATAAAGCTCGATAGCGGCACGCCCAGCACGCTGGCCGCCGAAACACCGGCGAAAATCACCGAGGTGGCCAGCCCCAGTTTATCAACCGGTACCAGTTGTACCGCCACGGTGCCTATTAGCGCCCAGAATGCGCCATGCGCCAGCGCCCCTGTCATCCGCGCCGTCATAAACGTCTGCATGGTGTGCGACTGCGTCGCCGCCAGACAAGAAAATGCGAGGATTAACATCAATACAATCAATAGCGCCTTCCGTGAAATCCGGGCGGGGATCGCGCCGGCCAGTAAAGCGGCCAGCGCGGCCACCCAGCCATAAGCGGTGACGGCAAGACCCGCTCCCGCCTGCGACTGATGCAAATCGTTCGCCAGCGCGCTGAGCATACCGACCGGCGCCAGTTCGCTGGTCACAATCGAAAATGCGCTGACTCCCAGCGCAGCTACGGCGAGCCATGCGCGCACTGGCGTCGGATTGGCCTGTAAAACGAGGTCGTTCATGTCTTCTGTATCCCTGAGTAAATGGCTAAAAAAGAGTTGGCTTGCCTGATACGGTTGAAGTTCCGCGTCGTTGCTTATTGCCTTCTCTTGAGGTGAAGTGCAGTATCATTCCAGGAGAAGTGATAAAACAGACATGAAAACGGAGAGCCGTTTTCCAAAAATGGAAAATAATGAAAGCAGATTTTAACTGGGATGATACGCGGATTTTTCTGGCTGTGGCCCGCTCAGGTACGCTAAGCGGCGCGGCAGAAACTATGGATATGGGCATCGCAACCCTGTCACGAAGACTCGACCGGCTGGAAAAATCATTGGCCGTCCCCCTTTTCAGCCGGCATCAAAGCGGCTACCGGCTAACGGATGATGGCGAGGCGCTGCTGGCGCGAGCAGAGGCGCTTGAGCATGCAGGGCTCGCTTTTGGCGAGACGGCGAGGCTGCAGGGGAACGTGGCCGGACTGGTCCGGCTGGCTACCTCGGACAACCTGGCGGCGCATTTTATTCTGCCTTCACTCAACGGCTTGATGGAAAAATATCCCGACCTGCGGGTCGAGGTGCTCAGCGGCGTGCAATCCGTCAACCTGCATCGACGGGATGCCGATTTAGCCATTCGAATGGTCAAACCGGAAAGCGGCAACCTGACGCTGAAGCGTCTCGGGAAGGTGGGGTTTGGTCTGTACAGCGCCGATACCGGACTAGCAGGCTCTACTGACGTCGCGTTCAACCATGCTCAGTACATTGGCTGGCCAGAATCACACCAGCATCTGCCCGCCGCGCGCTGGATAACTCGGACGCTTCGCGGCAGGCCGTGCCGGGTGGAAGCCAACACGCTGCTGGCGCAGCTGTCGGCGGTCTCAGCCGGCCTGGGGTTGGGCGTGTTGCCACACTTTATGGCGCGGAAAAATGGCCTGCAGTGCGTGAATGCGGATATCGGCGTCGACCAAACCCTATGGCTGGTGATGCATTCCGATTTAGCCCATTCGCGGCGCGTCAGAGTGGTGGCCGATCATTTAATTGCCCTGTTTGATGAGATTAAAGATCAGCTGACATCGCCATAACTTTGTAAGCGCTCGCCGCCAGATACAGCCCAGACAGCCATGGTCTGCGAAGGCAGTACCATGAAATTGAGGCGCAAGTCTTTATCCCCACGCCTTATTCTGGAGCACCACCCTATAGCCATCTGGATCAACGAACGTTTGGCCATTGATATCCCAATAAGGGTTAAAAGAACTCGTCATGCTGAAACCTGCTTCGCGCATTCTGGCGCAAGCATCTGACCACGCCTTCTTATCCGGATAATACAGCACGAGTAGATCCTCCTCCGTCTGCAAGGGTTGTACTGGATGATACTGGCACCAGGTGAATTCTATATGCCAGCTCAATTCCTCTCGCCCTAACATTATTCCATTAAAACCATCGTGATCGTTGAATTCAGCAATTTTGTGTAAGCCCAATCCCTGACAATACATCAAACAGGACCTTGCAAGATCGGTGACGGGTTTGGCGATACGCATATGAGTAAACATCCGGAATTCTCCTTGAGAGGATATGGTGTGAGGGTTGGGATCCGGTTTGAGTTTACACGCTATGATGTGGTGAATTTGTCGCTGAGAGCCCCCCACTTCCGCCTGATAAAAAAAGGGCACCTCACCCCGCGTACACAGAGAGAACGGGATGTGGTGCCAAGGTGCTAAATGAAAAAGTGGTTATTCGTGATTAGCGATTCATCTGAAACAGCGACATGCCCTGCATATCGCTGAAGGTTTTATAAGATGCCTGCAGCGCCGCCTGCTGCATAAAATAAGAAGAGATGGATTGCGCCAGGTCGGCATCGGTCAGGGCGCTCATCTGCAGCTGGTTGGTCATATCACGCTCTTTACCGATGCTATCGAGCTGATCCATTTCCTGCAGCTGGTTACCCAGCTCGGCGCGCACGCTCAATACCTTGTTGTAGGAGTTATCGAGGCCGCGGTTGGCCTTCGCCAGCGCATCGTTCACCTGCTGTTTGGTGGCGTCATCGGCCCCCTGCAGCGGCGTTTTCAACGCCTCCAGCGCAATATCGATACTGGCGAACACATCGGCGACCGGCGCGCTGCCGTCCGGCTCCGGCTTCGGATTGCTGGTCAGCGCCATAAATACCGAATTACCGGTATGGCCGATGGTCATCGTACGGTTGGCGTCAACCTTCTGTTCCACGGTTTTATTGCCGCCCTGATAGCTAATCTTGCCGTTAGTATCGACAAACGGCGGCTTATCATTCTCATAGCCGCCAAACAGGTAGCGTCCGTTGCCATCGGTACTGTTGGCCTGGTTGAGCAGTTGATCCTTCAGCCCCTGTAGCTGGGTCGCCAGCGAATCGCGGTCGTTATCGCTCTCGGTGCCGCCGGCATTAACGATCAGCGCCTTGATATCAGAAATCGTCGAGGTGGCTCCGGAAAGCACGGTCTCTTCCATCGATACGCTCTGGCGGGCGAAAGTGCGCGCCAGGGTGTACTGATTGTTCTCGGCCTGCGATTGCGACAGCATCACCGCCCGCGATGCCGCCAGCGGATCGTCGGAGGGATTAATCACCTTCTTGCCGGTTGAAAGCTGCTCGGCGGCCTTCATAAACAGCGACTGATTGCCGGTGATGCCGGTCATGTTCTGTTGGTACATCATGCTGGTGCTCATGCGCATGCTGTCAGTTCCTCAATACAATCAACGAATATTCAGCAGCGCGTCGAACAGCGAGCTGGCGGTCTGGATCACCTGGGCGTTCGCCATGTAGTACTGCTGGAAACGCAGGAGCTCGCCATACTCTTCGTCGAGGTTTACCCCGGAGAGCGACTGCTGTTGACGGGCCAGTTGGGTGACGATACTGGACTGCGATTCGCTGCTCACCTTCGCGGCGGCGGTCTGGTTGCCCACGCCGCTGACGATCCCGGCGTAGGCGCCGCTGAGCGTCGCTTTGCCATCCACCAGGTTTTTGGTCTGCAGATCGAGCAGTTTTTTAGCGTTATCGTTATCGCCGCGGCCGCTGTCATCTTTACCGGCGGCGGCGATTTTCGCTGAATCGGTAATCGCCACTTTCAGGTTGCCCGCCACGTCGCTGACCGGCTTCACCGTAAAGCTATCTTTCTGCTGCGGGTTGCCATCAATACTGACTTCGAGACCATCAAAACTCAGCGTCGGGTTACCGTCTGCATCTTTACCGGCGGTGGCGTTGACTTTGACGTTGTCCGGCAGACGGCTGACCTGCCAGTTGGCGCCGTCATACTCTACGCGGTAATCGTTGGCTTTTACCTTGCTGGTATCGGTATACGACACCGACAGCGAGGCATCGCCGGTATTGCGCGTGTTATCAACCACCCGCGCGCCGCTGAAGCTGAAGAAATCGCCCCCCTGCTCACCGTTGAGATCGAAGCCCTCGCGGTGTTGCTGGTTAAAGCTATCGGCCATCGCCAGCGCCAGTTGGCCGAGCTGATTGCGCACGCCGTCCAGCGTCTCGCTGCGAAAACGCAGCACGCCGCTCAGGCTGCCGCTGGTGATCTGCCCTTCCGGCACTTCGCTGGCGCCGCTGCCGCGGTTATAGCCGAGAGTCAGGCGCGAAGGGTCGCTGCTGGAAGGGATCGCTTCCACCTGATAGCTGTTGTTGCCCTGCACCAGGGTCAGGCCGTTGGCGAAGGAGACGGTATAGGCGTCGCCGTCCTGCTGGGTTACCTGAACGCCCACCAGTTGGTTGAGTTCGCTGACCAGCTGATCGCGCTGATCGAGCAGCGCGTTCGGTTCGCCGCTGGCGCTGCCGCGCAGACGGGTAATCTCATCGTTAAGACGGGCAATCTGCTGGCTATAGCTGTTAATCTGCTGGGCAGTGTCATTAATCTGCTGATTAACGCCGCTATCCATGTCGCGCAGATATTTATCGGTATTATTAAACTGGTTGACCAGGCCGTTAGCCTTGCCCAGCACCGTCTGGCGCGCCGCGTCGTCGCCGGCGTTGCTCACCAGGTTCTGCAAATTGGTGAAAAAATCCTGCAGGCTGCCCGACAGGGTATTAGTTTTGCTGGCCAGCAGATTATCGATCTGCGAAATCTTTTCGTAGTAGGCGTTCTGCGAACCGGCCGCGCTCTGCGCGCCGCGCAGCTGGTTGGTGATGAACTGGTTATATTCGCGGTTCACGCTGGTCACGGTCACGCCGTTACCGATAAAACCGTTCATAGTGGCCAGGCCGCCGTTTTGGGCCAGAATCGCCGTCTGCCGGTTATAACCCGCTACGTTGTAGTTAGAGATATTGTTGCTGACGGTACTGAGCGCCACCTGCGCCGCATTCAGTCCGCTCATCGCCGTATTGATTAAGCTATTGGACATCAGGGTTCCTTATGCTGCCAAGTCAATTCGCTCAGCTTGCCCTTGTTATCGGCCGGAGAAGTAAAAACTTGAGTAAATCTGCCTGCAAAATTCCGCAGCCGCTTTTATGCCGGATGGCGCTACGCTTATCCGGCCTACGCGCTGTGCGATTTGGTAGCCCGGAGAAGGCGCGACCTCCGAACCTAGAACAGATCGTTAATATCCGCGGCATAGGCTTTCACCGCCTGCGCCCCGGCGTGCTTCATCTGCTGAATCACGCTGACCAGCTTGCTGGCGTACTGCGGGTCGGTGGCGTAACCTGCGCGCTGCAGCTCGTGCGCCGCCTGCTCCGGAGTGGAGGCTTCGGCAACCGAGGCATAGCGCGGGTTGTTGGTCAGCAGCTTGACGTAATCAGCAATCGCCGAGAAGTAGGAATCGTAGACGCGGAATTTGGCCTTCACCTTCTTCGCCACCCCCTGTTCAAATTCAGTGGTGGTGATCTCGGTAACCGGCCCCTTCCAGTTGCCCCCGGCTTTAATACCAAACAGGTTGTAGCTCGGCGAGCCGTCGGCGGTCGGGATTTCGCGCTGCCCCCAGCCGGATTCCAGCGCCGCCTGGGCGACAATCAGCTGATGCGGGATCCCGCTCTGCTCGCTGGCGGCGCGCGCCGGCATTGACAGACGGGCAACGAAATTGCCGTTGTTGAGCGATAGCGGCGCGGCGGCCGGCGGCGCTTTCGGCACCGCCCGGCGGATCATCTGCTCCAGCGCCTGATTCGGCAGCGTCTGCAGCACCTCATTATCCAGCGCTATCGGCGCGGTGCCCGCCGTTTCGCTGGGGACCGCGTTGGCGTTGGTCATCTGCTTGACCATCATGTCGGCCAGCCCTAATCCCTTTTGCGACATCTGCTGAGCAATCTGCTGATCGTACATCGAGGTGTAGAGCCGGGTCTGGTCGCTGCTGAGTACGCCATCCTGCGGTAGCGCGGCGCGCATGCTCTTTAGCATCATCTGTACAAACATGCCTTCGACCTGCTGCGCCACCTGCTTGAGGTTGCCCTGCGGATCGGCGGCGGCATCGCGCTTCAGGCCGTTCAGCGCCTGGGCGTCATAGGCGGCGCCCGACATCGCCATAACATCGCTGGCCATTAGATAATTTCCAGTTTGGCGCGCAGGCAGCCGGCGCTTTGCATGGCTTGCAGAATCGACATCAGGTCGATTGGCGTCGCTCCCAGCGCGTTCAGCGCGCGCACCACATTGTTGAGGTTGGCGCTGGCGTTGATTTTCTGCAGTGAACCGCCCTGCTGCTGCATTGAAATCTGGGTATTCGGCGTCACCACCGTCTGACCGCCGCCAAACGGCGTCGTCGGCTGGCTGACGCTGGTTTGTCTGTCGACCACCACCGACAGGTTGCCCTGAGCCACCGCGCAGGAATCAAGGATCACCTCGCGATTCATCACCACCGAACCGGTACGCGAGTTGATGATCACTTTGGCGTCCATGGCGCCAACGTTAACGTTGATATTCTGGATCTCGGCAAGGAAACGCACCTGCGAGCTATTGCCCTGCGGCACCAGTACCTGAATGGTGCGCGCATCGAGCGGCGATGCGGTGCCGCCGCCGCGCTGGCGGTTAATCGCATCGCTAATCTGCTGCGCGAGGGTGAAATCTTCATCATTGAGCTGCAGGTTGAGCACCCCGCCGCTGCCGAACGTGGTCGGCAGTTCGCGCTCGATGGTGGCGCCGTTGCTGATGCGTCCGCCGGCCAACTGATTGACCTGTACGCTGCTGCCGCCCGCCGCCGCGCCGGCGCCGCCCACCAGCACGTTGCCCTGCGCCAGCGCATAAACCTGGTTATCCACCCCTTTGAGCGGTGTCATCAGCAAGGTCCCGCCGCGCAGGCTTTTGGCGTTGCCCATTGATGAGACCACCACATCGATATTCTGCCCCGCGCGCGCGAAAGGCGGCAGCTTCGCCGTGACCATCACCGCGGCGACGTTCTTAAGCTGCATGTTGGTGCCCGGCGGCACGGTAATGCCGAGCTGCGATAGCATGTTGCTCAGGCTTTGGGTGGTAAACGGCGTTTGCATGGTCTGGTCGCCGGAGCCGTCGAGCCCCACCACCAGGCCGTAGCCGATTAAGGCGTTATCTCGCACGCCCTGTACCGTCACCAGATCGCGAATACGCTCCGCCGTCGCCGGTAAGCTGGCCGCGCCGATTAATAGCGCAATGATGAGTTTTTTAACCATGTGAATCTCTTTTCAGTAACAGCGCAAATGGCCCGCTCATTAGTACGGGGAGACGTTGAGGAAGAACCGCTGCAGCCAGCCCATCGTCTGCGCTTCATTGATGTAGCCGTTGCCGACATACTCGATGCGCGCGTCCGCCACCTGCGTTGAGGTAACCGAGTTGCTACCGCTGATGGTGCGCGGGTTAACTACCCCGGAGAAGCGGATGAACTCGGTGCCCTGGTTAATGGCGATCTGTTTTTCCCCCACCACGTGCAGGTTGCCGTTGCTCAACACCTGATTAACGGTGACGGTAATGGTGCCGTTGAAGGTGTTATTGGCGTTCGCCCCGCCTTTACCGCCGAAACTGTTATCGCCGGAAATATCCATATCGGCGCGGGCGTTGCCCAGCAGGCCGTCTAAGTAGCGCGGCGCGGTGGCGACGCCAAACTTGCTGGAACCGTTACGGCTGGCATTGGCGGAAGAACTCTTGCTGGCGCTGACGTTTTCCTGCAGCACAATAGTCAACGTGTCGCCAACATTGCGCGGGCGGCGGTCTTCAAACAGCGGCTGATAGCCGTAGTTCATCGGCTGCGCGGCCTGAAAAATTGAGCCGTTCGGTACCGGCGCGGTCGGCGGCGCGGGCTGCGCCGAGGTCGAGCCATCGACCAACGGTTTATGCGGAATGTACGCGCAGCCGCTCAGCGTCAGCATCACCATGCCCGCCAGCAAGCGTTGTCCCTGGCGCGGCAGGGTGGCCATCGAATGTGTGGTTACCACGGGGTATCGCCTTTGTTACACCAAAAAAGCGACGGGCGCGGCAGGCGACGCCCGTCATCAAACATTACAGCTGGGTCAGTTTCTGCAGCATCTGATCCGACGTCGAAACCGCTTTGCTGTTGATCTCATAGGCGCGCTGGGTCTGGATCATATTAACGAGCTCTTCCGCCACGTTGACGTTAGAGGTCTCGACATAACCCTGGTAGAGCATACCGGCGCCGTTCAGGCCCGGCGTGCTCTCATTCGGCGCGCCGGAGCTTTCAGTTTCCTGGTACAGGTTCTCACCCACGCTTTCGAGGCCGCTGTCGTTAATAAAGGTGGTTAACGTCAGTTGCCCGACCTGCTGGGCGGCGGTCTGACCCTGCTGGGTGACGCTCACGATGCCATCGCGGGCGATGGTAATGGTCAACGCGTTGGCCGGAATAGTGATTGCCGGCTGCACCTGGAAGCCGCTGGCGGTCACCAGTTGGCCGTTCTGATCGATCTGGAACGAGCCGTCGCGGGTGTAAGCCTGGCTGCCGTCCGGCAGCAGCACCTGGAAGAAGCCCTGGCCTTTAATCGCCACGTCTTTGCTGTTGTTGGTCTGCGACAGGTTGCCCTGGCTATGCAGACGCTCGGTGGCGACCGGGCGCACGCCGGTACCGATCTGCAGGCCGGAAGGCAGCGTGGTCTGCTCGGAGGACTGCGCCCCCGGCTGGCGCATGGTCTGATACAGCAGATCTTCAAACACCGCGCGCTGGCGTTTAAAACCGTTGGTGCTGACGTTCGCCAGGTTGTTGGCGATCACGTCCATATTGGTCTGCTGCGCATCAAGACCGGTTTTCGCAATCCATAAAGAGGGAATCATTGGTTATTTCCTTTGGCCACGGGCCGACTGGCTATCAGCTGACTGACAGCAGAGAGTTCGCCCGCTGTTCGTTCTCATCCACGCTGTGGATGACCTTCATTTGCATTTCAAAGCGACGGGCGTTGGCAATCATATCGACCATGGTTTCCATCGGCTTGACGTTACTGCCCTCCAGCACGCCCGGCATGACCCGCACCTGCGGGTCGTTGGCCAACAGATTGCCGCGGCGCTGCTGGGTTTCCGGGGTCAGGCGGAACAGGCCGTCATCGCCGCGCATCACTTCGCGCGCATCGGCTTTCACCAGCTTCAGGCGGCCAATCTGCGCGATGGTGTTCGGTGGGTCACCGGGGTTCAGCGCCGAAATGGTGCCGTCGGCCGCGATAGTGATTTCCGCCGATGGCGGTACCTCAATCGGCCCGCCGTCGCCCTGCAGCGGCATTCCCTGCACCGTCAACTGACCGTTAGCCGAAACCTGAATGCTGCCGTTGCGGGTATAGGCTTCGCCGCCGCCCGGCAGGCTGAGCGCCAGAAAACCGTCCTGCTGCAGCGCCACGTCCAGCGGGCGCCCGGTGTAGTTCAGCGCCCCCTGGCTCATATCGGCGCCCGGCGTCGAGGCCGCCACCAGCGTGCGGGTGTCGAGGCTCGGCCCGTCAACCGGCACCGCGCGCAGCGCGGCGAGCTGGGCGCGAAAGCCCGGCGTCGAGGCGTTGGCGAGATTGTTGGCGGTAATCGACTGTTGCTCCAGCGTCTGGCGCGCGGCGCCCATCGCGGTATAAATCGCGTGATCCATAACTCAGTTCCGTTAGCGCAGGCTGACCAGCGTCTGCAGGATCGAATCCTGCGTCTTGATGGTCTGGGCGTTGGACTGATAGTTACGCTGGGCGACAATCATGTTCACCAGCTCCTGGCTCAGGTCGACGTTGGAAGACTCCAGCGCGCCGCTGGTCAGCTTGCCAAAACCGCCGCCGCCGGAGAGTCCCACCCGTGGCTGGCCCGAGGCGCCGGTCTCCTGCCAGACGTTATCGCCCTGTGACGCCAGCCCTTCCGGGTTGGAGAAGTTGGCCATCACAATCTGCCCCAGGACCTGGGTCTGCTGGTTGGAGTAGATACCAACGACGGTACCGTCATCGTTAATCTGGAAGTTGGTGTATTCACCGGCGGCATAACCATCCTGCGCCACTTTACTCACCGAATCGCTACCGACGTTCTGCTGCATACTACCGGCGAAGCTGAGCGTGAAGTTCTGCGCCGGGGCGCCGTCTTTCGCGCTCATTGGAATGGTCATACTGAACTCGCCCGCCTGGCCGTTAACGCTGACCAGGTTGCCGCTGGTATTGAACTCCATGGTGCCAGCGCTGACCGCAGCCGCGCTGCCGTCCTGGGTATAGACCTGCCATTTGTTATCGTCGGTTTTCACGAAATAGGCGTTGATGTTGTGGGCGTTACCCAGCGAATCGTAGGCGGTGATGGTGTTGACGTAGTTATAGCTGTCCTGCTTCGCCGGGTCGAAGGTCTTGTTCTCCGGCACTTTATGCGTCGACTTCAGATTGGCGACCATTTCGCCGGAAGTCGACGCTTTGGCGTTCATCATCCCTTCCGGAATGCTCAGCGGTACCGGGTTGGCGCCCTGTTGAATGGTCGGCGGCGTGCCGGCGGCCGGATAGCCGGTCAGCTGCAGCCCCTGCATATTGGTCAGATTGCGGTTTTCGTCCAGCTTAAACTGGCCGTTGCGGGTATAGAAAATGCCGCCGTCTTTATCCTGCATGCGGAAGAAGCCGTTGCCGTTAATCGCCACATCCAGCGCGCGGCTGGTGCCGGTAGTGGTGCCGCCTTTAAAGTTCTGGGTGATCCCGGAAACTTTAACCCCCAGCCCGACCTGCGAACCGGCGAACATATCGGCGAACGACACGCTGCCGGATTTAAAACCCGCGGTCGCGGAGTTAGCGATATTGTTGCCAATCACGTCGAGATTGGTGGCCGCCGCATTTAAGCCGCTGACTGCCTGAGAAAAGGCCATGTTACTCTCCAAATATTGAGGATATCGATAAAATCAGGTGCGAATTACAGGATCTGCCGCACTTCTTCGAGACTGGCGTTACCGGCAAGGCCGAGATCCAGCTTCGCGCCGTTGCTGTCGTTAATCACGCCGTTAACCATGCCGAAGTGCAGGCTACGCGCCACCAGCTGCTCGCCGTTGCCCTTGGCGTTAATCGCCACTTTATAGGCGCCGTCCGGCGCGGCGGTACCATCATCCAGCGAGCCGTCCCAGGTGAAGGCGTGCACCCCGGCGGTGAGGCCGCCAATCTCAATGGTCCGCACCACCTGGCCGTTGGCGTTGGTGATGGTTGCCGTCACCTGGTCGGCGGCGCGCTCCAGTTCGACGCCAAACGGCGTGGTGCTGACCTGGCCTTCTTTGCTGCCGACCAGAATGTTATTACCCGGTACCATCACGCCGTGGCCGATCAGCGCGCTGGCCTGCAGCGACTGGTTGCTGTTGATCTGCCCGGAGATCGCGCCAAGGGTGGTGTTGAGTTTTTCGATGCCTTGTACGGTATTAATCTGCGCCAGCTGCGAGGTCAGCTCGTTGTTTTGCATCGGGTTGGTCGGGTCCTGATTTTTCAACTGCGCCACCAGCAACGTCAGGAAGCTGTTATGCAGATCCTGGCTGGTGCTGCTTTTGCTGGCGGAATCAAGAACCGCGTTATTGGTCGATTCATTGGTGGTTGCGGCGATAGCCATCGGGAGCTCCGGTTACTGACCCAACGTCAGGGTTTTCATCATCATCGACTTAGTGGTGTTGAGCACTTCGACGTTGGCCTGATAGCTGCGGGAGGCGGAGATGGTGTTCACCATTTCGCTCACCACATCGACGTTCGGCATCCGCACATAACCCTTAGCATCGGCCAACGGGTTGCCCGGTTGATAAACCATCCGCGCGGGCGCCGGGTCATCGACCACCTGCGAGACGCGCACGCCGCCGGTCTGCTGCCCTGGCGCCGCGGCCACTTCGAACACCACCTGCTTCGCGCGATAGGGTTCGCCATCCGGGCCGGTGACGCTATCGGCGTTGGCCATATTGCTGGCGCTGACATTCATCCGCTGTGACTGGGCCGAGAGCGCCGAGCCGGAGATATCAAAAATATTGAGTAAAGACATTGGCCTTATCCTTGTTGCAGCACCGACATCATCCCTTTGATCTGACCGTTGAGCAGCGTCAGGTCGGTCTGATATTTCAGGCTGTTGTCAGCGAAGTTGGTGCGTTCACGATCCATGTCCACCGTGTTGCCGTCCATCGACGGCTGGTCCGGCACCCGGAACAGCAGATCCAGCTCCGGCGGCTGCATGGTCTGCGCCGGAATATGACGCGCCGCCGTCAGGTTCAGCGCCATGCCGTTGCCGTTTACCCGCCCCTGTTGCAGGACTTTATTCAGTTGGCTGGCGAAATCGATATCCCGCGCCTGATAGCCCGGCGTGTCTGCGTTGGCGATATTGGCGGCCAGTATTTCCTGGCGCTGGGCGCGCAGGTTCAGCGCCTCCTGGCCAAAACGCAGAGCAGCGTCCAGTTTGTCGAGCATGCTCCCTCCGCAAGGTTAGAATTTGGAGCCGACAGCATAAACGCCCCCTGCGCCAACCTATCGCGGGAATAGGGGCAAAATGGGCCGCTATTTATCTGTTTAGTCCCTCGGGGCAGCCGTTACACTTAACCCCTTTCCGGGTGGCGTGAGGGGAACGCGATGAAAAGTAAAATCCTGCTGGTCGGCCTGCTGTGCAGCCTGAGCGCCCGCGCCGACACGCTGGCGACGCAAATCGAAAGCTTCATTAAAAGCAAATTCAACGATAATGCCGTGCAGGTGAAAGTGCTGGTGCGCACGCCGCCCGCTCAGTGGCCGCCGTGTGAATTACCGCAGCTGTCGCTGCCGCCCAATGCGCGAATCGGCGGCAATATCAGCGTCTCCGCCCGCTGCGGGCAGGAGCGGCGGTTTATTCAGACCCAAGTGCAGGTATTTGGCCGTTATCTGGCGGCGGCGCGCGGTATTAGCGGCGGAACGCCGCTGACCCCGGCGGATGTGGTGCTAAAATCAGGCAGGCTCGATACCCTGCCGCCGCGTACGCTGACCGACAGCAAAAAAGCGCTGGGCGCGGTGACGCTGCGGAATATCAGCCCAGGCCAACCGCTGACGCTCTCTATGTTGCGTCGCGCGTGGGTGATCAAAGCCGGTCAGCCAGTGCAGGTCATGGCCGAGGGGGACGGCTTTAGCATCAGCGGTGCCGGTAAGGCGATGAATAACGCGGCAGCCGAAGATAGCGTGCGCGTGCGCATGGTTTCCGGCAAAATCGTCAGCGGTATCGCCGGGGAGGATGGATCCATCCGTATTACGTTATAAAAAAGTAAAGGTTTGCCAGCCCCTGCCGATAACCCCATTAGAAACCCATTTTGGAGATGGACCATGAGTATCGATCGCACCCAGCGGTTACAGCCGGTTTCCACGGTGCAGCCGCGTGAAACCCCGGCCGACAACCCGCTTCAGCCGCGCAAGGCCACCGCGGCGGAAACCGCCGTTAGCGCCACCAAAGTGAAACTGAGCGATGCGCAGGCGCGGCTGATGCAGCCGGGCACCCAGGATATTGATATGAACCGGGTCGAGGCTATCAAACAGGCGATTCGTAGCGGCGAGCTGAAAATGGACGCGGGCAAAATCGCCGATGCCCTGCTGCAGGATGCGCACAACGATATCCAGCGCCTTGCCGGTAGCAAAACAGATAAGGCCTGATGATGGACAGATTACGCACTCTGCTGGATAAACTGGCGGAAACCCTGCGGGCGCTGGATGACGTGCTGGCGCAAGAGCAACAATTGCTGTGTGCGGATGAACTGCCCGGCGTGGCGCTACAGCGCGTCACCGATAGCAAGAGTCAACTGCTGGCGACGGTGGCCTGGCTTGAACAACAGCGCCCGGCGCTGGAAGCCAACCTTGCGCTACGCGCGCCTTACCAGGGCCATGAAAGCTTCAGCGAACGCTGGCGGCAGATCCAGCAGTTAAGCCAGAGCCTGCGTGAAAAGAATCAGCATAACGGCCTGTTGCTCAATCAACAGATCGCCCATAACCAGCAGGCGCTGGCAATTCTTAGCAAGAATAATAAATCGCTGTACGGGCCGGACGGTCAGTCGCGCGCCGCCAGTCTGCTGGGCCGTAAAATCGGCGTCTGACACCCTTTCTCTGTATTTCCCCCATGGCGACGGTTATCCGTAGCGCCGTTTTTTGTCAGGTGGCGCTACGCTTACCTGACCTACGCCGGCATGTGATCTGTAGGCCCGCGCAAGCGCAGCGCCGCCGGGCAATAACCGCGGGTAACGAGCCATTTTCGCGCCGGATGGCGGCTGCGCCTTATCCGGCCTACGGTCCGTGCTATTGTGAGCTTAAGATCTCTATCTTGTCCCCATGGCTACTGAAACTGCCGGTGTTGGTGGCCTCAAAATCGCTGAGACGTTCCCGGAAGGCCGGGGCAGCCCGCATGGATGCGGGCTGAGGGCCGTGTTTTGCACGGACGCTGCCTCGGCCCGACCCGAAGCCTGCCGGGATAAGTCGAAGGTACCACGAAGTGGCGATTTTGGCGGCCAGAGCCCGGGGGTACAGGGGGCGGCGGCGATTGGCCGCCCCCTGTGCGCTCCCTGCGCCAGGAGAGACATAACGCGGAAGACATTTCGGGAGCGCAATGTGCTCTGTATTAATACAAAACTTTCCCCCGCGACTACTGATAATTAACGATAACCTGATTGGCAATCGCCCGCAGCGGCGGGTTTAACGGCCCGCGGGTCTGTACGGAGTAGACAAAACGCAGCGGCCCATCTGCCGCCTCGCCTGCCAACGCGTGGCTGGTGCCGCTGGCGCTGGTCAGCGGAATACAGCGATTCAGGCTACATAAATGTACCTGCAGCCCCGCCGGCTCCGCTGACAGCAGACGATAGCGCCAGCTAACGGTCTCGATGCGCGCATTGCCGCCAGGCAGCGTATTGGGCGGCAGCAGCGCGGCGGAAGAATCACTCATCCCGCCCTGTTCAAGGGTGACGCCGGGCCCTTCGGCAATCCATGAGCCCGATGCCGCGCCGGCGGTAACCGGCAATAAAAGGCAAAATAAAGGAAGATAGCGCGTCATCAGGCCGCTCCAATGGTTGAGGTCATACGAATCTGGCGATCGTCGTTGATCTCCAGGTTGGAAAGCACCGCCATCTGCGGCAGGCTACGGCGCAGGAAGCGCGCCAGCAGCGGGCGCAGCGCGTGGTTAACCAACAGCACCGGCGGCGCGCTGAGCATCTCCTGGCGCTGCAGCGCCTGCCGCGCCTGCTCCAGCAGGCGGTCGGCAAGCCCCGGTTCGAGACCGCCGCCGCCCTGCAGCGCCTGCAGCAGCAGTCGTTCCAGTTGGGTATCCAGGCCGATAACCTGAATTTCACCATTGCCAGGGAACCACTGCTGGGCAATCGCCCGCCCCAGCGCCACGCGCACGACGGTGGTCAGCTCGTAAGGATCGCTTTGCGTCGGCGCATGTTCCGCCAGCGTCTCGATAATGGTACGCATATCGCGGATCGATACCCGCTCGGCCAGCAGATTCTGCAACACCTTATGCAGCGTGGTCAGCGATACCACGCCCGGTACGAAATCTTCGGTCAGCTTCGGCATCTCCTGCGACACACGGTCGAGTAGCTGCTGCGTCTCCTGGCGGCCAAACAGTTCGCTGGCGAACTGGCCGATGAGGTGGTTGAGATGGGTCGCCACCACCGTACTGGCCTCCACCACCGTATAGCCCTGAATTTGCGCCTGCTCGCGCAACGCGCTATCAATCCACACCGCCTCCAGACCGAAGGCCGGATCGATAGTTTTATCCCCCGCCAGCTCGCCGATAGCGTTGCCGGGGTTGATCGCCAGCCAGCGCCCAGGCTGCGCTTCGCCGCTGCCGATTTCCACGCCTTTCATCAGAATGCGGTAGCGGGCGGGCGCCAGTTCGAGGTTATCGCGGATATGCACCACCGGCGGCAGATAGCCCATCTCCTGGGCGAATTTCTTGCGGATACCGCGGATACGCCCCAACAGCTCGCCATTTTGCTGAAAATCGACCATCGGAATCAGCCGGTAACCCACTTCCATGCCCAGCGGATCTTCCAACTGTACGTCCGCCCAGCTGGCTTCCGCGGCCTGGGTATTCTCCTGCACGATGGGTTCGTCGGCGGCTTTCGGCGCCTGTTTTTCGCGCCCGCGCAGCCACCAGGCCAGCCCGAGCAACGCGGCGGTAAACAGCAGGAAAACCAGGTTCGGCATCCCCGGCACCAGCCCCAGCAGCCCAAGTACCGCGGCACACAGCAGCATGACCTTTGGGTTATTGAATAGCTGGCCGACCATCTGTTCGCCGACATCCTGATCGGTCGCCACCCGGGTCACGATGACCCCGGCGGCGGTAGAGATCACCAGCGCCGGGATTTGCGCCACCAGCCCGTCGCCGATGGTCAACAAGGTGTAGCTTTCCGCCGCCGCCCCCAGCTCCATACCATGCTGCACCACGCCGACCAGCAGTCCGCCGACCACGTTAATCACCATAATCATTAGCCCGGCGATGGCATCGCCGCGAACAAACTTGCTGGCGCCGTCCATCGAGCCGTAGAAATCGGCTTCCTGCGTGACTTCCGCGCGGCGTTTTTTCGCCTCTTCTTCACCGATAAGCCCGGCGTTCATGTCGGCATCGATCGCCATTTGCTTACCCGGCATGCCGTCGAGTACGAAACGCGCCCCCACTTCGGCGATACGCCCGGCGCCTTTGGTGATAACCATGAAGTTGATCAGCACGAGGATGATAAACACCACGATACCAATGGCGAAATTACCGCCGACCAGGAAGTGACCAAAGGCCTCCACGACCCGCCCCGCGGCGGCGGCCCCGGTGTGCCCTTCCATCAAAATGATGCGCGTCGAGGCGACGTTGAGCGACAGGCGCAGCAGCGTCGAGAACAGCAGAATGGTCGGAAACGCGGCGAAGTCCAGCGTGCGCTGGGTAAACATCGCCACCAGCAGCACCATGATCGACAACGCGATGTTGAAGGTGAAAAGCAGGTCGAGGATAAACGCCGGCAGCGGCAGCACCATCATCGACAAAATCAGCAGGATCAGGATCGGGCCGGCCAGAACCTGCCATTGCGTATCTTTAACATTCCCCGGCAAACGCAGCAGGGAGGCCAAATTAGCCATCAGAGTCACTCTCTTTTGCAAAATCCAGTGCTTCCGGCACCGGTAAACGTTGAGGTTTTTTCGGGATCAGGCCGCCCTCGCGCCGCCAGCGGCGCAGCTGATAAACCCAGGCCAGCACTTCGGCGACCGCGGCATAGAGGGTGGCGGGAATATGCTGGCCAATCTCGCTATGGCGATAGAGCGCGCGGGCCAGCGGCGGCGCTTCGAGCATCGGAATACGGTGTTGCGCTCCCAGTTCACGAATGCGCAGCGCAATCTCCCCCGCCCCTTTAGCCAGCACCTTCGGCGCGCTCATTTTTTTATCGTTGTACTGTAGGGCGACGGCATAGTGGGTGGGGTTAGTGACTATCACGTCCGCTTTCGGCACATCGGCCATCATCCGCCGCTGGGCAATCGCCCGCTGCTGTTGACGGATCCGCCCTTTAACATGCGGGTCGCCTTCCTGATCTTTGAATTCGTCGCGGATATCCTGTTTGGTCATCTTCAGCTTTTTGAAGTGGCTCCACAGCTGATAAAAAACGTCAAACGCCACCATCGGCGTCAATCCGAGCACCACCAGAAATCCGCAATAGAGGATCATCTGCAGCGCATTGGCCAACGCGTCGAGCGGCTGTTGGGTCATCAAATGCAGCATCGCCGCCCAGTTGTGCCACAGGTACAGCCCGGTTACCCAACCGACCAGCGTGGCTTTGAGGATCCCTTTTAACAGCTCCGCCAGTACCTGAGTGGAGAACATGCGTTTCAGACCGGAAAGCGGATTCAGCCGTTTAAGATCGAATTTGAGCGACTTGGTGCTGAATAAAATGCCGCCAAGCAGCATCGGCGCGGCCAGCGCCACCAGCACCAGCCCGGCCATTACCGGCAGCAATGCCAGCACCGCCTGACGCAGCAGCATTCCCAGCTGGCGCAGCATTTGTTTGTCATTGCTGACCATCCCGTGGTCAAAGTGCAGGCCCTGCGTCAGCATCTCCGCCAGTTGGCGAGTGATATTGCTGCCGGACATCAGGATAATGGCGAGCCCGGCCACCAGCATCAGCACCGAGGTCAGCTCGCGCGAGCGTGGGATCTGGCCCTCTTCACGCGCCTTCTCCAACCGGTGGGCGGTGGGGGCCTCGCTTTTTTCCAGATCGCTGTCTTCCGCCAAGCCTGCAGTTCCTGTGTCGGGAGGGTAAAGAATGGCGGTCAGCATGCCAAAAAAATGGCGAAGTCATTGGCGGAACAACGGCGAAAAAGAGGGGTTATTTCATGGATGAGGGAAAAGCGGCAGGGGCGCAGCGACTGCGCCCCGCCTGGTCAGAAACCGAGACTATCGAGCAGATCGTCAACCTGCGCCTGGTTGGCGATGACGCCGACGCCATTCTGGTCAAGCTGCGGGCCGTTGAGCAGGCTATCGTTGGCCCGTTTCTCTTTCACCGGCGGTTCCGGCATGTTTTCCATCAGCACCATCAGCAGCTGCTTTTCAATTTCCTGCACCACGTCCATCATGCGCTTGATAACCTGACCGGTCAGGTCCTGGAAATCCTGCGCCATCATGATTTCCATCAGTTGGGCGTTGGTAAAGGAGGTATGGCCCGGCACCTGATCCAGATACTCACGGGTGTCGGTCACCAGCGCGCGCGCGTCGTCCAGTTCGATCGGATTAGCGAACCACTCATCCCAGCGCGATTTTAGCGCGCTGGCGCCGGACTCCAGTTCGGCCTGGCGCGGCTGCGCCGCCTCCACGCAGCTCAACGCCCGTTCCGCCGCCTGCGCCGTCATGGTGACAACGTAATCAAGACGGTCGCGGGCATCCGGGATCGCCTCGGCCGCCTGGGCAATCGCCTGATCGAGCCCCAGCTCGCGCATGCTGTCGCGCAGCATACGGGTGAGCTGGCCGATACGGGAGATTATCTCTCCCGCGGTCGCTGCATCGCTGGCAGGCATTGGAATCTCTCTCATCGCCCTCTCCTTACATGCCCAATTTTTCAAAAATCTTGTTGAGCTTTTCTTCCAGCGTCGCCGCCGTAAAAGGTTTCACCACATAACCGCTGGCGCCTGCCTGCGCGGCGGCAATAATATTTTCTTTTTTCGCTTCCGCCGTCACCATCAATACCGGCATCGCCGCCAGCGCGGCATCGGCACGAATGGTCTGCAGCAGCTCCAGGCCGTCAACGTTAGGCATGTTCCAGTCGGAGACCACGAAATCAAAGCTGCTGGCCCGCAGCTTATTTAGCGCGTCCGCGCCATCTTCCGCCTCTTCGACGTTGTTGAAGCCGAGCTCTTTAAGCAAATTTCTGATGATACGACGCATGGTGGAAAAGTCGTCGACGACCAGAAAACGGAGATTCTTATCTGCCATTACTACCCCTGAACAGTGTCATTTTTAACTCACTTCACACCACGCCGCCGGGACTTCCCGGCTGCGTGAATTTAAATTCGCAGCGCCTGGCCGCCGGCGATCTGCGCCAGCATGCGTTGGCTCATGCGCTCCAGTTCAACCACTTCGTTGACCCCACCGCTGGCGATGGCCTCGCGCGGCATGCCGAACACCACGCAGCTCGCCTCACTCTGCGCCAGGGTATAAGCCCCGGCGCGATGCATCTCCAGCATCCCCTGCGCGCCGTCGTTGCCCATGCCGGTGAGGATCACCCCCACCGCATTGCGCCCGGCGTGGCGGGCCACCGAGCGAAACAGCACATCCACCGAGGGACGATGGCGATTTACCGCCGGGCCGTCGTGCAACTTGACCTGATAGTTAGCGCCGCTACGCACCAGCTCCAGATGGCGATCCCCAGGCGCAATATAGGCGTGTCCCGGGAGCACGCGTTCGCCCTCTTCCGCCTCTTTCACCGTGATCTGGCACAGCTTATTCAACCGTTCGGCGAACGAGCGGGTAAATCCCGGCGGCATATGCTGGGTGATCAGCAGCGCCGGACTGGTGGCCGGCAACGGTTGTAGCACCTGACGAATCGCTTCGGTGCCGCCGGTGGAAGCGCCAATGGCGATCAGCTTCTCGCTGCTCAGCAGCGGTCCGTGGCTTAAAATGGCCGGCGGCTGGTCATTGGCGCGCTGCGGCAGCCGCGCCCGCGCGGCGGTGCGGATCTTTTCGCCTATCAGTTCGCTGTAGGCCAGCATGCCTTCGCGGATCCCGAGCTGCGGTTTGGTGACGAAATCCACCGCCCCCAGCTCCAGCGCGCGCAGGGTAATTTCCGAACCTTTACCGGTCAGCGATGAAACCATCACCACCGGCATCGGCCGCAGGCGCATCAGCTTTTCGAGGAAATCGAGGCCGTCCATGCGCGGCATTTCGACGTCCAGCGTCAGCACCTGTGGGTTAAATTTTTTGATCAGATCCCGTGCGACCAGCGGGTCCGGGGCCACCGCCACCATCTCCATATCGGCGTGGCCATTGACGATCTCAGTCATCAACTGGCGCATCAGGGCCGAATCATCAACACATAACACTCTGATTTTACTCATCACTTCTCCTTGGTCAGCCCATATACGGTCTGTCCACGCAGGTAGAAATCCCGGCTGATCTGGCTGAAATTCTCGGAGTGACCGGCAAACAGCAGCCCCCCCGGTTTAAGCAAGGGGACAAAGCGGCGCAGGATGCGCTCCTGCGTCGGTTTATCGAAATAGATCATCACGTTGCGGCAAAAAATCGCGTCGAACGGCCCCGGCAGCGCCCACTCCGCCGCCAGCAGATTCAGCGGCTGGAAGTTGACCCGCGCCGCCAGCTCCTGACGCACGCGCACCAGCCCCTGATACGGCCCGGTGCCGCGCAGAAAATAGCGCTGCATCTGCCCGGCGGTCAGGGTACGCAGATCTTCATGGCGATAAATCCCCGCTTCCGCTTTCTCCAGCACCTGGGTGTCAATATCGCTGGCCCAGACCTGGCAACTGCCCGCACGTTCCCCGAGCGCATCGCCGAGCGTAATGGCGATGGAATAAGGTTCTTCGCCGGTCGAGGCGGCGGTGCTCCACACGCTATAGTTCCCGGGACGCGAGCGCGCATGCTCCGCCAGAATCGGAAAGTGGTGCGCCTCGCGAAAAAAGGCGGTCAGGTTGGTGGTCAGCGCATTGATAAACGCCTGCCACTCGGCGCTGTGCGGGTCGCTTTCCAGCAGCGCCAGGTAGTCGCCGAAATCATGAATGCCCAGCAGACGCAAACGGCGCACCAGCCGGTTGTACACCATCTCGCGCTTATGCGCCGCCAGCACGATCCCGGCACGCTGATAGATAAGCTGGCTGATGCGGCGAAAATGCGCGTCGGAGAGCGGCAGACGCTGAGCCATCTGCGCCAGCGCCGATCCGCTTTCACGCGCCGCGGTTGATGTCGTCTGCTTCATGCCGACTCACCGGCAAAATACGAGCGGTTTATGCGGTTTGACAATCCAGGGTCTCCTTTACCGTGGATGAGGTTTCCGGCGCGACGAAGTTGTCGTCCGCCAGACGGAATACCGCCACTGCATCAGCGAGGGTAATCGCCTGCTCTTCCAGCGCAGCGGCGGCGGAAGCCGATTCCACCACCAGGGCGGCGTTCTGTTGCGTGACCTGATCCATCTGGGTAACCGCCTGCGTCACCTGCTCAATGCCGCGGCTCTGCTCATCGGAGGCGGAGGCGATTTCGCCCATGATGTCGGTCACCCGGGTTACCGAGCGCACGATGTCCTGCATGGTGGCGCCGGAATTTTCCACCAGCACCGAGCCGTGTTTGACGCGGCTGACGGATTCATCGATCAGTAGCTTAATTTCTTTTGCCGCCTGGGCGCTGCGGCTGGCCAGGTTGCGTACTTCACCGGCCACCACCGCAAAGCCGCGCCCCTGTTCACCGGCGCGCGCCGCCTCCACCGCCGCGTTAAGCGCCAGAATATTGGTCTGGAAGGCGATGCCGTCGATGACGCTGGTAATGGCACCGATTTTTTGCGAACTGTTGGCGATGTCGTGCATCGTGGTGACCACGTCATCCGCCAGCTCGCCGCCTTTGGCGGCGGTGGAGGAGGCATCACGCGCCAGCTGCGATGCCTGGCGGGCGTTATCGGCATTCTGTTTTACCGTCGCCGTTAGCTGCTCCATACTGGCGGCGGTCTCTTCCAGCGAAGCCGCCTGTTGCTCGGTGCGCGAGGAGAGATCGTTGTTGCCTTCTGAAATCTCCTGCAGGCCGATAAGAATCGACTCCGCGCCGTCGCGCACCGCGCCGACGGTACCAATCAGCGACTGTTGCATGCGCTGCAGGCTGGCAAATAGCTGGCTGATTTCGTTACGCCCATAGACCTCAATCGGTGCGGAAAGATCGCCGCTGGCGATACGTTCGAAATGGCCGTGAATAATATTCAGCGGCTGCACCAGCATGGTTCGCAGCCACCACATCGCGCTGAGGGTGACCACCAGCAGCATCAGCACCGCCCCGGCAACCAACCAGATTGACCAGCCGTAGGCCTGCTGGCTGGAGGCGCTGGCTTCATCGGTCGTCGCCTTCGCCAGCTGCAGATATTGCACAAAGTCGGCCTCAAAGCGGTCCTGTATTTTCTGCGTCGGCTGGTCCATAAAGGCCTGCAGGTTGCGATTTTCGAGGAACACGATCAGTTCGCGCAGCGCGCCGCGTAGATTCTCGTAGCTATCGCGCGTGGCATCGGCCAACTGCTGTTCCTGCTCATCCGCGCGAGGCGTGTCGAGGAACTGGTTAAAATAGAGATCGGCTTTTTGCAGCGAGCTGCGGGCGCCGCCCATCAGCGCATCCACCTGCTCCTGCGGCACCTTCAGCGCCGCGCGGGTACCGGCGCGGTTAAGGGTATTTCTCGCCTGTAACAGCGATACCCAGCTCAGGCTAAGCGCATCGCGCTGCTGGCTACTGACGGTAATACGTTCAAGATTGTGGTTGTCGGCGCGTAGCGCGACGTAAGAGAGCCCGGTGCTGATCAGTTGCATGATGCAAAAGGAGATCAGCAGCAGGAAAAGACTGGTAGAGATACGGATTCGGTTAAACATAGCAATCTCCTTGGTAGCCGGTCTCGGCCGGCTTACAACGCAAGAGAGGCCGCCGCGTGTAGGGATGCGGCGGCCGGTACCCGTTAGAACGTCTCCCAGTTATCCTGGTAGTCGCTGGCGCTGGTTTTTTTATGCGTAGCGATGGCGGCAGGCGCGGTTTTATTGCTGACCGGCGCTTTATACTCTTCCTGCCCTTCCGACTTCAGGCGGAAGACGGCAACCGACTGCGTCAGCAGGCTGGCCTGCTCTTCCAGCGCGGCGGCGGCCGAGGCCGACTCCTCCACCAGCGAGGCGTTCTGCTGGGTGACGCGATCCATTTCCGCTACCGCCTGGCCGACCTGGTCGATACCGCGGCTCTGTTCATCGGAAGCAGAGGCGATTTCGCCCATGATGTCGGTCACGCGGGTGACCGCATTGACGATATCGCCCATGGTGTCGCCGGCGCTTTCCACCAGTACCGAGCCCATATCCACACGGTTGACCGAGTCTTCGATCAGCGCTTTGATCTCTTTGGCCGCCTGGGCGCTGCGCTGCGCCAGGTTGCGGACTTCACCCGCCACAACCGCGAAGCCGCGACCTTGTTCACCCGCTCGCGCCGCTTCTACCGCGGCGTTAAGCGCCAGGATGTTAGTCTGGAAGGCGATACCATCGATAACGCCGGTGATATCGGCAATTTTCTGCGAGCTGCTGGCGATGTCGTGCATGGTTTCCACCACGTTGGCCACCACTTTGCCGCCCTTCTGCGCGGTTTCGGAGGCGCTCAGCGCCAGTTGGCTAGCCTGACGCGCGTTTTCGGCGTTCTGTTTCACCGTCGCTGTCAGCTGTTCCATACTGGCGGCGGTCTCTTCCAGCGATGCCGCTTGCTGTTCGGTGCGCGAAGAGAGATCGTTGTTCCCGGCGGCGATTTCCGATGCGCCGCTATAGATGGCATCCGCCCCCTGACGCACGCCGCTTACCGTTTCGATAAGCTCGTTCTGCATGTGCTTGAGGCTGGCGGCCAGCACGCCGATTTCATTACGGCTGGTCACCGGAATAGGCTGGGTCAGATCGCCGGACGCGATCCGTTTGATGTGTTCAATCATGCGGTTCAGCGGGCGCACCAGGATATGGTGGATGCCCATCCACACGCCGACGATCGCCGCCAGCACCACGATGATGACTACAATTAAGGTCCAGATCGCCGAGCTATAAGAGCTGTTGCTAGCGTCAACGGCAATTTGATACAGCTTGCCGTTTTGCTGCAGATAGGCGTTATAGGTCTGCTCGAAATCGTCCTGGTATTTTTGCGTCGGCTGGTCGAAGAAGGCGTTGATTTTACCCTCGCCCAGCAGCTGGATCAGTTCCGACAGCGCGCCGTACAGGATGCCATACTGCTGCTTAAGCTTTTCCGTCGCCTGAGGATCCTGACGCGGGTCCTGCGGGATTTTTTCATAGGCGGTGTAGTTGCGCTCGGCGCGCGCCAGCTCTTCTTTCGCTTTCGCCAGCAGCTCGTCGATAGTCGCGCCGCTGCCGATTTTGTTGGTATCCATCATGTAGCGGATCCCTGCGCGGTTCAGGGAGTTACGCGCCTGCAGCAGATCGACCCGACTTTCACTCAGCAGCAACTGCTGCTGACGGATGGTTTGCAGGACGGTAAAGTTCTCTTTATCGCTTTTCAGCGACGAAAAAAACAGACCGCCCGATATCAGCTGCAATGCGCCAAATAGCACCAGCACTAATAAAAGACTGGTGACGACCTTAATACGATTAAACATGTTTCCCCTTCCTGGAAGCCTGAACGGCCAGGCTTTACGTATGTGACTGAAAGGGTTATCGGCGTACGGGAGGGGAACTTTATGCCAGGCGGGGACTATTTTTACCGGGCGCGACCGGGCGCGCCCGATTGCTTAGTGGCTTTTGGCGACGTTATCGACCAGCGCCATCTCTTCGCTGCTGAGCAGCTTTTCGATATCCACAAGGATCAACATGCGCTCTCCGAGCGCGCCAAGACCGGTGAGATATTCGGTCGCCAGCGTCACTGCGAATTCCGGCGCCGGGCGGATCTGTTCGGCGGTAAGAGACAACACGTCGGAGACGCCGTCGACCACAATCCCCACCACCCGCTGGCCGAAGTTAAGCACGATAACCACCGTGTTTTCATCATAAGAGACGCCCTGCTGGGCGAATTTTACCCGCAGGTCGATAATCGGCACGATCACCCCGCGCAGATTGGTGACGCCTTTGATGAAATCCGGGGTGTTGGCGATCCGCGTCACCTGGTCATAGCCGCGGATCTCCTGCACTTTCAGAATATCGATGCCGTATTCTTCATTGCCGAGGGTAAAGATTAAAAACTCCTGACCTACCGTTTCGCCAGCCAATTTGCTGACGGTTGCTAATCCTGCCATGGTCTGCACCTGTTAATTTGATGAGATGAGTCGTTATGCGGCCGCTGCGCTCAGCAGCTTTTCCCGATTGAGCATTTGCAGCGCCGACACGTCGACGATCAGCGCCACGCTGCCGTCGCCGAGGATCGTCGCCGCGGAAATTCCCGGCACTTTGCGGTAATTGCTTTCCAGGTTTTTCACCACCACCTGGTGCTGGCCGATCAGTTGATCCACCAGCAGCGCATAGCGGCGGCCGGCGCTTTGCAGAATCACCACGATGCCCTGAGTGGCCTCGGTTTTCGCCCCGGCGACATCAAACACCCGGTAGAGCTCCACCAGCGGTAGATACTCGCCGCGAACCTGCAGCATCCGCTCGCCGCCGGCCATTGGATGCAGGTCTTCGGCCTGCGGCTGCAGCGATTCCATCACCGCGTTGAGCGGCAGAATAAAGACCTCTTCATTGACCTTGACCGACATGCCGTCGAGGATGGCGAGCGTTAGCGGCAACAAAATACGAATCGAGGTCCCTTTGCCCGCACGGGAATGGATTTCTACGTGACCGCCCATCTCCTGAATATTCCGTTTCACGACGTCCATGCCGACGCCGCGGCCAGAGACGTCGGTCACCTGTTCCGCGGTTGAAAAGCCCGGCGCAAAAATAAGCATTCCGACCTCTTCATCACTCATGCTGTCGCTGACCGCCAGCCCCTGCGCCGCCGCTTTGGCGAGAATTTTTTCGCGATTGAGCCCGGCGCCGTCATCGATCACTTCGATGCAGATATTGCCGCCCTGATGTTCAGCGGACAGAATGAGATTGCCCACCTCAGACTTACCTGCCGCCAGACGGGTTTGCGGATCTTCAATACCGTGGTCGAGGCTATTGCGCACCAGGTGGGTTAACGGGTCGATAATGCGCTCGATCAGGCTCTTATCAAGTTCGGTGGAGCTGCCCTGCAGCGTCAGTTCCACCTGCTTATTGAGCTTGCCGGCCAGGTCGCGTACCAGCCGCGGGTAGCGGCTGAATACATATTCCATCGGCATCATGCGAATCGACATCACCGATTCCTGCAGGTCGCGAGCGTTACGTTCCAGCTGGCTCATGCTGTTGAGCAGATCGCCATGCGTCACCGGATCCAGGTTACCCGAGCGCTGCGCCAGCATGGACTGGGTGATCACCAGTTCGCCGACGAGGTTAATCAACTGGTCAACTTTCTCTACCGCCACGCGAATACTGGTCGATTCGCTGGCCTTCGCTCTCGGCGCTTTCGGCGGCTCGACGACAGCAGGCTGCGGTTGGGCGACCGGCGGCGGCACAACTTCGGCCGATGGCAATGGTTTAGCGGCAGTGGTTGGCGGCGTGGTAAAGCTGATCTGTTCCGGCTCAAGAACGAAACAGAGCACCGCGCAAATATCTTCTTCGCTGGCGGTGGTCAGCAGGGTCACCTCAAGGCTATTGTCAGTTTGCTGCGGATCATGTACCTCGCCGAGATTGCCAAGCTCTTCCAGCATCAGCGGAATTTCATTGGCTTTAAGCCCGGTTAAACTCACGCGCATACCGCCGGCGACGGCCGTCGGCGCAGGCTGGGCCACGACGGGCGGCGCGGCTGGCGCGTCCTGCTGCTGCGCTTCCAGCGCCAGCTGCCGCAGCGCCTGGCAGATATAGTCAAAGCTCTCAGCGTCAGGCTGCTGCGAGGTTTTATAGGCGTCCAGTTGCTCCTGCATAATATCTTTGGTTTCCAGAAACAGATTGATAATTTCGGTGCTCAAGCGCATCTCCTCGCGCCGGGCGCCGTCGAGCAGGTTCTCCAGCAGATGGGTGGTTTCCTGCAATACGGAAAAGCCAAACGTCGCCGCGCCGCCTTTGATCGAGTGCGCCGCGCGAAAAATAGCGTTTAGCGGTTCGATATCGGGGGCCTGCGGATCCAGCTCCAGCAGGTGTTGCTCCATGTCTGCCAGCAGCTCATCTGCTTCATCAAAAAAAGTCTGATAAAAAGCGCTAATATCCATGCTCATGGGGTCACCTCAGGGTGTGAATCGCGGTTAACCGGCGCGGGCGCGACCAGCTTTGGCAGCGTATCCGGCTGGCTAATCTCCAGCGCATTGCTTTCGCCATTTTCATGTTCGATGCTCTGCTGGGTCTCTTTGTTAAGCACCAGTACGGTAATGCGGCGGTTGATGGCATCATCGGCGCCGTGCTGTTTCAGGCTAATGGTCGCCGCCATACCAACCACCCGCAGCACCTTCCCTTCCGCCAGCCCGCCGGCGATCAGCTCGCGGCGCGAGGCGTTGGCGCGATCCGCCGACAGTTCCCAATTGCTGTAACCACGTTCGCCGCTGGCGTAGGGGATGTCATCGGTATGCCCGGCGAGGCTTATCTTGTTCGGCAAATCATTGAGGATTGGCGCAATCGCTCGCAGGATATCGCGCATATAGCTTTCCACCTGAGCGCTACCGGTTTTAAACATCGGCCGATTCTGGCTATCGATAATCTGAATGCGCAGTCCTTCGTCCATCATGTTGATCAGCAGATGCGGACGTAGCGCCTTCAGGCGCGGGTCTGACTCAATCAACTGATCGAGCTTGTCACGCAGTTTGTTTAGCCGTAGCTCTTCGGCACGTTTATCCGCGGTATTGATCTGCTTGCTGACTAACCCGACTTCACGGGTCGGGTCTTCGCCGCCGCCGGGGATCGGGCTGCTTTCCGAGCTGCTTTTATCGCCGCTGGTGAGGGCGACTTTCAGCGGCGTACGGAAATATTCGGCTATTTGCGTCAGCTCCTGCGGGCTGGCGATCGCCAGCAGCCACATCACAAGGAAGAAGGCCATCATCGCCGTCATAAAATCGGCATAGGCAATCTTCCACGAACCGCCGTGATGGGCGGGCTGGTGTGATTTGCGCTTTCTGACCAGAACCACCGGGTGATTATGCTTCATGCTTCTTCGCTTTCCGTCGCCTGCGCGGCAGGCGCTTTCACCTGGCGTACGTGTTCTTCAAGCTCGACAAACGACGGGCGCTCGGTGGTGTATAACGTTTTGCGGCCAAATTCGACGGCGATTTGCGGCGCGTAGCCGTTGAGGCTGGAGAGCAATGTCACCTTGATGCACTGCATCATCTTGACGGTCTCGGCGCTTTTTTGCCGCAGCAGCGTCGACAGCGGCGAGATAAATCCATAGGCCAGCAGAATGCCGAGGAAAGTCCCCACCATCGCGTTGGCGATAAGCGCCCCGAGCTCTGCCGCCGGACGGTCCGCCGAGGCCAGCGCGTGCACCACCCCCATTACCGCCGCGACAATACCAAATGCCGGCAGAGAGTCGCCGACCATCGCCAGGCTGCCGGCGGGCACTTCGCTCTCCTGTTCGAAGGTTTCGATCTCTTCGTCCATCAGCGCTTCAATTTCAAAAGCATTCATGTTGCCGCTCACCATCAGGCGTAAATAATCGGTTATGAACTCCACCAGATGGTTATCGGCAAGGATGCGCGGATAATTAGCGAAAATTTCACTTTCCTGAGGATTGTCGATATCGAACTCAAGCGACAGCATTCCCTGTTGACGGGATTTTGCGAGCAGCAGGAACAGCAACGCCATCAGATCCATATACAGCGCCTTGCTGTATTTGGAGCGACGTACCATTTTGGGCAAGGCCCGCAGCGTGGATTTGATGGCCTTTCCGTTGTTGCCGACGATAAACGCGCCGATGCCGGCGCCGCCGATAATCAGGAATTCCGCCGGCTGGTACAGCGCGCCAAGGTGGCCACCCACCAGTAAATAGCCGCCAAATACCGCTCCCAGGACCACGAGATAACCCAATATCACTAGCACACGCATACCTCAAATTAACAATGTGGATGGCGGGCGAGGCAAACGCGCCCTGGCGTAAACCAGGCGGGGAATGGGGGGCGGCATACCGCCCCTGCGTATTACACGTCGAAATGGATTGCCGTAAGTCGTCGGAACGGCGACTTACATGACGCGTTTAGCCTGCTCGTCCAGCAGTTGAGAGGTTATATCGGCCAGTTGCGGAGAAAGTTTACGTCTTTTTACGGCGCGTGACGGCGGTTGGCATAACGTGCAGACGAAATCGTGCTGCGGATGGTGCGCGTGGGTGATAAATGAGCCGCCGCAGTTGTTGCAGGCAGAGAGCTGCAGCATACCGCTATCAACAAAGCGCACCAGCGTCCAGGCGCGGGTCAACGCCAGTAGCGGCGCTTCGCCCGCTTCTTGCGGACACTGTTCGAGGTACAGGCGATAGGCTTTGATCACCGCTTCTACTCCACTGCATTTGCCGCTCTTCAGCAGGAACAAATAGGCGTTGTAGAACATCGACGAATGAATATTCTGCTCCCAGGTCATAAACCAATCGGTCGAGAACGGCAGCATCCCTTTCGGCGGCGGGCTGCCGCGCAGCTCTTTGTAAAGTTTAATTAAGCGCCCGCGGCTGAGCTGAGTTTCACTCTCCAGCATCTGCAGACGCGCGCCGAGGGAAATCAGCTCCATGGCGAGCTGAATATCCTTCGCTTCCTGAACAATACTTTTCTCAGCCATTATCAAACACTTTTCTTCGCTGCAGCGCCTTCTTTGGCGCGGAGCTCTTGCAGCAGGTGACTGGAAAGCAGGATACCGGTATGGATCTGCTGGAGGTCATCAACGCGCGACTCTTTGGTCAATTGCTCGATAGTCTGATGGTCGCTGAAGCGCAGATTGCACACCAGCTGATTAGTTTCAGCCAGTTTCACCATCTGCGGTAACGTCAGTTGCGCCAGGGTATCAACCATGGTTTCGTCAATTCCCAGACGAAACATTGCGGATACTTTTTCATCGTTGATCAGCCGCTGTGCTAAAAATAAATACGACAGGTTGAAGTCATAAATATGCTTAAGTAATTCGGAGGTACCCATAATCCCTATCCCGATAAGCCATGTTAGAAAACATACACGGGGCGTGATACTTAATCGCCCGTGACCTCAGTTATTTCCCCAAGACGGCAATTAAAACGCTCACTCGCGATAGCTAAAAATTCAGCTAATCGTCAAACTCACCCCACTGTTAATAGTTTGTTACAGGTGCAAACTGGAGTGGAGGATGTAAAGAATTTGCTTCGAGAGAGTTGAATTGCCATGAAACTATTTTTAGAAATTCTATAAGAATATTCTTAAGGCGGCGCAACTCTACTCCCGAATCATTAGCACACACAATTAAGTATGGGGAAATTTTGAATATAATGAGACATTGATCACAAAAACAAAAAATAATACCGGTAACAACACCTCATTTCGATCACTTTATAACCAATATTCGATCATTTAACGATCACAAGTAAATGAATTACCTTAAAAAAAGTGTTATCAACCATTGCAATTAGTTTTATTTGGCACATTTAGAACAAAAAAATAACATTATAAAAATTGAAGTATAAAAATCTGAACGAGCGTTAAATTCAACGTAAATCATTAGTTTTTACGATAAAAAATAACCATGGTGTAATACAAGGATATTAGATCTAATACCCTGATAGCACCTACGGAAAACGTATAAAAATCGAACAGCAACAGACTGGGGCTGCCTGTTTTTTCGGCTTAACGGATTGTACAAGATGCGCGCAACTTACCCCCAGTCGGGACGCCTGGCGCTATTTTTCCGCGCCTGTTTGTGGCTCAACTTCGCCAGATACGGATAAATTTTTTATAACATTTACCGCCTGGTGCATTACCCAAAATGGGTATTTTTTCCCGAGTTTCTTTTCTAACATTCCTTTAACGATACGAGCTTATTACCACGTTAAAATAATAAAAAATGAGAAGTAATTAATGGTCTCACCCTCTCCCGTAAACCATCATGAATATATTTTTAAACCACCCAACAACGGCGAATGAATATTAATAAATAGGTATATGAGGATTTTTTCTCCGGCAATAAGCTCCTATCGTCCTGGCCCCCCCCCCCCTATTATTGGTAGGGAAAAATGACACGTTCATTTGCAAAGCTGTAGTAAAGAAAAAATAGCTAGCACGAAAGGTGCAATATCTCGACTGGATCACATTTCATCGTTGCCGTTCGCATTTTCATCACTTCCTCGTTCCGTTGGATTTTCGGTTATGTTTAAATTAGCTAAACCGGTTTAACAAAGTTTAGCTAAAAGGAATATCAGTATGACCAGTAAAGTATGGGTACTCGGCGATGCGGTCGTCGATCTGCTGCCTGAGGGCGATGGTCGTTTATTACAGTGCCCGGGCGGCGCACCGGCTAACGTCGCGGTCGGCGTCGCGCGGCTTGGCGGCAATAGCGGGTTTATTGGTCGGGTCGGCGACGACCCTTTTGGCCATTTTATGCGTCAGACGCTGTGCCAGGAGAACGTGGATATCAGCCATCTTTCTTTAGATCCCGCACAACGTACCTCAACCGTCGTGGTAGCGCTGGATGAACACGGCGAACGCACCTTTACCTTTATGGTCCGTCCAAGCGCCGATCTTTTTTTACAATCAGACGATCTCCCGCCATTTGAGGCCGGCCAGTGGTTGCACGTCTGCTCTATCGCTCTCAGCGCCGAGCCCAGCCGGAGCAGCGCTTTCGCGGCGATGGAACAGATTAAACATACCGGCGGCAGCGTCAGCTTCGACCCTAATATCCGCAGCGATCTGTGGCAGGATCCCCAGCTGTTACGGCGTTGTCTCGACCGGGCGCTGGCATTGGCTGACGTGGTGAAACTGTCGGAAGAGGAGTTGGCCTTTATCAGCGGTAGCGACGATATTGCCCGCGGTATTGCGCGGTTCCGCGAGCGCTTTCAGCCAAAACTGCTGTTAATCACGCAAGGAAAAGCCGGGGTGCAGGCGCTGTTCCAGCAACAGCATATTCACTTCCCGGCCCGTCCGGTGGTCAGCGTTGATACCACCGGAGCCGGCGATGCCTTTGTTGCCGGGCTACTCGCCAGTCTCGCCGCTCACGGCTTCCCTGAAGATGTCGCCGCGCTGGAGCCGATCGTCGCGCTGGCGCAAACCTGCGGCGCGCTGGCGACCACCGCCAAAGGCGCGATGACCGCCTTACCGTACCAGGCCGATGTGAACCGCCAGTATTAACGATGAAAGCAGGCAAAATAATTAAAACGTTTTAGCAAAATTAGCAAAGCGGCCATTAGGGGCATTCCAGGCCCCCAATAGCCCATGATGATGACAGACTTTGTAGAGGGTACTATGGATTTTCAACAGATTTCTCGCGCTCTGCTGCCGCTGCTCGGCGGCAAAGAAAATATCGCCAGCGCCGCGCACTGCGCCACCCGCTTGCGTCTGGTACTGGTCGATGACGCGCTCGCCGACCAGCAGGCCATCGGTAAAGTTGAGGGGGTAAAAGGCTGCTTTCGTAACGCCGGCCAGATGCAAATCATCTTCGGTACCGGCGTGGTCAATAAAGTGTATGCCGCTTTTATTCAGGCGGCCGGTATTAGCGAGTCGAGCAAATCCGAAGCCGCAGACCTGGCGGCGAAAAAACTGAATCCGTTCCAGCGGATCGCCCGCCTGCTGTCGAACATCTTTGTGCCCATTATTCCGGCGATCGTCGCCTCCGGCCTGCTGATGGGACTGCTGGGGATGGTGAAAACCTACGGCTGGGTCGAGCCGGGCAACGCCATCTACCTGATCCTCGATATGTGTAGTTCGGCCGCTTTTATTATCCTGCCAATCCTGATCGGGTTTACCGCCGCGCGTGAATTCGGCGGTAACCCTTATCTTGGCGCAACCCTCGGCGGTATTCTTACCCACCCGGCGCTGACCAACGCCTGGGGAGTGGCTTCGGGATTCCATACCATGAATTTCTTCGGCCTCGAGGTGGCGATGATCGGTTATCAGGGGACGGTGTTCCCGGTGCTGCTGGCGGTGTGGTTTATGAGCCTGCTTGAGAAGCAACTGCGACGCCTGATTCCCGACGCGCTGGATCTGATCCTCACGCCGTTCCTGACGGTTATTATCTCCGGTTTTATCGCCCTGCTGATAATCGGCCCGGCCGGTCGTGCCCTCGGCGACGGCATCTCATTTATTCTCAGCACGCTTATTGCTCATGCTGGTTGGCTGGCAGGGCTGCTATTCGGTGGACTGTATTCGGTGATCGTCATCACCGGTATCCACCACAGCTTCCATGCCATCGAAGCCGGGCTGCTCGGTAACCCGTCGATCGGCGTCAATTTCCTGCTGCCTATCTGGGCGATGGCTAATATTGCCCAGGGCGGCGCCTGTCTGGCGGTGTGGTTTAAAACCAAAGATGCGAAAGTGAAAGCCATTGCCCTCCCGTCCGCCTTTTCGGCGATGCTGGGCATCACTGAAGCGGCGATATTCGGCATCAACCTGCGCTACGTTAAGCCCTTTATCGCCGCGTTGATTGGCGGCGCGGCAGGCGGCGTCTGGGTCGTCTCCATGCACGTCTATATGACCGCCGTCGGCCTGACCGCCATCCCCGGAATGGCTATCGTGCAGGCCAGTTCCCTGCTTAACTACCTCATCGGGCTGGCTATCGCATTTGTGGTCGCCTTTATCGTTTCGCTGACGCTCAAATACAAAACGGATGCAGAATAATGTCGCAGCCTTCTTTGTTACCGTTGGTCTTGCAGGCCGTCATGAACCACCAGCCGCGCGCGCTGCGGGATAAGCACTATCCGCAGTGGCATCTGGCGCCGGTATGCGGGCTACTGAACGATCCGAACGGTTTTATCCACTTCAATGGTCGTTATCATCTGTTTTATCAGTGGAATCCCCTCGCCTGCGATCACCGCTATAAGGGCTGGGGACACTGGAGTTCGCCGGATCTGCTGCACTGGCGGCACGAACCGATTGCCCTGCTGCCAGAGGAGGAGTACGACCGTAACGGTTGTTACTCCGGCAGCGCGGTAGATAACAACGGCATCCTGACGCTGTGCTACACCGGTAATGTGAAATTTAACGATGGCAGCCGTACCGCCTGGCAGTGTCTGGCGACGCAAAATCCCGACGGCACTTTTCGCAAACAGGGCCCGGTGCTGGCGCTGCCAGCAGGCTATAGCGGCCACGTGCGCGATCCCAAAGTCTGGCGCGATGGCGATCGCTGGTTGATGGTGCTGGGCGCGCGCGATCTGGCCGACCGCGGCAAGGTACTGCTATTCAGCTCTACTGATTTGATGCAGTGGAATAGCCATGGCGAAATTGCCGGTAGCGGACTTAACGGCTTGAAAGACGCCGGCTATATGTGGGAATGCCCGGATCTGTTCCCGCTCGGCGATCGGTATATTTTACTGAGCTGCCCGCAGGGATTGCCGCGTGAGGCACAGCGCTTCCTGAACACCTATCCGGCAGTCTGGATGCAGGGCCATTTCGATCAAACCGCCGCCACCTGGCGCCATGGCGCGATCGAAGAGCTGGATAGCGGCTTCGAATTCTATGCGCCGCAAACCACCCTGGCGGAGGATGGTCGCCGTCTGCTGGTTGGCTGGATGGGGGTTCCCGACGGAGAAGAGATGCAGCAACCTACGCGGGCCCACGGCTGGATCCATCAGATGACCTGCCTGCGGGAACTCAGCTGGCGCCACGGCACGCTGTATCAAAATCCCGTGCGCGAACTGGCGGCGCTTCGCGGCGAGGCGCAAGGCTGGCAGACCGAACCGCTGGCGCTGCAGCCGATGGAACTGGCCTTCGAGGTTGCGCCAGACGATGCGCTGACGCTGGATTTCGCGGGCGCGCTGCAGCTTTCGCTGGACAGCCGCGGCGTACGTCTGGCCCGTCGAAGCCTGGTGGCCGATACAGTCGATTACCGTTACTGGCGCGGCGCGGCGCATAAACTGCAGATCCTCATCGACCGTTCCAGCGTCGAAATCTTTATTAACGATGGCGTGGGAGTGATGAGCAGCCGCTTCTTTGCGGATTATCCTGGAAAACTGGTATTCAGCGGTGCGACGCCGGGGGCATTCTGCTGCTGGCCGCTGCGGCCATGCATGGTAGAATAAGCGTTTTGCTTTCAGGCGCCTGTCTCGTGATGAAACCTAAACGCATTACCATTAAAGATATCGCCGAACTGGCTGGCGTCTCTAAAGCCACCGCCAGCCTGGTCTTGAACGGTCGCGGTAAAGAGCTGCGCGTGGCGCAGGAGACGCGCGAACGGGTGCTGGCTATCGCCCGCGAGCAGCACTACCAGCCGAGTATTCACGCCCGTTCACTGCGCGATAGCCGCAGCCATACCATTGGTCTGGTTGTGCCAGAGATCACCAACTATGGTTTTGCCGTGTTTTCTCACGAGCTGGAAACCCTGTGCCGCGAAGCCGGCGTACAGCTGCTTATCTCTTGCACCGATGAGAATCCCGGTCAGGAGAGCATGGTGGTCAATAATATGATTGCCCGTCAGGTCGATGGTTTAATTGTCGCCTCTTGCATGCATAGCGACGCCGACTATCTGAAGCTCAGCGAGCAGCTGCCGGTGGTGCTGTTCGACCGTAATCCAAACGACAGCGCGCTGCCGCTGGTGATGACCGATTCACTGGCGCCGACGGCGGAACTTATCGCCCGTATCGCCGGGCAACACGCGGATGAGTTCTGGTTTCTCGGCGGGCAGCCGCGGCTCTCGCCCTCGCGCGATCGGCTGGCCGGATTTAGTCAGGGATTAGCCCAGGCAGGGGTTGAGTTACGCCCGGAATGGATCATCAACGGCAACTATCACCCAAGCTCAGGCTATGAGATGTTTGCCGCGCTGTGCGCCCGTCTCGGGCGGCCGCCGAAGGCGCTGTTTACTGCCGCCTGCGGCTTGCTGGAAGGGGTACTACGTTATATGAGCCAGCATAACCTGCTGGATTCCGGGATCCATTTAGCCAGCTTCGATGACCACTATCTGTATGATTCGCTATCGCTGCGCATCGACACCATCCAGCAGGATAACCGCCAGTTGGCCTGGCACTGCTACGATCTCATTAGTCAGTTGATCGACGGTAAAACGCCACAGCCGCTACAGCGCTATCTGCCCGCCACGCTGCAAATGCGTTATCAGCCAGCCAGATAATAACGGGCCTGGATCGTGGTTCAGGCCCGTACTGTTAACGGTTAATTGTCATCAGAAAGGTTTCGTTGGCAGATACTTTCCATCGAAAGTAATCACCGCACGATGTCCGCCTTCCGGATCGCTGACTTTTTTCACATCCAGCTTAAAATTAATCGCGCTGATGATCCCGTCGCCGAATTTTTCATGAATGAGCGCTTTCAGCGTAGTGTCGTAGACCTGCAGCATTTCATAGAAGCGATACATGGTCGGATCCGTCGGCACGCGGTCCTCAATGGAGCCTCTGACGGGGATCGTTTGCAGCAGTAAAATATCATCGTCGTTAAGTTCCAGTTTCGCTCCTACCATTTTCGCGACTTCGGCAGGCAGCGGATGCTGGCCCAATAGCGCGGCCGTCACGAAGGCTTCTGATAAACCGGTGCCTTCAACCAGTTGTGCAAAGGAGAGATCCTTTTTGGCTTTAATCAGCAAAATTTTATTCGCTAACTCCAGACGAACTTCGCGGCTAACTTGTGACTGAATCATGGTGTGACCTCGTTATATCGTAGTGAAATGAAATTACTGACCGTAAACCGGCACCGCTCGGGTATCCGGATGACCGGCCAGCGAAATAAAAGCTCTGGCATTGCCGTCATAAGCGGCAATATCCCCTGTTTCAATGTCATATACCCAGCCATGTAGCGACAGACGTCCTTCATCAAGCGCCAGTCGTACCGCAGGATGGGTTTGAATATTCGCCAGTTGGGCAATGACATTTTCATGCACCATCGCCGCGGTTTTGGCCTGCGGATCGCGATGCTCGCGGGCATCGTTCACCACTTTTGCCGAATCCGCATATTGCAACCAGTGCTTGACGGCGGGGACATGATCCAGACAACTACACTGCGCAATCGCCGTCATCGCCCCGCAATCGGAGTGACCGCAAATCACAATATCCGTGACCTTCAGAACGGCAACGGCATATTCCACCGATGCCGATACGCCGCCGGGCTCCGGACCGTATGAAGGGACAATATTGCCGGCATTACGGATGACAAATAGATCGCCGGGTTCTCGCTGGGTGACCAACTCCGGAACCATCCGGCTATCGGAACAGGAAATAAACAGCGTACTGGGGCTCTGCCGGGAGGCTAAACTTTTAAACAGTTCAGCGCGCTCAGGAAATGCATCACGTTGAAATTTAAGAAAACCGTCAATGATTTCTTTCATGATAATGTCTACCTCGCTGTGGAATGTCAGGGAGGTTACGCGCCGCATGGCATAAAATAAAAGTCTTGTTTATAATCAAACTCATCCAAAAAACTTATGGATTGTAAGTGTGAATATTCGCTACGTTAGATATTTCCTCGCCGTCGCCGAACATCAGGGTTTTACCCGTGCGGCGGAAGCCCTGCATATTTCACAACCGGCGCTCTCACAGCAAATCAGGATGTTAGAAGAGAGCCTGGATGCGCAGCTTTTTGACCGTAGCGGCCGGCATATTCATCTAACGGACGCGGGAGAAGTGTTTTTGCAGTATGCCCGTCAGGCATTTCAACTGCTGGATGAGGGTCAACGCGCCATTCATGATGTCGCAGACCTCAGCCGCGGTTCTCTACGTATTGCCGTGACGCCCACTTTTACTTCCTATTTCGTCGTCCCATTAGTGGCGGAATTTCATGCGCGTTATCCGCATATCACGCTGGATATTCAGGAGATGCCGCAGGAGAAGATGGAGGGCCTGCTGCTGGAAAATGAGCTGGATATTGGTATTGCCTTTGCCGGGGGGACCGCGCCAGACATTGTTTCCACCCCGCTGTTACAGGAAGTGCTGGCGTTGGTTGTCGCGGACCATCACCCGTTGGCCCGCGAAGAATCCCTTTCTTTGAGCCAGCTCGCCGCGGAGGAGTTTATTCTGCTCAATCATCATTTCGCCACCCGGTTGCAAATTGACCACTGCTTACAGCAAGCCGGTTTTCACCCGCAGGTGACCATTGAAATGCACTCGATCAATGCCATCCTCGATATCATCCAGCGAACCCAATTAGTGACCATTCTGCCGCTAAATGTCGCCGCCCAGCGCACTGGCCTGGTGACCCGATTGCTTAAAGAAGCCGCGCTTGAGAGAACCGCGGTGTTAATGCAGCGCAAAGGCGCCCGACCAAAAGCTGCGGCGCGAATTTTCGCCGAAATAGCCCGGGAGCTGGCAGCCCAAATAGAAAGTTAAGCGTACGATGGCGCGGCCAGCATCTGGCCCGCCGCCTTCCTTCTGCAACAATCTTACCGTAGCCAGTATGACCATTTGCGCAAAACAGATTTCCCGCGATTGGCATACTGAAATTGTTAACAATATGTATAATTTTATCTGCTAAGCGGTATTCATTATTCCGGCTTGAACGTCAGCATTATTTTCATCCTACCTTATTCCCCCTGACAAGGAATTGACAATGAGTGAACGCTCTCATGACCGAGGTAATAGCCTTGCGATGGTCATATATAATCTACTCAATCCGGTGCCTTACGGCTTTTTTATCGCCGGTCTCATCTTCGATATTATTTATCTCTACAGCACTAACGTGATGTGGGGAAAATGCGCCAGTTGGCTTATTGCCCTTGGCCTTATTTTTGCCATCATTCCGCGGTTGATTAATCTGGCGCAGGTCTGGTTTTTTACTCCTCGACGCCCGGCGGCAAAAATTGATTTCTGGCTAAACCTTATCGCTATTATTGCCGCGTTGGTAAACTGTTTTGTTCATAGCCGCGACGCCTGGGCGATTGCGCCGCAAAACGTAATCTATTCATCGATTACCGTTATCTGTCTGCTTGTCGCCAATATTATCAGCTCCACTTGCCTGGCTAATAATAAGGGGATTCGCCATGAATAAATTACTCCTGCCCCTGCCCGTTATGCTCGCCACAGCGCTGGCGCTGTCAGGATGCGATGAGAAAGCGAAACTCAGCCCGGATCAGCAGGTAGGGCCCGATCCCGTAATGCCGAAGGCCCAGGATTTCCTGATGCCGCCGATGCAGGTTCCCCGCGGCGTGGGCTGGAAGAGAGATGGACAACCGGCGGTTGCCCAGGGGCTGAAAATAGAAAAAATAGCCGATGGATTCCTGCATCCCAGAATGGTCTATGTCCTGCCAAACGACGATATTCTGGTCGTTGAAAGCAACGGTCCTGGCGAGGAACCGCTGACTACGCCGAAACAGCTGATTGCCGGGATAGTGAAAAATCAGTCAGGCAAAGGTGGAAAAGGCGGGAATCGCATTACGCTATTGCGTAAAAACGCCAGCGGTTGGGAGAAACATATTTTCCTTGAACACCTGCACTCGCCTTTCGGCGTACAACTGATTGGAGATGATCTTTACGTCGCCAATACCGGCAACATCATGCGTTATCACTACCAGCCGGGGGCGACACATATCAGCGATGCGGGGAGCGAGCTGGCTGACCTGCCCAGCACCGTCAATCACCACTGGACCAAAGCGTTACTGGCAAGCCCGGATGGTAAGAAGCTGTATGTGGGCGTCGGCTCGAACAGTAATATCACTGAGAATGGACTGGATATTGAATATCGTCGCGCCACGGTTCTGGAGGTTGATACGGCAACCGGCGCAAGCCGTATCTTCGCCAGCGGTATCAGGAATCCTACCGGACTCGGTTGGGAACCGCAGACGGGCAAGCTTTGGGCTATTGCCAATGAGCGCGATGAAATCGGCGCCGACCTGGTGCCCGATTATTTAACTTCGGTGCAGGATGGCGGGTTTTATGGCTGGCCGTGGAGCTATTTCGGACAGCACGTTGACCGCCGCGTACAGCCGCCGCGCCCGGACATGGTCGCCAAAGCGATCAAACCGGATTATGCCCTGAGCTCCCACGTTGCGCCGCTGGGAATGCTGTTTTATACCGGAAAAATGTTGTCGCAAACCTATCAGGGCGGCGTGTTTATCAGCGAGCATGGCAGTTGGGACCGTTCGCCGCTGAATGGTTATAAAGTCAGCTTCGTCGCTTTTAAAGACGGCAAACCGGTCGGTAAACCACAGAGCGTGATCACCGGCTTTGTCTCTCGCGATGAGAAAGAGCTGTACGGCGCGCCGGTCGGACTCGCGCAGGATAATGAAGGGGCGTTAATCATTGCCGACGATGTCGGTAATACCGTCTGGCGCGTCAGCGCAAAATAAAATATCACTATCAATTTTCCGGCTTCCCGCGGTCAGGGGAGCCTTTTTTATGCCCTAAAATTATTATCCATAGATATTGCCGGGAATAATGGAGAAAACAAAGTGATAAGCTGAGTTATCAGGACCGCTATCGTAGTTGACTACACCAGAACAGGTTGCTGAGAAACATTCATCATCAAAGAGACGTAGAGCAGATGAACCATTTATCCGCAATCAGAACATTCGTTAGCGCCGCTGACTATAAAAGTTTCAGCGCCGCCGCCAAAGCCTTAAATATTGAAGTATCCACCGTCTCTCGCCATATTTCCGAGCTGGAAGAGTATTTACAGGTGACGTTGTTTAACCGCTCAACCCGTGGATTAGCATTAACCGAAACCGGGGCATTTTTTTACTCGCACGCCCAACAACTGTTATTACAATGGGAGGAAACCCGTCAGTTAACTTCCGCACTGGATAAACAGCCTTCCGGCCTGCTGCGGTTAAGCGTACCCAGTACCTTCGGCCGTCTGCACGTGATGCCTTTTGTTGATGAATTTCTTCGCCTGCACCCCAACATTTCGCTGGATATTAGTTTTAACGATGAAGTGCAGGATCTGATTGAAGCGCGCATCGACCTGAGTATTCGCATCGGCATTTTGCCTGACTCCTCGATTCATGCCCGTAAACTGGCTTCTCAGACGCGTTCAGCCTGGGCCAGCCCGCAGTGGATTGCGGAAAACCGCCCTTCTGCCACGCCGGGCGCCGACCAGCAGCAGATCAATATCGTGATGTTTTCTCGCCTGCATGGCGCCGGTTGGTATACCCGTAAGATGGGTTCAGAAGATGAATGGCAGCGCATCTCGATTAACTACCGACTGAGCGTTAGCGATAGCGCCGCCATGCTTTATGCCTGCGTCAATCACACCGGGATTGCGATTTTACCGAACTGGCTATCGCAGCAGGCAGAAGAACAAGGGCTCATTCAACGGGTATTCCCGGAGTGGGAATTTAGTATGTTCCCTAGCGAAACCGCCATCTGGATGCTGTACCCGCAAAACAGGAGAGTGCCGCATAAAGTCCGAGCCTTTATCGACTTTATGGTTGAAAAGATTGGGATGCCGCCCTACTGGGAGGAGGAGACTCATTAATGACGAGAGAAGTTGAAGCAGGGATGTGCCGGAGGAGCCCAAAGCAAAAAGGGGTTACCTTTCGGTAACCCCTTTTCATATTTGGCGGAAGCGTAGAGATTCGAACTCTAGAACCCTTTCGGGTCGCCGGTTTTCAAGACCGGTGCCTTCAACCGCTCGGCCACGCTTCCGGTATGGGGCGCACTATAAACACCTCTGCCGATGCTGTAAAGCATCATTTTGTTCAACTGCCTTAAAAACAAACAAATCTGTGTTATTCGTCTGAATTTCAGGCAGTTTGCACAGAAATTCGGCGTTAAGAGCGCCCTTTGACTCAATGTTTTATGATGTACATATCTTTGGTGTAGTAGTAACCCAGCTTATCCGGCTCGAAGCCGCCGACCCACGGCTTCACTAAATGGGTACGCACATAGTGATAAACCGGAATCGCGGGCACATCCTCAGCCAACAGATCCTCCGCCTGCTGATAGAATTTGCCACGCGCGGCAGTATCCGCCGCCTTCGCCGCATCATGCAGCGCCTTATCATAGGCCGGGTTACTGTACTGGCTGGTGTTTTCGCTGTCGCCGGTGCGGAAGTTATTCAGGAATGACGCCGCATCGTCATAATCGGCGATCCAAGCATAACGTACGGCATCAAAATTATGCGTATGCATGGTATCCAGCATGGTCTTCCACTCCTGGTTCTGCAGCTTCGCCTCTACGCCGAGATTTTTCTTCCACATCGAACTGGCGGCGATAGCAATGCGCTGGTGCGTCTCCGAGGTGTTATACAGCAGATTAAAGACCAGCGGATGGCTTTCATTAAAGCCCGCCTCGTTAAGCAGTTTTTTTGCCTCGGCAATGCGTTTGTCGCGCGGCCAGCTGGCGTAATCCGGTTGTTTCAGCGTGACGCCGCCGATATCGGGCTGGCTAATCAGCCATGCCGGACGTTGTCCCTGCCCCATCACTTTATCGGCGATGATATCTTTATCCAGTCCCATGTTGAGCGCCCGGCGCACTCGGGGGTCATTAAAGGGCGGTTTAGTGGTATTGAGTTCGTAATAGTAGGTCGCCAGCTGTGGCGCAACGTTCAACTGCGAGCCCATCGTTTTCTTGAGTAACGCAAACTGGTTCACCGGCACCGTATAAACAATATCTATCTCACCGGCTTTATAACGATTCACATCCGCCGCTTCGGAAGTAATCGGCAGATAGGTCACTTTATTGATTACCGTATGTTCATTATCCCAGTACTTAGGATTGCGTTGCGCCACGATGCGCTCGTTGACGACCCACTTCGACAGCGTGTAAGGGCCGCTGGTGACAATATGTTCCGGTTTAGTCCATTTATCCCCAAAACGCTCCACCAGCACCTTATCAATAGGCACCAGCGACGGGTGAGCAAGCATTGCGAGGAAGGCGGCGTTAGGCTGGTTTAACGTGACCTGCAGCGTGGTATCGTCCAGCGCTTTTACGCCGAGAGTTTCCGGCGGCTGTTTCCCCTCCGAGATGTCGCGGGCGTTAACAATATGCATATTGCCCGGATAGCTGGCGTACGGCGAAGCGGTGGTCGGTGTGACCAGGCGCTGCCAGCTCCAGACGATATCCTGCGCGGTAATCGCTGAACCATCGGACCAGGTGATCCCCGGACGCAGATGGAAAGTCCAGATGAGGTTATCTTTATTCTCCCACTTCAGCGCCAGCCGCGGCTGAATCTCGCCCTGCGGCGAAACGCTTACCAGTCCTTCGAACAGATCGCTAATGATATTAAACTCGACGTCGCTTTCGACCTTATGCGGGTCGAGCGAAGCGGGTTCATTACCGTTGTTCCTGACAAGCTCCTGTTTTGCTGCAAGTTCGGTACCCTGCGGGACCTGGGCGGCTATTGCCGTGGCCGCGCTGCCGAGTAAACCCAAAACCAGTAATGCGTGTGTGATGTGGTTATATTGTTGTCGTTTCATTTCCCTTGCCTTTATGCTTCGTTGATACCCCTTCCACACTTAGTCGCTGACTGGCAATAAGGCAATATTTTTCAGTGACCTATAAGATTCAGATCTGCTTTCCGCCGCTGAACGCATAAACATACTGCATTAATCTGTTTTACCAGAATAAAACGCTGTCCCACCGACACCGGGATCTGAGTAAAGATGGGTAAAAGCATTATGGCTTTCGGCTCGCTTTTCTTATGCTTCATAACTAATTACATCTGTCATAAGAGAGTGTCTCATGGATCGTATAATTACCTCATCGCGTGACCGTTCATCGCTGCTCAGCACGCACAAAGTTCTGCGTAACACCTATTTTCTGCTCAGCCTGACGCTGGCGTTTTCGGCGATCACCGCCACCGCCAGTACCGTGCTGATGCTGCCTTCTCCGGGCCTTATCCTCACCCTGGTGGGTATGTATGGTCTGATGTTCCTGACCTACAAACTGGCTAATAAGCCAAGCGGTATTCTGGCGGCCTTCGCCTTTACCGGCTTCCTCGGCTACATTCTGGGGCCAATGCTGAACGCTTACCTGTCCGCAGGCATGGGCGATTTGATCGGCCTGGCGTTGGGCGGCACCGCCCTGGTCTTCTTCTGCTGCTCGGCTTACGTGTTGACGACGCGCAAAGACATGTCTTTCCTCGGCGGCATGCTGATGGCGGGCGTGGTGGTCGTTCTGATTGGTATGGTGGCGAACATCTTCCTGCAGCTGCCGGCTCTACATCTGGCCATCAGCGCGGTGTTCATCCTTATCTCTTCCGGCGCGATTTTGTTTGAAACCAGCAACATCATCCGCGGCGGCGAGACCAACTACATTCGCGCCACCGTTAGCCTGTATGTTTCGCTGTACAACATCTTCGTCAGCCTGCTGAGCATCCTCGGCTTCGCTAGCAGAGACTAACCTTCTCTCCTGCAACACCAGGCCTCGCTTATGCGGGGCCTTATTTTTTGCTACACTGCGCGCAGTTTCCGCATTATGTGAAAAATCATGTTTATCTTTGAAGGCAGTGAAATAGAGACCGATAGCGAAGGCTATCTGAAAGAGACGACTCAGTGGAGTGAAGCGATGGCGGAAGTTATCGCCGCGCAGGAAGGGATCAGCCTGTCCGTCGAACACTGGGAAGTGGTGCGCTTCGTGCGCGATTTTTATCTGGAGTTCAACACTTCGCCAGCCATCCGTATGCTGGTCAAAGCAATGGCGAATAAATTCGGTGAAGAGAAAGGCAACAGCCGCTATCTGTACCGGTTATTCCCCAAAGGGCCGGCCAAGCAGGCGACGAAAATCGCCGGCCTGCCGAAGCCTGTAAAGTGCATTTAATAGAGAATAGCGAATTTTTGCCACTCTCTGGTGGGTTGATGGGGCTCAGTTAACACCCTGTCGACCCTTGCGCTACGCGGCCCGCCGGCCTTAAGCCAGGCAATCAGTTTTTCCACCTGCTCCGCTTCCCCGCAGGCCAGCACTTCTACGCTACCATCATCCAAATTTCGCGCATAACCGGTCAGCCCCAGCTGCAGCGCTTCACGCTGCGTTGAATAGCGGAATCCCACGCCCTGGACGACTCCGTGAACCCACGCCATCGTGCATACCTTCGCCATTATTACCCCCTCAACTGCGCTATCCTGATGCAGAGAATAGCAAATTCCCACCAGCATACTCACTTTTGCCTGACGCTAAAACATCCGCCCGGCGGCGGCAGGAATGGTGCTTGCCCCAGCCAGTTATGCTAATCTACGCGCCATTTTTCGGTGCCGACACTCCGTCGCTTAAAGGTAGCTCCATGACAGATTCCATTATCCCCCGCTTAGTATTAGCCAAAGGACGCGAGAAATCCCTGCTGCGTCGCCATCCATGGATTTTCTCCGGCGCCGTCGCCCGGATGGAAGGTAAAGCTCGCTCCGGCGAGACGATCGATATCGTTGATTCGCAGGGGAAATGGCTTGCTCGCGGCGCCTATTCGCCCTCCTCGCAGATCCGCGCCCGCGTCTGGAGTTTCGATCGTCATGAAGCTATCGATAATGCTTTTTTTGAGCGTCGCCTGCAGCAGGCGCAAACCTGGCGTCAATGGCTGGCCGAACGCGATGGTCTTGACAGCTATCGTTTAATCGCCGGGGAATCCGACGGCCTGCCAGGCGTGACAATCGATCGCTTTGGCGATTTCTTCGTCCTGCAGCTGTTGAGCGCCGGCGCGGAATATCAGCGTGCGGCCATCGTCAGCGCTCTGCAGACCCTGTTCCCGCAATGCTCGATCTACGATCGCAGCGATGTGGCGGTGCGTAAAAAAGAAGGATTGGACCTGGCGCAAGGCCCGGTGGTAGGCGAACTGCCGCCAGCGCTACTGCCCATTACCGAACACGGCATGCAGCTGCTGGTAGATATTCAGGGCGGCCATAAAACCGGCTACTATCTCGATCAGCGCGATAGCCGTCTGGCGACCCGCCGCTACGTCGCCGATAAGCGCGTCCTCAACTGCTTCTCTTATACCGGCGGATTCGCGGTTTCTGCGCTGATGGGCGGCTGCCGCCAGGTCACCAGCGTTGATACCTCACAAGAGGCGCTGGATGTCGCCAGACAGAACGTTGAGCTCAATAAGCTGGATCTGTCGAAAGCCGAATTCGTACGCGACGACGTGTTCAAACTGCTGCGTAAATATCGCGATCACGGGGAAAAATTCGATGTTATCGTCATGGATCCGCCGAAATTCGTCGAAAACAAAAGCCAACTGATGGGCGCCTGCCGCGGTTATAAAGACATTAATATGCTGGCGATCCAGCTGTTAAACCCTGGTGGCATACTGCTGACTTTCTCCTGTTCCGGCCTGATGACCACCGATTTATTTCAGAAAATCATCGCCGACGCCGCAATAGATGCCGGGCGTGATGTACAATTTATAGAGCAGTTCCGTCAGGCTGCCGATCACCCGGTGATCGCAACCTACCCGGAAGGACTGTATCTGAAAGGGTTTGCCTGTCGCGTCATGTAACTTGAAAAGCGGAACATCGCCCACACGTTATTCTCATGACTCAAGAACATTTGAAGATGATGGATACAGTGGGCGCCAGCGTTTCCCGGGAGGTGACTATGATTGCCAGCAAATTCGGTATCGGCCAACAGGTTCGCCATACGCTACTCGGCTACCTTGGCGTAATCGTTGATATCGATCCAGAGTATTCGCTTGACGAGCCCGCCGCGGATGAAATCGGCGCCAACGATGAACTGCGCGCGGCCCCCTGGTATCATGTTGTGATGGAAGATGAGGACGGCCAGCCGGTCCACACCTACCTCGCGGAAGCGCAGCTCAGCAGTGAAGCCAGCGATGAACATCCCGAACAGCCGTCGATGGACGAACTGGCGCAGACTATCCGTAAGCAGTTGCAGGCGCCACGTCTGCGTAACTAAGCCCTCCGCGCCGCCCCGATGGGCGGCGTGTTTCCACGATCGCTCTTAATGCTCAACCTCTGCGTCAGCTAAAGCCTGACAAATCGCGCCGTTAAACTGCGGGGCCTGTTGTTGAGCTTCTGACCAACGAGTATTAGCGACATTCAGCTGTCTTGACTGCGCAGCGCTATTGCGGGACAGCTGATTAAAGAAAGGCTGTAGCATTCCTCCCCCGGCAACGTCCTGCGCAATCAACACCGTAGAACCATCGCTGTAGCGAAAACGCTGAGCAGCGGCAGGCAGCGCGACGCTGGCAAATCGCGCCGCCGCGACGCTTGCCCAGTAGTTGGCCGCAGAGTAGCCGCGCGAGAAGTTACTTTCACAGGCCGGTAACACGGCCAGACGACGGGTATTTTTCTCTGGCGCTTTAAAACTATTTTCCATCCAGCGCGCCATTCCTTCCAGATACCATCGTTGTTTAAACACCGCGTAACCATATTGATAAAGATGGAAAAACTCATGAGCCGGTGTGACGTTACGGGCTGGATCTAGCGCAGCATTCAGCACAAACTTCAGGCCGCAAGGTATCTGCCTGCCATCGCCCATCGTTTCTGAAGCGACGCGGTCGAAGGCAAGGCCGTTACCTTTTGGCAAAGTCAGCACATAAATGTTGATTTGCCGCGCCTGTGCGTAAATTTTCTGCTGTAGCGGAAAGCGTAATCCCAATACCGTGGAGTAGAGATATTTAGCGGCCTGTAGCTGAACGGCAATATCCTTAATGCTGTCGGGAACACCGCTACCCGAACTGTCGTACTGAAATTTAAGGGCATCAGGCCCCTGCAGGCTATAAAAAATGTGGAACTCATCTTCGACATATTCTTTTTCAAGAACATGCTTAAGTAGTATCGAACCTTTAACACAGCGCGATACCTGCACCATTTCTTCCGCGGAGGCTGAAGGGAGACAAGACATCGCCAACCAACACGCTGCTATTGATGTCGCCCATAATTTTACTGGTTGCATAGCGCCGCCTCCCCCGACATGCTCCGCCCCGACATCATATGCTCGCCGGGGCGGCAGTCGTCTTACACTACCCGTTCTTTGAGAGAAACCACGTTCGGCCCCTGTTGGCCCTCAGCGCTTATCCGCTGTTCATTCTGCTGCAACCACTGCTCCCAGCGTTGGGCAATCGCATTGGCGCAATAACGTCGCGCGTTACGCAGGGCGGCAGCCTGCATCTCTTTTTGTAGCGCCTTGTCAGAAATAACCTGTACCAACGCCACCGCCAGCGCATCTTCATCACCGTATGGCACCAGGATCCCGGCCTGTCGATCCTGCAGAATATCGCGCGGGCCATATTTTATCGCAAAGCTGATGAGCGGCGTGCCGTACGCCATCGCCTCAACGGCTGACAAGGATTGCCCTTCCTGATTTGAGCACAATACCGTGCAGCAGGCGGATTTATGTACTGTGGCAATATCTGAGGTAAAGCCATTAATGGAGATGATGTCCTCCATTTTCCACGCTTTTATCTGATCGCTGAGAGTACGGCGTAACGGCCCAACGCCATAGGTATGCAGTCGCGCACCAGGAAGCTGCGCCGCTACCTTGCGAAAGGCGTTAAACAACATCATGTGCTGCTTCTCTTCCGAGTAACGCGCCAGGTAGATAACGGTTTCAGAGGGATCCTTTTGCGGGTTTGCCGGAATTTTGCTGTCATCCATATGATTAGGGATGACGGTCAGACGTTCGCCGGGAAATCCTTCATGCTGTAAGTCCTGCCACTGCTCATCGGTGAGAACGATTAAGCGGTCAACCAGTTCCGGTTGCTCGATTAAGTGGCGGTAGGAGGCTTTCACTACGCCATTAAGCAGCTGATGATGGGAGTGGATAATCGCGCTCAGCGTGCAGTCTATCCGCTGTGCCGGACGAGAACAGACAAACGCTTTCCAGGCTTTATTTTTATCGACGATAAAATGCCAGCGGCGCTCGTCGGGCAGCATCATCTCCAGCATCCACGAGAAGAACGCCTCCTGCTGGTTGAAGGATTTAACGTCGCCGTCAGGCAAGGCAACATCGATACGGGCAATTTGCAAATTCGCTTTTCTTTCGTCGAAATATTTGCGCAGCAGAACATTGCCGGCGCCATCGACATAATCCTCCACCAGCTGTCCCTGCGGGCGTAGCTGATAGTTATTTTTGCCGACCGAGGCCTGGGCCTTCGGCGCGATAGCCTGTCGGAGCTCAACCTCACCTTTAAGCGCAGGCAGCGGGATAATTTTCCCCGCTGCGAAGCTCGTCACTAAAGCCTCGTAGAGGTTATAAACCGGCACCTCTTCCGGCAACGCGCCGCGCGCCTTTAACGCCTTGACCGCGACATGCAGTTCCGGATCCCACATTGCGGTGATAAGCCAGGGCACAGTCTGCAGGTGCTCGACGAACAGCTTCGCACGCCGGGTGGCGGCGACTTCAATACCGTTGCCAACATCACGCAGGTTCTCTAACAAAAATACCGTTGTCCCCCGGCGCTCGGGAGGCGCAACCGCAGGAATTGACTGGCGCATAGTCGCCGCCTGATAATATTTTTGATAGGCAATATAGCCAGACAGATAGTGCTCAACGTCATCAATACGCACGCGGTAGCTGTGGTGGCGAATAAAGAAGCTGTTGACGATACGCGCCGGGTTTTTAAAGAACATCGCCAGTTCCGGCCAGAAGAAACCATCCAGCAGGTAGCGCGCACGACATTCCAACGCCTGATAGAACTTTTCTTTATCAAACCCTTCAAGTAAATGACGTTGCGCCGGCGAAGCGTCAAGGCGCGCAATCATCTCTGCTGCCGCCATCATCAGCTCCAGCAGCGTCGGATAGGTTGTCACGCGCTGCAGTACGAAATCCAGATGTCCACGCACGTTATCCAGCCCAAAGCGAAAATAACGTTCTTCCGGACGAAAACGCGTCAATTCGTTAACACAGTAACTCAGCCAGTGGTCGTGATGCTGCCAGTGCTGTTGCCGAATGAAGTATTCGAACGCTTTTTCAACCATCGCCAGCCACTGCGGCATTTGCGTCAGGCTATACAAACGCATCAACGCGAACGCCGCCTCGCCATCGTAGTAGATAATACGATGCTTAGCCTTCAACGAGAGGTCGTGACTATTGAGAACATGGACAAACTCGCCGCTCTGCGCATCCTGCATAAATGCAATGCCGGCGGCCAGTTGCGCCATTAATTCCAGGTGCTGCTGGTCACCTGTCGTTTCCGTGTATTTGACCAGCGCCAGAATACTCACCGCATTGCCGCCGAGTTTAATTTCATTATCGACATCACACAAAAATGCCGCCTGTTGCCCATCGTCAAGGGTACGCACAGAAATAAGATTGGTAACCAGGTAACCAATCGCTCGATCGATCGCCTGGCGCAGGTGCGGTTGCCTGGTTGCTTCCCATGCTTCAATTAACGAATAGGTCGAACTGGCATGACGCAAGGCGTTATAGGATCGTACAGGACGATCGAAACAGGGAAACCAACCGTAGTAATAAAGTCCATCTTTTTTCACCTGACGAGCTAAGTAATCGCTACCTTTTTTGATCACTTCCGCCAGCCAGTTTTTTTGCCATTCTTCGCCGATAACGCGGTAGCCTGAACTGCGGCCGCTGTGCTCAATCAGCCTGGCGCCGCTGCGGTCGCAGAATACCGCGCGGGTTTTGAAACGCCAAAGTATCTGCTGTGGTGCATCCGGCCAGCTCAAACTTTGTTTAAAGCGTCGTTGGCCATAGTTTTCCAGATTGATGCCATTTGGCGCCGCGACACCGTTATCTCCGTCATACAATAAGGCATTCGCCGCAATTTCCTGTTCGAGGATCGCCTGAGTAAATTGCGCATCGAAAGAAAGGCCAAAGCGGAAATAATTGCGTTTGGTGATGCTGAGTTTCTTCTGTAGATTTTCCCAGCTGAGTTTTTCAACGCTATCGACAATATCAATACGCAACCACTGTGGTTCGTTGTCTTGTTTTTTGCGCCACTCCTGCAGGGCTCTGGCGCCAGCAAGCCAGGCTTGATCAAAACTGGCCGCCGCTGCGACCTGGACATGCGCCCGCTCCTTACCATCACTCACGCTAAAAAAGATAACCCACCCGGGATAATCAGCAGGCAGCGCGGTCGTTTTTAATGGTCTGCTCTGAAAGCAGGCCTGTTGTAATAAATCGCTTAATGCCATCTCAAATCTCCATACGTTGAAAATTTCACCAAACATGAAGCCAACTTGTGGGTATTACCTTTCTCTCAGCGCCTCTTTTGCTCGATTAAATGGTTTCACCAGATAATCCATTACCGTCTTTTCGCCGGTTTTAATATCAACAGTGGCGATCATTCCCGGACCGATTAAAAAACGCTTACCGTGTTTATTTTCCAGATAGTTATGATCGGTACGGATAAACACCCGATAGTAATAAAGATCGGGTTTTGCCTCGTCCTGAATAGTATCGGGAGAAATGGTCTCAACGACCCCATTAAGCGCGCCGTAGATGGCATAATCATAGGCGGTGATTTTCACCAGCGCCTTCTGATCGGGATGAATAAAAGCGATATCGCGGGGCGAAATACGCGCTTCAATTAATAAGCGGCCATCGATCGGCACGATGTCCATCAGTTCGCCGTTCGGGGCAATAACGCCGCCAATGGTGTTGACCTTGATATTTTTGACGATCCCCTGCACAGGCGAGCGAACGGTCAGCCGGGCGACGGAATCCGCCCGCCCTTTAATGACTTCGGCAAGACTGGCTACGTCGGCATTGGCTTTCGATAACTGTTCGCGGGCATCGACGTAGTAGCGGGTGTTGAGATCGATTTTCTTTAACTCAATATCGGCAGCCTGTTGGCGCAAACGCAGCACTTCCACATTACTGGCAGCGCCGGTTTTAGCCAGCCTTTCGTTGATAGCCAACTCGCTTTTCACCAACGACAGCGACTGCTCAAGCTGGCGCATCGATTTGGTTAGCTGGTCCCGTCGGCTATGATAGAGGCGGGTTTCTTCCGCCAGTAACCCCGGCCAGGCCTTAAGAGAAGGAGGAAAAATCAGCGGTTGGTTATTAACTTCGGCGGTAAGGCGAATGCTTGCTGCCAGTGAAGCGCGATATTTCGCCTGGCTCTCGCCGACGTTCGATTCGCTACGGGTAGGATCAAGCCGCGCGACGACCTGCCCGGCCGCCACCCTGCTCCCCTCGCGGACGTTGAGCTCGGTTAAGATCCCGCCATCAAGGGTTTGTAGCACCTGCTCACGAGAGCTTGGGATCACCTTACCTGTCCCGGTCGAAACCTCGTCCAGGGTCGCAAACCACGCCCATACGCCGGTCACTACCATTAGCAGCGCCAGCAGGAGAATTAAGCGGCGCGATTTGACCAGTTCAGCCTCATCCCGTTCATTATCGACCATGTCAGAAACCGGATCGGCATCCTGCGCCAGTGGGAGAATCGCGTCGTACTTATTCATATATTCACCACCTGGCCACGCGCTTTTTCTTGTTCAAAGACCGTCGCTTTAGGTTTATCCAACGCCAGTTGCCCATCCTGGATAACCAAAATACGATCGACAATGCTCAGTATCGCCGCTTTATGGGTAGCAATAATCAATGTACGTTCGCCCACCCAATGCGCCAGTTGCTCGACAAACGCTTTTTCGGTGCGTTCATCAAAGAATGAAGTCGGCTCATCCAGCAAAATAATATTGGGGTCGCGCAGCAGAGAGCGCGCCAGCAGCAATGATTGCCGTTGCCCGCCGGAAAGGCCAAGGCCCCCTTCCATCACCAGATGCTCAAGCCCCATGGGCAGTTTACTGACGAACTCCATCGCCCCGCACAGTTCCAGTACCTTCACCAGTTCGTCATCACTGGCCATTGGCCTTCCCAGCGTTAAATTTTCCCGTAGCGTTCCGTGGAACAGACGAGCTTCCTGGGTCAGCAAAGTCGCATTGCGGCGAATATCCGCCAGATCGATTTGCGGCAGGGCAAGATCGTCGAGCCGCAGCTCACCGGATGCCAGCTCAACGTTACCCATCATCGCCTGCAATAGCGTCGATTTGCCGGCGCCGATGCGTCCGAGGATAGCGATTTTCTCCCCGGCCTTAATCGATAACTGCTTAATACGCAGCGGAATGGGGCCGTTGTCCTTGCCGTAGCGAAACTCAGCGTTGCGAAACTCATAGTTGCCGTGCAGCACAGCGCGGTGGATGCGCGGCTCATCCTGCCCGCCTTCTACCGGCAGCGCCATCAGATTATCCAGGCTGGCTTTCGCCACCTTCACCTGCTGCCAGCGCGCCAATACGCCGCAGAGCGCGGTCATTGGCGCCACCATCCTGCTTGACAACATTGATGCCGCCACCATCGCGCCGGTTGTAATGTCGCCATTAATCACCAGCGGCGCGCCGACCACCACCACCGTGGCGTACAGCAGATTCTGGATAGACATCCCCCAGCTCACCAGGCCGTGGGTGACTTTGCGGGTTTTTACCCCCGATTCTGCGGTGATAGCCACATAGCTATTCCACTGCTGCAGAAAGCGGCTTTCCGCCTGCATCATTTTGATATCCGGTAGGCCCTGAATGCTTTCCACCAGAATGGCGTTTCGTAGCGTGCTTTCGTGTTGATTCTTGTTAGCCAGTTCGGCCAGTTTCTTTTGCAATAAAAATCCCGGAAGCAGCATCAGGATTGTCGCGACCGGCGCGATCCAACTCAACCAAGGCGAAACAATGAACAGTACCAGTTGGAAAAGGATGAAAAACGGCAGATCGGCAATAACCGTCATCATGGTTGACGTCATCATTTCCCGTACCTGCTCGAGCTCGCGTATCTGTGAAATAAAACTGCCAGTAGAACGCGGAACCGCTGAGTTTTTTAGCCGCAGCGCGTGACCAAATACACGATCGGAAATACGAATATCTCCGCGTTTGCCAAGTAGGTCAGTAACGTGTCCACGTGTAATTTTGAGAATAAAGTTGAATACTGCAGCGATTAATACGCCGCTGAATAAAACGTATAAGGTGGGATAAGACTGCGCCGGGATCACCCGGTCATACACCTGCATCGAAAATAGAATGCCGGCCAGAGCCAGTACATTAATTGCCAGCGATGCCAGCATGACATGCATATACGGGCGGATATCTTTGAGAACGATTTTGCGCAGCCAGTCCGGCTGAAAGCGCGCAAGATAACTTTCAGTTCGGATATCTTTTTCGGGCGAAGCTGGACGAAATGCAACGGTAAGCTCAATCTCAGCCAATAATGCGTCCAGCGGCCACTGGCTGAGTAAGGTGAGCTCTTTGACAAAACGGATGCCAACTAAATTATTAAGATCAAAGCTTTCGATAATACCAATCTGTCCATCTTTAAGCTGAACGACTAGCGGCAAGCGCCACGCCGACATCCGCCGGTCGTTGCCGTTGAGAAATTGACAATGCAAACCGGCGTGCCGACAGAGATGTTTAAGCGCATCAGGCAGTGTTTTCTGTGTCGCCCACTCCGCCGCCGCATGCAGCGTCCCCGGCGAATAGCTCTGCCGATAATGGCTGGCGACAAAAGCCATCGCGTTAGCCCAATCCAGAAGATGGGGAATATCGCTGTGATGAGGTTGTTCGCTCATGGGCGGATCTCCACACCCTGGATGCTTTGATTATCCAGAGCAAAAACGGAGCGCATCTTTCCAGTACTGAACAGACAGTCCAGCTCCAGATTACGCAGTTGTGCTTCAGTTAACACCTGGCTGAATTGCGCCTGATAGATTTCCTGATCGACGTTAAGCAGATCCAGTAGCGGACGCGTACCCAACTGCAGATATTGATCCTGATAGAGCGCGCGAGTTTGCTCGCCAAGTTCCTGCTGGCGGCGCTGGATGCTGATGGATTGTTTAAGATTCAGCGCCTCATCGCGCGAGGCGCTTAATTTCTGACTGGCATCGAGTTGGGCGTTTCTAATCCCGGCGTTAGCCGCAGATAAAATTTGCTGCGCCGCTTCGCGGGAGGCCGTTAATGCCCCCCCCTGGTAGATTGGCATTTCCACTTTGACCCACGCCGAATATTGCGTTTTATTTAACACGGCGCTGTTGGCGTAATTATCATTCAGATAATGCGTCACCTGGGGTTCCAGAGAGATGGTCGGTAGCATTTGCGCTGTCGCGTTATCGAGCTGCGCCTGCGCCTGCGTGGCTTGCGCTAAAGCGGCCAGCACAGCGGGTACGGCACGATAATCAATTTTACTTACGGCACAGGCCGCATCCATATCCTGCGGCACGCCGTCAGTCACGGAGGTAATGCTGCCAAGTCCAAGATAGGTGGCCAGAGTCGCTTTCCAGCGTTCGAGCGCCGCCTGATATTGGATAAGCGTCGCCTGCGCCCCCTCAACGCGAGTGTCAGTCTGCACAACATCAGAGAGCGAAGTTGCCCCGGCATCGTTACGCTGGCGGATCAGATCGCCAATTTGTTTTAGCGAATCAACTTGCGCCTGAGCGATTTTCACCAGCTTCTGGTAGCCCTGCATCTGTACCACCGCGCCAGCAGTATCATGGGCCACCTGGTCGATATTAAGCATCACCATCGCCTGCTGCTGGGCAACGGCGGCATCTGCCGCTCTGACCGAGCTTGAGACTTTGCCGAAGTCGTAGAGCATTTGTGAAACAGAAACAACTAATGAGGGTGAATAGCCGGAATCGGAGTATGAATTACTATAACCATTATTCATCCCCGCGTTCACCTGGGGATAATATTTGGCTTTAGCTACATCCACGCGCTGCACCTGTTCCTGAAGTTTACTCACCTGCTGAGTAATCGCCGGGTGCCAGTTGACCGCTGATTTTACCGCGGTGGCAATATCTAACGGGCCGGTTAAATGACTCTGCGGATTGATGAGATCCTCAGAATATCCGGCGACCTGTTGGCTATCGTTTAATCTCTGAGTACTAATGTTAGTCGGCGGAAATGAAAGCTCTTCCGCATCAGCCGTTAATATTACGCTTAACGACAGCAAAATTGTGCTGAACCTGTAAACGCTGACAATCCCTTTTTGTTGAAATAGACGCATAAAATTACCCTTCAGAAAGCACACTGAAAATATGGATATACTCTTTTCGCATCATTCTTTTTATTTAACGATTGCCCATCGTTTCCGGGGTTGTTTTTCGTCGTTTCACCTCCAGCGTATAAAGCCATAATGGCGGCGCCTCCCTGCGCCACCCGTGATATGGCCTGATTTTAGTGCGAGTTATTGGTATCAATCAGCTCGTCGAGCGAATTGATATGGACCCCCTGCAGCGTGATTAACGTCGCTGGCTGGTGCGTCGTTCCACCCGAACCATCGCGGTCGATAGACACCACCGTATTACCGCCGACATAGCTCAGCGTAATATAGTTACCCAGCGTATCACTGGATCCATTCCAGCCGACCAGCAGCGCAGAGACATCGATATGGTCTCCCTGGGCGACCGAGAAATCGTTCCAGGTATCGCTGCCGTTGCCCCCCGTGTTGTCATCCGCCAACAGGTTATAGACCACCGTATCGGCGCCAACTCCCATGCTATAGGTGTCATCGTAAGCCGTACTGTGAATGCTATCGTCATTGACGCTGCCGGCAATCTGCGGATGGAGATCGATGGTCAAATTCGCCGTCGAACTACCGCCATCACTACTAATAAGCGTGTAAGTAAACGTCTCCTTAGCCGTAATGGCATCAGTATTGATACCGCTATTCAGCTGATAGGTATAACCTCCCTGCCCATCAATGGTCAGCGTTCCATATTCACCATACAGCACCGCTTTCCCGTTAGTCGCGCTGGTTCCTGTGTCGTTGGTCAAGGTTCCATCAGTATGGAATGTCCAATGCGTCACGACACCCAGATTGTTTTCCCCCGTTATCGTGAACCCGCTATGCAATGATCCAAGCGTATCCTGAACCCCGTCTGCGCCAGAACCGTCGAGGATATTGCCGGCCACAGATTGCGCGGCCGTCAGATGCGCATCGGTATGAATCTCGGTTCCCGTCACGCTCGCCGCCAGGTTGTATGTCATTGCCGGTCCAGCCTGCATCGTATGACTAATACTCAGAGTATAATCACCTGCGGCAAGTTGTACCGGAGTAGTTCCATTAACCAGGTTAAGCGTCACAGTGTCCGTATCCGTTGTCGGGCTTATGATGGGGACACCATCCAGAGCCATACTCAAAGGCCCGCTCCAGACCGTCACATCAGTCATTACCCCGTCAACCATCACATGATGAACCAATGTGACTGTCCCTGAGAGATCGCCGTTCAATACAGTCAAGCCACTAGTCCTGGTGCCACTCAGATTTAGGGTGATGGAAGCGTTATCCACTTCCCGGCCTTCAGCGACGGTAAAGTTCTGGCTTGTAACTTTAGTCGTCGATGTCGTATTAGCCGCTACTGCTGCATTTGTTACCGCAAGATTACTGACGCTTTGCGTCCAGGTAACCGACTGCATTGCCGTTGCCACCGACAGGGAGGCGATATCATCAACCGCTATCGCTGGCGTTGACTCAATGTTCATCGTCAGCGTTGTCGACGATGTATGACCCAGCGTATCCGTTATCGTATAGGTGAAGACATCACTCTGACCCACACCGGTTGTTCCATTAGCATGATAACTATAGCTACCATCAGACTTGATAGTCAGAGTACCGTAGGTGCCGTTAATCGTGACGCCGCCGGCAGTGACGGTCTCGACCTGCGATCCAAACTGGATGCTGCTTACGGTAATTCCATTACCTGTATCGCCAACATCGCCATCGCTATCGGTGTGCAGAACATTCCCCGTCACGTATTTAGTCGAATCAGTCACCTCCATACTAATGCTGGTGCCCAAATTCAGATTCAGTATCGAACCAATCAATCCTCCAGTCGTCGGCGACGAAATAACGACCATATAGTTACCGGCACCAATTTTTTCGAACTCACCGCCACCCGCGTACTGCAGGCTTAATCCAAGGAGCCCCTGCGGTGTTGCCGAAATTCCATCCTTAATGACGCCGACAATCTGGTTGGTATCGGTATTCACCAGGATAAGATCCAGAGTGACCGCGCCAAGCGCCACGCTTAAGGTTGTTGACCCCGAAACGGCCAGGGTGACATCCTGTTCAGTCCCGTCGGCTACGGTAAATTTAAAGCCATTTGTCGGCAGCGCGACATTCACCGTATTGAGTAAGGAAAGTCCAGCCAGTTGAACGACATTACCTCCCTGTATATCAATATTGTCATCGACATTCCCGACGTAGTAAGCCTGGGTATCCGGATTGGCCTGGGCCGATTCAACCTCCTGGCCAATATTGATGGTCAGTGTGGTGGTTGATTGCACGCCATTGCTGTCCGTAATGGTGTATGTGAATACATCCGCATTACCTGCCGAACCCGCCTTACCAGACGCCTGATAGGTATAGCTACCGTCAGCATTAATCGTCAGTACGCCATAGGCCCCCGTTACTGATATTGTGCCGCCGTTGACTGAGTGAGGTTCACCCGCCGCAGATGTCGCGGTGACAGTGGTAACTGACAGACCCGTACCGCTATCAGCCATGTCGCCATTTTCAGAACCCTCCAGCACGTTGCCGGTGACGGTGCTTCCGCTATAACCCAACGAATCGGTTACCGTTGCCTCGACAAAGGTGGCTACACCCGCTCCCGCGAGCGTATTAATCAAGCTAACCAATACCCCATCAGAATTCGGTGAGGAAATCGCCAACGCATAGTTTCCTGCCGGTAAGTTCTCGAAGGATGCCGTACCGCTATAAACCAGCCCGCCAAGTAATGTCGCGCTGATATTCACACTTCCAGGGTCAATTGCGACCACTCGTCCAGTTGCGACATCAATCACCGAGAGGTCGGCCGTCAACGTATTTCCAGCCCCCAACAGATTGACTATCGAAGTTAGCAGTCCGCCGGTTGAAAGCAGTGACACGCCGCTGACATCAACAGTCATATTTTCTGTGGTGTTGTTATCCACGTTGAAGCGGAAACTACTGCCAGACAGCAGTGACACATTAATCGTGCTTAACAGCGAGACGCCAACCAACTGCGACAGATTACCTTCGGTACCATTAAGGTTGCCGTAATGCTGCACAACCTCAGAACTGTTGGTATCAGGTATTGCCTCAACAGAATCCGAGTCGCTGTCGGAGTCCGAGTCGCTGTCAGAATCCGAATCGCTATCCGAGTCAGAGTCACTGTCAGAATCCGAATCGCTATCCGAGTCAGAATCACTGTCAGAGTCGGAATCGCTGTCCGAATCCGAATCGCTGTCCGAATCCGAGTCGCTGTCAGAATCCGAGTCGCTGTCCGAGTCCGAGTCGCTGTCGGAATCGGAATCGCTGTCGGAATCCGAGTCGCTGTCGGAGTCGGAATCGCTGTCCGAATCCGAATCGCTGTCCGAATCGCTGTCGGAGTCGGAATCACTGTCAGAATCCGAATCGCTGTCAGAATCCGAATCGCTGTCAGAATCCGAGTCACTGTCAGAATCCGAGTCGCTGTCCGAGTCCGAATCGCTGTCCGAATCCGAGTCGCTGTCAGAGTCCGAATCGCTGTCAGAGTCCGAGTCGCTGTCGGAGTCCGAGTCGCTGTCGGAGTCCGAGTCGCTGTCCGAATCCGAGTCGCTGTCCGAATCCGAGTCGCTGTCCGAATCCGAGTCGCTGTCGGAGTCGGAATCGCTGTCGGAATCCGAGTCGCTATCCGAGTCCGAATCGCTGTCAGAATCCGAGTCGCTGTCAGAATCCGAATCGCTGTCAGAGTCCGAATCGCTGTCGGAGTCGGAATCGCTGTCCGAATCCGAGTCGCTGTCGCTATCCGAATCGCTGTCAGAGTCCGAGTCGCTGTCCGAATCTGCATCAGCATCAGATTCTCCGATATCACTTCCTGCCACGATATTAATTGTCAACGTGGCCGTAGCAGTATGACCATTCGCATCCACAATCGTGTAGGTAAAGACATCCGCCTGCCCAACAGCGTCTGCATCCCCCGTTGCTTTGTAGGTATAGCTGCCGTCGGCATGGATCGTAAGTTGCCCGTAGAGACCATTGATTACGATACCTGCTGCCGTGACATCAAGCGGTGTAGTCTGCACGCTGGAGGCAATTTTGCTTACCGTAATACCCTCACCGGTATCCGCTACATCGCCGCCTGCATCTGCGGTCAGAACATTGCCGGCAATAGCAGTCGAGGTATATTCCGTAGAATCCGTGATCGTTGCTTGCGCTACCGACAACAGATTTGCCGACGCCAGTTCATCAACCACTGCGGCCAGGCCGCCGGATGCCTGCGGTGAAGAAATCACCACCGCATAATTCCCTGCCGGCAAGTCGCTGAAGGTCGCGCTACCGGAGTAAACCAGGTTCAGTAAAGCCAGAGACGGTGTCAGGCTCACGGCATCAGGGATAATCTGCACCACCTCCCCGGTGTCGGTATTCACAATCGACAGATCGGCGGTAATAGATGATGCGCCTCCCACCAATTGCCCCAGCAGCGCCAGTATAGACTGCAGACTCAGCAATGTTGAACCGGTGACAGCAATCGTCACATCTTCGGTCGTTCCCTCACTGACCGAGAATTTTGTCGAGTTTGCTGCCAGCAGCGAAACATCAACCGTATTGAGTAAGGTGACGCCCAACAGCTGGCTCGCTGTGCCGGTCACGTTATTCAGATTGCCTTCTACGGTATCGATAGCTGCCGTATGCGTATCATCATTTGCCTGCGGTTCGGAATCTGAATCGCTATCGGAATCTGAATCGCTGTCGGAATCCGAGTCGCTGTCAGAGTCGGAATCACTGTCAGAGTCCGAGTCGCTGTCCGAATCGGAGTCACTGTCCGAATCCGAATCGCTGTCAGAGTCGGAATCACTGTCGGAGTCCGAATCGCTGTCAGAATCGGAGTCGCTGTCAGAGTCCGAATCGCTGTCAGAGTCCGAATCGCTGTCCGAATCCGAGTCGCTGTCGGAATCCGAGTCGCTGTCGGAATCCGAATCGCTGTCGGAATCCGAGTCGCTGTCCGAATCCGAATCGCTGTCAGAGTCCGAGTCGCTGTCAGAATCGGAGTCGCTGTCAGAATCCGAATCGCTGTCCGAGTCCGAATCGCTGTCGGAGTCGCTGTCAGAGTCCGAATCGCTGTCCGAATCCGAGTCGCTGTCGGAATCGGAATCACTGTCAGAGTCTGAGTCGCTGTCAGAGTCCGAGTCGCTGTCAGAATCGGAATCGCTGTCGGAATCCGAGTCGCTGTCGGAGTCCGAATCGCTGTCCGAATCGGAATCACTGTCGGAATCGGAGTCACTGTCCGAATCGGAGTCACTGTCCGAATCGGAGTCGCTGTCGGAGTCCGAATCGCTGTCCGAATCGGAATCGCTGTCCGAATCGGAGTCGCTGTCGGAGTCCGAATCGCTGTCGGAATCCGAGTCACTGTCAGAGTCCGAATCGCTGTCAGAGTCCGAATCGCTGTCGGAATCGGAGTCGCTGTCGGAGTCGGAATCGCTGTCTGAATCAGAGTCACTATCGGAATCCGAGTCGCTGTCAGAATCCGAGTCGCTGTCAGAATCCGAGTCGCTGTCTGAATCCGAGTCGCTGTCTGAATCCGAGTCGCTGTCAGAATCCGAGTCGCTGTCAGAATCGGAGTCACTGTCTGAATCCGAGTCGCTGTCAGAATCCGAGTCGCTGTCAGAATCCGAATCGCTGTCTGAATCCGAGTCACTGTCCGAATCGGAATCGCTGTCAGAGTCGGAATCGCTGTCAGAATCCGAGTCGCTGTCCGAATCCGAGTCACTGTCGGAATCGCTGTCAGAGTCAGAGTCGCTGTCGGAATCGGAATCGCTGTCGGAATCCGAGTCGCTGTCAGAGTCTGCATCCGCATCGGAGTCGTCGATCAGTTCAATAGTGATAACAAAGGGAGGAGATGAATCACTTGTATTACCGGCTTCATCAGTGACAACTGTTGTGAAGGAATGCTCGCCTTTAGGCAACGCTGAGGTTGTAAAACTCCAACTCCCATCTTCAGCAACTAACGCTGTACCTATTTGAATACCCTTATCAAAAATAGTTACTGTAGATCCAGGTTCCGCAGTACCACTTAGGGTAGGAGTTGTATCGTCTGTTATTCCACCATTACTAACTCCCCCTTGCTCCCCACCGACGTCATCCGTCACCTGCAGATCGCTGACCGGCGCCACGGTGGTGTCCACCGTGAGCA
>NZ_JBEAHX010000027.1:0-144280 GCF_040062145.1 Klebsiella sp. JN_Kp121
CTGTTTGTGTGAAGTGATTCACATCTGCCGTGTCAGTGGGTGCGCATTATAGGGATCCCATTTTTTTGCACAAGCCTTTTTTCGATCTTTTTTTCTGAATGATGATTTTTCGCGCTTTTCGCACTGTTATTGCTCAAATAGCTCAATTTTTATCAGAAAAAGGGGTTGCGGGAGCGCCTGAAAGCTACCAAAGTCTGGTTATCTACCCTGATGTTGAGGCAGTCATGTCCAGTTATTTACGTCCTTATAAAGAATTATTCCCTCAAATCGGTCTGCGGGTGATGGTGGATCCCAGCAGCGTTGTGATCGGCGATGTCAGAATTGCCGATGACGTCAGCATTTGGCCGCTGGTCGCCATCCGCGGCGACGTGAATTATGTGTCTATCGGCGCACGTTCGAATATTCAGGATGGTAGCGTCCTGCATGTCACCCATAAGTCGTCTTATAACCCTGAGGGTAATCCGCTACTCATAGGAGAAGATGTCACCGTCGGGCATAAGGTCATGCTGCACGGCTGCACTATCGGCAATCGCATTCTTGTCGGAATGGGGTCAATTCTGCTGGATGGCGTGGTAGTAGAAGATGACGTGATGATCGGCGCCGGCAGCCTGGTGCCGCAAAACAAGCGGCTGGAAAGCGGTTATCTCTATTTTGGCAACCCGGTAAAACAAATCCGCCCCCTGACGGAGGCGGAATATGCAGGGCTGAAGTATTCAGCCAACAACTATGTGAAGTGGAAAGACGACTACCTGGATCAGGAAAGCCAGAGCCAACCCTGATGATCTTCTTGCCGATCGCGAATCAACGCTTCCGCTTCATCTTCCAAATCCCAGCGATGTTCACTAAAGAGAGCCAGCCATCGCGCTGGCTCATCGCCACCGAACCGTTGCTGCAGTATCTGACCCCGAATCGCGCAAGTTAACTGCATGCCATTGACCAACGCGGGGAAAACGATGCACTGCCGTTCAGCGTCCCACTCTTCTCTATCGGGAAATTGGATCGCCTGGTTCACGCATTCAGTTCCTGATGTAAAACGGCAATCACCGGGGCAATTTCCGGTAGTCTACCGTGCCAGAGCAGAACGGCATGTGCGGCCTGAGCCACCAGCATACCTAATCCATCTGCCATTTTTTTAGCGCCATACTGTTGGCACCAATGCAGAAATGGCGTATTTCCTTTCTGATAAAACATGTCATAGCAGTAAACATCGGCATGAATTAACGAGGAAGGTATTGCCGGGATATCGCCGCTTATTCCGCTGGACGTCGCGTTAATAATGAGATCGAACTGATGACCTTCCAGTTTATCCAGCGATAACGCGCTAACGCTGCCGGTATGAGCAAATAGCGTTGCCAGCTCATGAGCGCGGGAAAAAGTACGGTTAACGATGGTGACCGCGCAATCTAAAGAGAGCAGCGGTAACAATACGCCGCGAGATGCGCCGCCTGCGCCAATCAATAAAATCCTCATACCAGGCTTGATAAAGCCCAGACGCTCTAAGTCGCTTAATAACCCAATGCCATCCGTATTGTCGCCAAGCAGACGACCATCCTCAAGACGCTTTAACGTATTGACCGCGCCGGCTAGCGCAGCGCGCTCGGTGAGTTCGTCGGCGCGGGCAAACGCTTCTTCTTTGAAAGGGACAGTCACGTTAGCGCCCTTACCGCCCGTGTTGAAGAAAGCGTCCAGGGTATTCACAAAATCATCTAATGGCGCCAGTACCCGACCATAGGGGTGCGCAATATCTAACTGTTTGGCAAACAGCTGATGAATAGAAGGCGACTTGCTATGGGCTATAGGGTTACCAAAAACGGCATAAGTTTCCATTAATTACCCCTGGCGGAACTGTTCACCCGTCAGGGCATCACGAATTTCAGATGGGTTTTGCCGCCCGCCCGTTGCGCCATCCACCACCGGGAAACTATCGCCAAACTGGGCGCGTACTTCAGCAGTAGTCCGGCACGGCGGCTGACCGGTTAAGTTGGCGCTCGTCGAGACCAGCGGCTTTCCGTAGGCTTCACATAATTCAATTACCAGTGGGTGATCGGTAACGCGCACGGCAAGCGAATCAAAGCGCCCCGTCAGCCAGCGTGGCGTATCCGGACGCGCCGGGAACACAAACGTCACCGGCCCAGGCCAACTGGCAAAGATAACCGCTCTCTGCGCGTCGCTTAATCGGGAATCATCAATATACGGTTTCAGTTGGTCAAAACTGGCGGCGATAAGTATCAGCCCCTTTTCCACAGGGCGTTGCTTTAACGCCAGTAGGCGCATCACGGCCGTTTCGCTATCCGGATCGCAACCGACGCCAAACACAGCTTCGGTTGGATAGGCGATGACATGTTCATTATTCAGTACCGCGACAGCCTGGGCGACGGTCTCTGAGGGCAGGTTTTTATTCACTTATTTGTTCCGCCGGGATCGGCTTTCCACATTGTTTACTGGCGCAAAAGCGTTTAACACCCTGCGCCGTTTTCTTTTCTATTAATAGCGGGTAATGGCATTCAGGGCATTCGCCCGCCACCGGTTTAAAATTAATTACGAACTGGCAATCAGGGTAGCGATCGCAGGAATGAAAGGTTTTACCGAAACGGGAGCGACGCTGCACCAGATGACCCTGTCCGCATTGCGGACACGCGATAGCGGTCTCATCAGGTTTATCAATCAGCTCGGTATGTTCGCATTCGGGATAGCGACTGCAGCCGATGAACATACCAAAACGCCCCTGGCGTAACACCATGACAGCGCCGCAAGATGGGCACTCTTGCCCCTCCAGCACCTTGACGATATGGCCGTCCGCCTGGCTTTTCAGGGGACGGACATAGTCACAGTCCGGATAGTGAGAACAGCCGAGAAACGGGCCATGTTTCCCGGAACGAATCACCAGTTCGGCCCCGCACTGCGGGCAGGGCTCGTTTTTACGCACCGAAAACAGTGCTGATTTGGTCATAACAACTCGATGTTGCTGCAATAAGATTAATGCAGCATACCTTCATTTACTTCGAAGAGTAATTCTTCCATTTGCTGATAGGCGTTTTCACAGCCTGGAATATTAAACAGAACCATCAGGATCACCCATTTCAGGTCTTCCAGTTCAAACTCTGCCGTATCCAGCGCCAGTACGCGCTCTATCACCATTTCTCGCGTTTCGAGGTTCAACACCTGGATCTGCTCGAGGAAGAGTAAAAATCCTCGACAGCTGGCATCCAGACGCTGGCACTCTTCGTCGGTGTATACCCGAAGAGAGAGCGGATCGGAGGCGAGCTGCATGGGTTCAACGAGACCTTCCTGATAATCAGCCAGTTTCTCGAGCCACATTAACGCGTTATAGATATCTTCCCGTTCAAAACCTGCATCGGTCAGATCCCGCGTTAGTTTGTCCTGATCCACGCGCATTTCTGCTTCGTTATGGATATAAGTCTCAAACAAATACATGAGTACGTCGAACATGGCTTGCCCTCCTTAATCGGACATAGCCGCCGGGTACAGCTGCGATCCAGCCTGCTAACTCCAGTTCAAGTAGCTGGGCTACGGTTACTGGCACAGATTGGCCGGCACGTTCAGCGACAACGTCAACAGGTGTTACCTCATCTCCTACGTTAGCCAGGAGCTCTGGAAATGGCAATGCTACAGGAGGCTGATCTGCGTAATTATTTAGCAAATCAGCGGTCTCTTCCCGCGCTGAAAGCTCATATTGCCAATACTCAAGGATCTCTTCCGGCCCGGTAACCGGAACTGCTCCCTGCTTTATTAGCCAGTGCGGCCCTTCAGAGCCAGGATTGCCAATTGGCCCAGGCAGGGCAAAAACATCTCTCCCCTGCTCCAGCGCGCAACGGACAGTTACCAGAGAACCGCTTTTCAAGGCGGCCTCTATCACCAGAACCCCAGCGCTTAACCCGCTGATAATCCGGTTGCGGCGCGGGAAATTCCCTGGTAACGGTAGCGCAGAGAGAGGAAATTCGGAAAGTAGCGCGCCGCCGCTTTCCACGATCTGCTTTGCTAAAGCCCGATGCCGGTGCGGGTAGATATCAGAGAGACCGTTGCCTAATACGGCGATGGTTTTTCCCTTTGCCGCCAATGCCCCGCGGTGGGCGATGCCATCAATCCCCAACGCCAGACCACTGGTAAGGGTCAAGCCATACTGAGCAAGCGCTTCACTGAATGCTTTTCCCCACCGCGCGCCGTACCACGAGTGTGCACGGCTCCCAATGATAGCCAGCTGCCGGCTACACAGGAGATCGACGTTACCGTAGACCAGCAGCGCGCCGGGATAATCATCGATAGCGCGTAGCTGCGGCGGATAGAGCGCGTGATCCGCCGTGATCAGATGATGTTCTGGTTGCTCTAACCATTGCAGTGAAACATCAATTTGCTGTTGGTTGAAGGCAAGAAACTGTGTTGCCTGCGCTTTAGTTAAACCCGCAGCCCGCAACGTTTCAGTATTCAGCTGGCCTGCACATCCTAGCCGTCGTGCAATCAATACCATTTCATCGCCGTACAGGTTATTCACCCGCATCAGGCGCAACCAAATCTCCGTGGGCGTCATCCGTTCCCCCCTGCCATTAGCGGCTCAGCCAATCCTTGTGATTGGTTAGCGAGACTGTCAATTAGAGGGGGTTTTGTCTAGAATAGAGGTAATAATCTTATCAACTACTGAATACGACTCTGGATCTTTATGGCAGTTTTGCAAGTGTTACATATTCCGGACGAGCGCCTTCGCAAAGTCGCCGAGCCGGTCAAAGAAGTGAATGCAGAAATTCAGCGTATCGTCGATGATATGTTCGACACGATGTACGCTGAAGAAGGTATTGGTCTGGCCGCCACGCAGGTGGATATCCATCAGCGCATTATCGTTATCGATGTCTCGGAAAACCGTGAAGAGCGTCTGGTGCTCATCAACCCAGAGCTACTCGAAAAAGACGGCGAAACCGGCATTGAAGAAGGTTGTTTGTCAATTCCGGAACAACGTGCGCTGGTTCCACGAGCCGAAACCGTAAAAATCCGCGCGCTGGACCGTGAAGGTAAGACTTTCGAACTGGAAGCTGATGGCTTGTTGGCTATTTGTATCCAGCATGAAATGGATCACCTGGTCGGTAAGCTGTTCATTGACTATCTGTCGCCGCTCAAACAGCAGCGCATCCGCCAGAAAGTTGAAAAACTGGATCGTTTACGCGCCCGTGCCTGATAACAAGGATTAACGTGTCACAAACACTACGTATCATTTTCGCCGGAACCCCCGACTTTGCAGCGCGTCACCTTGACGCGCTGTTGTCGTCTGAACATCAGGTTGTCGGCGTATTTACTCAGCCCGACCGCCCTGCTGGTCGCGGCAAAAAATTGATGCCGAGCCCGGTAAAAGTGCTGGCTGAAGCCAATAATCTACCGGTCTTCCAGCCATCTTCCCTACGTCCGCAGGAAAATCAGCAGTTAGTTGCCGACCTTAACGCCGATGTTATGGTCGTCGTGGCTTATGGACTGATCCTGCCGAAAGCGGTTCTTGAAATGCCGCGTTTGGGCTGCATTAACGTTCACGGCTCCCTGCTTCCTCGCTGGCGTGGCGCTGCGCCGATTCAGCGTTCGCTATGGGCTGGCGATGCCGAAACCGGTGTCACCATCATGCAGATGGACGTCGGTCTTGATACCGGTGACATGCTGTATAAACTCTCCTGCCCGATTACCGCGGAAGATACCAGCGGCAGCCTGTACGATAAACTGGCCAACCTTGGACCAGAGGGTCTACTGGCGACCTTAGCGCAGCTGGCGGATGGTAGCGCAGAGCCTGAAGTTCAGGACGAATCGCGGGTCAGCTACGCCGAGAAGCTGAGTAAGGAAGAGGCCCGTATTGATTGGTCGCTTTCCGCAGAACAGCTCGAACGCTGCATCCGCGCATTTAATCCCTGGCCGATGAGCTGGCTGGAAATCGATGAACAACCGGTGAAGGTATGGCGCGCATCCGTTATTACGGAGTCCGCCAACGCTGAGCCAGGTACGATCGTCGCAGCAACCAAGCAAGGGATCCAGGTCGCCACCGGCAACGGGATTCTGAATCTGGAATCGCTGCAGCCGGCAGGGAAAAAAGCGATGAGTGCCCAGGATTTACTGAACTCTCGCCGGGAATGGTTTATCCCCGGAAACCGTCTTGCCTGACGCACTTCTCTTCTAAAGCCCGGGTTCGCCGGGCATTTTTATTTTTGCGCTTATGAAAAAGAATAGTAATTTACGCAGCCTGGCAGCCCAGGCCATTGAGCAGGTCGTTGAGAAAGGCCAGTCTTTAAGCAATGTTCTGCCGCCGCTGCAGCAAAAAGTGAGCGAGAAAGACAAAGCGCTGCTGCAGGAGCTGTGCTTCGGCGTCTTGCGTACCCTCAGCCAACTCGAGTGGCTGATCGGTAAGCTGATGGCCCGCCCAATGACCGGCAAACAGCGTACCGTTCATTTCCTGATCATGGTCGGCCTGTATCAGCTACTTTATACGCGAATTCCCCCACACGCCGCGCTGGCGGAAACGGTGGAAGGCGCGGTGGCAATTAAACGTCCGCAGCTTAAAGGGCTTATCAATGGCGTATTACGCCAGTTTCAGCGCCAGCAGGAAGAGCTGCTGGCCGAATTCGCCCAGCACGAGAACCGTTATCTCCATCCTAAATGGCTGCTTAAACGTCTGCAGCAGGCCTGGCCGCAACAATGGCAGGATATTGTGTCAGCCAATAATCTACGTCCGCCAATGTGGCTGCGTGTGAATCGCAATCATCATTCGCGAGATGAATGGCTCGCACTGCTGGAAGACGCTGGTTTACAGGGTTTCACTCACCCGGAGTATCCGGATGCCGTCCGTCTTGCGACCCCAGCCCCGGTCCATGCGTTACCAGGATTTGATAAAGGCTGGGTAACCGTTCAGGACGCCTCAGCCCAGGGCTGCATGCGCTACTTGCAACCGGCAAACGGCGAGCGCATTCTCGATCTCTGCGCGGCGCCGGGCGGCAAGACGACGCATATTCTGGAAGTCGCGCCGCAGGCGAGTCTGATGGCGGTCGACATCGACCAGCAGCGCCTGTCCCGTGTCTATGACAACCTGAAACGTCTGGGCATGAAAGCGGAAGTGAAACAGGGCGATGGCCGCTATCCTGAACAGTGGTGCGGCGATGAGCAGTTCGACCGTATTTTGCTTGATGCGCCATGTTCGGCCACCGGCGTTATCCGTCGCCATCCGGATATTAAATGGCTGCGCCGGGATCGCGATATCGCCGAGCTAGCGCAATTACAGGCAGAAATTCTCGATGCCACCTGGGCCCATCTTAAGCCTGGCGGTACGCTGGTCTATGCGACATGCTCTATTTTGCCGGAAGAGAACAGCCAACAAATCGCCGCTTTCCTGACCCGTACCCGAGATGCCGAACTCCATGAGACGGGAACGCCGGAAACCCCGGGTCAGCAAAATCTGCCAGGAGCGGAAGAAGGCGATGGCTTCTTTTACGCTAAGCTAATCAAAAAGCGCAATTAATGGGTCACTGCTGATGAAGATTATTATTCTTGGCGCCGGACAGGTAGGCGGCACGCTGGCGGAAAATCTCGTTGGCGAAAACAACGATATTACCCTGGTCGATACCAACGGCGACCGTCTGCGCGGCCTGCAGGATAAGTTCGATCTCCGCGTCGTTCAGGGCCACGGTTCGCATCCGCGCGTGCTGCGCGAAGCTGGCGCCGATGATGCCGATATGCTGGTCGCCGTAACCAGTTCGGATGAGACCAACATGGTAGCCTGCCAGGTCGCCTATTCGCTGTTTAATACGCCGAATCGCATCGCCCGTATTCGTTCGCCCGATTACGTTCGCGATGCCGATAAACTTTTTCATTCAGAAGCGGTGCCAATTGACCATCTGATCGCTCCGGAGCAGTTAGTCATCGATAATATCTACCGCCTGATCGAATATCCAGGCGCGCTGCAGGTGGTGAACTTCGCAGAAGGGAAAGTAAGCCTGGCCGTTGTGAAGGCTTATTATGGCGGCCCGCTGGTCGGTAATGCGCTTTCCACGATGCGCGAACATATGCCGCACATCGACACGCGCGTTGCGGCAATTTTCCGCCACGATCGACCGATTCGCCCGCAGGGATCAACCATCGTAGAAGCGGGCGACGAAGTCTTCTTTATCGCCGCGTCGCAACATATTCGCGCGGTAATGAGCGAACTCCAACGTCTGGAGAAACCCTACAAACGCATTATGCTGGTCGGCGGCGGCAACATCGGCGCGGGCCTCGCTCACAGGCTGGAGAAAGACTACAGCGTGAAGTTGATCGAGCGCGATCAACAGCGTGCCGCTGAACTTGCCGAAAAGCTGCAGAATACGATCGTCTTTTATGGCGATGCATCGGATCAAGAGTTACTGGCGGAAGAGCATATCGATCAAGTCGATCTCTTTATTGCCGTCACCAACGATGACGAAGCCAATATCATGTCGGCAATGCTAGCCAAGCGGATGGGCGCGAAGAAGGTCATGGTGCTGATCCAGCGTCGCGCATATGTTGATCTGGTTCAGGGAAGCGTGATCGATATTGCGATATCACCGCAACAAGCCACGATTTCTGCCTTGCTGAGCCACGTACGTAAAGCTGATATTGTCGGTGTTTCGTCGCTACGCCGCGGCGTTGCCGAAGCCATTGAGGCCGTCGCGCATGGCGATGAAAGCACCTCGCGGGTAGTCGGCCGTTCAATTGATGAAATTAAGCTGCCGCCAGGCACCATTATTGGCGCGGTGGTGCGCGGCAATGACGTAATGATCGCCAATAATAATTTACGTATTGAGCAAGGCGACCACGTAATTATGTTCCTGACCGACAAGAAATTTATCTCCGATGTTGAGAGACTATTCCAGCCGAGTCCGTTCTTCCTGTAATTACAATGGGCGTCGCGCAGACGCCTTTTTATTATCCCTTATTTATCAATGGATAATATTTTCCAGCAATTATTCAACAGCAATGGAAAATGGAAATACATTTGATAAACTTATCAATGTCAGCTGGCTCAAGGAGAGTAAAATGGGTATGTTAAAAGAATTCCGCGAATTCGCGATGCGCGGGAATGTTGTCGATTTGGCAGTGGGTGTCATCATTGGTGCAGCATTTGGTAAAATTGTATCGTCTTTAGTGGCCGATATTATTATGCCTCCGCTGGGTTTGCTCATTGGCGGGATCGACTTTAAACAGTTCGCCGTTACGCTACGCGATGCGCAGGGGGATGTCCCAGCCGTTGTCATGCATTATGGTGTGTTTATTCAGAACGTCTTCGATTTCATCATCGTCGCCTTTGCGATTTTCATGGCGATCAAACTGATGAATAAACTGAACCGTAAGAAAGAAGAAGCGCCAGCCGCTCCGGCACCGAGCAAAGAAGAAGTACTTCTGAGTGAAATCCGCGATCTGTTAAAAGAACAAAATAACCGTTCTTAATCAGCACACAGAAAGCAGAAGGCCAGTGGTAAAAAAGCGATTCGCTTGCTTGCCACTGGCCTCCCGGTCATTACGTCCTGCATGTTTGTCTTTACGTTGATAGCTTCCTTTCCCTTTCTTATTTTTCTCAATCCGCTGTCTGAATAATGGGTCATGCAGTAATGCCTCAATCGCATTATCTTTAATTTGCCCTTTGGTATGCTGATAGCGACTCATAGTAACTCCAGTTCATGTGTGAATTCGGCGCGAGTGTAGATCCGCGCGCGGAAAAAATCAACGCCCGGCGTGGCTACCACTGGCGCCTTGCTCTAAGGCTTCGAGAATAGAGCAGTAAACGCTACTGTGCGCCGTGCCGCAGCAGGCATCATTCAGCCGCTGTAAAGAACGCCGCATTGTTTCAAGTTCTTTGATACGCGCTTCGACTTCACTCAGGCGGGCCTGGACGATCCCTTTAGACTCCTGACAAGTATGATGTTCTGGATCGATGCGGATCGATAATAATTCGCGGATCGACTCCAGAGTGAAGCCTAATTGCCTGGCATAACGGATAAAGCGCAGCCGCTGCAGATCGTTATCCGAATAGAGGCGGAAACCGCCTTCAGTGCGAATATCGTGATCCATCATTTGCTGCTTTTCGTAATAGCGGATGGTATCCGGGGTGACATCAGCCAGTTTGGCCAGTTCGCCAATCCGATACATAGCTACTCCTCGTTAATTTTGTGCCACAGTCTATCGGCATAATCACCGCGTAGAAAATCGGTATTCATACCCGCCTGACGTAATTTCAGTTCAAACAGAGTCAAGCGACGATTTAATTCAGTATACCGCGGATCATCATGCTCTACGGTCTTGAGTAAGTCGCTCAACGCCATGGCATCTCTACGTAACTCAAGCTCCGGTGGCAAACAGCCGGCATTTTTTAATAAGCGATAACCGGCGCGCAGTTCAGGGGGCACGTGTGAATCATCATCCAGCGCCAGCGGTTCGCCGCTGCCGGTCAGATTATCAAACTCGCCTTTAGACTGTGCGTCGAGGATGTGGCGTTCTGCCCACTGGTCCAGTAACCACATTATACGGCTCCCAGGGATGAACAAAAAGAGTACAGATAGTGTAGTGAAGTGGGATTGCAGTAGATATAAAAAAACCCGCCGGGGCGGGTTTTTTTACGTTACTACAGATTACTCTGCAGCAGCTTCTGCTTTCAGCTCAGCACGATCAACCAGCTCGATGTATGCCATCGGCGCGTTGTCGCCTGCACGGAAGCCACACTTCAGAATGCGAGTGTAACCACCGGCGCGGCTCGCGAAACGCGGGCCCAGCTCGTTAAACAGTTTTGCCACGATCTCGTTATCACGAGTGCGGGCGAATGCCAGACGACGATTAGCAACGCTATCAGTCTTGGCAAGAGTAATCAGCGGCTCAACTACGCGACGCAGTTCTTTCGCTTTCGGCAGGGTCGTCTTGATGATCTCATGACGAACCAGCGAACCTGCCATGTTACGGAACATAGCCTGGCGATGGCTGCTGTTGCGGTTCAGTTGACGACCACTCTTACGATGGCGCATGACCTTATCCTTCTCAGTAAAACCTTAACCTGTGATCCGGTTACTCGTCAGCAATGCTTGCCGGCGGCCAGTTTTCCAGGCGCATGCCCAGAGACAGACCACGTGAAGCCAGCACGTCTTTAATCTCAGTAAGAGATTTTTTACCCAGGTTCGGCGTTTTCAGCAACTCAACCTCGGTACGCTGTACCAGATCACCGATATAGTGGATAGCTTCTGCCTTGAGGCAGTTAGCAGAGCGGACAGTCAATTCCAGATCGTCAACAGGGCGCAGCAGGATCGGATCGAACTCTGGTTTCTCTTCTTTCACTTCCGGCTGACGTACATCACGTAAGTCAACGAAAGCTTCCAGTTGTTCAGCCAGAATGGTTGCCGCACGACGAATCGCCTCTTCAGGATCGATTGTGCCGTTGGTTTCCATTTCGATGACCAGCTTGTCCAGGTCGGTACGCTGCTCAACACGCGCGGCTTCAACATTGTAGGCAATACGCTCTACAGGGCTGTAGCAGGCGTCGACCAGCAGACGGCCGATTGGGCGCTCATCTTCTTCCGAATGAATTCGGGCAGAAGCCGGCACATAACCGCGACCGCGCTGAACTTTGATGCGCATGCTAATAGATGCGTTCTCATCGGTCAGGTGGCAGATCACGTGCTGCGGCTTGACGATTTCGACATCACCGTCGTGGGTAATGTCGGCTGCAGTCACAGGGCCAATGCCAGATTTATTCAAAGTAAGGATGACTTCATCTTTACCCTGAACTCTCACCGCCAGCCCTTTCAGGTTGAGCAGGATTTCAAGGATGTCTTCCTGAACGCCTTCTTTGGTGCTGTACTCGTGCAGTACACCATCAATCTCAACCTCGGTCACCGCGCAACCCGGCATCGATGAGAGCAGAATACGGCGCAGTGCGTTACCCAGAGTATGGCCGAAGCCACGCTCTAAAGGCTCAAGGGTCACCTTGGCGTGCGTCGAACTCACTTGCTCGATATCGACCAGGCGCGGTTTTAGAAACTCTGTCACAGAACCCTGCATTGTGTCCTCTCTTTGGTACTAAGCTTTACTTGGAGTAAAGCTCGACGATCAGGTGTTCGTTAATGTCCGCAGACAGATCAGAACGCTCCGGCTGACGCTTGAACGTACCTTCCATCTTGCCAGCATCAACTTCCAGCCAGGTTGGCTTTTCACGCTGCTCAGCCAGCTCCAGAGCGGCTTTCACGCGAGATTGCTTTTTCGCTTTCTCACGGATGCTAACAACGTCATTCGCTTTTACCTGATAAGAAGCGATGTTAACAACACGACCGTTTACCATGATAGCCTTGTGGCTAACCAGCTGGCGTGCTTCAGCACGAGTGGCGCCGAAGCCCATACGGTATACAACGTTGTCCAGACGACCTTCCAGCAGAGCCAACAGGTTTTCACCGGTGTTGCCTTTCAGACGTGCTGCTTCTTTATAGTAGTTACGGAACTGACGCTCCAGCACACCGTACATACGGCGAACTTTTTGCTTTTCACGCAACTGCACACCATAGTCAGACAGACGCGGCTTACGCGCACCGTGCTGGCCAGGAGCTTGTTCAATTTTACACTTGGTATCGATCGCGCGAACGCCAGACTTAAGGAATAAGTCAGTGCCCTCACGACGGCTCAGCTTGAGCTTAGGACCCAAATATCTTGCCATTTTCTTTCTCCAACAATCCTAGAAACGAGGCGTTATACGCGACGTTTTTTCGGCGGACGACAACCGTTATGAGGGATCGGAGTCACATCAGTAATATTAGTGATGCGGAAACCAGCGGCGTTCAGTGCACGAATAGTAGATTCGCGACCTGGACCCGGACCTTTAACCATAACTTCCAGATTCTTGATGCCGTATTCTTTTACGGCTTCTGCGCAACGCTCTGCTGCAACCTGAGCTGCAAACGGAGTGGATTTGCGAGAACCACGGAAACCGGAACCACCGGCTGTTGCCCAACCCAGCGCGTTACCCTGACGATCAGTGATGGTAACGATGGTGTTGTTAAAAGAAGCATGGATATGAGCCACGCCATCAGAGACTTGTTTTCTTACACGCTTACGTGCACGAACTGGTGCCTTTGCCATTATTCAATCACCCCGATTATTTCTTGATCGGTTTACGCGGACCCTTACGGGTACGTGCGTTGGTCTTAGTACGCTGACCGCGAACCGGAAGACCACGACGATGGCGTAAACCACGGTAGCAACCAAGGTCCATCAGACGCTTGATGCTCAGGGTGATTTCACGGCGCAGATCACCTTCAACGACAAATTTACCTACTGCTTCACGCAGAGAATCAATCTGTTCTTCAGACAGCTCACTGATCTTAACATTTTCAGCGATACCCGTTTCAGCGCAGATGGCTTTAGAGCGGGTCTTGCCGATACCAAAAATTGCAGTTAAAGCAATTACGGTATGTTTCTGATCAGGAATGTTAATGCCTGCTATACGGGCCACTATGCACTCCTACTATTTAATATGTACGTACCATGCTGAAAAGCCCGTTTTCAGGATACTCAAATGGAAACGTACAGACATACAAAAGATTGGCTGGCTAATCTAGCCAGCTCAACCCAACTTTGCAAGAAAAATATGCGAATAAATCAGCCTTGGCGCTGTTTATGCTTTGGCTCGGCACTGCAAATCACACGGATGACACCATCACGCTTAACGATTTTGCAGTTACGGCATAATTTCTTGACGGAAGCACGAACTTTCATTTTTACTCTCCGTAACTTCTCGGGCGACCAGTTAGCGGCCGTAGCCTTTCAGGTTCGCCTTCTTCAATGCAGACTCATACTGACTAGACATCATCAGAGTTTGCACTTGAGCCATAAAGTCCATAATCACGACGACAACAATAAGCAGCGAGGTTCCACCGAAGTAGAACGGCACTTTCATTGCATCACGCATGAACTCCGGGATCAGGCAGATAAAAGTGATATACAACGCACCGACCAGAGTCAGGCGGGTCATTACTTTATCGATATACTTCGCCGTTTGTTCTCCCGGACGAATTCCTGGTACAAATGCACCGGACTTCTTCAGGTTATCTGCTGTTTCACGCGGGTTGAAAACCAACGCCGTGTAGAAGAAACAGAAGAAGATGATTGCAGACGCATAGAGTAACACATAAAGCGGTTGCCCAGGCTGCAAATACAGCGAAATTGTTGTCAGCCAGTTCCAACCAGTACCGCCCCCGAACCATGACGTGATGGTTGCCGGGAACAGAATAATACTGGAAGCGAAGATTGCCGGGATTACCCCCGCCATATTCACTTTCAGCGGTAAATGTGTGCTCTGTGCAGCATAGACACGACGACCCTGTTGACGCTTAGCGTAGTTTACCACAATGCGGCGTTGACCACGTTCAACGAATACAACGAAGAAGGTCACTGCAAATACTAATACTGCAACCAACAGCAACAGGAGGAAGTGCAGGTCGCCTTGACGCGCTTGCTCGATAGTATGGGCGATGGCCGGCGGGAGTCCCGCAACGATCCCGGCGAAGATCAGGATCGAGATACCGTTTCCGATACCGCGTTCGGTGATCTGTTCGCCGAGCCACATCAGGAACATAGTCCCTGTGACCAGACTAACAACAGCGGTGAAATAGAATGCAAAGCCCGGATTAATCACCAGGCCCTGCATACCAGGCATATTCGGCAGACCGGTAGCAATACCGATCGACTGGAATATAGCCAGCACCAGAGTACCGTAGCGGGTGTACTGGCTGATCTTACGACGACCAGACTCCCCTTCTTTCTTCAGTTCTGCCAGCGGTTGATAAACAACGGTCAGCAGCTGGACAATGATCGACGCCGAAATATACGGCATGATCCCCAGAGCAAAGATAGAAGCACGGCTGAGAGCACCACCAGAGAACATGTTAAACATTTCAATGATGGTGCCTCGCTGTTGCTCAAGCAGTTTGGCAAGTACAGTGGCATCAATACCAGGGATCGGAATAAAAGAGCCAATACGGAACACAATCAGCGCACCGATAACAAACAAAAGTCTGCGTTTCAGTTCGCCAATTCCACCTTTGGCACTTTGAAAATCTAATCCCGGTTGTTTAGCCATCTGCTACTTATTCCTCAATTTTACCGCCAGCAGCTTCGATAGCAGCACGAGCGCCTTTAGTCACGCGCAGGCCACGAACAGTTACCGGACGAGTTACCTCACCAGACAGGATCACCTTCGCGAACTCGATCTGGATACCGATAATGTTAGCCGCTTTCAGCGTGTTCAGGTCTACCACATCGCCTTCTACGTGAGCCAGATCAGACAGACGAACTTCTGCAGTGATCATTGCTTTACGAGAAGTGAAGCCGAATTTCGGCAGACGACGGTACAGTGGCATCTGACCACCCTCGAAACCGCGACGTACGCCACCGCCAGAACGAGAGTTCTGACCTTTGTGACCACGACCACCGGTTTTACCGAGGCCAGAACCGATACCACGACCCAGGCGTTTACCCGCCTTTTTGGAGCCTTCGGCCGGAGACAGAGTATTTAAACGCATCTCTTACTCCTCAACTTTAACCATGAAGGAAACCGCGTTGACCATACCACGAACAGCAGGAGTATCCTCGCGCTCTACGGTGTGACCAATACGACGCAGACCCAGGCCAAGCAGCGTTGCCTTGTGTTTCGGCAAACGACCGATTGCACTGCGGGTTTGAGTAATTTTAATAGTCTTTGCCATGGTTTATTTCCCCAGAATTTCTTCAACGGATTTACCACGCTTGGCAGCGACCATATCTGGAGACTTCATATTTTCCAGGCCATCAATAGTTGCACGAACCACGTTGATCGGGTTGGTGGAACCATATGCTTTAGCCAGAACGTTACGAACCCCAGCGACTTCCAGAACGGCGCGCATTGCACCACCGGCGATGATACCGGTACCTTCGGAAGCCGGCTGCATGAATACACGAGAACCCGTGTGAGTACCCTTAACCGGGTGCTGCAGGGTGCCAGTATTCAGCGCGACGTTAATCATATTGCGACGGGCTTTTTCCATCGCTTTCTGGATCGCTGCTGGAACTTCACGCGCTTTACCGTAACCAAAACCTACGCGACCGTTACCGTCACCAACTACAGTCAGAGCTGTGAAGGAGAAAATACGACCACCTTTAACGGTTTTAGATACGCGGTTTACCGCGATCAGCTTTTCCTGCAGTTCGCCAGCTTGTTTTTCGATGTGAGCCATCTTACACCTCTACCTTAGAACTGAAGGCCAGCTTCACGGGCAGCATCTGCCAGTGCCTGGACACGACCATGATATTGGAACCCGGAACGGTCAAAGGAAACATCTTTGATGCCTTTTTCCAGAGCGCGTTCAGCAACAGCTTTACCCACAGCTGCAGCCGCGTCTTTGTTACCGGTGTACTTCAGTTGTTCAGAGATAGCTTTTTCTACAGTAGAAGCAGCTACCAGAACTTCAGAACCATTCGGAGCAATTACCTGTGCGTAAATATGACGCGGGGTACGATGTACCACCAGGCGAGTTGCACCCAGCTCCTGGAGCTTGCGGCGTGCGCGGGTCGCACGACGGATACGAGCAGATTTCTTATCCATAGTGTTACCTTACTTCTTCTTAGCCTCTTTGGTACGCACGACTTCGTCGGCGTAACGAACACCCTTGCCTTTGTAAGGCTCAGGACGACGGTAGGCGCGCAGATCTGCTGCAACCTGACCGATCACCTGCTTATCAGCGCCTTTCAGCACGATTTCAGTTTGAGTCGGGCATTCTGCAGTGATACCGGCCGGCAGTTTATGCTCAACAGGATGAGAGAAACCTAAAGCCAGGTTTACTACATCCCCTTTGACCGCTGCACGATAGCCTACACCAACCAGCTGAAGCTTTTTAGTGAAGCCTTCGGTAACACCGATAACCATTGAGTTCAGCAGGGCACGCGCGGTACCAGCCTGAGCCCATCCGTCTACGTAACCATCACGCGGACCGAAGGTCAGTGCATTATCTGCATGTTTAACTTCAACAGCATCGTTGAGAGTACGAGTCAGCTCGCCATTTTTACCTTTGATCGTAATAACCTGACCGTTGACTTTAACGTCAACGCCGGCAGGAACAACGACCGGTGCTTTAGCAACACGAGACATTTTTTCCTCCGATTAGGCTACGTAGCAGATAATTTCGCCACCAAGACCAGCTTGGCGCGCTGCACGATCAGTCATAACACCTTTAGAGGTAGAAACAACTGCGATACCCAGACCCGCCATAACTTTCGGCAGCTCATCTTTACGTTTGTAGATGCGCAGACCTGGGCGGCTGACACGCTGAATGCTTTCTACAACAGCTTTACCCTGGAAATACTTAAGAGTCAGTTCCAGTTCCGGCTTGATGTCGCCTTCAACTTTAAAATCTTCAATAAAGCCTTCTTCCTTCAGCACGTTGGCAATTGCCACTTTCAGCTTGGAGGAAGGCATGGTGACCGCAGCTTTATTCGCGGCCTGACCGTTACGGATACGGGTCAGCATATCCGCGATCGGATCTTGCATGCTCATCTGTCTTTACTCCCGTGATTCAATTGGTGACAATTACCAGCTAGCCTTTTTCAGACCCGGGATTTCACCGCGCATAGCGGCTTCACGGACCTTGATACGGCTCAACCCGAACTTCCGCAGGAAACCATGCGGACGACCTGTTTGACGGCAGCGATTACGCTGACGAGACGGGCTGGAATCACGCGGCAGAGTCTGCAGCTTGAGAACAGCGTTCCAACGATCTTCGTCGGTTGCGTTCACATCAGAGATGATAGCTTTCAGTTCAGCGCGTTTAGCGAAGAATTTATCAGCTAAAGCCACGCGCTTTACTTCGCGTGCTTTCATTGATTGCTTAGCCATTAAGTAACCCTACCTTACTTGCGGAACGGGAAGTCAAAGGCAGCCAGCAGAGCGCGGCCTTCTTCATCAGATTTCGCAGTAGTGGTAATGGTAATATCCAAACCACGAACGCGGTCGACTTTATCGTAGTCGATTTCTGGGAAGATGATCTGCTCACGGACACCCATGCTGTAGTTACCACGACCGTCGAAAGACTTAGCGGACAAGCCACGGAAGTCACGGATACGCGGTACAGCAATAGTGATCAGGCGCTCAAAGAACTCCCACATGCGCTCGCCGCGCAGAGTTACTTTACAGCCGATCGGATAGCCCTGACGGATTTTGAAGCCTGCAACTGATTTGCGTGCTTTGGTGATCAGCGGTTTTTGACCGGAGATTGCTGTCAGGTCAGCTGCTGCGTTATCCAGCAGTTTCTTGTCAGCGATCGCTTCACCAACACCCATGTTCAGGGTGATCTTCTCGACCCGAGGGACTTGCATGACAGAATTGTAGTTAAACTCAGTCATGAGTTTAGCGACTACTTCGTCTTTGTAGTAATCATGCAGTTTCGCCATCGTACTACTCCAAATTACTTGATAGTTTCGCTATTAGATTTGAAGAAACGGACTTTTTTGCCGTCTTCGAATCTAAAGCCTACACGGTCAGCCTTGCCGGTTGCCGCGTTGAAGATAGCAAGGTTAGAGACTTGAATAGCTGCTTCTTTCTCTACGATGCCGCCTGGTTGGTTCAGGGCCGGAACCGGCTTCTGATGTTTCTTAACCAGGTTGATACCTTCAACAATGACCTTGCCGGAAGACAGGACATTTTTAACTTTACCGCGTTTACCTTTATCTTTACCGGTTAACACGATAACTTCGTCATCACGACGGATTTTCGCTGCCATGATTCGCTCCTTAGAGTACTTCTGGTGCCAGAGAGATAATTTTCATGAACTTCTCGTTACGAAGTTCACGAGTTACCGGCCCAAAAATACGCGTACCGATAGGTTGCTCGCTGTTATTGTTTAAAATAACGCATGCATTACCATCGAAGCGAATGACAGAACCGTCCGGGCGACGAACACCCTTCTTGGTGCGCACCACTACCGCCTTCAGCACATCACCTTTCTTGACCTTACCACGCGGAATTGCTTCTTTGATGGTGATCTTGATGATGTCGCCTACGCCTGCGTAGCGACGGTGCGAGCCACCCAGAACCTTGATACACATTACGCGACGTGCACCGGAGTTGTCGGCGACGTTCAGCATAGTCTGTTCTTGGATCATTTTAGTGCTCCGCTAATGTCAACTACTACTGGGACCCAAAAGCTGGGTCGTTAAAAAGCCCCATATCGAGGGCGCGGCATTATAACACCGCTTCTGCAATATGGGTAGAAAAAATAAACGGCCCATCGCTGAGCCGTTTATTCGTATTGAGAATGCGTACTCTATTACAGAACCGCTTTCTCTACAACGCGAACCAGCGTCCAGGACTTAGTCTTGGACAGTGGACGGCATTCACGGATTTCAACCTTGTCGCCGATACCACATTCGTTGTTCTCGTCATGTACGTGCAGTTTGGTCGTACGTTTGATGAATTTACCGTAGATCGGGTGTTTCACAAAACGTTCGATAGCAACAACAATGGATTTCTCCATTTTGTCGCTAACTACGCGACCTTGCAGAGTACGGATTTTATCGGTCATTACGCACCCGCCTTCTGAGTCAGTAAAGTCTTAACGCGTGCAACATCACGACGCACTTGCTTCAGCAGATGAGTCTGTTGCAGCTGGCCACTTGCAGCCTGCATACGCAGGTTGAACTGCTCACGCAGCAGGTTCAGCAGCTCAGCGTTCAGCTCTTCAACGCTTTTTTCACGCAGCTCTTTTGCTTTCATTACATCACCGTCTTAGTTACAAAGGTGGTTTTGATCGGCAGTTTCGCTGCTGCCAGGCCGAATGCTTCACGGGCCAGCTCTTCCGGTACGCCGTCCATTTCATAAAGGACTTTACCCGGCTGAATCAAGGCAACCCAGTACTCCACGTTACCTTTACCTTTACCCATACGAACTTCCAGCGGCTTCTCGGTGATCGGTTTGTCCGGGAATACACGGATCCAGATCTTACCTTGACGCTTAACTGCACGGGTCATAGCACGACGTGCTGCTTCGATCTGACGTGCAGTCAGACGACCACGGCCAACAGCTTTCAGACCGAAAGTGCCGAAGCTAACATCCGTACCCTGCGCCAGACCACGGTTGCGGCCTTTGTGCACTTTACGGAATTTTGTACGCTTTGGTTGTAACATCAGCGACGCTCCTTATTTACGGCCTTTACGCTGCTGCTTTTTAGGTTGAGCAGCCGGTTCCGGTTGTTCAACAGCAGCCATACCACCCAGGATCTCACCTTTGAAGATCCATACCTTAACGCCGATTACACCGTAAGTGGTGTGCGCTTCAGAGGTGTTGTAGTCGATGTCAGCACGCAGAGTGTGCAGCGGTACGCGACCTTCACGGTACCATTCGGTACGTGCGATTTCCGCGCCGCCCAGACGGCCGCTAACTTCAACTTTGATACCTTTAGCGCCCAGACGCATTGCGTTCTGTACAGCACGCTTCATAGCACGACGGAACATAACGCGACGTTCCAGCTGAGAAGTGATGCTGTCAGCAACCAATTTAGCGTCCAGTTCAGGCTTACGAACTTCGGCAATATTGATCTGTGCAGGAACGCCAGCGATATCCGCTACGACCTTGCGCAGTTTTTCTACGTCTTCGCCTTTCTTACCGATAACGATACCCGGGCGAGCAGTGTGAATGGTCACACGGATGCTCTTAGCCGGACGCTCGATAACGATGCGAGATACAGACGCTTTAGCCAGCTCTTTAGTTAAGAACTGACGTACTTTAAAATCGCTGTCCAGGTTGTCAGCGAATTCTTTGGTGTTCGCGAACCAGGTAGAGTTCCATGGTTTGACAATACCCAGGCGAATACCATTAGGATGTACTTTCTGACCCATTGCTAGTCTCCAGAGTCTCAGCGATCGGACACAACCACAGTGATGTGGCTGGTGCGCTTCAGGATGCGATCTGCACGACCTTTAGCACGCGGCATAATGCGCTTCATGCTCGGGCCTTCGTCTACGAAAATTTTCGCAACTTTCAGATCATCAATGTCAGCGCCATCGTTGTGTTCAGCGTTAGCAATGGCAGATTCCAGTACCTTCTTGACCAGTACAGCAGCTTTTTTGTTGGTGTAGGTCAGAATATCCAGGGCCTGCGACACTTTCTTACCGCGAATCAGGTCAGCTACAAGGCGAACCTTCTGAGCAGAAGAACGAGCATGGCGATGTTGAGCTAAAGTTTCCATCTCTTCCTCCTACCTTATTTCTTCTTCGCTTTTTTATCAGCAGCGTGGCCGCGATAAGTACGAGTCGGTGCGAATTCACCCAGTTTGTGACCAACCATTTCGTCGGAAACAAAGACTGGAACGTGCTGACGACCATTATGGACAGCGATGGTCAAACCGATCATGTTAGGAAAGATCGTTGAACGACGGGACCAAGTGCGCAGGGGCTTCTTGTCTCCGCTTTCCACCGCTTTCTCTACCTTCTTCAGCAAGTGCAGGTCAATAAAAGGACCTTTCTTGAGAGAACGTGGCATGGCTTATCCTCTAAAATTATTTGCTACGGCGACGTACGATGAATTTATCAGTACGCTTGTTGCTGCGGGTCTTCTTACCTTTGGTCTGCAGGCCCCACGGGGATACCGGGTGCTTACCAAAGTTACGACCTTCACCACCACCATGTGGGTGATCGACTGGGTTCATCGCAGTACCGCGAACGGTAGGACGAACACCACGCCAGCGTGCAGCACCTGCTTTACCCAGAACGCGCAGCATATGCTCAGCATTGCCAACTTCGCCCAGAGTAGCGCGGCAGTCTGCTTCGACTTTACGCATTTCACCAGAACGCAGACGCAGAGTGACATAAGCACCGTCACGAGCAACGATCTGAACGTAAGTACCAGCGGAACGAGCCAGCTGACCGCCTTTACCTGGTTTCATTTCTACGTTATGAACGGTAGAACCAACCGGGATATTGCGCATCGGCAGGGTGTTGCCTGCTTTGATTGCAGCATCAACGCCAGACTGAATCTGGTCGCCAGCTTTCAGGCCTTTCGGGGCCAGAATGTAACGGCGCTCACCGTCTTTGTACAGAACCAGCGCGATGTTCGCGGAACGGTTCGGATCGTACTCAAGACGTTCAACAACTGCCGGGATACCATCTTTGTTGCGTTTGAAGTCAACAATACGGTAAGCCTGCTTGTGACCACCACCGATATGACGAGTGGTGATACGGCCATTGTTGTTACGACCGCCGGATTTGCTGTTTTTTTCAACCAGCGGAGCAAAAGGTTTGCCCTTGTGCAGCTCTGGGTTGACCACTTTAACAACGTGGCGACGACCCGGAGATGTCGGTTTACATTTAACAACTGCCATTGTATTACTCCTCCGACTTACTCAGCGCCGCCGACGAAGTCCAGATTCTGGCCTTCCTTCAGGGTGACGTAAGCTTTTTTCCAGTCGCTACGACGACCGATACGCTGTCCGTGACGTTTAACTTTCCCTTTAACTACCAGGGTGTTAACGACTTCGACTTCGACTTCAAACAGTTTCTGCACAGCAGCTTTGATTTCTGCTTTGGTCGCGTCTTTAGCAACTTTGAGAACGATGGTGTTGGTTTTTTCCATCGCAGTAGACGCTTTTTCAGAAACGTGCGGTGCGCGCAGCACCTTCAGCAGACGTTCTTCACGAATCATGCCAGCATCTCCTCAACTTGCTTAACAGCATCAGCAGTCATTACGACTTTGTCGAAGGCGATCAGGCTAACCGGGTCGATACCAGTCGCATCGCGTACGTCAACCTTGTGCAGGTTACGTGCGGCCAGGAACAGGTTCTCGTCCAGCTCACCGGTGATGATCAGCACATCTTCCAGAGCCATGTCTTTCAGTTTCTGAGCCAGCAGCTTAGTTTTAGGCGCTTCTACAGAGAACTTCTCGACAACGATCAGACGATCCTGACGTACCAGTTCGGACAGAATGCTTTTCAGCGCGCCGCGGTACATCTTCTTGTTAACTTTTTGACTGTGGTCCTGCGGACGAGCAGCGAAGGTTACGCCACCGGAACGCCAGATCGGGCTCTTGATAGAACCTGAACGCGCACGGCCGGTACCTTTCTGGCGCCATGGCTTTTTGCCTGAACCAGTTACTTCAGCACGAGTCTTCTGAGCACGAGTACCCTGACGCGCACCAGCTGCATAAGCAACAACAACCTGGTGAACCAGCGCTTCGTTGAAATCACGACCGAAGGTAGTTTCGGAAACAGTCAGCGCGCTCTGCGCGTCTTTCAATACTAATTCCATTGCTATCCCCTTACGCCTTCACAGCTGGTTTAACGATCAGGTCGCAGCCGGTTGCACCCGGAACACCACCTTTAACCAGCAGCAGGTTGCGCTCAGCGTCAACACGTACTACGTCCAGGCTCTGAACAGTAACGCGTTCGTTGCCCAGCTGACCTGCCATTTTCTTGCCTTTGAACACTTTGCCCGGAGTCTGGTTCTGACCGATAGAACCCGGAACGCGGTGAGACAAGGAGTTACCGTGGGTAGCGTCCTGGGTACGGAAGTTCCAGCGCTTAACGGTACCAGCGAAACCTTTACCTTTAGAGGTACCGGTTACGTCAACTTTTTTAACGTCAGCAAACAGTTCAACGCTAATGTTCTGACCAACGGTGTATTCTTCACCATCTGCCAGACGGAACTCCCACAGGCCGCGGCCAGCTTCTACGCCAGCTTTAGCAAAGTGACCAGCTTCCGGCTTAGTTACACGGTTAGCTTTTTTAGCACCAGTGGTAACCTGAATAGCGCGATAGCCATCGTTAGCCAGATCTTTGACCTGAGTAACGCGGTTTGCTTCAACTTCGATAACGGTTACTGGGATAGAGACGCCATCTTCAGTGAAGATGCGGGTCATACCCACTTTTTTACCGACTAAACCAATCATTGTATCAACCTCTCAATCGCTCGATGACCTGATTAACCCAGGCTGATCTGCACGTCTACACCGGCAGCCAGGTCCAGACGCATCAGAGCATCAACGGTTTTTTCAGTTGGCTCAACGATGTCAACCAGACGCTTGTGAGTACGAATCTCGTACTGATCACGCGCATCTTTGTTGACGTGCGGAGAGATCAGAACGGTGAAACGCTCTTTGCGGGTCGGCAGCGGGATCGGACCACGGACTTGCGCACCAGTGCGCTTAGCAGTCTCGACGATTTCCGCGGTTGATTGATCGATCAGACGATGATCAAACGCTTTAAGGCGGATACGGATTCTTTGGTTCTGCATGAGACCAGAGCTCCAATTATTTTATAGACGAAATGATTACTCCTCATACCCATTACGATTGATGGGAGAGTGTAACCGTTCTTACAGAGTTCCCCGATTGGGAACATTGTTAGGTAGCAAACTGCGCTACCAGGGCTCATATCGAACCGGCCGTCAATTTTGACAGGCCCGCGCATTATACGCAAATTCAGGCGCGACGCAAGTGCTGATTAGAAAATCATCACCATAATTTGCGCGTCTTCTCGCCCAGGCGCTCGGCAATGCAATACCACGATAAATAAGTCAGGAAGCCGCCATCCATCTTGCACAAATGCGCGTTGCGCTAACGCGCGACGATAAGCAATGTGAGCGCATTATCCCCGAACAGGAGTGTTCCATGCTTACCGTCCTCCCCTTCTTAGTTTGTTATTGTGGATTAACCCTGGCGTTATGCCGGCAGGACCTGCTTCGCGGTCTTCTTCCTGACAGCCTCACCTGTCCCCTGCTGTGGAGCGGTTTTGTTTTTTACCTGTGTCTGGCGCCGCAGCGGCTAGAGGATGCCGTCTGGGGGGCAATTGCAGGCTATCTCATTTTTGCCCTGCTCTACTGGCTATATAGGGTGTTTCGCGGCTATGAGGGATTAGGATACGGCGACATTAAATATCTTGCCGCCCTCGGCGCCTGGCATGGCTGGCAGAGGTTGCCGCAGCTGGTATTGGCCGCATCGCTGCTTGCCGGTATGGCATGGGTGATATTGGCGTTGTTCAGGAGGAGTAAGCAACAACGATGGGGTTTGAACAACCCGCTGCCGTTTGGGCCATTTCTGACTGCAGCGGGTTTTTGGTGCGGGTGGCAGACGTTCGCTAGTCTGACACTTTGATCTGCGATTGAAGGTAATTTTGCAGACCGATTTTGCCGATCAGATCTAACTCGGTTTCCAGCCAGTCAATATGGCCTTCCTCATCGGCAAGGATTTCAATCATCATATCGCGACTGACATAATCATGAACGCTGTCGGCATAGGCGATTGCCTCACGCAGGTTTTGCGCGCCTTCGAGCTCCAGCCGTAAGTCAGACTGCAGCATCTCTTCGACATCCTCACCGATGCCAAGTTTGCCAAGATCCTGCAGGTTAGGCAGCCCTTCAAGAAACAAAATACGCTCGATGTACTTATCGGCGTGTTTCATCTCATCGATAGATTCATGATATTCAATATCGTTGAGGCGCATCAGGCCCCAGTTCTTGAACATTCTTGCATGAAGAAAATACTGGTTAATAGCGACCAGTTCGTTTCCCAATAATTTATTGAGATAACTTATGATTTTGACATCACCTTTCATTATAAAGTCCCTCCGCTTCCACTTATTGAAGCGTAGTCCGGGCTATAAGGATGTCAAAAAGAGAAGAGTCGCGATCAGGCGATTTCTTTGAATTCCGGCATGCTGGTTAATTCATCTTCCATCACTTCACGTGCCGCGCGGACGCACTTACCGCATTGATTTCCAACGGGAATAAACTTGCGTAATTGTTGAAAAGATTGCGGTTGAAATTGACGCACAACCTGACGGATTTTTTTATCGCTTACGCCATTGCACAAACAAACGTACATATAAACTCCCGTTCAATTTATGCACAAAGTTTAAATGAGAATAGTTATGATTACAATAGACTGTTTATTAATTATCCCTGGCGGCGCACTTTATGAATATTTATACCATCGCGGCTTTTCACCAAATCATAGACAGCAAAAAGGGCGCCGAAGCGCCCTTTTTAATTCAAAGCTAACGAATTAGCCCAGAACTTTAGCTACAACGCCCGCGCCAACGGTACGGCCGCCTTCACGGATTGCGAAACGCAGACCATCGTCCATCGCGATCGGGTGGATCAGGGTAACAACCATTTTGATGTTGTCGCCCGGCATTACCATCTCTACGCCTTCCGGCAGTTCGATGGTACCAGTCACGTCAGTAGTACGGAAGTAGAACTGCGGACGGTAGCCTTTGAAGAACGGAGTATGACGGCCGCCTTCGTCTTTGGACAGGATGTACACTTCAGATTCGAACTTGGTGTGCGGCTTGATGCTGCCCGGCTTAGCCAGTACCTGACCACGTTCGATTTCTTCACGTTTGATACCACGCAGCAGAACACCTACGTTCTCACCAGCACGGCCTTCGTCCAGCAGTTTGCGGAACATTTCAACGCCAGTACAGGTGGTTTTCGCGGTTTCTTTGATACCAACGATTTCAACTTCTTCACCAACTTTGATGATACCGCGCTCTACACGACCGGTAACAACGGTACCACGACCGGAGATGGAGAATACGTCTTCGATCGGCAGCAGGAACGGCTTGTCAATCGCACGCTCTGGTTCTGGGATGTAAGAATCCAGGAAGCCAGCCAGTTCGATGATTTTCGCTTCCCACTCTGCGTCGCCTTCCAGCGCTTTCAGAGCAGAACCACGAACGATCGGAGTGTCGTCGCCCGGGAAATCGTACTGAGACAGCAGTTCACGAACTTCCATCTCAACCAGTTCCAGCAGCTCTTCGTCATCAACCATGTCGCATTTGTTCAGGAACACGATGATGTACGGAACGCCTACCTGACGACCCAGCAGGATGTGCTCACGAGTCTGCGGCATCGGGCCGTCAGTCGCAGCAACAACCAGGATCGCGCCATCCATCTGAGCAGCACCGGTGATCATGTTTTTAACATAGTCGGCGTGGCCCGGGCAGTCTACGTGTGCGTAGTGGCGAGTCGGGGTGTCATATTCAACGTGGGAAGTGTTGATGGTGATACCACGAGCTTTTTCTTCCGGCGCGTTATCGATCTGGTCGAATGCGCGAGCAGCACCGCCGTAGGTTTTAGCCAGTACGGTGGTGATTGCAGCGGTCAGAGTAGTTTTACCATGGTCAACGTGGCCGATAGTACCAACGTTGACGTGCGGTTTTGTACGTTCAAATTTTTCTTTAGACACGGCTATATTCCTTACTATAGTGCTCTCCCCTCAGGAGAGAGCACGGGACTTAGGTTTTAATCCTGTGGATTATTTACCACGGGCTTCAATAACGGCCTGAGCAACGTTGTTCGGCGCATCATCATACTTCAGGAATTCCATGGTGTATGATGCACGACCTTTGGTCAGAGAACGCAGCTGAGTTGCATATCCGAACATTTCAGACAGCGGAACTTCAGCGTGGATCTTAACGCCAGTTACTTCAGATTCTTGACCGCGCAGCATGCCGCGACGACGGCTCAAGTCACCGATTACGTCACCGGTGTTCTCTTCCGGAGTTTCTACTTCAACCTTCATGATCGGCTCAAGCAGAACTGGTTTCGCTTTCTTAAAGCCTTCTTTAAAGGCGATAGAAGCGGCCAGTTTAAACGCCAGCTCAGAGGAGTCAACGTCGTGGTAAGAACCGAAGTGCAGACGGATACCCATATCAACTACCGGGTAGCCAGCCAGCGGACCAGCTTTCAGCTGTTCCTGGATGCCTTTATCAACGGCCGGGATGTATTCGCCAGGGATTACACCACCTTTAATGTCGTTGATGAACTCGTAACCTTTCGGGTTAGAGCCCGGCTCCAGCGGGTACATGTCGATCACAACGTGACCGTACTGACCACGACCACCAGACTGCTTGGCGTGTTTACCTTCAACATCGGTAACTTTCTGGCGAATCGCTTCGCGGTAAGCAACCTGAGGTTTACCGACGTTCGCTTCAACGTTGAATTCACGCTTCATACGGTCAACGATGATGTCGAGGTGCAGTTCACCCATACCGGCGATGATGGTCTGGTTAGACTCTTCGTCAGTCCATACGCGGAATGACGGGTCTTCTTTAGCCAGACGACCCAGAGCCAGACCCATTTTTTCCTGGTCAGCTTTGGTTTTCGGCTCAACGGCGATGGAGATTACCGGCTCAGGGAATTCCATACGCTCCAGAATGATCGGCGCATCCGGGTCACACAGGGTGTCACCAGTGGTTACGTCTTTCAGACCGATAGCGGCAGCGATATCGCCCGCGCGAACTTCTTTGATCTCTTCACGTTTGTTAGCGTGCATCTGAACGATACGACCGAAACGCTCACGTGCAGCTTTCACGGAGTTCAGTACGGTATCACCAGAGTTAACCACACCGGAGTACACACGGAAGAAGGTCAGGTTACCAACGAACGGGTCGGTAGCGATTTTGAACGCCAGTGCAGAGAACGGCTCTTCGTCGCTTGCGTGACGCTCAGCCGGGGTATCTTTACCGTCGTCCAGGATGCCGTTGATTGCCGGAACATCGATCGGGGATGGCAGGTAATCAATTACCGCATCCAGCATCGCCTGAACACCTTTGTTCTTGAACGCAGAACCACAGGTTACCAGGATGATTTCGTTGTTCAGAACGCGCTGACGCAGAGCTTTTTTGATCTCTTCTTCAGTCAGTTCTTCGCCACCCAGGTATTTTTCCATCAGCTCTTCGGAAGCTTCCGCAGCGGACTCGATCAGGTTCTGGTGCCATTCGTCAGCCAGTTCCTGCATGTCAGCCGGGATATCTTCGTATTCGAAGGTAACGCCTGCATCAGCTTCGTTCCAGTTGATGGCTTTCATTTTCACCAGGTCAACAACACCGGTGAAACCTTCTTCAGCACCAATTGCCAGCTGCAGCGGAACCGGGTTCGCGCCCAGACGGGTTTTGATCTGACCAACAACTTTCAGGAAGTTCGCACCCATGCGGTCCATTTTGTTAACGAACGCAATGCGTGGAACTTTATATTTGTTTGCCTGACGCCATACGGTTTCAGACTGCGGCTGAACACCACCAACTGCGCAGTAAACCATTACCGCACCATCAAGAACACGCATGGAACGTTCTACTTCGATAGTGAAGTCAACGTGCCCCGGGGTGTCGATGATGTTTACACGGTGCGGTTCATACTGTTTAGCCATACCAGACCAGAATGCAGTAGTCGCAGCGGAAGTGATGGTGATACCACGTTCCTGCTCCTGCTCCATCCAGTCCATGGTAGCGGCGCCGTCATGAACTTCACCGATTTTGTGGTTTACACCGGTGTAGAACAGAATACGTTCGGTAGTAGTGGTTTTACCGGCGTCGATGTGCGCACTGATACCGATGTTACGGTAGCGTGCGATGGGTGTTGTACGAGCCATTTGATTCCTCGTTTATTTCTTTAGGCGTTCAGTTAAGTTATCCAGAGCGGGCGACTCATCTGAAACGCCCGCCTGGTGACTATGACTCCGAAGGGATTACCAACGGTAGTGTGCGAACGCCTTGTTGGCTTCGGCCATACGGTGAACGTCTTCACGTTTCTTAACTGCAGTACCTTTGTTGTCTGCAGCGTCAGTGAGTTCGTTCGCCAGGCGCAGAGCCATGGATTTATCACCGCGTTTACGAGCAGCTTCAACGATCCAACGCATTGCCAGGGCATTACGACGAACCGGACGTACTTCAACTGGAACCTGATAAGTAGAACCACCTACGCGGCGGGACTTAACTTCGACAGTCGGGCGCACGTTTTCGAGCGCAACTTCGAAGGCTTCCAGTTCAGTTTTACCAGAGCGCTGAGCCAGGGTCTCCAGCGCGCTGTATACGATAGTTTCTGCAGTAGATTTTTTACCATCTACCATCAGGATATTTACAAATTTAGCCAGCAGTTCTGATCCGAACTTCGGATCCGGCAGAATTTTACGCTGACCAATGACGCGACGACGTGGCATGGAAATACTCCGTTGTTAATTCAGGATTGTCCAAAACTCAAAGAGTTTAGTTTGACATTAATATAAAACGTTTGGCCTTACTTAACGGAGAACCATTAAGCCTTAGGACGCTTCACGCCGTACTTGGAGCGAGCCTGCTTACGGTCTTTAACGCCGGAGCAGTCAAGCGCACCACGAACGGTGTGGTAACGAACACCCGGAAGGTCTTTAACACGACCGCCACGGATCAGGATCACGGAGTGCTCCTGCAGGTTGTGACCTTCACCACCGATGTAGGAGGTGACTTCGAAACCGTTAGTCAGACGCACACGGCAAACTTTACGCAGTGCGGAGTTCGGTTTCTTAGGAGTGGTGGTATATACGCGAGTACATACGCCACGTTTCTGCGGGCAGGCTTCCAGCGCCGGCACGTTGCTCTTTGCAACTTTGCGCGCGCGTGGTTTGCGTACCAGCTGGTTAACTGTTGCCATTAAATAGCTCCTGGTTTTAGCTTTTGCTTCGTAAACACGTAATAAATCGCCTCATATAATATGAGGACGCAGAATTTTAGGGCGGTGCCGAAAAGGTGTCAAGAAATATACAACGATCCCGCCATTACCAGGCCAACTGACCTTCATGTTTGACCGTAAGACTGACGAAATCAGTATAGCCAACCCTGACGACACTGTCCGCAATTTGACCAGCCAGCCCGCGGGCTTCGATATCGTCTTGCAGAGCATGTAGGGTTATGGGGGCGGATTGCAGGATTTCAAGGAAACGGCCGCCGTCAATCGCCGCGACCACGCCATCGGAGAGCAGGAGCAGATCGTCGCCTGGCTTCACCAGACGCAGCATCGCGTCGATATCGACATGCCAGGGAGAGACGCTTAGAGTGTGGAGCATCTGGGCCTCAGAATCGTAGAATCACGTTGAACTCATCAAGCCGGGCGCGCAGCGCTTCTGGCTCGAGGCTTTCTACATCCACCACCCACGGCGTATCGGCGGCCAGGCCGCGCTCGCGGGCAGACGCCGCGCATAACCAACACTGTTCGATGTCATACAGCGATAACAGCTTGAAGGTGGCGATATAATCACGGGCGAGGATTTTTCCCGGCTGCTGGCCAGGGATAATCTGAAACACGCCGTCGCCGACAAAAAAGACGCCGAGGTCGTCGGTAAGCGCCGAGGTCGCCAGTAAGGCGTCCAGCCCTTCCCTGCCGGCTGCGCTGCCGTGCGGCGCGGAAGAAAATACGAAAGCCACGCGTTTCATCAGAACTGCACCATTCTATCGCAGGTTAACGACGCTTCAGCCAGCGCGCCTAACCCGCTTAAGGTAAATCCCGTCTGCAGATTATGCGCCGGCAAACCAAGCTGCTGCGCTTCGCGTTCATCGGTCACGCCGCGGCGTAGCGCCGCTGCCACGCAAATGTGCAGCGCAACGGCATGTTCATCATGCAGGCGCTGCCAGTGACGCACCAGGTCTACCTCATCGCTGGCGGGAGCCGTCAGCTGATTGGCGTTGTAGACTCCTTCACGATAGAAAAATACGCAGGCCAGTTCATGTCCTGCGTTAATAACCGCCTGCGCAAACTGCCACGCGCTACTGGCCTGCTGAGTACCGTAGGCAGGCCCGGTTACGGTGATGGCAAAACGCATTACTTATCGAGCCCCTGGAAATCTCCGCTTTTAAACTGGCGGATGTAGAGGTACACCGTGTGTTTAGAGATATTCAGGCGATCGGCTACCTGGTTAATCGCATCTTTGATATCGAAGATGCCTTTCTCGTATAGATTCAGCACGATTTGGCGGTTTTTCGCGTTATTCGATACGTTGCGATCGGCATTCACCTCTTCAATGGTGAACTCCAGCGTTTGCGCCACCAGATCATCCACCGACGAGGCGAAGTTGACCTGCGAGTTGACTTCCGGCGTCTCCGGCGGAATGAAAGTGCTCATAATCTGCGAGAACGGAACATCAAGGTTCATGTTGATACAAAGCAGACCAATCACCCGATGTTCCCGGTTGCGAATGGCAATAGTCACCGATTTCATCAGCACACCGCTTTTCGCGCGGGTAAAATAGCACTTCGATACGCTGCTATCCGCTCCCGTCATGTCGTGCAGCATACGTAACGCCAGATCGGTAATCGGCGAGCCAATTTGGCGGCCGGTGTGTTCACCGTTAGCGATACGAATAGCGGAGCATTTTAAATCCTGCAGTGAGTGCAGCACGATTTCACAATGGGAACCAATGAGCATCGCTAACCCGTCCACCACCGCTTCATAGGATTTTAGGATATCGAAGTCGGTCTGGTCGAAAGGACGTTGATCCAGCAGGTCAAGCTCGCTGGTTTCGTTGGTTAAAAGCGACCTGGACATGTAAAAAAGCACTCCTTTTCAGGAGCCTGTCGTTATCGTCAGGGCAGGCTCATCATCATTATTAAGCTATCTAAAGTAATACAGCGCCTGAGGAATTTTCCAGTTTTAATTATATCTACAGCCAATAAAAAAGCCGCCGCCCCTGAAGGCGGCGGCTTATAGCAGATTACTTCTTAGCGTCTGCAGCCGGTGCTTCGGCAGCGGCTTCTGGCTTAGCATCAGCCTTCGGAGCCGGTTTGATATCCAGCAGTTCTACATCGAATACCAGCGTAGAGTTAGCCGGGATACCCGGAACGCCAGTTTTGCCGTAGGCCAGATCTGGTGGGATAACCAGCTTGATTTTGCCGCCTTTTTTGATGTTTTTCAGGCCTTCGGTCCAGCCAGGAATAACGCCATCAAGACGGAAAGAGAGCGGCTCGCCGCGGGTGTAAGAGTTATCGAACTCTTTACCGTCGATCAGCGTACCTTTGTAGTTCACCACGACGGTATCGCTGTCTTTCGGCGCATCGCCAGTACCGGCTTTCTCGACTTTATACATCAGGCCGGATTTAGAGGTTTTCACGCCCTTCTCTTTAGCGAAGGCGTCACGGAACGCTTTGCCTTTGGCATCGTTCTCGGTCGCATCTTTTTCCATCTTCTGCTGAGCGGCGGTTTTCACACGGGTCTCAAAGGACTGCAGAGTGGTTTCAATTTCTTTGTCGGACAGTTTGCTCTTATCGGCAAACGCATCCTGCACACCGGCAATCAGCTGGTCTTTATCCAGTTTGATACCCAGCTTCTCTTGTTCTTTCAGGGAGTTTTCCATGTAACGGCCGAGGGATGCACCCAGCGCATAAGCGGATTTTTGATCGTCATTTTTAAATGCCGATTTGCTGTCCGCCGCCGGTGCGGCTTTCGCTGCGGTATCGGCAGCAAAGGTCAGCGGTGCATTCAGGGCAACGGCCATCGTGGTCGCCAGCAGCGTTACTTTAAACAGTGATTTCATCCATTTCTCCAGGGCCGGGGCATCTCACCCCAGGGTTATCATAAAAAGCAAAAAACGTACTATAGAACGTTGCAGAACAAATCTACATACGGACCTACCTGAATATCGCCTCATTTCAGACTATTTTTGTATGAATTAGTTTCCTCTCTGACGTTACGATGCTGCGTTAACGCGGAAACTTGAGTAGAATCCGCCCGCAAACAAGACAGAAGAGGCGACCTATGAACGATAGCACAATGGAGACGCGTCTGGCGGAACTGGAAAGCCGACTGGCGTTTCAGGAGATCACCATCGAGGACCTCAACAAAACCGTCACGGCGCATGAAATAGAAATGGCCAAAATGCGCGAACATATGCGCTTGATGATCGAAAAATTGAAAGCGACACAGCCGTCGCACATCGCGTCACAGTCTGAAGAGACGCCGCCTCCGCATTATTGAGACGTAAAAAAAGCGGGTTTCCCCGCTTTTTTGGCTATTCGCGCGAACGCGACGCCATTAGTGGCAACCGCAACCACCGTTACCGCAACCACCTTTGCCGTGTTCATGGTCGTGACCATGATCGTGGCCGTGGCCGCCGCAGCAACCGTCATGACCGTGGTCATGATCGTGATCGTGGCCATGAGCGCCGTGTACGTGACCGTGCTCCAGCTCTTCTGCAGTGGCTTCGCGCAGGGCGACAACTTCTACGTTGAACTTCAGATTCTGGCCAGCCAGCATGTGGTTGCCGTCAACCACCACGAAATCGTCGCCGACTTCGGTGATTTCTACCGGTACCGGACCCTGGTCGGTTTCAGCCAGGAAGCGCATGCCAACCTGCAGTTCGTCAACGCCCATGAAAACGTCTTTAGGAACGCGCTGAACCAGGTTTTCGTCATACTGGCCGTACGCGTCATTCGCGCCGACTTCGACATCAAATTTGTCGCCCACTTCGTGGCCGTTTAATGCGTTTTCCAGGCCGGAAATCAGGGAACCGTGACCATGCAGGTAGTCCAGCGGCGCACTCACCGGAGACTCATCAACCAACACACCGTCTTCTGTACGTACCTGATAGGCCAGGCTGACCACCAGGTCTTTTGCTACTTTCATGATATCTCCTGAGCATGGGAAGAATAGTGGCGCAGATTGTAGCGGAATTCTGCAGCCGTGTACCCTTTAGCTTAAAAAAAGGCGACAGATAACGCTAGTCCGGATGAAAAATGCCGATCACTTGCTCTTCTTTACGAACGTGCTCGCGGACCTCTTTATCGGCCTCGCGCATCTGATGTCCGCACTTAACGCACTCAACAATATCGACATTATTCTCGCGCCACATCGCCAGTGAATCCTGCGCCTGGCACGCCGGGCATTTTGCGCCGGCAATAAAACGTTTACGTACCGCCATTTTGTTCTACCTTCTATTCAAACTCGTCCCAGCCGTCCAGCTGCCGGCTTTCTTTCTGCATTTCACGCTCAAAAATCTCTTCCAGCTCGCGCCGGGCCTCCCGCACGCGGGATATCTGTACGGTATCAGTATGCACTGGCATTAACTCGCGCAGCATTCGCATATCGAGGCGTCGAAAGTGTAACTGCGCGCGCTGCGCCTGATGCGGATGCATTCCCAGGGTCACCAGCGCCTTGCGCCCCAATTCCAGGGCGCTGGAGAAGGTTTCTCGCGAGAATTGCGTCACGCCGGCCTGTAATAGCTCATGCGCCTCTACGCGCCCCCGCGCACGCGCCAGAATATGGAGGTGGGGAAAATGCTGTTGGCACATCTCCACCAGCTTCATGGTATCTTCCGGCTCGTTGCAGGTAATCACAATAGACTGCGCCTCTTCCGCCCCCGCCGAACGCAGCAGCTCAAGCTGCGTCGCATCGCCGAAATAGACTTTGTAGCCATATTTGCGCATCAGGTTGACCGCGCTGATATCGCATTCAAGCACGGTAATACGCATTTTATTGGCCATCAGCAGGCGCCCAATCACCTGACCAAAACGCCCGAAGCCAACGATAATCACCTGTGGCTTATCATCCTCGACCCATGGCGCCTCATCGGTATCCTCCGCCGGGTTAAGCCGTCGCGACAGCACTTTATCAATGACCTTCATCAGGAGCGGCGTGGTCATCATCGATAAGGTTACGGTAACCAGCAGCAGCGCCATTTGATCGTTATGGAACAGCTTCTGCGAAGCCGGCATGGAAAAGAGAACAAAGGCGAACTCGCCGCCCTGGCTCAATACGCCGGCGAACTGCGTGCGCTCGGAGCTGCGCAAACCATATAGCCGGGCCAATACATAAAGCACCAACGCTTTAACCGCCACCAGCGCGGCAACGCTCAGCGCGACCCACAACAGATGGGTATATAGCACGCCAAGATTCAGCGCCATGCCGACGGAGATAAAAAACAGCCCCAGCAGCAAGCCTTTAAACGGCTCAATAGCGATTTCCAGCTCGTGGCGATATTCGCTTTCCGCCAGCAGCACGCCGGCGATAAACGTCCCCAGCGCCATTGACAGCCCCAGGGCGTCCATAAACAGCGCGGAACCCAGCACCAGCAGCAGCGTGGCGGCGGTAAATACCTCACGCACGCCGGAACCGGCGATAAAACGGAAAACCGGACGCAGCAGAAAACGGCCGCCAATCAGCATGCCGGCGAAAGCCAGCACCTTCATCCCCACCGACATCCAGTTGAAGTTATCGTCGCCGTGTCCGGCGAGCAGCGGGACCAGCGCCAGCGCCGGGATCACCGCTAAATCCTGAAATAACAGAACTGAAAAGCCCAGCTGGCCGGATTCGTTACGGCTCATTCCCTTCTCGCGCATCAGCTGCAGCGCCATTGCGGTAGAGGACATTGCTAACCCAATACCGCCCACCACGGCCGCCTGCCACGAAAACCCGGTGACCACCAGCAATCCGCCGAGGATCGCCGCGCTAAACAGCACCTGCGCCGCGCCGACGCCGAATATCGAGTTGCGCAGTTGCCACAATTTGGCCGGATTAAGCTCAAGGCCGATGATGAACATCAGGAATACAACGCCCAGCTCGGAAAAATGGAGAATTTCATCCACATCGCTAATAAAGCCAAGCCCCCACGGGCCAATTGCAATCCCGGCCAGCAGGTAGCCGAGCACGGCGCCAATGCCCAGCCGGGCCGCCAGCGGTACCGCCACCACGGCGGCAAACAAAAACAGTACCCCCGCTAATAGCAAATCAGCTCCCGCCATTGACGCCTCCTGTAGCAACAGGATTCGCGAGCCAATCACGATATGCGCGGGCGTGGCTTTGCAAATCTTCCGGCCGCTGTCGGCGCGCCCAGTAGACAATAATCGGACTCAGCCAGTGCATGCGGCACATGCCGGCCGTTAACTCAAAAGGGCGCAGAATATCATTCATCGGATAGCGATTAGCATCGCGGCGGTAAGCGCTCTCCGGCTCGCCGGTGGTGATCACGCTACGCCAGTACTTTCCCGCCAGTTGATTTCCTCCCGCGCCGCTGGCGAAGCCGCGGCTCAGCACCCGGTCCAGCCACTCTTTCAACAATGCCGGGCAGCTCCACGTATACAGCGGATGTTGGAAAACAATCACCTGATGCTGACGCAGGAGATCCTGCTCATGGGCGATATCAATAAAAAAATCTGGATAGTGCGCATAAAGATCGTGCACGGTGACATTCGGCAACTGTAAGGCCGGTTCAAGCAAAACCCGGTTGGCCACGGAATCCTGAGATTCTGGGTGGGCATACAGCAGCAACACTTTCGCTGTCTGAGACATCATTCCCCTCCCGAACGTCATCTGGCGGCTTGCGAAGCGGCTGCGTCTCGACGCAACCAGAATGACTTTGTCTATCGTCTTCATTTTGGGCTACCATTGCGGCCCTATGGAGCGTTTCGCTTCCACACTACATTATCATAAAGACAAATTAACATAGTCTGAACATACGGCGCCTTATGATTGTTTTCTCCTCGTTACAAATTCGTCGCGGCGTACGCGTCCTGCTGGACAACGCCACCGCCACCATCAATCCTGGCCAGAAGGTCGGTCTGGTGGGTAAAAACGGCTGCGGTAAATCTACGTTGCTTTCGCTTTTGAAAAACGAGATAAGCGCCGACGGCGGCTCCATGGCCTTCCCGAGCAACTGGCAGCTGGCGTGGGTTAATCAGGAAACGCCGGCCCTGCCGCAACCGGCTATTGATTATGTTATTGATGGCGATCGCGAGTTCCGCAAGCTGGAAGCCGATTTACAGCAGGCCAATGAGCGTGACGACGGCCACGCCATCGCTACCGTCCACGGTAAGCTGGATGCCATTGACGCCTGGACGATTCGTTCCCGCGCCGCCAGCCTGCTACACGGCCTTGGTTTCAGTAACGAGCAGCTTGAGCGCCCGGTCAGTGATTTCTCCGGCGGCTGGCGTATGCGCTTAAACCTCGCGCAGGCGCTGATCTGCCGTTCCGACCTGCTGCTGCTCGACGAACCGACCAACCACCTCGATCTTGATGCGGTGATCTGGCTGGAAAAATGGCTGAAAGGCTATACCGGTACGCTGATCCTGATTTCCCACGATCGTGATTTCCTCGATCCGATCGTCGATAAAATTATTCATATCGAACAGCAAACGATGTTCGAATACACCGGTAACTACAGCTCGTTTGAAATCCAGCGCGCGACCCGTCTGTCGCAGCAGCAGGCCATGTATGAAAGCCAGCAGCAGCGCGTAGCCCACTTGCAGAGCTATATCGACCGCTTCCGCGCCAAGGCCACCAAAGCGAAGCAGGCGCAGAGCCGTATCAAAATGCTTGAGCGCATGGAGCTTATCGCTCCGGCGCACGTCGATAACCCGTTCCACTTCAGCTTCCGCGCGCCGGAAAGCCTGCCGAACCCGTTACTCAAGATGGAAAAAGTCAGCGCCGGCTACGGCGAACGGATTATTCTCGACTCCATCAAGCTGAACCTGGTGCCCGGTTCGCGTATCGGTCTGCTGGGGCGCAACGGCGCCGGTAAATCAACGCTGATTAAGCTGCTGGCCGGTGAGTTACAGCCGCTGTCCGGTGAAATTGGCCTGGCGAAAGGGATTAAGCTCGGTTACTTCGCCCAGCATCAGCTCGAATTCCTGCGCGCCGATGAGTCGCCGATACAGCATCTGGCCCGCCTGGCGCCGCAGGAGCTGGAACAAAAACTGCGCGACTACCTCGGCGGCTTTGGATTCCAGGGGGATAAAGTCAGCGAAGAGACCCGCCGTTTCTCCGGCGGCGAAAAAGCGCGCCTGGTGCTGGCGTTAATCGTCTGGCAGCGCCCTAACCTACTGCTGCTCGATGAACCGACCAACCACCTTGATCTTGATATGCGTCAGGCCTTAACCGAAGCGCTGATCGACTTCGAAGGGGCGCTGGTCGTGGTCTCGCACGATCGTCACCTGATCCGCTCCACCACTGACGATCTGTATCTCGTACACGACGGTAAAGTTGAACCGTTTGATGGCGATCTGGAAGATTATCAGCAGTGGCTGAGTGATTCGCAGAAGCAGGAAAACCAGACTTCTGAAGCGCCGAAGGATAACGGCAACAGCGCGCAAGCGCGTAAGGATCAAAAACGCCGCGAAGCCGAACTGCGCACGCAAACGCAACCGCTGCGTAAAGAGATCGCCCGGCTGGAAAAAGAGATGGATAAACTCAACGCGCAGCTGGCGCAGGCGGAAGAGAAACTGGGCGACAGCGAGTTATATGACGCCTCGCGCAAAGCGGAATTAACCGCGTGCCTGCAGCAGCAGGCGAGCGCCAAATCAGGGCTCGAAGAGTGTGAAATGGCGTGGCTGGACGCGCAGGAACAGCTGGAGCGGATGCTGCAGGAAGGTTAATGCAAGACAGTGACAACAAAAGGCGGGATATCCCGCCTTTTTTCATTCGCCTGGCATCAACGCTGCGCCGCCAGCCGGGCGCGGATCTGTGACAATGATTCGTAACCAAACAGCTGGCCATCAAGGAAACGAGTGGTTAGCTCTCCCTGACCTTCTTGCTCCTGGCTTTGATCGTCATGCAGCCGTAGCTCGCCGCTGGCATCGCGCGCTACGCGTAACAGCCCGCGCGCAGAACGTTTCAGGCCGTTGTCGGTTTTTGGCTCCTTAAAGAGCGCTCTTCCTTCGCCATTCACTTCCCCCCAGGTGGCTTTCATCGCAAAGCCGAAAGTATCACGCGTATTGTACTGGTAGGTATATGAACCCACCCCGAATACCACGTTAGCGCTGGCAAAGCCTTTAGCTTCCAGGCGACGCAGGATCTCATCCGCTCTCGCAAGCGTAATAGAATCGCCATAAATCAGACCTACGTGGGGGTCCAGCACCTTATACCCCTTCTCGTTAATCGTCCCGCCAAAGATTTCCCACAGCACCTCAACCGAACCTTTCTCCTCGGCGCGACGATCGCTGCGGGTATCATCATCGGCGGCAGTGCCGCAGAGGATAGCCACCGGATCGCCGCTGTCCGGTCGGAATACCACACGTCCCTGGCGTTGCATAATGACGGCTTTCAGTTCGCGGGTATACTCGGTCAGTACCTGCCAGTAATCCCAGGTATCGGAAACAATAGAGACAAACCCCTGCGGGTGGACGTCAGAGATGAGCCGGCGAAAAGTTTCTATCTCCCGATCCCGCTCGCCCATACACATCACGCTATGCTCGGTAGCGGGGATGCTGGCGCCGATCGTGTCTTCTTCACCCCGAGTATAGTAATCACGAGCGTAGAGCAGCGCAGGCAGGCTATCCGTCCCTTTAAAGCTAATCAGATGCCCGCTGCCAGACTGTGCGGCGTCATGTAGCCCGGACATGCCGCGAAACGAAAAGTCGTGGCATTGAAAATCCAGATGTGTCAAATCGCTACAGGTTTGCTCCGCCCAGCGTTCGCAGATCAGACGATAGTGATGCGCGATAGTGGCATTAGTTGACGTTTTCCACAGTTCTGCCGAAAGGACCGTCTCCAGATAGTTCACCAGCCAGAAAAACTGCGGCAGGGTATTGGTGATGGTTAAAACCGGTACCTTCATCGGCACTTTCGTGCCCTCATCCAGCGCTTTGATGTGCAGCGGCAGGTAGCCTAGCTGATGCAGCTCGCGGATATGATCTACCGCGACACTATCCCGTCCCAGGTAGCCGTCCATAACCTGCTTATACTCGCTGACCACTTCCTCTTCCGGACGAGCGAAAAAGCCCTCGTTAAACAGATCGATGAGGAACCACTGTAAAAAACCCTGTAAGCCGAAGAATACCAACTTGCCATCCGCTAGCGGCGACTGAAAGAAACGGTCGCCGCGCGGCGTAAAATTCGAATAGACCTTAGTCGTCCCCTGTGGATACTGAACGCGATGGGAAACTTTATAACCATCGATAGCCAGAATCGGATTCATTTTCATTTTGTTATCCCCAATAAGCGCGGTAAATGGTTTCAATATCAATCAGTTCCAGCTGTGGATGGACTAAAGCCGCAGAGGAATAAGAGGTGGTGGAGTAAATGGCATCGATGCCATTATTCAATAGATGCGTAATGCCTTTAGAAAAGACGCCATGCGTCACGTACAGGCTAACGCTACGCGCGCCGGCGTCACGCAGGACCTGCGCCGAGCCGATAAACGTTCCACCGGCATCGCAAAGATCATCAACGATCAGTACCGCTTTACCCGCCACCTCTCCGGCCAGCAGCGAAAAGCCTGTTAACGCGCCGCTAGCGACATCTCGCTCCTTACTGAGGATCGCAAACTCGCTGGCGCCACAGGCTTTAGCGACATACTGAATTTTCTTTAACGCTCCAGCATCCGGCGCCACCAGCATTAACTTCCCGGCGGCGATGGCACGTCGCAGATGGGAGTTCTGCAGCATGCACTGTTGTTGGCTAATCGCGACCAGGTTGTTTACCGCCGCCGCCGCCGCCTCACTATGCGGGTCGAGGACTACAATTTTGTCGAATCCCAGTGTATTCAGCTGCTGTGCAAAAACTTTCAGCGCAAAGCTGTCGCCTGGCACCATATGGCGATCCTGGCGCGCCCACGGCAGCCATGGCAGCTCCAGATGGCTGAAGGCGACATCGGTCACATGGCGAACGGCCTCCACCAACTGGGCCAGCAGCATAAAATCATTCATATCACGTAGCGCGACCGCCCGAATGCGCATTAACGCGGCGGAGGCCGGCAGCTCACCGGTCACTTTCAGCCAGCCTGCGCCATCAGGGAAGACGCCGCTGGCAAGGGTTACCGCTGTATCGTCCAGCAAAAGTGTGAATTTTTCGCTCATGATGGCCTCCTCGCCTAAATTATGTCTCTTGGACACAATTGATAATGTCCTTAAGACACTATTCATGCAAGCATTAAATATCGTTCCGCGACGAAAAAGAATTAACCAATTGAAAGATAGAAGGAAAAAATAGCCACTTGCCGCTCTGAAGGGGGCTGGTACACTTGTCGGCGTTCTTATTGCGCAGCGAGCATGTTATGACCACCGACGCCGATTACCTCAACCACTACGACGCCAGCCGTTTTCCTTCACCGCTGGTGACCGTCGACAGCGTGCTGTTTACCCTTCATCAGGGAGCGCTGTGCGTACTGTTGGTTGAACGCGCGAATCCGCCACAGCAAGGCGCATGGGGGCTGCCCGGCGGATTTATCGATACGGGCCACGATGAGTCCACCCGCACTACGGCGCTGCGGAAGCTGACGGAAAAAACCGGCATTTCCCCTTCATGGCTGGAGCAGTTCGGTACCTTTTCCGGACCGGACCGCGATCCGCGCGGTTGGAGCCTGACCGTTGCCTGGTTCGCGCTAATCGCCTGGGTCGATTGTCAGCCGCATATCGCCAGCGTCAGCGACGCCCGCTGGGTGCCGGTCCAGCAGCTTGATGAGTATCACCTTGCCTTCGATCATCGGCAGATAGTCAGCGCCGCGCTGGAGCGCCTGCGCCAGAAAACGATGTATTCGTTATTGCCTGTTTACTGTTTGGGGGATACCTTTACCCACGGCCAGTTGCAGGAAGCGACCGAAATCATCCTCGGCCAGCCGATTCAGCGTAAAAGCCTAATCCGCCGTTTTGAGGCCTCCGGCATGTTCGAAGAAACCGGAGAAACGCTGGCGACAGGGGCGCGAAAGGCGCGATTGTGGCGGCTCAAGCCCGGTGCGGATATCCACCTCTTCTCGCGCAATCTGCTTGCCGATTAGCCGCAAGACCACATATTGGCTAACCGCCCACTTTTATGCGCGGTATAGTGTTCTAAAAGTTTCTTAATAATCCTGGTACTATGGTTGAAATAACCCCGACAGCAGTGACGCCCCCCGATAACGATTCGCGCGAATTCCATCCGATGCGCGGCGTGGGCAATCGTCATCTGCAAACCATGCTGCCGCGGATCATCCGCCGCAAGCTCCGATTTACGCCGCACTGGCAGCGCCTTGAGCTGCCGGATGGCGATTTCGTCGATCTGGCCTGGAGCGAAGACCCCGCCGGCGCGCGCCACAAACCGCGACTGGTGGTCTTTCACGGTCTGGAAGGCAGCCTGCACAGCCCTTACGCCCACGGTTTAATTCACGCCGCCATGCAGCGCGGCTGGCTCGGGGTGGTGATGCATTTTCGCGGCTGCAGCGGCGAGCCGAATCGCAACAGTCGTATTTATCACTCTGGCGAAACGGAAGACGGCACCTGGTTCCTGCACTGGTTGCGGCGTGAATTCGGCGCCGCGCCGACGGCGGCGGTAGGCTATTCGCTTGGCGGCAACATGCTGGGCTGTCTGCTGGCGAAAGAAGGCGACAATATTCCGCTCGATGCGGCCGTCATTGTCTCGGCGCCCTTTATGCTGGAAGCCTGCAGCTACCATATGGATAAAGGATTTTCGCGCGTCTATCAGCGTTACCTGCTCAACCTGCTGAAAGCCAACGCCTCGCGCAAGCTGAAAGCCTATCCAGGCTCGCTGCCGGTGGATCTTCGCCAGCTCAAAAGCATGCGCCGCATCCGCGAATTCGACGACATGATCACCGCCAAAATCCACGGTTTCGCCGATGCGCTAGACTATTACCGACAGTGCAGCGCGATGCCGCGCTTAAGCGATATCACCAAGCCGACGCTGATCATTCACGCAAAAGACGATCCATTTATGGACCATCATTCAATACCGCCGCAGGAACAGCTGCCGGCTAACGTCGAATATCAGCTCACGGAACAAGGCGGCCACGTTGGCTTTGTCGGCGGTACGCTGCGAAAACCGCAAATGTGGCTGGAGCAACGTATTCCGGATTGGTTAACCCGCTGGCTGGGAGGACAAGCATGATTATTCCCTGGCAGGATCTCGATCCCGAAACGCTGGATAATCTGATTGAAAGCTTTGTGTTGCGCGAAGGCACCGATTATGGTGAACATGAACGTTCGCTTGCCGATAAAGTCGCCGATGTAAAACAGCAGCTTAAAACCGGGGAGGCCGTACTGGTGTGGTCAGAACTGCACGAGACGGTCAACATCATGCCCCGCAAGATGTTTAACGGCTAAGCGCCATGCCCCTCTAACCGCGAGAGCCTGGCGCGATACGGCGACACACCATCACTTAATCAGGGAGTTGTTATGTCTGCCAAACATCCAGTGATCGCAGTCACGGGCTCCAGCGGCGCGGGCACCACCACCACCAGCCTCGCGTTTCGCAAAATTTTCTCGCAACTGAACCTGCATGCCGCGGAGGTCGAAGGGGATAGCTTCCATCGCTATACTCGCCCGGAAATGGACATGGCGATCCGCAAAGCGCGCGATCAGGGCAAACACATCAGCTACTTCGGCCCGGAGGCCAACGACTTCAGCCTGCTTGAACGCACCTTTTTAGAGTACGGCGAATTCGGCAAGGGCCAGTCGCGAAAATATCTCCATACCTATGATGAAGCGGTTCCCTGGAATCAGGTTCCCGGCACCTTTACCCCGTGGCAGCCGCTGCCTGAACCGACCGACGTGCTGTTTTATGAGGGGCTGCACGGCGGCGTGGTGACGCCGCAGCATGACGTGGCGAAACATGTCGACCTGCTGGTCGGCGTGGTGCCGATCGTCAACCTCGAATGGATTCAGAAGCTCATTCGCGATACCAGCGAACGCGGCCATTCGCGCGAAGCGGTGATGGACTCAGTGGTGCGTTCGATGGAGGACTACATCAATTTCATCACCCCCCAGTTCTCACGTACCCATATCAACTTCCAGCGCGTGCCGACGGTCGATACCTCGAATCCGTTTGCCGCCAAAGGTATTCCATCGCTCGACGAAAGCTTCGTGGTGATTCACTTCCGCAATTTGCAGGGGATTGATTATCCCTGGCTGTTGGCGATGCTACAGGGGTCGTTTATCTCGCATATGAACACCCTGGTGGTGCCGGGCGGTAAGATGGGGCTGGCGATGGAGCTCATTATGGCGCCGCTGGTCGAGCGCTTGATGGAAGGCAAAACCATTAGTTAAGGGCAAAATAAAACCCCGGTCGCCGTGCTGCCGGGGTTAGTGTCCCGCTACGTCAATTCGCCTCAGGCTTCGATGACTTCGTAAGAGTGGGTGATGTTGACCGCCTTTTCCAGCATCAACGCCACCGAGCAGTACTTCTCCGCGGATAAATCCACCGCACGGGACACCGCCGCATCCTTCAGCTCTTTACCGGTGACGATAAAGTGCAGATTGATATGAGTGAACAGGCGCGGCGCCTCTTCACGGCGTTCGGAGGTCAGCTTCACTTCGCAGTTAGTGACGTTTTGACGCCCTTTTTGCAGGATAGACACCACGTCAATTGCGCTACAGCCGCCCGCCGCCATTAACACCATCTCCATCGGGCTGGGCGCTTTGTCCCCGGAGTTGCCATCCATTAAAATCTGGTGGCCGGAGGCCGACTCACCGATGAAGGTTAGACCTTCCACCCATTTCACACGCGCTTGCATAAAATTTAACTCCGCTGTTGCAATTTTCCTGACAGATTACGCGCACATAACAAATCTCGCAACGGAAGGCGACCTGGGTCATGCTGAAGCGAGACACCAGGAGACATGCGGTGAAAGCTATGCTAAAACAGTCTGGATGCTACAGTAATACATTGATGTACCGCATGTATGCTGAGGAGTTCACATTACAGGCTGCATAAATTGAGCAGCCAGCTTCCCAGGCATAGGGAAAAATACGATTGCATGCCCGGATGCCGTGTAGTGTCGGCGTCCGGAGATAGCTTATAACAGAGGATAACCGCGCATGGTGCTTGGCAAACCGCAAACAGACCCTACCCTTGAATGGTTCTTGTCTCATTGCCACATTCATAAGTACCCATCAAAGAGCACGCTGATTCACCAGGGTGAGAAAGCGGAAACGCTTTACTACATCGTAAAAGGCTCCGTGGCTGTACTCATCAAGGATGAAGAAGGTAAAGAGATGATCCTCTCTTACCTCAACCAGGGCGATTTCATCGGTGAATTAGGCCTGTTTGAAGAAGGTCAGGAACGTAGTGCCTGGGTACGTGCGAAAACCGCATGTGAAGTGGCCGAGATCTCTTACAAAAAATTCCGTCAGTTAATCCAGGTGAACCCGGACATCCTGATGCGCCTTTCTTCGCAGATGGCGCGTCGTCTGCAGGTCACTTCCGAGAAAGTCGGTAACCTTGCTTTCCTCGACGTGACGGGCCGTATCGCTCAGACCTTACTGAATCTGGCGAAACAGCCTGATGCCATGACTCACCCGGACGGGATGCAGATCAAAATCACCCGCCAGGAAATTGGCCAGATCGTCGGTTGCTCTCGTGAAACCGTCGGCCGTATTCTGAAGATGCTGGAAGATCAAAACCTGATCTCGGCACACGGTAAAACTATCGTCGTCTACGGTACCCGTTAAGTCGCTAAACGGCGTATTGCTCCGCGCAGTACGCCGTTTTTGTTTCTCCCATGTGGCGCAGGCTGATTTACCACCCGGAAGTCAACTATGCACTGCGGCAAACGCTGGTGCTGTGTCTACCTGTGGCCATCGGGCTTCTGCTCGGCCATCTGCAGCAAGGGCTGCTGTTCTCTTTAGTTCCCGCCTGTTGCAATATTGCCGGTCTCGACACCCCGCATAAACGTTTTTTCAAACGCCTGATCGTTGGCGGCTGCCTGTTTGCCGGCAGCAGCCTGATTGTGCAATTGCTTCTGGCGCGCGACATCCCGTTGCCGCTTATCCTCAGCGCGCTGGCGCTGATTCTCGGCGTGACGGCGGAAATCAGCTCGCTACACGCTCGCCTGTTGCCGGCATCGCTTATCGCCGCCATTTTTACCTTAAGCCTGGCCGGCAATATGCCCATCTGGGAGCCGCTGCTTATCTATGCGCTGGGAACCTTGTGGTACGGACTCTTTAACTGGTTCTGGTTTTGGCTCTGGCGAGAGCAGCCGCTGCGCGAGTCGTTAAGCCTGCTTTACCGCGAACTGGCTAACTATTGCGAGGCCAAATATAGCCTCCTGACGCAGCACACTGATCCGACGACCTCCCTGCCGCCGCTGCTTACCCGCCAGCAGAAGGTAGTCGATTTAATTACCCAGTGCTATCAGCAGATGCATATGTTAGCCGCCAACCAGCGTAGCGATCATAAGCGACTGCTGCGCGCGTTCCAGGTTGGGCTGGATCTGCAGGAACATATTTCAGTGAGCCTGCACCAGCCGGAAGAGGTGCAAAAACTGGTGGAGCGCAGCCATGCGGAAGCGGTCATCCGCTGGAACGCGCAGACCGTTGCCGCTCGTCTGCGGGTGCTGGCGGATGATATTCTCTACCACCGCTACCCGCGCCGCTTTCAGATGGATAAGCAAATCGGCGCGCTGGAAAAAATCGCCTATCAGCATCCCGATAACCCAGTTGGCCAGTTCTGCGCCTGGCACTTCAGTCGTATCGCCCGCGTGCTACGTACTCAGCGACCGCTGTACGCACGTAACCTGATGGCGGACAAAGAACGACGCCTGCCGCTGCTACCGGCCCTGAAGAATTACCTGTCATTGAAATCCCCGGCGCTGCGCAACGCCGCGCGCATCAGCGTAATGTTGAGCATCGCCAGCCTGATGGGCAGCGCCCTGCACCTGCCGAAGCCTTACTGGATCCTGATGACCGTGCTGTTCGTGACGCAAAACGGTTACGGCGCCACCCGCGTGCGGATTGTCCACCGGGCGGCAGGCACCCTGGCGGGCCTGGTGATCGCCTGGCTGACCTTACACTTCCACGTACCGGAGAGCTATACGTTAAGCGGTATGTTGTTCATCACGCTGCTGAGCTATCTCATCATTCGTAAACACTACGGCTGGGCGATGGTGGGCTTTACCGTCACCGCGGTATATACCCTGCAGTTGCTAACGCTTAACGGCGAGCAGTTCATCGTCGCCCGCTTTATCGATACCATCATTGGCTGTCTGATCGCCTTTGGCGGGATGGTCTGGCTATGGCCGCAATGGCAGAGCGGCCTGCTGCGTAAAAACGCCCACGATGCCCTGGAGGCCGATCAGGAGGCTATTCGGCTGATACTTAGCGCCGATCCGCAGGCCCCGGCGTTGGCCTACCAGCGTATGCGCGTCAACCAGGCGCACAACGCCCTGTATAACTCGCTTAACCAGGCGATGCAGGAACCGGGTTTTAACTCGCACTATCTGGAAGATATGAAGCTGTGGGTAACCCATAGCCAGTTTATCGTTGAGCATATCAACGCCATGACCACGCTGGCGCGCGAGCATACGATGCTAACGCCTGACCTGGCGCAGCGGTATCTGGAATCTTGTGAAATTGCGCTGCAGCGCTGTCAGCAGCGTCTGGATTCAGACGGGCCGGGCAGCGCGGGCGATGTAAATATTATGGAATCCCAGGACGGGGAAGTGTTGCGTGGGCCGCTCAGCACCCTTGAGCAGCATCTGCAGCGGATCCTCGGCCATCTGAACACCATGCACACCATTTCGTCGGTGGCATGGCGTCAGCGTCCGCATCACGGCATCTGGCTACGCACGACTAGGCGCTAAGCACGTTTTTAACCGCCTGCGCAAAGCGCGCCATCCCTTCGGCGATATCGCTATCATCAATCACCAGCGACGGCACAAAGCGCATTACGTCCGGCCCGGCGTTTAACACCATCACCCCGGCCTCCGCCGCGGCATAGAGGAAATCGCGCGCGCGTCCATGATGCTGCGGCTTAAGCGCGGCGCCGATTAACAGCCCCATGCCGCGGATGTCGCTGAACAGATCAAACTGCGCATCGATCTGCTGCAGGTGTTCGACAAACAGCGCCCGTTTGGCATTCACGCCCTCCAGCACCTGCGGCGTGTTAATCAGGTTGAAAGCCGCGGTCGCCACCGCGCAGGCCAGCGGATTGCCGCCGTAGGTGGAGCCATGGGAACCGGCATGGAAGGCGCTGGCAATTTCATTGGTGGTCAACATCGCGCTAATCGGGAAACCGCCGCCGAGCGCTTTCGCGCTGGTCAGGATATCCGGGGTCACGCCGTAATGCATATAGGCGAACAGCGAACCGGTACGGCCCATACCGCACTGCACTTCATCAAATACCAGCAGTGCCTGATACTGGTCGCACAGTTCGCGCAGCCCCTGCAGGAACGCCGGCGTCGCCGCCATCACCCCGCCCTCGCCCTGAATCGGCTCAACCACCACCGCGCAGGTATGGTCATCGATCACCGCTTTCACCGCCTCGAGATCGTTAAATGGGACATGCACGATATCTGCCGGTTTCGGCCCGAAACCGTCAGAGTATTTCGGCTGACCACCAACCGAGACGGTGAACAGCGACCGTCCGTGGAAGGCATTATGGAAAGCGATGATTTTGGTTTTGTACGGGCTATGGCGAGTGATTGCGTAATGACGCGCCAGCTTGAACGCCGTTTCATTGGCTTCCGTACCGGAGTTCATAAACACCACGCGTTCGGCAAAAGTAGCGTCCACCAGTTGGCGACCCAGGCGCAGCGCCGGCTCGTTGGTAAAAACGTTGCTGGTGTGCCACAGGGTTTCGCCCTGCTCGTGCAGCGCCGCCACCAGCGCCGGGTGGCAGTGGCCCAGCGCGGTCACCGCAATCCCGCCGGCAAAATCAACGTACTCTTTGCCCTGCTGATCCCAAACGCGGCTGCCTTTCCCCTTCACCGGAATAAACTCCGCCGGTGCATAAATCGGCAGAATGACTTCATCGAATGTGGCGCGGGTGATTGCCGGTTGCTCTGTTGCCATGTGATGCCCATCCTTCTGTGTAACGTGCAATGATTGCGATGTTTTAATCACAAAATATGCATAATAAATCAACCCATGGCAACTACAAATCAGCGTTTAAGGAAGTTTTCCAGCAGTTGGTGTCCCTGTTCGCTAAGAATACTCTCCGGGTGGAACTGCACGCCTTCGAGATCCCACTGGCGATGGCGGATACCCATGATTTCACCGCTGGCGCTGCGGGCGGTAACGATAAAATCCGCGGGAAGGGTTGGCGGGTCGATAACTAATGAATGGTAACGCGTAACGGTGAGCGGGTTGTTTAACCCCTTAAAAACGCCCTCGCCGTTGTGCTCAATAAGCGACGTTTTACCATGCATGACCTGAGCGGCGCGTACGATGGCGGCGCCGAAGACCTGGGCGATAGCCTGATGACCCAGACACACGCCGAGCAGCGGGGTTTTTCCGGCATAACGGCGGATAACGTCCAGCGAAATACCTGACTCATCGGGCGTGCAGGGGCCCGGCGAAATAACGATTTTCTCCGGCGCCAGCGACGCTATCTCTGCCAGCGTTAACTCATCGTTACGCTTAACCAGCACCTCCGCCCCCAGTTCGCAAAAGTACTGGTACAGATTCCAGGTGAAAGAGTCATAGTTATCGATTAGCAGGATCATAGCGGCTCCGGAAAAAACAAAACCGGGCTATTCTACTCAGATTCCCGCGCTTCGCTTACCACTTTACGAAAGATCCGCTCCAGCGGTTCCGGGTCGCCCATCGCTCCCAGCTGGTTAGCCTGGCTCCACGCATCCGGCTCAATACCCCGCCAGTCGAGCAGGTAGCCGGCGTGAATGGCCAACTGTTCGAAGAAGATCCTTTGCGTCAGGCCGTTGCCAAGACGGAACGGGTGCAGGACATTGATTTCGCCGTAGTACCAGCTCAGGCGCTCGACGAACGTCTCCCGGGGTTGTTCACACAGATAGTCCTCTTCTTCCAGCTTGCGCATCAGCGCGTTACCCTCTTTCTCTATCCACGCGAAGTGGCAAAACGGCGTATCGCCCTGGTAGATATCGATTTCCCGCAGTTTGCCCGCCCAGTCAAAGAGATCCTGATAAAGTTGCCGGTGAATGGCGCACAGATGCGGTAAGCCGCGGCCGCGCGGGCCCAACGGGATCGTCGCCGCGCGCAGGGAAGTGAATTCCCAGGCCGTTTGTTCCAGCCGCTGTGCCTGACGAATACCCAGCCGATTACGCAACACATCCAGCGTCGGATAGAGATAGGGGTCGCGATCGTCGCCATATTTAGCGCTCATGACGCCTCCTCAGCTCGGCAAGACGCGCCAGCGCTTCCTCAGCCGTCAAGGTAATGAGCGGTACCGTCGCGCCTTCAAGGCGTCGGCTGGCCTGAAAATTGGCATTGCGGGTCTGTTCCCAGAGCCGGGATTTTTGTTTATCGGTGAGTAAACGCATGGTCGCCTCCCTTGTCGTCCCCTGTGTGCCACAAGTATAAGCAGCAATTTCAGGTTACGCAGAGAGGCAAGCTGGACGCAGGCGGACCGCCCGCGCCTGAAGAAGATTACGGCAGCACTTTCGCCGAGAGAATAACGACCGGTTTGGACGGAACATTTTGGTATGGGCCGACGTTGTGGGTCGGAACCTGAGAAATTTTGTCGGCGACGTCCATTCCCTTCACCACTTTACCAAATACCGCGTAGCCAAAATCACGCTGCCCGTGGTCGAGGAAAGCGTTATCAGCCACGTTGATGAAGAACTGGCTGGTCGCGCTGTCCTGATCGGCGGTACGCGCCATGGCGATTGTCCCGCGGGTATTACGCAGGCCGTTGTCGGCTTCGTTTTTAATCGGCGGGTTCGGCTGCTTTTGCTGCATCTGCTCGTTAAAGCCGCCGCCCTGCACCATAAAGCCTGGGATCACCCGGTGGAAGGTCGTGTTGTTATAGAAACCGCTGTTCACGTACTTCAGGAAGTTATCGACAGAAATCGGCGCCTTCTGGCTATTCAGCTCCAACTCGATGTTGCCAGCAGAAGTGGTCAGCAGTACGTGCGGGTCGCCCTTGGCCGCCATGGCGGGGGAGAATGCTGAAATGGCGAATACGGCAGCCATCGCCGCCAGAGTGGATTTGAGCATGGAAATTCCTTAACGGAGCAGAGTAAAAAGCAAGTGCCTTGATTCTAAAGAGCCTTTGCATAGCGGGCTAGCCTTTTACCTAATTTTACTTAGCTGAAACACTTGTTACGAACTGACTCAGGGGTGAGCAATCTTATTAATGTGATCAATGTCACACAAAACCATGCAATAAGCTCTACATTTCAATATAAACGTTTGCCTTCATCACTTGAATGAATAAAATCTGTGCGCCCGGCGCAGCGTCAACGCGCTTTACCTATCTATTCACAGGCCTGTCATGACTAACAGCAATCGTATCAAGCTCACATGGATCAGCTTTTTCTCCTACGCCCTGACCGGCGCGTTGGTGATCGTCACCGGGATGGTGATGGGGAACATCGCGGATTATTTCCATCTGCCGGTGTCCAGTATGAGTAACACCTTTACCTTCCTCAATGCCGGTATTCTGATTTCTATCTTCCTGAATGCCTGGCTGATGGAGATCGTGCCGCTGAAAACCCAGCTGCGCTTCGGCTTTATCCTGATGCTGTTAGCTATCGCCGGGCTGATGTTCGGCCACAGCCTGACGCTGTTCTCCGCGTCGATGTTCGTGCTCGGTCTGGTCAGCGGGATCACCATGTCGATCGGTACTTTCCTGATTACCCACATGTATGAAGGCCGCCAGCGCGGCGCGCGTCTGCTGTTCACCGACTCCTTCTTCAGCATGGCAGGGATGATCTTCCCGATGGTCGCCGCCGTTCTGCTGGCGCGCAGCATCGAGTGGTACTGGGTTTACGCCTGTATCGGCCTGGTCTACGTTGCTATTTTCGTGCTGACTTTCGGCTGTGAGTTCCCGGTGCTTGGCAACAAAGCGCTGGCGGAAAACAGCCAGCCGGTAGTGAAAGAGAAATGGGGCATCGGCGTGCTGTTCCTTTCCATCGCCGCGCTATGCTACATCCTCGGTCAGTTGGGCTTTATCTCCTGGGTACCGGAATATGCCAAAGGCCTCGGCATGAGCCTCGGCGACGCCGGTAAGTTGGTCAGCGATTTCTGGATGTCCTATATGATTGGCATGTGGTCGTTCAGCTTCATCCTGCGATTCTTCGACCTGCAGCGCATCCTGACCGTGCTGGCGGGCCTGGCGACAGTCCTGATGTATCTGTTCATTAACGGTTCGCCGGAGCATATGCCGTGGTTCATCCTGACCCTTGGCTTCTTCTCCAGCGCCATCTATACCTCGATCATTACTCTGGGCTCGCAGCAGACTAAAGTCGCTTCACCGAAGCTGGTGAACTTCATTCTGACCTGCGGCACTATCGGCACCATGCTGACCTTCGTAGTGACCGGGCCGATCGTCGCGGCCAGCGGCCCGCTGGCCGCGCTGCACACCGCGAACGGCCTCTATGCCGTGGTATTCGTGATGTGTCTGCTCCTTGGCTTCGTTTCCCGCCACCGTCAGAACGCGTCGGCGCACTAAGCCTTAGGCCCCTTTGCTTCGGCAAAGGGGCTATTTTTGGTAAAAAACAACTCCTCGCCGCCTTTATCGGTCTGTATCCACGTCTGCGCCAGCTGCGTAGTCGCAATGACCCTTCCCTGACGAATTGACCACCGTACCGGCACCTGGCAGCGTACGGCTTCAAAACCGTTTTCCGCCGGCAAGATCACCAGATTGGCCGGGTTGCCGGTAGCAATGCCGTAATCATTGAGCCCAAAGGTTCTGGCGCTGTTGTGGGTAATCAGCTGCAGACTGTCGTTAATCTGCTGATAGCCCATTAACTGGCAAACGTGTAGCCCCATATGCAGCACCTGTAGCATGTTGCCGGTTCCCAACGGATACCATGGGTCGAACACATCATCGTGGCCAAAACAGACATTAATGCCGGCCGCCATCAGCTCCTTAACTCGCGTCACGCCGCGCCGCTTCGGGTAGTCATCAAAGCGCCCCTGCAGATGAATATTGACCAGCGGGTTGGCGACGAAGTTAATGCCCGAGAGTTTTAACAGGCGGAACAGCCGTGAGGTATAAGCGCCATTATAGGAGTGCATCGCGGTGGTATGGCTCGCGGTCACCCGGGGGCCGATTCCCTCTTTTAACGCCAGCGCGGCGACCGTTTCGACAAAGCGCGACTGTTCATCGTCAATTTCATCGCAGTGGATATCCAGCGGACGCTGGTATTTCTGCGCCAGACGGAAAGCGATATGCAGTGATTCCACACCATATTCACGGGTAAATTCGAAATGCGGGATCGCCCCAACCACATCGGCGCCCAGCCGTAACGCCTCCTCCAGCAAACTCTCACCATTGGGGTAGGATAAAATCCCCTCCTGGGGGAAGGCGACTATCTGCAAATCGACCCACGGCGCTACCTCTTGTTTGACTTCCAGCATCGCTTTCAGCGCGGTCAACGTTGGGTCGGAAACATCGACATGGGTGCGGACAAACTGGATGCCGTTAGCGATTTGCCAGCGCAGGGTTTTCCACGCGCGGGCTTTCACATCCTCATGGCTTAGTAGCGCTTTACGCTCGGCCCAACGCTCAATCCCTTCGAACAACGTTCCGGACTGGTTCCAGTTCGGTTCTCCCGCCGTCTGCGTGGTATCGAGATGAATGTGCGGTTCGATAAACGGCGGGATGGCCAATCCGCCGCGGGCGTTAAGCACTTCGTAGCTTTCGCTGCGCGCCTCTCCCATCGGCGTAATGTCGCCGAATCGCCCTTTATCAATCGCAATCTGCCACAACCCTTCCCTCTTCGGCAGATGGACGTTCTGAATTAACCACAGCGGCGTTGTCGACATAGTTTGCTCCCCTGAATATTGCTTATTTCTTCCGCTGTCTTTGTACATAAAAAGAACAAAACGGAAAAGCCTGATTTTTCCGCAACTTAGAAAAATCATTATAAATCATGAATATACTCATTAAGTGGTAGGTAAGTTCTAAATTGATTTGTATCAATGAGTGTAGTAGCTGAATCGTTAAGGTAGGCGGTAATAGAAAAGAAATCGAGGCAAAAATGAGCAAAGTCAGAATCGCTATTATCGGTAACGGCATGGTCGGCCATCGCTTTATCGAAGAGCTTCTTGATAAGGCGCCTGCCGGACAATTCGACATTACCGTGTTCTGTGAAGAGCCGCGTATCGCCTATGACCGTGTCCACCTGTCGTCTTACTTCTCCCATCACACTGCGGAAGAGCTGTCGCTGGTACGCGAAGGTTTCTATGAGAAACACGGCGTCAAGGTACTGGTCGGCGAACGCGCGATTACCATCAACCGTCAGGAAAAGGTGATCCACTCCAGCGCTGGCCGTACCGTTTTCTACGACAAGCTGATTATGGCGACTGGCTCATACCCGTGGATCCCGCCCATTAAAGGCGCGGAAACCCAGGATTGCTTCGTCTATCGTACTATTGAAGATCTTAACGCCATCGAATCCTGCGCCCGTCGCAGCAAACGCGGCGCGGTGGTCGGCGGGGGTCTGCTCGGTCTGGAAGCGGCTGGCGCGCTGAAAAATCTCGGCGTGGAAACCCACGTGATCGAGTTCGCGCCGATGCTGATGGCCGAGCAGCTCGACCAGATGGGCGGCGAGCAGCTGAAGCGTAAGATTGAAAGCATGGGTGTGAAAGTTCACACCAGCAAAAACACCAAAGAGATCGTTCAGCAGGGCACCGAGGCACGCAAAACGATGCGCTTCGCCGACGGTAGCGAACTGCAGGTCGATTTCATCGTCTTCTCTACCGGTATCCGTCCGCGCGACAAGCTGGCTACCCAGTGCGGTCTCGCCGTTGCCCAACGCGGCGGCATCATGGTCAACGATAGCTGCCAGACCTCCGATCCGGATATCTACGCTATCGGCGAATGCGCCAGCTGGAATAACCGCGTATACGGTCTTGTCGCCCCGGGCTACAAAATGGCGCAGGTTACCGTTGACCATATCCTCGGCAACGACAATCTGTTCACCGGCGCCGACCTCAGCGCCAAGCTGAAGCTGCTCGGCGTGGACGTTGGCGGTATCGGCGACGCCCACGGGCGCACGCCGGGCGCGCGTAGCTACGTCTATCTCGACGAAAGCAAAGAGGTCTACAAACGGCTCATTGTCAGCGAAGATAACAAAACCCTACTTGGCGCGGTACTGGTCGGCGACACCAGCGATTACGGCAACCTGCTGCAGCTGGTGCTGAATGCCATCGAGCTGCCGGAAAACCCGGATTCGCTGATCCTCCCGGCCCACGCCGGCAGCGGCAAGCCGTCCATCGGCGTGGATAAACTGCCGGACAGCGCGCAGATTTGTTCCTGCTTCGACGTCAGCAAAGGCGACCTGATCGCCGCTATCAATAAAGGCTGCCACACCGTGGCGGCGCTGAAAGCGGAAACCAAAGCCGGAACCGGCTGCGGCGGCTGTATTCCGCTGGTGACGCAGGTGCTCAACGCCGAGCTGGCGAAACAGGGTATCGAAGTGAACAACAATCTGTGTGAGCACTTCGCCTACTCTCGCCAGGAGCTGTTCCACCTGATCCGCGTCGAAGGCATCAAAACCTTCGACGAACTGCTGGAAAAACATGGTCAGGGCTACGGCTGTGAAGTCTGTAAGCCGACCGTCGGTTCCCTGCTGGCCTCCTGCTGGAATGAGTACATCCTCAAACCACAGCACACGCCGCTGCAGGACACCAACGATAACTTCCTCGCCAACATCCAGAAAGATGGCACCTACTCGGTTATCCCGCGCTCCGCAGGCGGCGAAATTACGCCAGAAGGCCTGGTTGCCGTCGGTCGCATCGCGCGCGAATTTAATCTGTATACCAAAATCACCGGCTCCCAGCGTATCGGCCTGTTCGGCGCGCAAAAAGACGACCTGCCGGAAATCTGGCGTCAACTGATTGAAGCCGGCTTCGAAACCGGCCATGCCTACGCCAAAGCGTTACGTATGGCGAAAACCTGCGTCGGCAGTACCTGGTGCCGCTACGGCGTCGGCGATAGCGTCGGCTTCGGCGTAGAACTGGAAAACCGCTATAAAGGTATCCGTACCCCGCACAAAATGAAGTTCGGCGTCTCCGGTTGTACCCGTGAATGCGCGGAAGCCCAGGGTAAAGACGTTGGGATCATCGCCACCGAGAAAGGCTGGAACCTGTACGTGTGCGGTAACGGCGGGATGAAACCACGCCACGCCGATCTGCTGGCCGCGGACCTCGATCGCGATACGCTCATCAAATATCTCGACCGCTTTATGATGTTCTACATCCGCACCGCCGATAAGCTGACCCGTACCGCGCCGTGGCTGGACAACATGGAAGGCGGCATCGACTATCTGCGCAGCGTCATCATCGACGATAAGCTGGGCCTGAACGATCACCTTGAAGAAGAGCTGGCTCGCCTGCGCGCCGCTTTTGCCTGCGAATGGACCGAGACCGTCAATAACCCGGCGGCACAGACGCGCTTCAAACACTTTATCAACAGCGATCAGCGCGACCCGAACGTTCAGGTGGTGCCGGAACGTGACCAGCATCGCCCGGCCACGCCCTATGAGCGCATCCCGGTCACGCTGGTGGAGGAAAACGTATGAGCCAGTGGGTAAACATCTGCAAAATTGACGACATCCTGCCGGCGACCGGCGTCTGTGCGCTGCTGGGGCAACAGCAGGTAGCTATCTTCCGTCCGTACCATGACGACAGAGTGTTCGCCATCAGCAATATCGATCCGTTCTTCAATGCCAGCGTGCTGTCCCGCGGGATTATCGCTGAGCATGACGGCGCGCTGTGGGTTGCCAGCCCGCTGAAAAAGCAGCGCTTCCGCCTCAGCGACGGGCTGTGCATGGAAGATGAGAGCCACTCCATCGCCCACTACGAAGCCCGTGTTAAAGATGGCAAAGTGCAGCTGAAAGCCTGATGCCGCAAGGTTCCCTCCGCGCGGCGGGGGGAACCATATCATCAGCTTATGACCACTAATAAGTAGAGGCGGCAAAATTCATATCTCCGTGATTCCCTCAGCTGCTATGCTACGACCGCACTCCCTTTCCCCCCTTGCCGTGAGGATCTGCCGTGGACCACTTACCTATTTTTTGCCAACTACGCGATCGCGACTGCTTGCTGGTCGGCGGCGGCGATGTCGCTGAACGCAAGGCGCGTCTGTTGCTCGACGCAGGCGCCCGGTTAACGGTGAACTCACGCCAGTTTACTCCGCAGTTTCAGGTGTGGGCCGAGGCGCAAATGCTGACGCTGGCGCAGGGCGATTTCAATCCTGCGCTGCTCGATAACTGCTGGCTGGCGATCGCCGCCACCGACGATGATGTCGTTAATCAGCAGGTCAGCGAGGCCGCTGAATCACGGCGTATTTTCTGCAACGTGGTGGATGCGCCCCGTCAGGCCAGCTTTATCATGCCGTCAATTATCGACCGCTCGCCGCTGATGGTCGCCGTGTCTTCCGGCGGTACCTCCCCGGTGCTGGCGCGCCTGCTGCGTGAAAAGCTCGAATCGCTGCTGCCGCTGCACCTCGGGCAAATCGCCCGCTATGCCGGGCAGTTGCGCTCAAGGGTGAAAAAACAGTTCGCTACCGTCGGCGAGCGCCGCCGCTTCTGGGAAAAGCTGTTTGTTAACGATCGTCTCGCCCAATCGCTGGCGAACGATGATCGTCAGGCCGTTGCCGACACCACGGAACAGTTATTGAATGAGCCGCTGGAACATCGCGGCGAAGTGGTGCTGGTGGGCGCCGGTCCGGGCGATGCCGGGCTGCTCACCCTCAAGGGACTGCAGCAGATCCAGCAGGCCGATGTAGTGGTTTATGACCGACTGGTCTCCGACGACATTATGAACCTGGTGCGCCGTGACGCCGATCGGGTGTTTGTCGGCAAACGTGCAGGCTATCACTGCGTGCCGCAGGAGGAGATTAACCAAATCCTGCTGCGCGAAGCGCAAAGCGGCAAACGTGTTGTACGTCTGAAAGGCGGCGATCCGTTTATTTTTGGCCGCGGCGGCGAAGAGCTGGAGACCCTCTGCGCGGCAGGTATTCCGTTCTCGGTGGTGCCGGGGATCACCGCCGCCTCCGGCTGCTCGGCCTACTCCGGTATTCCGCTCACCCACCGCGATTTCGCCCAGGGCGTACGCCTGATCACCGGCCATCTGAAAACCGGTAGCGATCTCGACTGGCAAAATCTGGCGGTGGAAAAACAGACGCTGGTGTTCTATATGGGGCTAAACCAGGCGCCGGCGATCCGCGAAAAACTGATCGCCCACGGCATGGCGGCGGATATGCCGGCCGCTATCGTCGAAAACGGCACCGCGGTCAACCAGAAGGTCGTCACCGGCACTCTGGATCGGCTGGATATCCTGGCGCAGCAGATGGCCAGCCCGGCGTTAATTATCGTGGGCCGCGTGGTGGCGCTACGCGACAAGCTGAACTGGTTTTCTCACCATTAAGCTAATGTGCTCTGACAAAGACAAAAAAACCGGGATAATCCCGGTTTTTTACCTTCAGTGAGCCTTATTACGGCTTAGCGACAAAGCCAATCGCTTCATATACCGCTTTCAGAGTCTTAGAAGCGTGCGCGCTGGCCTTCTCGGCGCCCTCTTTCATCACCTGATTAAGGAACGCTTCGTCGTTGCGGAAACGGTGATAGCGCTCCTGCAGCTCGGTCAGCATACCGGAAACGGCTTCGGCGACTTCACCTTTCAGATGGCCGTACATTTTACCTTCAAAGTGCTGTTCCAGCTCCGGAATGCTCTGGCCGGTGACGGCGGAGAGGATATCCAGCAGGTTGGAAACGCCCGCTTTGTTTTGCACATCGTAACGGACAACCGGCGGCTCGTCGGAATCGGTCACCGCGCGTTTGATCTTCTTAACTACCGATTTCGGGTCTTCCAGCAGGCCAATGACGTTGTTGCGGTTGTCATCGGACTTGGACATCTTCTTGGTCGGTTCCAGCAGCGACATGACGCGCGCGCCGGACTTAGGAATAAACGGCTCAGGCACTTTAAAGATATCGCCATAGATAGCGTTAAAGCGCTGCGCAACGTCGCGGCTCAGCTCAAGATGCTGTTTCTGATCTTCGCCTACCGGTACCTGGTTGGTCTGGTACAGCAGGATGTCAGCGGCCATCAGTACCGGGTAGTCAAACAGACCAGCGTTGATGTTCTCGGCGTAGCGCGCGGACTTGTCCTTAAACTGGGTCATACGGCTCAGTTCGCCGAAATAGGTGTAGCAGTTGAGCGCCCAGCCCAGCTGTGCGTGTTCCGGCACGTGAGACTGGACGAAAATGGTGCTCTTTTGCGGATCGATACCGCAGGCCAGATACAGCGCCAGCGTATCCAGCGTTGCTTTACGCAGGTTCTGCGGATCCTGACGCACGGTGATCGCGTGCTGGTCAACGATGCAGTAAATACAGTGATAGTCATCCTGCATGTTTACCCATTGACGCAGCGCACCCATATAGTTGCCAATGGTCAATTCACCTGAGGGCTGTGCGCCACTAAAAACGATGGGCTTAGTCATTTTTTAATTCCTGAGTTTCACTGTACGGTAGCCCAAGAGCGGGCAAGAGTTCATTAAATTGGTCAAAGATAAAATCCGGCTCGCTCAGCGCTATCGGCTCGCCGTAGTTATAGCCGTAAGTCAGACCGATAGAGCGGCAACCTGCCGCTTTCGCCGCCTGAATATCATTGCGCGAATCCCCGACGAACAGGAGTTCGGCAGGCGTCAGAGAGAGCTTTTGCGCCACCAGCAGCAGCGGATCCGGATGCGGTTTTTTATTCTGCACATCGTCGCCGCCGATCACCACGCTAAAGTATTTCGCGATATCCAGCGCCTCAAGCAAGGGCGCCACAAACGGTGTCGGTTTGTTGGTGACCAGCGCCAGCGGCAGGCCTTTGGCATGCAGCGCGCCGAGCGTATCGGCCACCGCCGGGAACAAGAAACTACCTTCTTCCGCCGCTTCGGCGTAATAGCGGTCGAACAGTTTACGCAAAACGCGTAGCTGTTCGTCTTGCGGTATATCATGATCGTCGACGGAAGGTTTCCCCATCGCCGCGCGTAACGTGGCGCGCTCCTGGCGAGCCCAGTTCAGCGCCCGCTCCATCAGGACGTCTGCGCCGTTGCCAATCCAGGTCACGACGCGTTCTTCACCTGCCACCGGCAGTTCCAGCGCGTAAAGCGCGCTATCAACGGCGGCGGTTAAACCCGGCGCGCTATCGACCAGCGTACCGTCCAGGTCGAATGCCACGCCGCGGATGGCCTGTAATTTATCCATGACTAACCTTCGCTAATTCACTACGCATTTGATCAATAACTTTTTTGTAGTCCGGCTGGCCGAAGATCGCCGAACCCGCGACAAACATATCCGCACCGGCGGCGGCAATTTCACCAATATTGCTGGCTTTCACGCCGCCATCGACTTCAAGGCGAATGTCGTAGCCGGATTGATCGATAAGCTGACGCACCTGACGCAGTTTTTCAAGGGTGTGTGGAATAAAGGACTGGCCGCCAAAGCCTGGGTTAACCGACATCAGCAGGATCACATCCAGCTTATCCATAACATAATCGAGGTAACTTAGCGGTGTCGCCGGGTTGAATACCAGCCCCGCTTTACAGCCATGCTCTTTGATAAGCTGCAGGCTGCGGTCGACGTGTTCAGAGGCTTCCGGGTGGAAAGTGATAATGCTGGCGCCGGCTTCGGCAAAATCAGGAATGATGCGGTCGACCGGCTTTACCATCAGGTGCACATCGATCGGCGCGGTAATGCCGTAGTTGCGCAGCGACTTCAGTACCATCGGGCCAATCGTCAGATTCGGCACATAGTGGTTGTCCATGACGTCGAAGTGTACGACATCCGCACCCGCCGCCAGTGCCTTAGCGGTATCCTCGCCCAAACGGGCAAAATCAGCCGACAGAATCGAAGGGGCAATCAAATACTGCTTCATCCGCATCTCCTTGAAATTTATTTGGTCTTCGGTGGACGGTACAGCGCTAAGAGCTCGTCCACCTTTTTACGCGTACCACCATTGCTGCTGATGCTGCGCCGAACCTTCACAATATGCGTTTCCGCCGCGTTTTTATACCACTCCTGCGTCAGCGGCGTGCGGTGGTTTGAGATAAGCACCGGGATCCGCTTTTTCATCAACGATTCCGCCTTTTTCGCCAGCAGTACCTGCTGATCAAGGTTGAAGCTGTTGGTGTGGTAGGCGGTAAAATTCGCCGTCGCCGTCAGCGGCGCGTACGGCGGATCGCAATAGACTACCGCCCGGCTATCGGCGCGCTTCATACACTCTTCATAAGATTCGCAGTAAAACTCGGCGTTCTGCGCCTTGGCGGCGAAGTGATAGAGCTCAGCCTCGGGGAAATAGGGCTTTTTGTAGCGGCCAAACGGCACGTTGAACTCGCCGCGCAGGTTGTAGCGGCACAGGCCGTTGTAGCCATGACGATTCAGATACAGGAACAGCACCGCGCGACGCAGGGGATCCTGACTCTGGTTGAATTCATCACGGTACTGGTAGTAGCGCTCTGCGGCGTTATTTTCCGGCGTAAACATCTCACGTGCCGCGCTGACGTATTCGTCGGTGCGCAATTTGACGATGTTATACAGACCGATCAGGTCGCTATTGATATCCGCGAGAATATAACGAGAAAAGTCGGTATTCAGGAATACCGACCCGGCGCCCACGAAGGGCTCAATCAAGCATTCACCTTCCGGCAAATGCTTTTTAATATCGTCAAGCAGGGGGTATTTCCCCCCTGCCCACTTCAGAAAAGCGCGATTCTTTTTCATGCTGCCTAACTAATTACACTTTCTCCGGCTGTGGAGAAATCGCTCCGACAGCATCCTGCGCTTAAGACTACTCGCGGCATTACTTCAGGTCAGCTTGTACCTGGTGCAGCGGTTTTGCCCATGGATTTTTCGCCTGAACATCCGCAGGGAGCGTGGCGACGGCACGTTTCGCTTCATCTTTTGAAGCGTAGATGCCGCTAACCAGCACATACCACGGTTGACCGTTGCGAGTCGTCTCATAGACAACATATTTTTCCAGCTTCTCTTTCTTCGCCCAGTTATTCAGGTTGTTGTAGTTAGAGGAGCTGCTGAGCTGCAACGTATAGTTGCCAGACGGCGCAGACTTCATCGAACCAACATCGCCAGCCGTTTTGCTGCCAGCCGCTGCGGTCGCCGCAGGCGTGGTGGCAGCCGGGGCGGAGGTCGTTGCGGCCGGCGCAGTCGCAGTCGCCGTTGGCGCGGTTGTCGCAGCCGGTTTAGTCTGCGCAGTGGCGACAGGCTTGCTGGCGGTAGCCGCCGGCGCGCTCTCTACGCGCTTAGGTTTGGTTTCAACCGGCGCTTTGGCGGTCACCTGCGGCTTGCTTTGCGGTTTCGGTTCAATCACCACCTGTTTACGCTCGGCAGGACGCGGCGCGGCGGCCGTCTGGCGTTCGGTCGTTTGACGCGGCGCGGCGGCCGTCTGGCGTTCGGTCGTTTGACGCGGCGCGGCGCCATTACGCATCGGCGCAACGGTCGCAGGTTCGGTCGGTAAGGTGGAGTTAGCAACGGCGCTATCCAGTTGACCCTGCTGTTGAGTCAGCGCATTGTTCAGGTCGCCCTGAACTTCCACACGCTGCTGGCCCTGCGGCTCGGAGGCGGGTTGACCCTGAGTCGGACTAGAGGCGATCGGCGGCAGAGAAACGTCCTGCGGCTGTTGCTGGTTGGTGTTGCCCGCAGTTTGATCGACCGGCTGCGCGGCATTGTTGTTCTGGTCAGCGGTCATGCTTTGATCGCCTGACAGATTAACGCTCTTCTCACCAGAAGCGGATTCATTGGAAGAAGATGGCGATTTCAGCGCCGAACCCACGCCGACAATCAGCAGCAGGAGTACCAGCACCCCGACGCCCATCATGACATACTGGCGGGAAGCCGGCTTAGCAGGGGCCTTTTTGCGTTTACGCGGGCGGCGTTCAACCTGCTGCTCTTCTTCTACTTCTTCTTCGGACTCGAGGTCCTCTTCGTACTCTTCTTCATCGCGTTCACGACGGGCTTTGTTCGCGCGCGTCGGACGGCCTTCATCGGCCTCAAGATCGAGATCGTCGAAATTGATCTGCGGATCGGCGTCACGCTCGGAAGACTGACGGGAACGACCAGCACGACGATCGTTGCGATCGGCTTTCATATCGTCTTCTGGTTTGAAATCATCCATTTAACACCCCACTAAAAGGCTTATGCTCACGATTATTGCATGTTGCCCGAAATGATAACGCCGCGCGGACGCGGCTAGACCTTCTTATTGTTGCGCCTGCTGAGTATCAGCAATCGCGCCAAGAACTACATCGTGCGACACTCCGCCGCGGACCTCGCTCTTTCCTATAGCGAGCGGTAATACCAGGCGCATTTCGCCTGCCAGTACCTTTTTATCACGCATCATGTGAGGCAAATACGCTTCGGCAGACATTTCCTGCGGCCCGCGTACCGGCAACCCTGCACGTTGCAACAGCGCAATCATACGCTGCGTATCCTGCGCGCTAAACTGCCCTAAACGCTCGGACGTATGCGCCGCCATGACCATTCCTGCCGCCACAGCTTCGCCATGTAGCCAGTTACCGTAGCCCATTTCAGCTTCGATAGCATGGCCAAATGTATGTCCCAGATTCAGTAAAGCACGTAACCCGGTTTCGCGCTCGTCGGCAGCGACAACTTCGGCTTTTAGCTCACAACAACGGCGAATACAGTACGCCATCGCTGATTCATCCAGCGCCATCAGCGCATCGATGTTGTCTTCAAGCCAGCAGAAGAACTCGCCGTCGAGGATAATGCCGTACTTAATAACCTCAGCCAGGCCGGAGGAGAGCTCACGCTTCGGCAAGGTTTTGAGACAATTAAGGTCGACGACCACGGAAACCGGCTGCCAGAAGGCGCCAATCATATTTTTACCGAGGGGATGGTTTACGGCCGTTTTACCGCCAACCGAAGAGTCCACCTGCGAAAGCAGCGTGGTGGGAACTTGAATAAAACGTACGCCGCGCTGATAGCTCGCAGCGGCAAAACCGGTTAAATCGCCAACCACGCCGCCGCCGAGCGCCACGAGTGTGGTGTCGCGGCCATGTGGTTTTTGCAACAGCGCGGTAAATACCGTATCCATCACCGCCAGGCTTTTATACTGCTCGCCATCCGGCAGGATCACGCTGTCAACGTTGACACCCGCTTGCTCCAGTACGGAGCGAACGGTATCAAGATAAAGCGGCGCCAGCGTTTCATTGGTGACCAGCATGACCTGGTCGCCTGATTTCAGTGGCAGAAAAGAAGCTGGATCGTTAAACAAACCAGCCGCGATGGTAATCGGGTAACTACGTTCCCCGAGAGTTACAGTCAGCTTCTCCATAACGCGACGTCCACCTCAGTTGCTTTACTCTGACGCACTTTATTAAGCCAGAATTAGTTGCTTTCCAGCATATGAATAATCTGGTTTGCAACGACTTTCGCGCTTTGATCGTCGGTGCGGATAGTGACATCGGCGATCTCTTCATACAGTGGATTACGTTCATCTGCCAACGCTTCAAGAACTTCACGTGGCGGCGCATCTACTTGTAATAAAGGACGCTTTTTATCGCGCTGCGTACGAGCAAGTTGTTTTTCGATCGTTGTTTCCAGGTAGACCACCACGCCGCGGGCGGAGAGACGGTTACGCGTTTCACGGGATTTTACTGAGCCGCCGCCAGTGGCGAGTACGATTCCCTGTTTTTCCGTCAACTCATTGATGATTTTTTCTTCACGATCGCGGAAGCCTTCTTCGCCTTCGACATCGAAGACCCAGCCGACGTCTGCGCCAGTGCGTTTCTCAATCTCTTGATCAGAATCGTAAAATTCCATGTTGAGCTGTTGGGCTAACTGGCGCCCAATGGTGCTTTTGCCGGCACCCATAGGCCCAACCAGAAAGATATTGCGTTTCTCTGCCATTTTTTCGGTACTACTAAGACTATTCGTTAATGATAAACCCGCTTCGCAGACACCCAGCGCAGCAGGACATGAACTGAAACCTCATATGCAATAGAGCGAGAGTCAGACTAAAAATTATCTCAATACTCCGGCTGGTTTGGCAACAGAATAAAATCGCCGGACATAAAGGGAGGATTGATGTCGTACCCGACTCTCAAATCGGTACCCCTTGTATGCTAAATCCGTCCCCGCGTCAAACACCTGAAACGTGTTTAGCATGAAAAACCCGCTTAATGTACTGCCAGAATACGCGGCGTGATGAAGACAACCAGTTCACGTCGTTCATTATCTTTACCATCATGGCGAAACAGCTGCCCGAGCAAGGGGATTTCGCCAAGCAACGGCACGCTGTCGCGCGCCGACTTATTCTTTTGCGAAAAAATACCGCCCAGCGCCAGGGTCTCGCCGCTTTTCACCTCGACTAAGGTTTCAATTTCTTGCTTATCAATTGCCAACGCTTCGCCATTCTCCTGCTGCAGTACCTGGCCTGGCGTATTTTCGCTAATGCGCAGCTTCAGGCGCACGCGATCCTGCTGTAGCACCGTCGGCGTCACTTCCATCCCCAGGACCGCCTCTTTAAACTCGACCGAGGTGGCGCCGCTTTCTCCGCTGGAGACCTGATAGGGGATTTCGCTGCCCTGTTTGATACTAGCGGGTTGCATATGCGACGCCAGCAGGCGTGGACTGGCGATGATGTCCACCTGCTGCTTTTGCTCCAGCGCGGAAAGCTCCAGCTCCAGTAATCGCCCGTTGATCCGGCCGATATTAAAGCCGCCGCGGGTGGTTGCATCTGACACCGCCAGGTTGCTACTCAGGTTGGTCATTTTCCCCATCCCCGGCGTACTGCTGGCCTCCGCCAGGCTCCACTTCACGCCAAGCTCACGCAGGCTGGTCGCGCTCATTGACACAATGTGCGCCGCCAGTTCCACCTGCCCGACCGGCAGATCCATCTCTTCAGCCCACGCCTTCAGCGCCGGCAAATGACGATCGTCGTCGCGGATTAGCAGACGATTAGTACGCCGATCGACAGTCATCGTGCCGCGGGCGCTCAACAGCTTGCCCCCGGATTTCGCCAGTTCGTCTGCGTCGGCATAGCGCAGCGGGATACTGTGGTTACGTAATGGCAGATTCTGCCAGCGTCTGGCCTGCTCGGCTTCCTGCTGCGCCCGTTTTGCTTGCTGCCACGCCTGTGTATGGATGTACAACACCGTGCCCTGCCGGGCCATTGTCAGCCCGGCGCTATCGACAACCGACTGGAGCGCCTGTCGCCAGGGAACGCTGTTTAAGTGGAGCGACAATGTACCACTGACCTCCGGCGCCACGATTACATTAAGATTTTGCATTTCCGCCAGGCTTTGCAGTACCTGGACCACCGGTACATCATCGACCACCAGCGACACCGGCGGTTCTTTTTTCGTCGCCGCGGCCAGCAACGGCAACAGCAGAAGTAGCAACGGGCTTATCCTTCGCATCATGTTGGCTTCCCTTACGTGACCAGACCCAGCGTGCGGGTTCACACCCGGCGCTGGCCTCCAGAGTTAATGTTTCTACCGTTAGCTGTCGAATTCGCCAGCCGCCAGGCAAAACGTCGTTGCGTCGTACACGCCGCCACTGACCGGTGTGATCCTGAATAAGAGCCAGCCACAGCGCCGGGTGGCCAGTTCCGCCGCCGTAGCGCCACTGTGTCAGTTGTGTGGTCTGGCAGCGATCCTCGACGGGTAAAAAAGGATCCCGCGCCCCTGTCAGCAGAGGACAAACCAACAGCAGCATGTATCCTTTATGTTTCATCGTCCCTCTCCAGCTGCAGCGACAACTGCAACGCTCCTTTTTCGGCATTCAATGAAAAAGCGCCTGGGTGTACCCCGCAATCGGCAAGCCAGGCAAACAGCGGTGGCACCGCCTGCCAGTCAACCACAGCAAGCATTTCGCCACCGCGCCCCCTCGGTTGCCAGGCCTGTAAGGCGACGCCGGCGACAGGCGGCTCCAGCGGCGAAAAATGCCGGGCCGTCCAACTATGGACTACCCGTTGCTGCAGCGTGGCGCGCAGCGGCAATATTCGCCGCCATTGCGCCTGTAGCGGCACATTCGAGGGCTGTGAAACGCTGACAGCAGCAAGCGAAAACGCCAGACATATTGCCGCAGCCAACACTGCGCCGCAGAGTAACGTCAACGACCACCCACGCAGCGCCAGCAGGCGTTCAATCGCTACCCGCATCGGTGGTTTCTCCTGCAAGGAAAAAGCTGAATGACCAGCGCCCCTGTGCATCACGCCGCGTCGCCCCTGGCGTAACCGGTTGAAAATCCTCCAGCTTGCTGAGCGCTTTTTCCAGCGCCGCCACCGCCTTGAGGTTCAGCGCCAGGCCGTTGAGGGTGATTCCCTGCGGCTGGTAGTCCAGCCTGGTCAGCCACAGCGGCTCCGGCAATAGTGCAGCCAGCGATAACAGTCGCGGCTGCCAGGCATGCGTCGCCGCCCGCCGCTGCGCTCGCCGTGCCTGCCGCTCACCGCGCTGTATTTCCTCACGCATCTCCCGCTCGCGTTGCAACAGCGCGGAATAAAGCAGATTGTCGGCCTGGGTGCGCATTACCTGCTGCGCCACATCCATCTGACGTAACGTGCGCGTCGCTATCGTCAGAGTGGCGATGCTTAGCGCCATCGCCGCCGCCAGCAGCCCGCCCAGGCGCAAGCGTTGCCGCCGTCGCGTCTCGCGCCACGGCAGAAGATTAATCTGCTGCGCCATGATTATTTACCTCCCAGCGCCAAACCAAGCGCGATAGCAAAGCGATCGCCGCAGGCGGGAAGCGGCGGCTGCAGGCGGTGGATCGCGCTCCAGCAATCGAAGCTATTTTCCGCCAACGGCAGGCTGCTACAGAGCTGGAACTGTTCATCATTGAGGCGCGAGGTTAAGTGCGAGAAAGAGGGGGCTTCAGCGCAAGGACAATAGCCCCAGCGCTCCTGGGTCGCCCATAACCACTGCGCGTCCCCCTGCCAGACCAGGCCCTGAGTCTCGTCAGTAAGCCAGGGAAAAAAAGAAGTGAGAGCAGCCGCATCCGGTACGATAGCCGCCAGGCGCAGCTTAAGCCGCCGCGCCAGCTGACGCAGGGCGTCGATATCCAAACGCTGAGCCGCCGTCGCCTGCCAGCCATCGTTTGCCGCGCGGGCGGCGTAATCGATACACAGCGAAGAGGCAGGCATTTCCAGCTGACGCGCCATCGTGCCCGCTATCCATGTCGCTCTTTCGCTTTCCCGCAGCGACACCTGTGGCGCGGGCAACTGCTTTTGCAGCGTACGGCTGGCAGGAAGCGCAATGCACACCTGATGCTGTAACGGCAGCTCGCGGCGCCATTCACGTAACCGCTTCACCATCTCATTAAGGTCAACGATGCTGCCCTGCGCCACCAGGCCGGGCGGTAGCGGAATTCGCCACCAGCGACGCAAAGCCCAGCGCCCGCGTTCGTACAACAGCGCCACGATGGCGACGCTATCCTGTTGAATGTGAATTCCTATACGCCAATTTCTGAAAGTCATGCTTAGATCTCCTTATCCGCGATTGCGATTCAAGGAGCAGCCTGGATATACCATGTGGCGAAATGGGGGCTTTTAGCGTCGATCGACACGCCGCCCGGAAAGCATAGCGCCAGCAAGCCGCCCCGTAGGGGTATATCAATGCTCCTGGCTTGCCTTTATACTACCGCGCGTTTGTTTATAAACTGCCCAAATAAAACTAAATGGGAATTCTCCGGTGAAGTTCGTAAAGTATCTTTTTATCCTTGCAGTTTGTTGCGTTCTGCTGGGAGCAGGCTCGATTTATGGCCTCTACAAATTTATAGAGCCGCAACTCCCCGATGTCGCGACCTTAAAGGATGTGCGCTTGCAGATCCCGATGCAGGTGTATAGCGCGGACGGCGAGCTTATTGCGCAATATGGCGAAAAGCGCCGCATCCCCGTCACTCTGCAGCAGATGCCGCCGGAGCTGATAAAAGCGTTTATCGCGACTGAAGATAGCCGCTTCTATGAGCATCATGGCGTCGATCCGGTGGGGATTTTCCGCGCCGCCAGCGTGGCGATGTTCTCAGGCCATGCCTCGCAGGGCGCCAGTACCATCACTCAGCAGCTCGCACGTAACTTTTTCCTCAGTCCGGAAAAAACGATAACGCGTAAGATCAAAGAAGTTTTCCTCGCAATCCGCATCGAACAGCTGCTGAATAAAGACGAAATTCTCGATCTTTACCTCAACAAAATTTACCTCGGCTACCGTGCCTATGGCGTCGGCGCCGCCGCGCAGGTTTACTTCGGTAAATCAGTCGATCAGCTGACGCTGAGCGAAATGGCGGTTATCGCCGGTCTGCCGAAAGCGCCTTCCACCTTTAACCCGCTCTATTCGCTGGACCGCGCGACCGCGCGTCGCAACGTGGTGCTGTCGCGAATGTTAAGCGAAGGCTATATCACTCAGGCACAGTACGATCAGGCGCGCAGCGAAGCGATTGACGCCAGCTACCATACGCCGGAAATCGCCTTCTCCGCCCCGTATCTGAGCGAAATGGTGCGTCAGGAGATGGTCAACCGCTACGGCGAGCAGGCCTACGAAGACGGCTATCGCGTCTACACCACCATCACGCGTAAAAACCAGCAGGCCGCCCAGCAGTCGGTGCGTAAAAACGTGCTCGATTACGACATGCGCCACGGCTATCGTGGCCCGGCCAATGTGCTGTGGAAAGTTGGCGAGACCCCGTGGGATAACAAAAAAATCCTCGATACGCTGAAAAAACTGCCGGGCGTCGGCCCGCTGGCCCCGGCGGTAGTCACCTCCGCGAACCCGCAGGAAGCGGTCGCGTTGCTGGGCAACGGCACGTCGGTGGCATTAACGATGGATGGCGTCCGTTGGGCGCGTCGCTACGTTTCCGATACGCAACAAGGCTCGACGCCGCGCAAAGTGACCGACGTCATTCAGACCGGGCAGCAAATTTGGGTGCGCAAAGAGGGCGACAAATGGTGGCTGTCGCAGGTGCCGGAAGTAAACTCCGCGCTGGTATCTATCAACCCGCAAAATGGCGCGATTATCGCTCTGGTCGGCGGCTTTGACTTCAATCAGAGTAAGTTCAACCGCGCTACCCAGGCGCTGCGTCAGGTTGGCTCCAATATCAAGCCGTTCCTTTATACCGCGGCGATGGACAAAGGCTTAACCCTCGCCAGTATGCTTAACGATGTGCCGATCTCCCGCTGGGATGCCGGCGCGGGCTCCGACTGGCGGCCGAAAAACTCGCCGCCGCAGTACGCCGGCCCTATTCGTCTGCGTCAGGGATTAGGCCAGTCGAAGAACGTGGTGATGGTGCGCGCGATGCGCGCAATGGGCGTCGATTATGCGGCAGAGTATCTGCAGCGTTTCGGCTTCCCGGCGCAGAACATCGTCCATACCGAATCACTGGCGCTGGGTTCCGCTTCCTTTACCCCGCTACAGGTCGCCCGCGGCTATTCGGTAATGGCCAACGGCGGCTTCCTGATTAATCCGTACTTTATTAGCAAGATTGAGAACGATCAGGGCGGCGTGCTGTTTGAAGAGCGGCCTAAGATCGCCTGTCCGCAGTGTAATTCGCCGGTGATCTACGGCGATACGCCGAAATCCAATGTGCTGGAAAACCAGGATGTTGAAGAGGTCGCCACCTCTCAGGAGCCGCAAAACGGCGACGTTCCGCCGCAGCCGCAGCTTGAGCAGGCTAATCAGTCGCTGGTCGCGCAAAGCGGCGCGCCGGAGTATGCCCCGCATGTCATCAACACGCCGTTGGCCTTCCTGATTAAGAGCGCGCTGAATACCAATATTTTCGGCGAACCGGGCTGGATGGGCACCGGCTGGCGTGCGGGCCGCGACCTGCAGCGTCATGATATCGGCGGCAAAACCGGTACCACCAACAGCTCAAAAGACGCGTGGTTCTCCGGCTACGGTCCTGGCGTCGTGACGTCGGTGTGGATCGGCTTCGATGACCACCGCCGCGATTTGGGCCGTACCACCGCTTCCGGCGCGATTAAAGATCAGATTTCGGGTTATGAAGGCGGCGCTAAAAGCGCCCAACCGGCCTGGGATGATTTTATGAAACGGGTACTGGAAGGCGTGCCGGAAGAGCCGTTAACGCCGCCGCCGGGTATTGTGACGGTGAATATCGACCGCAGCACAGGTCAACTGGCTAACGGCGGCAACAGCCGCGCCGAGTACTTCATCGAGGGCACGCAGCCTACCCATCAGGCGGTGCGCGAAGTTGGCACCACCATTACCGATAGCGGTGGCGAAACCCACGAGTTGTTCTAATGCAAGCCACCTTCTAAAAGGTGGCCTGAGAGCAGCAAAAAAACCACCGAAATGAACTGCACCCAAAAAGTTGGATACCCAACGAAGTAAGGTGCAGTTTTTTTATTGCTGACAAAGAATACATTGGCTTTTTTGCCGGATGGCGGCTGCGCCTTATCCGGCCTACCGTTCGTGCGACCAGCCTTTAATTTCTTCACCACGCTGGATGAAACTGCCGGTGCTGATAGCCTCAAAATCGCTGAGACGTTCCCGGAAGGCCGGGGCAGCCCGCATGGATGCGGGCTGAGGGCCGTGATTTGCAGGGACTCTGCCTCGGCCCGACCCGAAGCCTGCCGGGATAAGTCGAAGGAACCACGAAGTGGCGATTTTGGCGGCCAGAGCCCGGGAGTACAGAGGGCGGCGGCGACTGGCCGCCCTCTGTGCGCTCCCTGCGCTATGAGAGACATAAAGCAGAAGAAAAATCGGGAGCGCAATGTGTTCGGAAGCGACAGAAAACAACCGTTTTGCCCGAACCGAATCAATCGCAAACTGATAATAGTATCTTGTATAACCGTTTCAATTATTCACTTACCAGGTTTGGCATAACTCTCGTTTTCCTCACCATCAGTAAAGCGCCAGCGACGTTTCCAGTTAGCCGCTTACAAACGCCCCTGCGCCTGTAGCCATTCACGCACCAGAAACAGCGCGCTGACGTTACGCGCTTCATTGAAGTCTTCTTCTTCCAGTAGCGACATCAGCTGCGACAGCGGCCAGCGCACCTGCGGCAGCGGTTCCGGCTCATCGCCCGGCAGCGATTCCGGATAGAGATCTTCCGCCACCATAATGTTCATTTTGCTGGAGAAATAAGATGGCGCCATGCTGAGCTTCTTCAGGAAGGTCAATTGACGGGCGCCGAAACCCACCTCTTCTTTCAGCTCGCGGTTGGCGGCTTCCATGGCCGTCTCGCCGGGGTCGATAAGCCCTTTGGAGAAACCCAATTCGTAGGATTCGGTACCGACCGCATATTCGCGGATTAAAATAATGTGGTCGTCAACAATCGGCACAATCATTACGGCTTCACGCGCGGTGGGCCGCATGCGTTCATAAACGCGACGCACGCCGTTGCTGAACTCCAGGTCCACGCTTTCAACATTAAAAAGACGCGAACGCGCTACCGTTTCAACGTTGAGAATGGTGGGTTTTTGTAATGATTTGCTCATTGTCATCGGTCTATGCTGTGATTACAGAAGTCATTGTGCGATACGCAGCACGGTTTCGGCAATCCAAATTGCCACTAATTTACATAGTTGCAACGTTTTGCTTGCAATGCAAAGATTCATAAAGATAAAAAAGTCAATAGGTTGAATTTGTTTTGAGAATTTACCGATTCCTGAGTTTTCCCGTTTTTGATAAGCTTACATGCTGCTGCATTGCACAATAAAATTTCCTGCATTAGACAACATGTGCCGATAAACAATTAAAATTACTATGACGATGGGATGGGCATGGGCACCTTTCTGACCTTTTTCACAGCTCTGCTACTCTGTGTCTTGCTTATCGGGTGGTGGTATCGATCTCATGCCAGACGTCGTCGCCTCCCCTTACTGCAAGCCTTTAGCGACGCGACGACCCGCAAGCTTTCTGATGATGAACGCCAGGCGGTCGAAAAGTATCTCGATGGCCTCAGCCAGTCGCAACAGGTACCGGCGACCGGCGCCAGCGTCGCGCCTGTCGCCCTGAAACTGAATGAGCAGAGCGACACCGTTTATACCGTCACCCGCGCCGTCACCCGCTATGGCATTTCGTCTGATGAGCCAAACAAATGGCGCTACTTCCTCGACTCGGTGGAGGTTCACCTGCCGCCGTTCTGGGAACAGCATATCAACGACGAGAACAGCGTCTCGCTGATCCCAACCGACAGCCTGCCGCTGGTGATTGTTCTCAATGACCACACCTTGCGCGACTATCCGCAGGAAGCCCGCAGCTACGCGCTTGAACGCGCATCGGCTACCCAGGCGTCGATTCGCGGTGAGGAGAGCGAGCAGGTCGAGCTGCTGAACATCCGCCAGGAAACTCAGGAAGAGCATGCTCTCAGCCGTCCTGACAGCCTGCGCGAAGGGATTATGATCGTCGCAGCCTTCCTGCTGTTCTATTGCTGCCTGATCTCCCCTGACGTCTTTGCGCCGTGGCTGCTCGGCGGCGGCGTACTGTTGTTGGCAGCGGGCTTATGGGGCATCTATGCGCCGCCGCTGGCCGGTTCGCTACGCGAGATCCACTGCCTGCGCGGAATGCCGAAACGCTGGGGACTGTTTGGCGAGAACGATCAGGAACACGTCAATAATATTTCGCTGGGGATTATCGACCTTATCTATCCGCGCCACTGGCAACCGTGGATCGCCCAGGACCTGGGGCAGCAAACCGATATTGATATTTATCTTAACCGCCATGTGGTTCGCCAGGGGCGCTTCCTGTCGCTGCACGATGAAGTGAAAAACTTCCCGCTGCAGTACTGGCTACGCAGCGCGATTATCGCCGCCGGCGCGCTGCTGGTCGTCATCATGCTGTGGATTAGCGTCCCGCTGAATATGCCCTTTAAATTCACGCTCTCCTGGCTTAAGGGGGCGCAGACCATCGAAGCCACCACCGTCGGCCAGCTTGAGAAGGCGAAAGTCCGCATCGGCGACACGCTGCAGTTAAAAGGTACCGGAATGTGCAACATCCGTACGCCGGGCGCCTGGAGCGCGAAAGAAGCCTCACCGTTTACGCCGTTCGATTGTTCTCAGATCATCTGGAACGATGCGCCTCCCCTGCCGCTGCCGGAGTCCGATATCGTCGGTAAAGCCACGGCGCTGGTCCAGGCGGTACAGCGCCAGTTGCATCCTGACCCGGACGACGATTCACACGTTAGCCCGGCATTACGTTCGGCAATTCAAAAATCAGGAATGGTACTGCTGGATGACTTCGGCGATATCGTGCTGAAAACCAACGAGCTCTGTTCGGCGAAAGATGATTGCGTGCGTCTGAAGAACGCGCTGGTCAACCTTGGCAATACCCGCAACTGGGAAGCGCTAACCAAACGCGCCACCGCCGGTAAGCTCGATGGGGTAAACGTGTTGCTGCGGCCGGTGAGCGCCGAATCGCTGGAGAATCTGGTGACCACCTCAACCGCGCCGTTTGTGATGCGTGAAACCTCCCGCGCGGCGCAGGCGCTAAATAGCCCGGCGCCTGGCGGATTCCTGATCGCCAGCGATGAAGGCAGCGAACTGGTCAATCAGCCGTGGCCGGCTATCAGCCTGTACGATTATCCCGCCCACGAGCAGTGGGGAGAGCTACAGCGTCTGGCGGGTATGCTGATGCATACACCATTCCATGCGGAGGGGATTGTCACCAATCTTTATACCGACGCCAATGGCACCCAGCATATCAACCTGCACCGCATTCCCGATCGCAGCGGGCTGTGGCGCTATCTTGGCACCACTCTGCTGCTGCTGGCGATGCTTGGCTGTATGTCGTGGCACGGCGTGCAGGCGATCCGCCGCTATCAGCGCCAGCGTCAGCGCATGGAAGAAATTCAAAAATATTATGAAAGCTGCCTGAATCCGGTTCTCATCCCTTCCCCGGATCATCAAGATTAATTCCTGCGCGGCAGGGTGTGATACCCTGTCGCGCATTTCCCCCCTCGCTGGAGACTCACCATGCAAATCAATATCGCGTGGCAGGAGGTTGATACCGTTCTGCTGGATATGGATGGCACGCTGCTCGACCTCGCCTTCGACAACTACTTCTGGCAAAAACTGGTCCCGGAAACCTGGGGCGCCGCGCGCGGACTCAACCTGCAGGAAGCCAAAGCGGCAATGCATCAGGAGTATCACGCCGTGCAGCATACGCTAAACTGGTACTGTCTTGATTACTGGAGCGAGCGACTGGGTTTGGATATTTGTGCGATGACCAGCGAGCAGGGGCCGCGGGCAAAACTGCGGGAAGATACCGTGCCATTCCTTGATGCGCTGCGGGCCAGCGGCAAGCGCCGCATCCTGTTGACCAATGCGCACCCGCATAATCTGGCGGTGAAGCTCAAGCACACCGGTCTGGACGCGCACCTTGATTTATTACTTTCCACCCACACATTTGGTTATCCGAAAGAGGATCAGCGCCTGTGGCGCGCGGTGGCGGAAGAAACCGGCCTTGATGCGCGCAAAACGCTGTTTGTCGATGACAGCGAGGCTATCCTGGACGCGGCGGCGCAGTTCGGTATTCGTTATTGCCTGGGCGTCACCAATCCGGATTCAGGCCTGGCGGAAAAACAGTATACCCGCCATCCCGGCGTGAACGATTACCGGCGGCTGATCCCTTCCCTGACTCCGGAGGAGAGGCCATGAAAGATAAGCCCGCAGAAAACGTCAGGCTGGACAAATGGCTTTGGGCAGCCCGCTTTTATAAAACCCGCGCCATCGCGCGCGAGATGGTTGAAGGCGGCAAAGTGCACTACAACGGACAACGTAGTAAGCCGAGCAAAATCGTCGAGCTGAATGCCACCCTGACCCTGCGTCAGGGCAACGATGAGCGTACCGTTATCGTCAAAAGCGTTACCGAACAACGCAGGCCAGCCAGCGAAGCCGTTATGCTGTACGAAGAGACGGCGGAAAGTATCGAGAAACGCGAAAAAGTGGCGCTGGCGCGTAAGCTGAATGCGCTAACGATGCCGCACCCAGACAGACGTCCGGACAAAAAAGAGCGCCGCGACCTGATGAGATTTAAACACGGCGACAGCGAATAGCGCTGCCGCCAGCAAGAGAGATGATTATGACTCAACACGATCAATTACATCGTTATCTGTTTGAAAACTATGCCGTGCGCGGTGAACTGGTCACCGTATCGGACACGTTGAAACAGATCCTGGCCAACCATAGCTACCCGCAGCCGGTGAAAACCGTGCTGTCGGAGCTGCTGGTCGCCACCAGCCTGCTGACCGCCACGCTGAAGTTCGCCGGCGATATTACCGTTCAGCTGCAGGGCGACGGCCCGCTCTCGCTGGCGGTGATCAACGGCAATAACCAGCAGCAGCTGCGCGGCGTCGCTCGCGTTCAGGGTGAAATCCCGGAAGGCGCGGACCTGAAAACGCTGGTTGGCAACGGCTACCTGGTCATTACCATCTCTCCACAGGAAGGCGAGCGCTATCAGGGCGTTGTTGGCCTGGAAGGCGATACCCTGGCGGCATGCCTGGAAGATTACTTCCAGCGTTCCGAACAGCTGCCGACCCGACTGTTCATTCGTACCGGCGAGCACGACGGTAAAGCGGTGGCTGGCGGCATGCTGCTGCAGGTGATGCCGGCTCAGGACGCGCAGCTTAACGACTTCGAGCATCTGGCGACCCTGACCGAGACCATCAAGGCGGAAGAGCTGTTCACCCTGCCGGCGACCGATGTATTATGGCGCCTGTACCATGAGGAAGAGGTGACGGTATACGACCCGCAAGACGTCGAGTTCAAATGCACCTGTTCTCGCCAGCGCTGCGCCGATGCGCTGAAGACGCTGCCGGATGAAGAAGTCGACAGCATCCTCGCCGACGAAGGCGAAATTGATATGCATTGCGACTACTGCGGTAATCATTATCTGTTCAACGCGATGGATATCGCCGAGATCCGCAATAACGCCTCGCCGGCGGATCCGCAGGTACACTAATCGCCCTTCTCGCCGGGCGTTGCCGGGTTTTTCTGGCCCGCCGCGCCTGGCGTCAATTATTTCGACCGCGTGTTGAATCGATTTTCACTGAAAGAGTTACGTAACTTTCTTTCAAGAAAGCGATTACATTCACATTTCAGCAGTTTTTTTAATTACTTTTTAACCATTCGGAAACATCTATCGCCACCTGCGGCCGTTTTCCTGAGATAATCACGCGCACTTCGTGACAGGAGTCACTGTGTTTTTCGTAAGAAAGGCGTTTGTCGAGATACGTAAATCTATGAGCCTGGTCGCGGTCTATTCCCTGAAAGAAACCCTACAATTTAAAGCAGTACATATTGGCTAAGGAGCAGTGACATGCGCGTTAATAGTTTAACCCCGCAGGATCTCAAGGCTTACGGTATCAATGACGTCCAGGAAATTGTCCACAACCCGAGCTTCGATACGCTGTATCAGGAAGAGCTCGACCCGAAACTGGAAGGTTATGAGCGTGGCGTATTAACCAATCTTGGCGCCATCGCCGTCGATACCGGCATTTTCACCGGCCGTTCGCCGAAAGATAAATATATCGTCCGTGACGATACCACTCGCGATACCGTGTGGTGGTCTGATAAAGGCAATGGCAAGAACGACAACAAGCCGCTCTCCCAGGAAACCTGGCAGCACCTGAAAGGCCTGGTGACTCACCAGCTGTCGGGCAAACGCCTGTTTATCGTCGACGCCTTCTGCGGCGCCAACGCCGACACCCGCCTCAGCGTGCGCTTCATTACTGAAGTCGCCTGGCAGGCACACTTTGTTAAGAACATGTTCATTCGCCCGAGCGAAGAAGAACTGGCAGCCTTCGAGCCGGACTTTATCGTCATGAACGGCGCGAAGTGCACCAACCCGCAGTGGAAAGAGCAGGGTCTGAACTCCGAAAACTTCGTGGCTTTCAACCTGACCGAGCGCATCCAGCTCATCGGCGGCACCTGGTACGGCGGCGAAATGAAGAAAGGGATGTTCTCGATCATGAACTACCTGCTGCCGCTACAGGGCATCGCTTCGATGCACTGCTCCGCTAACGTCGGCGAAAAAGGCGATGTCGCCGTGTTCTTCGGCCTCTCCGGCACCGGTAAAACCACCCTCTCCACCGACCCGAAGCGCCGCCTGATTGGCGATGACGAGCACGGATGGGATGATGACGGCGTATTTAACTTCGAAGGCGGCTGCTATGCGAAGACCATTAAGCTGTCGGAAGCCAACGAGCCGGATATCTATCACGCGATCCGCCGCGATGCGCTGCTGGAAAACGTCGTGGTACGGGCTGACGGCACCATCGATTTTGATGACGGTTCGAAGACCGAGAACACCCGCGTCTCCTACCCGATCGACCATATCGAAAATATCGTTAAGCCAGTGTCGAAAGCCGGTCACGCCACCAAGGTTATCTTCCTGACCGCCGATGCCTTTGGCGTATTGCCGCCGGTTTCACGCCTGACCGCTGACCAGACTCAGTACCACTTCCTGTCTGGCTTTACCGCCAAGCTGGCCGGTACCGAGCGCGGCGTCACCGAGCCGACCCCAACCTTCTCCGCCTGCTTCGGCGCCGCGTTCCTGTCGCTGCACCCGACGCAGTACGCTGAAGTGCTGGTGAAACGCATGCAGGCTTCCGGCGCCCAGGCTTACCTGGTCAACACCGGCTGGAACGGTACCGGTAAACGTATCTCAATTAAAGATACCCGCGCGATTATCGACGCCATCCTCGACGGTTCGCTGGATAACGCCGAAACCTTCACCCTGCCGATGTTCAACCTGCAGATCCCAACCGAGCTGCCGGGCGTCGATACCCATATCCTCGACCCGCGTAATACCTACGGTTCTCCGGAGCAGTGGCAGGAGAAAGCCGATCAGCTGGCGAAACTGTTTATTGAGAACTTCGAGAAATATACCGATACCCCGGCCGGCGCTGCGCTGGTTGCGGCCGGTCCGAAGCGTTAATCAGGTCACAGAGACAACAAAGCCGGGCGATGCCCGGCTTTTTTATTTTTATACGCTAATCAACTCTCTTTCGCAGGCTTCGCCGGCGACAGCGCGCGATGCACCGGAATCGGTAACCAGGCGCGGATCAGCAGGCCGCCGCGTTCGCTGGTGCCAATCTCCAGGCGACCGTTATGATTGTCGATAATACGCTGCACTATCGCCAGCCCCAGCCCGGTGCCGCTGGTGCTACGGGCGCTATCGCCACGCACAAACGGCTGGAACAGATGTTCGCGCTGTTCCGGTTTAATTCCCGGGCCGTCATCTTCCACCTGGAACCAGGCACGGCTGGCTTCGCTGCCGCTGCTGACTTTAATCCAGCCCTTACCGTAACGAGCGGCGTTCACCACCATATTGGCTAACGCGCGTTTAATCGATAGCGGATGCAGACGCAGCGGAATTTCTCCGGCCTGCAGATCGGTGGCGATTTCCCGCTCGTAGCCGCTTTCGGCGGCGATCACTTCGCCTAACACGGCATTGAGATCCGCAAGCTCCATCGGCATCTCCTGGCCGGTGCGCAGGTAATCAATAAACTGCTCGATGATGGCGTTGCACTCTTCGATATCTTTATTGATCGACTCGGCAAGATAGCCGTCCTGTTCGCCCATCATCTCCGTCGCCAGCCGGATCCGCGTCAACGGCGTGCGCAAATCGTGGCTGACCCCGGCCATCAGCAGCGTACGGTCATCCGCCAGCTGTTTGACCCCGGCGGCCATATGGTTGAAGGCGCGGGTCACCGAACGCACTTCCGACGCGCCGTATTCGCGTAGGGGCGGCGGAATAATCCCACGTCCGACCTGCAGCGCGGCGTGCTCCAGATCGACCAGCGGCCGGTTCTGGATACGGATGAATAGCCACGCGCCGCCAATGGCCAGCAGCATTATCGCCAGCGTATAACGGAATAGCGGCGAGAAATCGCCCTGATGGATTTCAGTCAGCGGTACCCGCACCCAGATATTCGGCGACAGCCAGGTCTTCAGCCACACCACCGGCGAGCTTTTGTTGACCTCAACCCGCACTTCGGTCGGCCCGCCAAGCTGGTGCGCCATCTGCTGGCTTAAGAATTCATAATGCTGCGCCCAGCGCAGGCCTGCGTCTTCCGCTGCCTCATTGGAATAGAGCGAAATCCCCAGCTCGCGGTAAATTTCGCGGCGAAACGCCGGCGGAACCACCAGTTGGGTGCCGTCTTCCAGCTGCAGTTTATCGGTCATCAGCATACGGACTTCGTATGCCAGCACCTTGTTAAACTGCTGCAGGCTCGGCAGGATCGCGAAATTCAGCACCACCAGATAGGTCGTCACCAGGCTGACGAACAGCAGGGTGACGATCAGTAACAGGGTGCGGGCAAATGAGCTTCGCGGCGAAAAACGCACGCGCTTCATGCCTTAGAACCGTCCGGCACGAAGACGTAGCCCAGTCCCCAAACGGTCTGGATGTAGCGCGGATGCGCCGGATCTTCTTCCACCATGCGACGCAGGCGGGAGATTTGTACGTCGATGGAACGCTCCATCGCCGAGTACTCGCGGCCGCGGGCAAGGTTCATCAGCTTATCGCGGGACAGCGGTTCACGCGGATGGCTAACCAGCGCTTTTAATACCGCGAACTCACCGCTGGTGAGCGGCATCGGCTCATCTTCACGGAACATCTCGCGGGTGCCGAGGTTCAGTTTAAATTTGCCAAAAGCGATCACCGCTTCTTCTTGCGATGGCGCGCCCGGCAGCTCGTTCGCCTGGCGGCGCAGCACGGCGCGGATACGGGCCAGCAGTTCACGCGGGTTAAACGGTTTAGGAATGTAGTCATCGGCGCCGATTTCCAGGCCCACGATACGGTCCACTTCTTCCCCTTTCGCCGTCACCATAATGATCGGCATCGGGTTGCTCTGACTACGCAGACGGCGGCAGATAGATAAACCATCTTCGCCCGGCAGCATCAGATCCAGCACCATCAGGTGGAAGGATTCACGGGTCAGCAGGCGATCCATCTGTTCAGCGTTCGCCACGCTACGAACCTGGAAGCCCTGCTCGGTCAGATAACGTTCCAGCAGCGCGCGCAGGCGCATGTCGTCATCCACAACCAGAATCTTATAATTCTCTTGCATTGTTTGTACTCCCAAAGGTTCACTGCAATCGTTAGTGCGTATTCTTAAAAACCCACGCTAATACGACCAGCCAAATCTGGTATATATTCTAGTCGAAATTGTTACAAAGCATATTAAACAGCAATTTATACCCGTCATTCTTCAAGTTGCACGTGCGTTGGCTGCGTGCGCTCACCCCAGTCACATAGTTATCTATGCTCCTGGGGATTCACACACTTGCCGCCTTCCTGCAACTCGAATTATTTAGGGTAAACCCGTCATTCTGAGCAAAATTTACCACCGGCGCGACAAAAAAGAAAAAGGCGGAGGGTCTCCTCCGCCTTTTTAGCTAATTTTGCCGCTTACGCGCGTCGTTGGCTCATGCCGTACCACAGCACCACCAGGAAGCATAGCAGCGGCAACCCATAGGCCAGCGCGGTGCTGTAGCGGTCGGCCAGCGCCCCCATAAAGTAAGGCATAATCGCCCCGCCGACGATGGCCATAATCATAAACGAGCTGGCGCGTTTGGTATGGCTGCCCATATTTTTAACGCCCAGCGCGAAAATGGTCGGGAACATAATCGACATAAAAAAGAAGACCGCAATCAGCGCCACCACCGACACGCCGTCGATACTCATCATCACCAGACCGCAGAGCACGATATTGACCAACGAATACACCATCAGCAGCGTCGCCGCCTGCACCCGCCCCATCAGCCAGGTACTGAAGAAACGACCGACCATAAAGCTAATCATCGCAATCGACAGCAGATAGGAAGCGTGCTGGTTTGTCACGCCATGCCAGTGCTCGGTCGCATAGTTGATAAAGAACGCACCCACGCCGACCTGCGCGGCAACATAAAAGAACTGGGCGATAACCCCGCCGGTAAAGTGGCGATGCTGCCACAGCCCCTGCGCCGCTTCTTGCTGACTGCCCTCCTCTTCGCGAATATCCGGCATCGGCGTGCGGCGGAACAGCAACGCGATGGCCAGCACCAGCACGGCGATAGCGACATAGGTGATTTTTACCGAGCTCTGATCGCCGGTATCGCCCTGAGTAGCTGAAAAGAACAGCGTGCCGCCGATCAGCGGGCCAATAAATTGCCCCAGTCCGTTAAACGACTGCGCCAGATTCAACCGCCGCTCGGCGCCTTTACTATCGCCAAGTACCGTCGCATAAGGGTTCGCCGCGGTCTCAAGACAACCTAATCCACAGGCAATCACAAACAGCGCGAACAGGAACAGCGCAAAGCTATTCACGCTCGCCGCCGGCACAAACAGCAGCGCGCCAAGCGCATACAGGCACAAGCCGACCAGGATCCCCGCTTTATAACCGCGTTTATCCATAAAGTAGCCGGCGGGCAGCGCCACCAGGAAGTAGGCGCCAAAATAGGCCGCCTGCAGTAAACCGGACTGCGCTTTGGTGACGTGCAGGGTCTCCTGAAAATGTTTATTGAGAACATCGAGCAGGCCGTAAGAGAGCCCCCACATAAAGAACAGGCTGGTGACCAGCATAAATGCCCAGCGCAGATTAGGGGTCGCCCCGGCGCGGGCCGCCAGCGGCTCCGCCGTTTTATTCACTAGCATGGTGAGATCCTCAGTAGAGTACAGAGTTGTTTTATTGATCCTGCAAAGAGAATATGCGCTCCATCGACACCCATTTTTCGCCTGCCGGCGTCCAGGGGGTGGTAACCTGGTATTGCCACATCAGCGCTTCCCAGCGCTGAATGACCGGGTGGTTCAGGCTGTGCTGAGCAAAGCGTTCGCCATCGAAATCCCCGGCGACCTCCATCACCATAAACAGCCGCGTGCCAAGCCGGTAAATCTCCATATCCAGCACGCCATGGGCGCGCAGATGCCCGGCGACTTCCGGCCAGATACGTTCATGCAGACGCTGGTATTCGGCAATTTTCTCCGCCGAATCGACCAAATCCAACGCCTGACACAGTCGCCGCCGCGCGGCGGTAACGCTCATGACAGCGCCCTATCGAGATGCAAATATCCGCCGTCCACCGATAGCCACTGCCCGGTAGTGTGCGACGCACGCGAGGAGATAAGAAACACCACGGTATTGGCGATCTCTTCCGGCGTGGTCATGCGTTTGCCCAACGGGATGCGTTGGTTAATCGCCGCCATCTGCCGCTGCGGGTCAGGGAAGGTATTTATCCAGCGCTGGTACTGCGGCGTCAGCACTTCTGCCGGCACCACCGCGTTGACCCGCACGCCGCTCTCGCGCAGCGATACCGCCCATTCACGGGTTAATGCCAGCACCGCCCCTTTCGCCGCGGTATAGCCGCTGGTGCCGCCCTGGCCGCTGAGCGCGGTTTTCGAGGCGATATTGACGATAGCCCCCCGCGCCACCTCTAACGCTTCGCGGCATAGGTGGGCCATCTGATAGTAGTGGATCAGGTTTTTTTCAAGCGATCCGAGAAACGCCTCACGCCCGGCCTCGAGCCCTACGCCATCGTTCACTCCGGCGTTATTCACCAGCGCATCAATACGACCAAAGCGCGCCAGCACCTGGCTCACCGCCCTGGCGCATTCAGCCTCCTGGCACAGGTCGGCGATAATCAGCTCACTTTGCGGCGCGATTTGCTTCAGCCTATCCATAAACCCCTGCTCTGGCTGGGCGTTAGTGACGATGACCGGCACCGCCCCCTCTTCCGCCAGCAGTTGCGTTACCGCCGCGCCGATCCCCGAGCCGCCGCCGGTGACGATAACCACTTTGTCTTTAAGAAATAGATCCACGCTTCGCCTCCGTTAAACCATAAACCCGACAGGCAGTGCCGCCCCAGATAGCTGACCGCTGCGTTTCCGTCAGCGGGGCCAGCGCCGTTTCGCACAGCTGGTAAACCTGGCGGTACTCCGCCGCCAGCAGGCATACCGGCCAGTCGGAACCAAACATCAGCCGCTGCGGGCCAAACAGCTCCAGCGCGGCGTCGAAGAAAGGCAGCAGTTGCTGCTCGGTCCAGCATCCGCCCGCGGCCTCGGTCACCAGACCAGAAAGCTTAAGCGCCACGTGCGGTAGCGCCGCCAGCGGCCGCGCCTGTTCGGCCCAATGGGCCGCGCCGCGCGCGATATCCGGCTTGCCGAAATGGTCGAGTACCAGCCAGTGATCATCGTGGCGGGCGGCAAAGCGTGCCGCCGCCGCGAGATGACGATGGGTAACCAACAGATCCCAGCTATAGCCCTGGCGCTGCAACTGCTGCATTCCTCGCGAGACCGCCTCGCGCTCAAGCCACGCTGCCGGATCGGCTTCATCCTGCACCTGATGGCGCAACCCGCACAGCTGGTCGCGCCACTGCGTCAGCTTGTCCTCGAGATCCGCGGCGGTAATATCCAGCCAGCCCACTACGCCGCATACGCCAACCGCCTGAGAAACCTGCGCCACCAGCCAGGCGGTTTCGTTTTCATCATGACGCGCCTGCACCACCACCGCGCCATCGAGCCGGTGCTGCGCCAGCAGCGGCTGGAGCTGCGGGGGGTAAAAATCCCGGCGCAGTTGCGGCATGTCGTCATCAATCCACGGGTAATCCTGTGGCTGATAGCGCCAGTAGTGGTGGTGGGCGTCAATGCGCAACATGCGCTTCTCCACGGTAGCGGTACTGCTCGATAGAAGCCTGATGCATTTCAATCGAGTAGCCCGGCGCCTGCGGCGGCATATAAGCTGCGCCGCGGATTTCGCAAGGGTGCAGGAAGTGCTCGTGCAGATGGTCAACAAACTCAATCACCCGCCCTTCATGGGTACCGGCGATGCACAGGTAGTCAATCATCGACAGGTGCTGGACGTATTCGCACAGCCCGACGCCGCCGGCGTGCGGGCAAACCGGCAGGTTGTACTTCGCCGCCATCAGCATCACCGCCAGCACTTCGTTGACGCCACCTAACCGGCAGGCATCGATCTGCACCACGTCAATCGCGCCGCGCATAATGAATTGTTTGAACATAATCCGGTTCTGGCACATCTCGCCGGTGGCGACCTTCACCGCGCCGATGTTTTCGCGGATCTTGCGGTGGCCTTCGATATCATCCGGGCTGGTCGGCTCTTCGATAAACCACGGGTTGGCGAAGGCCAACGCTTTGACCCATGGAATGGCGGCGTCCACTTCCCATACCTGGTTGGCATCAATCATCAATTTCCGCTCGGGGCCAATCACTTCCCGGGCAATGCGCACGCGGCGGATATCATCTTCAATATCGCGCCCGACCTTCAGCTTGATATGCGAGAAACCGGCGTCCACCGCCTGCTGACAAAGGCGACGCAGTTTTTCATCACCGTATCCCAGCCAGCCCGCTGAGGTGGTGTAGCACGGATAACCCTGCGCCTGTAGCTGTTCGAGACGCTGGGCTTTGCCCTCCTCACGGCTTTCCAGCAGGCGCAGCGCCTCCTCCGGGGTAATGCAGTCGGTGATGTAGCGAAAATCGATACAGCGCACCAGCTCGGCCGGGCTCATATCGGCGACCAGTCGCCAGACCGGTTTGCCTTCGGCCTTCGCCCACAGATCCCACACCGCATTGACCACCGCGCCGGTCGCCAGGTGAATCGCGCCTTTGTCCGGGCCAATCCAACGCAGCTGGCTATCGCTGGTAAAGCGCCGCCAGAAGGTGCCCATATCGGCGGCGATCGTCTCGAGTTGCTCGCCGACGATTAAATGCTCCAGCGCCTGAATCGCCGCGCAGCAAATTTCGTTGCCGCGGCCAATGGTGAAGGTCAACCCGTGACCGGTGAGCTTAGGATTGTCGGTTTCGAGGATCACGTAGGCGGCGGAGTAATCCGGGTCGGGATTCATCGCATCGGAGCCGTCCAACTGCTGCGAAGTGGGGAAGCGAATATCCTCTACCCGCAGGGCGGTAATTTGCGTCATTGTTTGTCCTCCACGGTCAGCTGCTGCTGTTCGCCCAACCCTTCAATGCCCAAACGAATAGTCTGGCCGGCGCGTAAATAAACCGGCTGCGGTTTCTGGCCCATACCCACCCCAGGCGGCGTACCGGTGGAGATGACATCGCCCGGCTGCAGGCTCATAAAGCGGCTCAGGTAGCTGATGATATAGGGCACTTTGAAAATCATGGTGCGGGTGTTGCCGTCCTGATAGCGCTTGCCGTCGACCTCCAGCCACAGGTTAAGCGCGTTGGGATCGGGGATTTCATCGGCGGTGACCAGCCAGGGGCCCGTCGGCCCGAACGTGTCGCAGCCTTTGCCCTTATCCCAGGTGCCGCCGCGCTCAATTTGATACTCACGTTCGGAGACGTCATTAATCACGCAGTAGCCAGCAACGTGCTGCATGGCGTCGCGCTCGTCGATATAGCGCCCGCCTTTGCCAATCACTACCCCTAATTCGACTTCCCAGTCGGTCTTTTGCGAACCGCGCGGGATAATCACGTTGTCGTTTGGGCCAACCACCGCGCTGGTCCACTTGCTGAATACCACCGGCTCCTGCGGAATATCGGCGCCGGTCTCCGCGGCGTGATCGGCATAGTTCAGGCCGATGCAGATAAACTTACCGATACCGCCAACGCAGGCGCCAATACGCGGATTGCCTTCAACCAGCGGCAGGCTGTAGAGATCCAGCTGGCGCAGACGCGCCAGACTCTCCGGCAGCAGCGCGTCGCCGCGCAGGTCGCTAATATATTGCGACAGGTCGCGCAGGCGGCCGTCGTTATCGAGTACGCCCGGACGCTCGCTGCCGGGATTGCCAAAACGAAGTAATTTCATGCGTTTTCCTGATAGTGAAATAAAGCGCCGCGCGGTTAGTTGCTCCAACCGCCGTCAATAATCTGCACCGTGCCGGTGGTGTAGGCGCTGGCGTCGGAAGCCAGGTACAGCGCCAGTTGGGCGATCTCTTCCGGCTTGCCGATGCGGCCAATGGGCTGGCGGGCGACAAACGCCTCATAAACCGCCTCTTCGCTCAGCCCCTGCTCGCGCGCCTGCTCGGCAATACGTCCGCGTAGGGAAGGTGAATCGACGGTGCCCGGACAAATCGCATTACAACGAATGCCCTGGGTGACGAAATCCGCCGCTACCGAGCGGGTCAGGCCAATGACCGCCGCTTTACTGGCGCTGTAGGCGAAGCGGTTTGGTACTCCTTTCACGCTGGAAGCTACCGATGACATGTTGATAATCGAGCCGCCGCCGCGGGCGATCATCGCCGGCAAAAAGGCGCGAATCGTGTGGAACATGGCGGTGACGTTCAGATCGAGGGCGAACTGCCACTCCCGCTCGCTACATTCAAGAATGCTGCCGCTATGCACCACCCCGGCGCAGTTGAACAACACATCCAGCGGGCCCAGCGTTTCCGCGGCGGCGGCAATCGCATCCGCGCGGGTGACATCCAGCTGCAGCGGCTGTACGCCGGGGATATCGCTCAATCCGGCAATGTTGATATCGCTGGCAATCACTTCCGCGCCGGCGGCGGCAAACAGCCGCGCGCAGCTGTTGCCAATCCCCTGCCCTGCGGCGGTAATCAGAACGCGTTTTCCGGTTAGTTCCATTTCTCTCCCCTGGTCTAAAGGACTAATGGTCAGGCCATTGGTGGTAGTCAAAGGCCTGACCTTTCGCATGACAAGTCAGGCATAACCCGCTATCGTGAAGCTTAGATGTTGCAAAAACGGCCACAAACGGCACATTGGTTAACCAATTAATTACACTCGACTAACAAACACTCAAGTGTGCTGGCCAATATTTGTGCGCTTTATCACTGTCTATCGCATGAGCAAAGGTGAAACATGCCGATTACCAGACTGGAAAACCCAAGGATTTACAGACAGATAGCAGACCAACTCAAGCGATTAATTGAGAACAACGAATTTCCGCCCGGCAGTCGTCTTCCGTCTGAGCGAGATTTAGCCCAGCAATTGAACGTCAGCCGCGCATCGGTACGCGAAGCGCTGATTGCGTTGGAGGTGATTGGCCTGGTGGACGTGCGCGTCGGCAACGGGGTAATCGTCAAATCGCAAACGCCGCTCGTCGCCACCAAAGAGCCGGTGATGGCGCAGGCCGGTCGCGACCAGTGGACGGAGATCGACGACGAACTCAACATAGACCTCGATTTTAACGCCGAACTACCGCCCTTTTCTCTGCTGCAGGCGCGCCTGTTAATCGAACCGGAAACCGCCGCGCTGGCGGCGCGTCATGCCAGCCCCGAAGAGCTGGCCGCTATCCGCGAGGCCTTTGAGCAAAACTGTCGCGATAACCGCGCCGGTTCGACCACCCATCCCGGCGACCGCCTGTTCCATATCCGTATCGCTCAGGCCAGCGGCAACCCGGCGTACGCGTTTATCATCGGCCACCTGCTCGGCCACCGCTACGGCAGTATGTTCCGCATGCTGCAGCGCCACTATACGCCGGACGATATGCCGCATCGCTCGGAACAGGAGCATCGCGCGATCCTTGAAGCCATTGAGGCCCACGACGTCCGTGCGGCAAAGAAAGCAATGAAAAATCATATTGATCAGGTGATTACCATTTTTACCCGCAGCCAGTAGCCGCGATTTCTGCGCCCACCGCTTTACCTTGCCGAAACGGCTGGTTAAGGTACGGCAGGACGAGATTATTTTGGATGAACCACAGATGAAAACGCCGCTGATCACCCGTGAAGGGTATGAAAAACTGAAGCAAGAGATGGATTACTTGTGGCGTACAGAGCGCCCGGAAGTCACCAAGAAAGTGACCTGGGCGGCGAGTCTTGGCGACCGCAGTGAAAACGCCGATTATCAGTACAATAAAAAGCGCCTGCGCGAAATTGACCGCCGGGTGCGTTATCTCACCAAGTGTCTGGAAAATCTCAAAATCGTCGATTATTCCCCGCAGCAGGAAGGCAAAGTGTTCTTCGGCGCGTGGGTGGAAATCGAGAACGACGATGGTGATACCAAGCGCTTTCGCATTGTCGGCTACGATGAAATCTTCGGCCGCAAAGACTATATCTCTATCGATTCGCCAATGGCGCGCGCTTTACTGAAGAAAGAGGTGGGCGACCTGGCTATCGTTAACACCCCGGCGGGCGAAGCCAGCTGGTACGTCAATGAAATTGAATACGTGAAATAGCGCCGGAACATTCCGAGAGAACCCGGTCGCGGCTGGCATTTTAGCCTGGCAGCCCGTATAACTATCCCCTGATTTTGACCCTAATGATGAATAAAACCGATGATGAATGATTCGCTCTGCCGCATTATTGCGGGTGAACTTCAGGCCAGAGCCGAACAGGTAGAAGCTGCCGTTCGCCTGCTTGATGAAGGGAACACCGTGCCGTTTATTGCACGTTATCGTAAGGAAGTCACCGGCGGTCTGGATGACACGCAGCTGCGTAATCTGGAAACTCGCCTCGGGTATCTGCGCGAACTGGAAGACCGCCGCCAGGCGATCCTCAAATCGATCGGCGAACAGGGCAAGCTCAGCGAAGCGCTGGAAAAAGCCATCAACGCCACCCTCAGCAAAACCGAGCTCGAAGATCTCTACCTGCCGTACAAACCTAAACGCCGCACCCGCGGGCAAATCGCCATTGAAGCCGGTCTCGAACCGCTGGCCGATCTGCTGTGGAATGAGCCTTCCCACGATCCGGAAACCGAAGCGGCAAACTATATCGATGCCGATAAAGGCGTGGCGGATAGCAAAGCCGCTCTCGACGGCGCGCGCTATATCCTGATGGAACGCTTCGCGGAAGACGCCGCCCTGCTGGCGAAAGTACGTGATTATCTGTGGAAAAACGCCCATCTGGTGGCCAGCGTCGTCAGCGGCAAGGAAGAAGAAGGCGCTAAATTCCGCGATTACTTCGACCACCATGAACCGATCGCTTCCGTGCCGTCGCACCGCGCGCTGGCGATGTTCCGCGGGCGCAATGAGGGCGTGCTGCAGCTGTCGCTCAACGCCGACCCGCAGTTTGATGAGCCACCGAAAGAGAGCCACTGCGAGCAGATCATTATCGATCATCTCGGCCTGCGCCTGAATAACGCCCCGGCGGACAGCTGGCGCAAAGGCGTCGTCAGCTGGACCTGGCGCATCAAGGTGCTGATGCACCTCGAAACCGAATTAATGGGCACCGTGCGCGAACGCGCGGAAGACGAAGCGATTAACGTATTCGCCCGTAATCTCCATGACCTGCTGATGGCCGCGCCTGCCGGCCTGCGCGCCACCATGGGTCTTGACCCAGGCCTGCGTACCGGCGTCAAAGTGGCGGTAGTCGACGGCACCGGCAAACTGGTGGCCACCGATACCATCTACCCGCATACCGGCCAGGCGGCTAAAGCCGCCGTCGTCGTGGCGGCGCTGTGCGAAAAACATAACGTTGAGCTGGTGGCTATCGGCAACGGTACCGCTTCCCGCGAGACCGAGCGTTTCTTCCTCGACGTGCAAAAACAGTTCCCGAAAGTGACCGCCCAGAAGGTGATCGTCAGCGAAGCCGGCGCGTCGGTCTACTCGGCTTCCGAACTGGCGGCGCAGGAGTTCCCGGACCTCGATGTTTCCCTACGCGGCGCGGTCTCTATCGCCCGCCGTCTGCAGGATCCGCTGGCCGAGCTGGTGAAAATCGATCCGAAATCAATCGGCGTCGGCCAGTATCAGCATGACGTTAGCCAGACGCAACTGGCGCGTAAGCTGGATGCGGTGGTGGAAGACTGCGTAAACGCCGTTGGCGTCGACCTTAACACCGCCTCGGTGGCGCTGTTGACCCGCGTCGCGGGCCTGACCCGTATGATGGCGCAGAATATCGTCGCCTGGCGCGACGAGAACGGCCAGTTCCACAACCGCCAGCAGTTGCTGAAGGTAAGCCGTCTGGGGCCAAAAGCCTTTGAACAGTGCGCCGGCTTCCTGCGCATTAACCACGGCGACAACCCGCTGGACGCCTCGACCGTTCACCCGGAAGCCTACCCGGTGGTCGAGCGTATTCTGGCCGCTACCCAGCAGGCGCTGAAAGATCTGATGGGCAACAGTAGCGAACTGCGCAACCTGAAAGCCTCTGATTTTACCGATGATAAGTTCGGGGTGCCGACGGTATCCGATATCATCAAAGAGCTGGAAAAACCGGGCCGCGATCCGCGCCCTGAGTTTAAAACCGCCCAGTTCGCCGACGGCGTTGAGACGATGAACGACCTGCTGCCGGGGATGATTCTGGAAGGTGCGGTCACCAACGTCACCAACTTTGGCGCCTTCGTCGATATCGGCGTGCACCAGGATGGCCTGGTCCACATCTCTTCGCTGTCGAATAAGTTCGTTGAAGACCCGCATACCGTGGTCAAAGCGGGCGATATCGTCAAAGTGAAGGTGATGGAAGTGGACCTGCCGCGTAAACGCATCGCGTTAACGATGCGCCTCGATGAACAACCGGGCGACAGCAACGCGCGCCGCGGCGGCGGCAACGATCGCCCGCAGGGTAACCGCCCGGCGGCAAAAGCGGCGAAGCCGCGCGGTCGCGATGCTCAGCCAGCCGGCAACAGCGCGATGATGGATGCGCTGGCCGCCGCGATGGGCAAAAAACGCTAATCCTTCCCTGCCCCTCTCTACGAGGGGCAATTTTCCGCTTTTTAATGCCTGAGCCTCGATTAATATATTCCAGTAACCTTTCAATAAGTTCGAAATTTATAAAGTTTCATTCTGTTAACTAATGAAACCTTTATTAAACATTAAGTGAATAAATTAATTTTTGACTTATTTTTGGCTACAACAGGGTTCTTGCGTCATATCAAAAAATAAGCAAATACCCATGAAAAACGCATTTATTATCCATGCCATGTATTGATGATACAAACCATTCTCATTATCATCGTTATCAGTTAAGTTTTATTCTTCTTCGTTGGCTATAGTCCCCAGCGCCGCTTTAATAGCCGCGCCTGGAAATTCTCTTTTCGGTTAGCGATAACAAGTAGGCCCTATGCAATTCACTCCTGATAGTGCGTGGAAAATCACCGGTTTTTCTCGCGATATTAGCCCGGCTTATCGGCAGAAACTGCTCTCCCTGGGAATGTTGCCCGGTTCTTCGTTTCATGTCGTGCGCGTGGCGCCACTGGGCGATCCTATTCATATTGAGACCCGGCGCGTGAGCCTGGTATTACGTAAAAAAGACCTCGCGTTAATTGAACTGGAAGCGGTTGCGCAATAACACCTGACCCGGCACTAAGAGTCTGAAAAATGAAAAAATTAACCGTTGGTTTAATTGGTAATCCTAATTCCGGCAAAACAACGTTATTTAATCAGCTAACCGGCGCGCGCCAGCGGGTGGGTAACTGGGCGGGGGTCACCGTTGAGCGTAAAGAAGGCGCCTTCACCACCACCGACCACCAGGTTACTCTGGTTGACCTGCCGGGCACCTATTCGCTGACCACCATCTCCTCGCAAACATCGCTCGATGAACAAATTGCCTGTCACTATATTCTCAGCGGCGATGCCGACCTGCTGATTAACGTCATCGACGCCTCGAACCTGGAACGTAACCTCTATCTGACCCTGCAGCTGCTGGAGTTGGGTATTCCCTGCGTCGTCGCGCTAAACATGCTCGATATTGCCGAAAAACAGCAAATTCGCATCGACGTCGACGCGCTGGCGGCCCGTCTCGGCTGCCCGGTGATTCCGCTGGTCTCCACCCGCGGTCGCGGCATCGAAGCGCTGAAAATGGCGCTTGACCGCCATGAGCAAAATCAGCCGCTGGAACTGGTGCACTATCCGCAATCCCTGCAGCGCGAAGCCGATATGCTGGCGCAGGCGATGCCTGCTGATATGCCGCTGCGTCAGCGCCGCTGGCTGGGGCTGCAGATGCTGGAAGGCGATATTTACAGCCGCGCCTTTGCCGGCAACGCCGCCGACAAACTGGATCTGGCGCTGGCCAACCTGAGCGGCGAGATGGACGATCCGGCGCTCTATATCGCCGATGCCCGCTATCAAAGTATCGCCGCGGTATGCGATGCCGTCAGTAACACCCTGACCGCTGAGCCGAGCCGGTTCACCACGGCGATGGATAAAATTATCCTTAACCGCTTCCTCGGCTTACCGATCTTCCTGTTCGTGATGTACCTGATGTTCCTGCTGGCTATCAACATCGGCGGCGCCCTGCAGCCGATTTTCGACGCCGGTTCGGTGGCTATTTTCATTCACGGCATCCAGTGGCTGGGCTACACTCTGCACTTCCCGGACTGGCTGACCGTATTCCTCGCGCAAGGGCTGGGCGGCGGTATCAACACCGTGCTGCCGCTGGTGCCGCAAATCGGCATGATGTACCTGTTCCTCTCCTTCCTTGAGGACTCCGGGTATATGGCGCGCGCGGCCTTCGTAATGGACCGCCTGATGCAGGCGTTAGGCCTGCCGGGGAAATCCTTCGTGCCGCTGATCGTTGGTTTTGGCTGTAACGTGCCTTCCGTTATGGGCGCCCGTACGCTGGATGCGCCGCGTGAACGGCTGATGACTATCATGATGGCGCCGTTTATGTCCTGCGGCGCCCGATTGGCGATTTTCGCGGTCTTTGCCGCCGCCTTCTTCGGCCAGAACGGCGCGCTGGCGGTCTTCTCACTGTACGTACTGGGCATCGTGATGGCGATCCTCACCGGCCTGATGCTCAAATACACCATTATGCGCGGTGAAGCCTCGCCGTTCGTGATGGAGCTGCCGGTGTATCACGTACCGCACATCAAGAGCCTGGTTATCCAGACCTGGCAGCGCCTGAAAGGCTTCGTCCTGCGCGCCGGTAAGGTCATTGTGATTGTCAGTATTTTCCTCAGCGCGCTGAACAGCTTCTCGCTCAGCGGCAAAGTGGTCGATAACATCAACGACTCGGCGCTGGCTTCGGTTAGCCGAGTGATTACCCCGGTGTTTAAGCCCATTGGCGTGCACGAAGATAACTGGCAGGCAACCGTCGGCCTGTTTACCGGCGCGATGGCGAAAGAAGTGGTGGTCGGTACGCTGAACACCCTCTACACCGCGGAAGATATCCAGAATGAAGAGTTTAACCCACAGGAGTTTAGCCTTGGCGACGAGCTGTTAGCCGCCGTCGATGAAACCTGGCAGGGGCTGAAAGACACCTTTAGCCTGAGCGTGCTGGCGAACCCGATTGAAGCAAGCAAAGGCGACGGCGAAATGGAAACCGGCGCCATGGGGGTGATGGGCAGTAAATTCGGCAGCGCCGCCGCCGCGTACAGCTACCTGATCTTCGTCCTGCTCTATATTCCATGCATTTCCGTGATGGGAGCGATTGCCCGTGAGTCCAGCCGCGGTTGGATGATGTTCTCGGTGTTGTGGGGGTTGAATATCGCCTACTCGCTATCGACGCTGTACTACCAGACCGTGAGCTTTAGCCAACACCCGCGCTACAGCCTGGTGTGTATTCTGGCGGTAATTCTGTTTAACGTCGTGGTCTTTGGCCTGTTGCGTCGGGCGCGTAGCCGGGTGGATGTTTCCCTGCTGGCGACGCGTAAAACCCCGACGTCCTGCTGCCAGAGTCCGGCCGGCGACTGCCACTAAGGAGCAATCATCATGGCATCGTTAATTGACGTTCGCGATATGCTGGCCCTGCAGGGGCGCATGGAAGCCGCACAGCTGAGCGCCCGCCTGCATACGCCACGGCCGCTGATCGACGCCATGTTAAGCCGCCTGGAAGCGATGGGAAAAGCGGTCAAGATGACCGAAGATGCCGATGGCTGCCTTTCCGGCAGCTGTAAAAGCTGCCCGGAAGGGAAAGCCTGTCTGCGGGAGTGGTGGTCTTTGCGCTGAATAAGACATCCCGGATGGCGGCGCGTTGCGCCTTGTCCGGGCTATCTGCGGTGCGATTTGCTAGCCCTGCCAGGCGCAACGCTGGCAGGGAAAATCAGGCTTACTTATACACGTCGGCGTTCGCGTGAACCGTCTTCTCGTTCTTCTCGCCGGCAATCACTACGAAGTACTTACCACCCAACTCATCCGCTTTCTTCGACAGATCGCGCTTCGCGTCCATCGGCGACGTGGTACGGGAAGTCGTGATGCTGCCGACCTTGGTCAGATTCATCTTCGCGACTTCATCTTTTTGAATCTCTTTCGCCGCGAACGCGCCAAAAGAGAGGGAGCCTATCACCAGAGATGCAACAATACCTGTAACAAGTTTCATAGCCTTTACTCTCCATAAGGTTGTTATTTTTAGTTTGCGGCGGCAAAAACGAAATAATCAACCACCGCAACAACCTAAGTATTGCCCGATCCTGATGATTTACCATGCAGCGCTAAAAATAATTATTCAGCCGGTTTTTCAGCGCGATGAGAGGCTCACAGAATGGCTGGGGATGCGAAATAAACGGTGCGTGGGCCGCCTTTTCGAAGACAACAGACTCACTTTGCGGCCACAGCTCATCCAACAGAGGAACGATTTTACGCGGCACCAGCCCATCCAGTCGGCCATAGAGGCGCAAAAACGGCATGGTCAGCGCGGCGAGCGGTTGACGCAAATCGGCGGTTTTGAGGATTTCCAGCCCGCCGTTGAGAACCTCAGCAGGCGGCATCGGCAGCGACAGAACGGTGCTTTTCAGCGCCCGGGCGTCCTGGCGCGCGCTTTCGGTGCCCATGGTTTGCAGGGCGAGAAAACGCTCGACGGTACGCTGGAAATCTTCACTCAGCTGTTGCTGGAAGCCGCTCAGCACTTCCGGTTTAATCCCCGGCCACTGGTCGCGCGCGCCAAAACACGGCGAAGAAGCGACGGTCACCAGCGCCTGCACGCGTTGCGGGTGCTGCAGCGCCACCAGGCTCGCTACCAGCCCGCCCAGGCTCCAGCCAAGCCAGATAGCCTGCTCCGGCGCTTTTTCAACGACCTGCTGCGCCATCTCTTCAAGCGTTAAGGCGCCAAAACCACCGCTGCGGCCATAGCCCGGTAAATCCACCAGGTGAAGGGTAAAATGCGTAGCCAGTTCCGGCGTGATGCAATCCCATACGTTGGCATTCAGCCCCCAGCCGTGCAGCAGCACAAGATGACAATTTCCTTCGCCCGTGGTTTGCCACCAGATGTCATTCATCAGTTACTGTTCTCTTTCCATCACTATGAGGGGAATTATGCTAACAGCACACAGCTTATGCTGGCTATGCCAAATGCCGCTGGCCATGGCTCACTGGGGGATGTGCTCGCGCTGCACCGCCTCGCTGCTCGTCACGCCATCGCTCTGCCCGCAGTGCGGTTTACCGGCATTGGCGCCCGCCTTGCCCTGTGGACGCTGCCTGCAAAAACCACCGCCCTGGCAGCGGCTGGTGACGGTGAATAGCTATGCCCCACCGCTAAGCGGGCTGGTACACCAGTTTAAGTTTGCCCGTCATCCGGAACTCGCGGCGGCGCTGGCGCGACTGCTTCTTTTACGCCTGCGCCTTAATTGCGGGCTGCCGCCAGTGGATCGGATTGTCAGCGTGCCGCTGTGGCAGCGCCGTCATTGGCGTCGGGGATTTAACCAAAGCGAGGCGCTATGTCGCCCGCTGGCGCGCTGGATGGGCTGCGCCTGGCGCGGCGATGCGCTGACGCGAAGCCGGCGTACCGCAACGCAGCATCAGTTAAGCGCCAGATTACGTAAGCAGAACCTGAAAAATGCTTTCCAGGTTGAATTATCCGTTCGGGGCCTCCATATCGCCATTGTGGATGATGTCGTCACAACCGGAAGCACCGTCGCCGAGATTTCCCGCCTGCTTTTGCGAAACGGCGCCGCGACGGTTCAGGTATGGTGTTTGTGCCGTACCTTGTAGACCCCCGCTGATGGGCGTATTATAACCCAGTAAAATAGTCAACTATTAGGCCAACGCTATGATCCGTATTTCCGATGCTGCACAAGCGCACTTTGCCAAACTGCTGGCAAATCAGGAAGAAGGGACGCAAATTCGCGTATTTGTGATTAATCCCGGCACCCCAAACGCTGAGTGCGGCGTATCCTATTGCCCACCGGATGCGGTGGAAGACACCGACACGGCGCTGAAATTTGAACAGCTGACCGCGTATGTTGATGAACTCAGCGCACCTTATCTGGAAGATGCTGAAATCGACTTCGTCACTGACCAGCTCGGTTCCCAGCTGACGCTGAAAGCGCCTAACGCCAAAATGCGTAAGGTTTCCGACGATGCCCCGCTGATGGAGCGCGTGGAGTACCTGCTGCAGTCGCAGATCAACCCACAGCTGGCCGGTCACGGCGGTCGCGTTTCGCTGATGGAAATCACCGAAGACGGTCTGGCTATCCTGCAGTTCGGCGGCGGTTGCAACGGCTGCTCAATGGTCGATGTGACCCTGAAAGAAGGGATCGAAAAGCAGCTGCTGAACGAATTCCCGGAGCTGAAAGGCGTGCGCGATCTGACCGAACACCAGCGCGGCGAGCACTCCTACTACTAAGCTTCCCCCTCTCGCCCGGCAACAATCCGTTTGCCGGGCGACTTCTCCCTTCCGCATGTTACCGCACAACATTTCTGACTAGCCATCACGGCAAAAACCCGGCAGAGAGTATGACTTAAGTCTCATATTTAAAATTTACCCCGCGCAGGGCATTCTCAAAGCTCACATGTTACCCGTATCATCCACAGCAAGCACCACCGACAAAAAAATAGCCAGCTATCCTTTCTCTGGGTCAGGAATAAGCCAGCTTTACGGTGCAAGACATCCTTGTTCCTCTGCGGAACGGATACTGTAGATGTTCAGACTTTAACGTTACCCATAACAAGTTAAGGCCAGGTAAATCATGCCATTAGTCATCGTAGCTATCGGGGTTGCCCTGTTATTGTTGCTGATGATCCGTTTCAAAATGAACGGCTTCATCGCTCTGGTTCTGGTGGCGCTCGCCGTCGGATTAATGCAGGGTATGCCTCTGGATAAAGTCATCGTATCCATCAAAAACGGCGTCGGGGGCACGCTCGGCAGCCTCGCACTGATCATGGGCTTCGGCGCTATGCTCGGTAAAATGCTGGCGGACTGCGGCGGCGCGCAGCGTATCGCCACTACCCTGATTGATAAATTCGGTAAAAAACATATTCAATGGGCCGTTGTACTGACCGGTTTCACCGTCGGTTTCGCCCTGTTCTATGAAGTCGGTTTCGTGCTGATGCTGCCGCTGGTCTTTACCATCGCCGCTTCCGCGCGTATCCCGCTGCTGTACGTTGGCGTACCGATGGCCGCGGCGCTCTCCGTCACCCACGGTTTCCTGCCGCCACACCCGGGCCCGACCGCTATCGCGACAATTTTCCACGCCGATATGGGCAAAACGCTGCTCTACGGGACAATTCTGGCTATCCCGACGGTTATTCTCGCCGGCCCGGTTTTCGCCCGTTTCCTGAAAGGTATTGATAAACCGATCCCGGAAGGCCTGCACAACCCGAAAACCTTCACTGAAGAAGAGATGCCGGGCTTTGGCGTCAGCGTCTGGACCTCTCTGGTACCGGTGATCCTGATGGCGATGCGCGCCGTCGCCGAGATGGTTCTGCCGAAGGGCCACGCCTTCCTGCCCGTTGCCGAGTTCTTCGGCGACCCGGTGATGGCGACCCTGATTGCGGTGCTGATCGCGCTGTTCACTTTCGGCCTCAATCGCGGCCGTTCCATGGAGCAGATCAACGATACGCTGACCTCCTCTATCAAAATCATCGCCATGATGCTGTTGATCATCGGCGGCGGCGGCGCCTTCAAGCAGGTGCTGGTGGATAGCGGCATGGATAAGTACATCGCTTCTATCATGCACGAATCCAATATGTCACCGCTGTTTATGGCGTGGTCTATCGCTGCGGTGCTGCGTATTGCGCTGGGCTCAGCTACCGTTGCCGCTATCACTGCAGGTGGTATCGCCGCGCCGCTGATTGCCACCACCGGCGTTAGCCCGGAGCTGATGGTTATCGCCGTGGGTTCCGGTAGCGTTATCTTCTCGCACGTGAACGACCCAGGTTTCTGGCTGTTCAAAGAGTATTTCAACCTGACCATTGGCGAGACCATCAAGTCCTGGTCGGTACTGGAAACCATCATTTCCGTGTGCGGCCTGGTTGGTTGTCTGCTGCTGGGGATGGTGGTGTAACCCTCTCTCCCTGAGATAAAAAAGGCCGGGTGCGCATCATGCGCCCCGGCCTTTTTTGTTCTTCGTTTCCCGGATAGCGGCGCAAAGCGCCTTATCCGGGCTACCCGCAGTGCCGTTTTTTGTCGGATGGCGGCTAACGCCTTATCCGACCTACGGTCCGCGCGGCCTGCATTTAATTTATTCACCATGCTGGCTGAAACTGCAGGTGTTGGCGGCCTCAAAATCGCTGAGACGTTCCCGGAAGGCCGGGGCAGCCCGCATGGATGCGGGCTGAGGGCCGTGTTTTGCACGGACGCTGCCTCGGCCCGACCCGAAGCCTGCCGGGATAAGTCGAAGGTACCACGAAGTGGCGATTTTGGCGGCCAGAGCCCGGGGGTACAGGGGGCGGTGGCGACTGGCCGCCCCCTGTGCGCTCCCTGCGCCATGAGAGACATAACGCAGAAGAAATATCGGGAGTGCAATGTGCTCGGAATTAACACAAAGCACATGTTTTCCCCGACCAAAATCGTTGCAAACCGATAACAGTATCTACCAGTAGCCCCGGTAAGCGCAGCGCCACCGGGGCATTCTCTCTGGATTAACGGGCTTTGCGGCGCTTATCCAGATCTTTAATCAGCTTATTCACCTGCGCATCGGCAAACATCTGCTCGAGCGTCACGCTAAGCTTACGCCGCCAGTTGGGATACTCGGTACTGGTGCCCGGGATGTTGACCGGCGAAGCCATCTCCAGCCAATCTTCCGGCTGCAGCCCAAGCAGGGCGCTGTTGCTGTCGGCGATATAGCGCTGCATCCCGCGATTGAGCGTTGAGGTCATCGCCATCAGCGAGGCTTTATGTCCGGCGCGCTTCGGCAAACAGCCGTGCCGATGCAGCGCATCCAGCAACCCCTGCTTTGCTTGTTCGCGATCGGCATATAAGCCGCGCAGCACCACTTCATCCGGATACAGACCCAGCGTCTTCCCGAGCGTCAAATCACCGCTCTCCCAATAGCCGCGCAGCGTCGGGAGATCGTGGGTCGTTGCGACCGCCATCGACTGCTGTGGATAAGCCTTCGGCGCGCGGAACGTTTTATCAGGGCCATTTTCGAAATAGAGCACTTTATACGAGTAAACGCCGCTTTTGCGCAGCTTGCCGACGATTTCAACCGGTACGGTACCGAGGTCTTCGCCAATGACCATGCAGCAGTGCCGCTGGCTCTCCAGCGCCAGGATCGCCAGCAGGTCATCCACGGGATACTGCACATAGGCGCCATGGTCGGCGGTTTCGCCATACGGTATCCACCACAAACGCAGCACCGACATCACGTGGTCAATACGCAATGCGCCGCAGTTTTGCATATTCGCCCGTAGCAGTTCGATAAACGGCTCGTAGGCGCGGGCAGCCATCACGTGCGGATCCATCGGCGGCAGGCCCCAGTTCTGTCCCAGCGGGCCGAGGATGTCCGGCGGCGCGCCGACGGAAGCCTTGAGGCAATACAGCTCGCGATCGCACCACGTCTCCGATCCGCCTTCGGCGACGCCGACCGCCAGATCGCGATACAGGCCAATCGGCATCCCGTCCTGCTGGCTGGTGTGCCAACAGGCGGCGAACTGCGTATATGCCAGCCACTGCAACCATAGATAAAAGCTCACCTCATCGGCATGCTCCGCACAGAAGGTTTTCACCTGCGGACTGCTCGTGCTCTGATACGCTTCCGGCCATGCCGGCCAGCCCCAGCGCATCGGATCCTGACGGCTTTGCCAGGCATGCAGCGCATCAAACGCCGCCTGCCAGTAGAGACTTTCGCCCTCGCGCAGCACGAACTGACGGAACTCCGCCATTTGCTCATCTTCACGCGTAGAAAACTCGGCCCACGCCAGACGCAGCGCGGTCAGCTTCAGCGCGGTGACAGCGGTATAGTCGACATCAGCGGTCTGCCGCGCGGCCTGCAAGGCCTGCTGGGTTTCCGCAAGCTGCCACCATGCCTGCGCGGCAGGGCTACGCTGGAAATCCTCCACCGCGTTGACGTCGATATAGATGACGTTAAGCCAGCGGCGCGATGACGGACTGTACGGACTGGCGCTCTCCGGGTTCGCCGGATAGAGCGCGTGAATCGGGTTGAGGCCGATAAACGCGCCGCCGCGACGGGCGATTTCCGGCAGCATGGCGCGTAGATCGCCGAAGTCGCCAATGCCCCAGTTGTTCTCAGAACGCAGGGTGTAGAGCTGGACGCAGGCGCCCCATAGCTTTTTGCCCTCTTTGAGCGCCTGCGGTTCGTAGCAGCGCGCCGGGGCGACGATCGCCCGGCAGTGCCAGCGTTCGCCGTCCCGCGTGAGGGTCAGGGTGTGATAGCCCGTCGGCAATCGCCCAGGCAAAGCGAGCGTTTCGCCGCCGCGCGTCTCACCCTGATACTGCTTACCTTCTTCGGTCGTCAGCAGCCAGTGAAACGCGCCGCTTCCCGCTACCGGCAACTGCATTTTTTTACCGTGGGTAAAAACCTTGACGCTGGGCAGCGGTTCTACTGCCGCTTTCGCGGCAGTAGACGTACGATGCATAGCATCCAGCAAACGTTGTTTGGTGGCCGCCGCGATCGACTGCGGCTGGCCGTGCGCGTTGATATAGCTGGGGCTGATCCCCGCCGCCAGCGCGGCATTATCAAGGCGTTTATTCTCCATAGGCCTGTCCTTAGCGTTTTGCCTGCCAGATACGTTGCTGATAATCACGAATAGAGCGGTCGGAGCTGAACATGCCGCAGCGCGCGGTGTTGAGGATCGCCGCACGGGTCCAGGCTTCCTGGTCGCGATACAGTTCGTCTACCTGCTTCTGCGCCGCGACGTAAGCGCTAAAGTCAGCCAGCACCAGGTAAGGATCGCCGCCTTGCAGCAGGCTATGCAGCATCTGATCAAAGGCGTGTTTGTCGCCGCCGCTATATTTACCGCTTTCCAGCTCTTTCAGCACCGCGTCCAGCAGCTTATCTTTCTTGCGCCATTTCAGCGGATCGTAGCCTTTCGCCTTCAGCGCCTTAACTTCTTCCACGGTATGGCCGAAGATAAAGATATTGTCCTCGCCAACCTGCTCGGCGATTTCAACGTTGGCGCCGTCAAGAGTGCCGACGGTCAGTGCGCCGTTCAGCGCCAGCTTCATGTTGCCGGTACCAGAGGCCTCTTTACCCGCCGTGGAAATCTGCTCGGAGACGTCCGCCGCCGGGATCAGCATTTCCGCCGCCGATACGCAGTAATCCGGCAGGAAGACCACTTTCAGCTTATCGCCCACCAGCGGATCGTTATTGATCGCCTCGGCCACCTTGTTGATCGCCAGAATAATATTCTTCGCCAGGTAGTAGCCCGGCGCGGCTTTAGCGCCAAACAGGAAGACGCGCGGTACGCGGTCGGCCTGCGGGTTTTCGCGGATCTCTTTATACTGCGCCAGAATATTCAGCAGGTTGAGGTGCTGGCGTTTGTATTCGTGCAGGCGCTTAATCTGGATATCAAAAATCGCCTGCGGGTTGATGTCGATACCGGTACGCCGCTTCACGAACTCAGCGAGACGCACTTTATTCGCCTGCTTAATGTCGCGATAAACCTGACGGAATTTGGCATCGTTGGCGTACTTCTCCAGCTTGATCAGCTGGTCGAGATCGTTGGCCCACTCTTTCTTCAGCGTCTTATCGAGCAGGGCAGCCAGCGCCGGATTACACTGTTTAATCCAGCGACGCGGCGTAATGCCGTTGGTCACGTTATGGAATTTGTTCGGCCACAGCTGGTGATATTCCGGGAACAGATCCTTCACCACCAGATCGGAGTGCAGCGCCGCGACGCCGTTCACCGCAAAGCCGCTCACCACGCACATGTTGGCCATGCGAACCTGTTTATCATGGACCACCGCCAGCTTCGCCCACACCTGCTTATCGCCCGGCCAGGTTTTCTCCACCAGCAGTTTAAATCTGTCGTTAATCTCTTTGATTATCTGCATGTGGCGCGGCAGCAGCGCCTTGACCAGCTTCTCATCCCAGCACTCCAGCGCTTCCGGCATCAGAGTATGGTTGGTGTAAGCGAAGGTTTTGCTGGTGATGGCCCACGCATCGTCCCAGCTCATCTGGTGCTCATCAAGCAGCACGCGCAGCAGTTCCGGGATGGCGATGGTCGGGTGGGTGTCGTTCAACTGGATCACTTCATAATCCGCCAGCTCATGCAGCTTGCGGCCAGCCAGATGGTGACGACGCAAAATATCGGCCACCGAGCAGGCGCACTGGAAGTACTGCTGCATCAGGCGCAGTTTTTTCCCCGCCAGATGGTTGTCATTCGGATACAGCACCTTGGTCAATTTTTCGGCGTCGATACCTTGCTGCTCCGCGCGCAGGAAATCGCCGTCGTTGAATTTGGTCAGGTTGAACGGATGGGCATGTTTCGCCTGCCACAGGCGCAGCGGCTGCGCGACGTTATTGCGATAGCCAAGCACCGGCAGATCCCAGGCTTCGCCGGTAATCACGAAAGCCGGTTGCCATTCGCCGCTTTTGCTGACTTTACCGCCGATACCCACCTGCACATCCAGCGCTTCGTTGTGGCGGAACCACGGATAGCTGCCGCGTCCCCAGTCATCCGGCGCTTCCATCTGCTGACCGTCAGCGAAGGATTGACGGAACAAACCGTACTGGTAGTTCAGGCCGTAACCGGTCGCCGACTGGCCGACGGTGGCCATAGAATCCAGGAAGCAGGCCGCCAGACGGCCCAGGCCGCCGTTGCCCAGCGCCGGATCGGTCTCTTCTTCCAGCAGGTCGGTCAACTGGATGTCGTACGCCTTCAGCGTCTCGCTCACTCCTTCATACCAGCCCAGGTTGAGCAGGTTATTACCGGTCAGGCGACCGATCAGGAACTCCATCGAAATGTAGTTAACGTGGCGCTGTCCTTTAACGGCTTCCGCCGCCGGTTGCGCCGCCAAAAGCTCCGCCAGCGCGCCGCTGACCGCGCGCCACCACTGGCGTTGGGTCATCTCTGCGGCTGACGATAAACCGAAACGCTGCCACTGACGCGTCAGTGCAGCCTGAAACTGAGCCTGGTTAAAAGAAGTCTGTGACATAAGAAATCCTGGTCCTTTACTAAAACGTTAGCCTTAGTGTGCCGACCTCCCGAGGCCGCTGCCTCCTCCCGAGGGGGATTAGACAGGGAGGAGTAGCGGGGATGAGCGAAAATTGTGATCGCGGCCACTTTAACGTTAGCTCGTCGACGGGAATTCGCCGCCCTATTGCGCGTGTAGAACAATAATTTCGCCAGCGCAACGAACGGCAAATTTGTTACAGCGCAATTCATAGCACAAAGCAAAATTCGCTCGTGCCATTATCGTGAAATAAAAAATAAACTACTGACAGAATAAAAAGATGCCATGACAAAAATACGTGAAATAGATTAAACCTAAGAATCCACTGACGATAATTTAATAAAAACAATCAACTACAAAAAATGCCGGGTAAAGTAATTTCGTCCCGGACGAAACCGTCGTAAACCGAGGCATGACGCGTTCTGGTACCGGTTTAAAGCTAATTAAAAACCGAAGCGAGAAATTGTGACCGAGAGCAAATTCAAGAGCATCAATTTTGGACATAACTTGCAATAACTTTCATTATCGCCGACCTTAGGAGTCATTAATTACGAAGCGCAAAAAAAATCCCCATCCCTTTCTTGCACAGCGAAAAAGTGAACTATGTTGATTCCGTCAAAATTAAGTCGTCCATCCCGTCTTGAACACACTGTGGTTCGCGAACGGTTGCTGGCGAAACTTTCCGGCGCGAACAATTATCGTCTCGCGTTGGTGACCAGCCCGGCAGGTTACGGCAAAACCACGCTCGTTTCGCAGTGGGCTTCGGGTAAACATGACCTTGGCTGGTTTTCGCTTGATGAAGGCGATAATCAACAAGAGCGCTTCGCCAGCTATCTGATTGCGGCGATTCAACAGGCGACAGGCGGCCACTGCGCCGCCAGCGAAGCCATGGTGCAAAAGCGCCAGTACGCCAGCCTGCCGTCGCTGTTTGCGCAGCTGTTTATTGAGCTTGCCGACTGGCAGCGTCCGCTGTACCTGGTCATTGATGATTATCACCTGATTACCAATCCGGTGATCCACGATGCCATGCGCTTCTTCTTGCGCCATCAGCCAGAGACCATGACGCTGGTAGTGCTGTCGCGCAACCTGCCGCAGTTGGGGATCGCCAACCTACGGGTGCGCGAGCAGTTACTGGAAATCGGCAGCCAACAGTTGGCTTTTACTCATCAGGAAGCGAAACAGTTCTTTGACTGCCGCCTCGCCTCCCCCATTGAAGCCGATGACAGCAGTCGCCTGTGCGATGACGTCGCCGGTTGGGCCACCGCCCTGCAGCTCATCGCCCTCTCCGCCCGGCAGAAAAACACCTCAGCCCAGCACTCCGCCCGTCGTCTCGCCGGGATTAACGCCAGCCACCTTTCCGACTATCTGGTCGATGAAGTGCTGGATAACGTCGATGCCCGTACCCGCAGCTTCTTGTTAAAAAGCTCGCTGCTGCGCTCGATGAATGACGCGCTTATCGTCCGCGTCACCGGCGAAGAGAACGGCCAGATGCAACTGGAAGAGATCGAACGTCAGGGGCTGTTTCTGCACCGGATGGATGACTCCGGCGAGTGGTTCCGCTATCACCCGCTATTCGGCAACTTCCTGCGCCAGCGCTGTCAGTGGGAAATGGCCACCGAGCTACCGGAAATTCACCGCGCCGCCGCCGAAGCGTGGATGGCGCAGGGGTTCCCCACCGAAGCCATCCATCATGCGCTTGCCGCTGGCGATGCCGCCATGCTGCGCGATATTTTGCTCAACCACGCCTGGGGCATGTTCAACCATAGTGAGCTGGGTCTGCTGGAACAATCGCTGGCGGCGCTGCCGTGGTCGAACCTGCTGGAAAACCCGCGGCTGATCCTGTTACAGGCCTGGCTGATGCAGAGCCAGCATCGCTATAGCGAAGTGAATACCCTGCTGGCCCGCGCCGAGCAGGAGATGGATGTCGAAATGGATACCGCGATGCACGGCGATTTCAACGCCCTGCGCGCGCAGGTCGCAATCAACGCCGGCGATCAGGACGAAGCCGAGCGTCTGGCAATGGTGGCGCTGGATGAACTGCCGCTGGCGAGCTATTACAGCCGCATCGTCGCCACTTCCGTTCACGGCGAAGTGCTGCACTGCAAAGGCCACCTGAGCAAATCGCTGGCGGTGATGCAGCAAACAGAACAGATGGCTCGCCGTCATGACGTCTGGCACTACGCCCTGTGGAGCATGATCCAGCAGAGCGAGATTCTGTTTGCCCAGGGCTTCCTGCAGGCGGCATGGGAGATTCAGGATAAAGCTTTCCAGCTTATCCGCGATCAGCATCTTGAACAGCTGCCGATGCATGAGTTCCTGTTGCGCATCCGCGCGCAGCTGCTGTGGGCGTGGGCGCGTCTTGATGAAGCAGAAGAAAGTGCCCGCAGCGGCATCGCTGTGCTGGCAAACTACCAGCCGCAGCAGCAGTTGCAGTGCCTAGCGTTGATGGTGCAGTGCTCGCTGGCGCGCGGCGATCTCGACAACGCCCGCAGCTTATTAAACCGCCTGGAAAATCTGCTGGGCAACGGCCACTATCACAGCGATTGGGTCTCTAACGCCGACAAAGTGCGGGTGATCTACTGGCAGATGACCGGTGATAAAACCGCAGCGGCCAACTGGCTGCGCCAGACGCCGAAACCTGAATTCGCCAATAACCACTTCCTGCAAAGCCAGTGGCGCAACATTGCCCGCGCACAGATCCTTCTCGGTGATTTTGATTCCGCCGAAATGGTGCTGGAAGAGTTAAATGAAAATGCCCGCTCGCTGCGGCTGATGAGCGATATCAACCGTAACCTGCTACTGTTGAACCAGCTGTACTGGCAGGCGGAGCGCAAGGGCGAGGCGCAAAAAGTGTTAATGGAAGCTTTAACCCTCGCTAACCGCACCGGCTTTATCAACCACTTCGTGATTGAAGGCGAAGCCATGGCCCAGCAGCTGCGCCAACTGATTCAACTGAATACGCTGCCGGAGCTGGAGCAGCACCGCGCCCAGCGTATCCTGCGCGATATTAACCAGCATCATCGACATAAATTCGCCCATTTCGACGAGAGCTTCGTCGAACGGCTGCTGAACCACCCGGAAGTACCGGAGCTTATCCGCACCAGTCCGCTGACCCAGCGCGAGTGGCAGGTGTTAGGGTTAATCTATTCCGGTTACAGCAACGAGCAGATCGCCGGCGAACTGGATGTCGCGGCCACCACGATTAAAACGCATATTCGCAATCTATATCAGAAACTGGGCGTCGCGCACCGCCAGGATGCCGTTCAGCATGCCCAGCGGTTGCTCAAAATGATGGGATACGGCGTATAACGCCGTTTAGCACAGCTCCAGCTGCAGGTTGTTGTCTTTAATCACCTTCAGCACGCCTGCGGGCGGCATGATATCGGTATAAACCGCATCGACCATACTAATGCTGCCCATGTTCACCATCGCATTACGGCCAAACTTCGAGTGATCCACCACCAGCATCACGTGGCGCGAGTTTTCGATAATCGCCCGCTTGGTGCGCACTTCATGGTAATCAAACTCCAGCAGCGAGCCGTCGCTATCAATACCGCTAATACCAAGAATGCCGAAGTCGAGGCGGAACTGGGAGATAAAATCGAGCGTCGCTTCGCCGATGATCCCGCCGTCGCGGCTACGCAGCTCGCCACCGGCGAGGATAATGCGAAAATCGTCTTTCACCATCAGCGTATTCGCGACGTTGAGATTGTTGGTCACAATCCGCAGGTCATTATGATCGAGCAACGCATGGGCCACTGCTTCCGGCGTCGTGCCAATGTCGATAAACAGGGTTGCGCCGTCGGGTATTTCGCTCGCCACTTTCCGCGCGATGCGCTCTTTTTCCGCCGTCTGGGTCGCTTTCCTGTCGTGCCACGAGGTGTTGACCGAGCTTGAAGGCATCGCCGCGCCGCCGTGGTGGCGGAGGATCATTTTTTGTTCCGCTAAATCATTCAGATCGCGACGAATAGTCTGCGGGCTGACGGCAAACTGCTCCACCAGCTCTTCGGTACTGACGTATCCCTGTTTTTTTACCAGCTCGATAATCGCGTCATGACGTTGTGTTTGTTTCATGAAATATCCCTGGGAATCTCTACGTTCGTTTTCGCACATTTAGCGTATCGACAAGCGCCATCGCCAGCCCGACTGCCAGGCCCGCCACGTGCGCGCCATTGGCGATCGACATGCCGAAAACATCAAACCATCCAGCCACTAACCACACTAAAGAGAAGAGGATCAGACCGCGTTGCAGATAAATACCGCTCTGCGGGTCGCGCTCGCCGCGCAGCCAGACATAGCCCATTAATGCATAGACCACTCCCGACAAACCGCCGAACCACGGGCCGCTAACCTGATGCTGGACGAATCCGCTCAGCAGAGCGCTGATAATGGTAATCACCACCAGTTTGCCGCTACCGATGCGCTTCTCCACCGCACCGCCGAGGTACCACCACCATAGCAGGTTAAACAGAATATGCATCAGCGAGAAGTGCATGAAAGCATGGGTAAGATAGCGCCAGGCTTCGAATTTCAGCGAAGGATCGTAGGGCCAGGCAAGCCAGATCATCATCGTCTGATCGCCCAGAACGTTTTGCAGTATGAAGACCAGGATACAGGCCAGCAAAATCGCCCACGTAAACGGCCCGGCGTTGTTACGCAGGGTAGCTAAAAACGGGAAGCGTTGATAATGCAATCCGCTATTGGTATGCCCCGATTGCCAGCTGGCGGCGAGATAGCGCGGGTCGGCCGGGTTTTCGAGAAAACGGGCCAGCTCGGCCTGCACCCGCGCGGCCTGGGTTTCATCAGCCAGCCAGACATCGCTCTGCGTGTGCTGTTGGATAGTCAGGATGACCCCTTGCGTCGCCATATAGTCGACAAACGCCTGGGCCACGCGCGGGTTGGCAAAAGAGGTAATCATTAACATACAGCGGATCGCTTATTCCACACAAAGGGGGCTAGTATATACCGTACCGCGCTTATAGCGAGCCGTGTGCAACTTCCGCCGGGAAATGACGATGCCAGGCGTCAAAACCGCCGTCGACGCTGTAGACGTTCTCGAAGCCCTGCTGCAGTAAATACTGCGCGGCGCCTTTACTGCTGTTGCCGTGGTAGCACATCACCATCACCGGCGTCTCAAAGTCGTTATCGCGCATAAAAGCGCCCAGGGTATCGTTGGTCAGATGAAACGCGCCCGGCGTGTGCCCCATTGCATAGCTTTGCGGGTCGCGGATATCGACCAGCACCGCCTTCTGCTGATGCAGTTTCTGATGCGCTTCTTCTACATTGATACATTCAAATTGTTCCATGATTCTCTTCTCTATTGCACTTCATGACGGGCGGTGACCGACCCTGATTTTACCCGCTAGTGTACCGTCAGGCGGTAAATAAACGCCAATATGTTACATGCATCACTCTGAAATGTTTTTTTGATGTTACCAAAAGCGCGTTTGTTTGCTATAGTGAGCGATATCGAACATTTATGAGCTTAAACGAAAGTGAACGAGGTGCGAGCGTGGAAATCAAAGATCTGATTGTGATAGGCGGAGGCATCAACGGTGCCGGTATCGCGGCAGACGCCGCCGGGCGCGGTTTATCCGTGCTGATGCTGGAAGCGAGAGACCTTGCCTGCGCCACCTCGAGCGCCAGCTCAAAACTGATTCACGGCGGCCTGCGCTACCTGGAACACTACGAATTCCGCCTGGTCAGCGAAGCGCTGGCGGAGCGCGAGGTGTTATTAAAAATGGCGCCGCATTTGGCCTTCCCGATGCGCTTTCGCTTACCACATCGCCCGCATCTGCGCCCGGCGTGGATGATTCGTATCGGTCTGTTTTTATACGATCACCTCGGCAAACGTACCAGCCTGCCGGGCTCGACCGGTTTGCGCTTTGGCGCGGAATCGGTACTTAAGCCGGAAATCGTGCGCGGTTTCGAATATTCCGACTGCTGGGTCGACGATGCGCGTCTGGTTCTTGCCAACGCCCAGATGGTGGTACGTAAAGGCGGCGAGGTTCGCACCCGCACCCGCGCTATCTCGGCAAAACGCGAAAACGGCCTGTGGGTGGTGGAAGCGGAAGATATCGATAGCGGCGAAAAATTCACCTGGCACGCGCGCGGTCTGGTTAACGCCACCGGCCCGTGGGTGAAACATTTCTTCGACGAAGGCATGCATCTGCGCTCGCCGTATGGCATCCGCCTGATCAAAGGCAGCCATATCGTGGTGCCGCGCGTGCACACCCAGAAGCAGGCCTATATCCTGCAAAACGAAGATAAACGTATCGTGTTTGTCATCCCGTGGATGGATGAGTTCTCAATTATCGGTACCACCGACGTCGAGTACAACGGCGATCCAAAAGAGGTGGCGATCGATGATAAAGAGATCAACTATCTGCTGAACGTCTACAACGCGCACTTTAAAAAGACGCTGTCGCGCGACGATATCGTCTGGACTTACTCCGGCGTGCGTCCGCTGTGCGACGATGAATCCGACTCGCCGCAGGCGATTACCCGCGACTATACCCTCGATATTCACGATGAGAACGGTCAGGCGCCGCTGCTGTCGGTATTCGGCGGCAAGCTCACCACCTACCGTAAACTGGCGGAACATGCGCTGGAAAAACTGACGCCGTATTATCAGGGGATTGGCCCGGCGTGGACCAAAACCGCCGTTCTGCCCGGCGGCGATATCGGCGGCGACCGCGACGACTACGCGGCGAAACTGCGCCGTCGCTTCGCGTTTATCAGCGAATCAATGGCCCGCCACTACGCCCGCACCTACGGCAGCAACAGCGAGTGGATCCTTGGCGAAGCGACTTCGCTTGCCGATCTGGGAGAAGATTTTGGCCACGAGTTTTATGAAGCCGAGCTGAAGTACCTGGTCGAACACGAGTGGGTTCGCAGCCTGGATGACGCTATCTGGCGCCGTACCAAACAGGGGATGTGGCTGAATGCCGAGCAGCAGGCGCGTATCAGCGAGTGGCTGGCGCAACATACGGGAAAGTCTGAACTGTCGTTAGCGTCCTGACATACCCCGGGCGGCGGCTGACGCCTGGCCCGGGCTACATCACCGCACACACAAAAACGGGGCCTACTGGGCCCCGTTTTACTGATGCTTAACCGATTACAAACGAACCGGGTCGATATGCCAGATATGTTTGGCGTACTCCTGGATCGTGCGGTCGGATGAGAAATAGCCCATATTGGCGATGTTCATCATCGCTTTATTGGCCCACTCCTCCGGATGGCGGTACAGCTCGTCCACCTTATCCTGGCAATCAACGTAGCTGCGGTAGTCCGCCAGTACCTGATAGTGGTCGCCAAAGTTGATCAGCGAATCCAGCAGGTCGCGGTAGCGGCCAGGCTCCGAAGGACTGAACAGGCCGGTGCCAATCTGCGTCAACGCCTGATGCAGCTCCTCATCCTGCTCATAATAGTCGCGCGGTTTATAGCCGTTACTGCGCAGGGCTTCTACCTGTTCCGCGGTATTACCGAAGATAAAGATATTGTCCTCGCCGACGTGCTCCAGCATTTCAACGTTAGCGCCATCCAGCGTACCAATGGTTAGCGCGCCGTTGAGCGCAAACTTCATATTGCTGGTACCGGACGCTTCCGTTCCCGCCAACGAAATCTGCTCGGAGAGATCCGCCGCCGGGATAATCAGCTGCGCCAGGCTCACGCTGTAGTTGGGGATAAACACCACTTTTAGCTTATCGCCAATCTGCGGATCGTTGTTTACCACCGCCGCTACATCGTTGATCAGATGAATAATATGCTTCGCCATGTAGTAAGCCGACGCGGCCTTGCCGGCGAAGATATTCACCCGCGGCACCCACTCCGCCTGCGGATCGGCTTTGATCCGATTGTAGCGGGTGATGACGTGCAGGATATTCATCAGCTGGCGTTTATATTCGTGGATGCGTTTGATCTGCACATCAAACAGCGCCTTAGGATTGACCACCACGTTCAACTGCTGGGCGATATAGTTCGCCAGCCGCTGCTTATTCTCAAGCTTGGCGCGGCGCACCGCCTGGTTCACCGTCGGATAATCAATATGCTGCTGCAGATCGCTTAGTTGGCTTAAGTCGGTGCGCCAGGTGTGGCCGATATTCTCATCCAGCACCTGCGACAGCGGCGGGTTCGCCAACGCCAGCCAGCGCCGCGGCGTGACGCCGTTGGTGACGTTGGTAAAGCGCATCGGGAAAATCTTCGCAAACTCGGCAAACAGCGACTCAACCATTAAGCGAGAATGCAGCTCTGACACGCCGTTGACTTTATGGCTGACGACAACCGCCAGCCACGCCATACGCACCCGGCGACCATTGGATTCATCAATGATCGAGGTACGGCTCAGCAGCGCGGTATCGTTGGGATACTGCTCCTGCAGCGTCTTGAGGAAGTAATCGTTAATCTCGAAGATAATCTGCAGATGGCGCGGCAGGATTTTCCCCAGCATATCGACCGGCCAGGTCTCCAGCGCTTCGCTCATCAACGTATGGTTGGTATAGGAGAAGACCTGGCAGGTCACCTCGAAGGCTTCATCCCAGCTAAATTTGTGCTCATCGATCAGCAGACGCATCAGCTCAGGGATCGACAGCACCGGGTGGGTGTCATTGAGGTGAATGGCGATTTTCGCCGCCAGATTGTCGTAGGTGCGGTGCAGCTGGTAGTGGCGGCTGAGGATATCCTGTACCGTCGCCGAGACCAGGAAATACTCCTGACGCAGGCGCAGCTCGCGCCCGGAATAGGTGGAGTCATCCGGGTACAGCACCCGCGAAACGTTCTCGGAGTGGTTCTTATCTTCCACCGCCGCAAAGTAGTCGCCCTGGTTGAATTTACCGAGGTTGATTTCGCTACTGGCCTGCGCGCTCCACAGACGCAGGGTGTTGGTGGCATCGGTATCGAAACCGGGGATAATCTGATCGTAGGCTTCAGCGATAATCTCTTCGGTCTCTATCCAGCGGGTATTTTTCCCTTCCTGCTGCACGCGGCCGCCGAAACGCACTTTATAGCGCGTATTGTGGCGTTCGAACTCCCACGGGTTGCCGTACTCCAGCCAGTAATCCGGCGACTCTTTCTGCCGCCCGTCGACGATGTTCTGCTTGAACATCCCATAGTCGTAGCGGATACCGTAGCCGCGGCCCGGCAGGCCCAGTGTCGCCAGAGAATCGAGGAAGCAGGCGGCCAGGCGCCCTAAACCGCCGTTGCCTAAACCGGGGTCGTTTTCTTCATCAATAAGCTCTTCCAGATCGAGCCCCATATCGGCCAGCGCATTATTCACATCTTCATAAATCCCTAACGACAGCAGCGCGTTAGAGAGGGTGCGGCCAATCAAAAACTCCATCGACAGATAGTAAACCTGCCGCACTTCCTGCGACAGCTGGGCGCGGTTTGAACGCAGCCAGCGCTCGACCATGCGGTCGCGAACGGCGAACAGGGTGGCGTTCAGCCATTCGTGTTTGTTGGCGATCGCCGGATCTTTGCCGATGATAAACATCAGCTTATACGCGATAGAATGCTTTAACGCCTCAACGCTCAGCGTGGGTGATGCATAACTAAAGGGTGCATTCATAGCCATAGCTCCTGTGGTTACATCAAGCGTTGATAGAGTTCACGATAGGATTTCGCCGCCACCTGCCAGCTAAAGTCCATATTCATCGCCTGACGCTGAACGTAGCGCCACAGCGATGGCCGCGACCACAACACAAAGGTGCGCCGGATGGCCCGCAGCAACGATACCGCGTTACTGTCCTCAAAGACAAAGCCGCTGGCGACACCATCGGCGAGGTTTTCCAGCGAACAGTCGGCCACGGTATCGGCGAGACCGCCGGTGCGGCGCACCAGCGGCAGGGTGCCGTATTTCAGGCCATACAGCTGAGTCAGGCCGCACGGTTCAAAGCGGCTGGGAACCAGAATCACATCGGCGCCGCCCATGATGCGGTGCGAAAACGCCTCGTGATAGCCAATCTGCACGCCGACCTGGCCCGGATGTTCGGCGGCGGCGGCGAGGAAGCCCTCCTGCAGGACCGGATCGCCGGCACCCAGCAGCGCCAGTTGCCCGCCCTGCTCCAGCAGGCCCGGCAGCGCCTCCAGCACCAGATCCAGCCCTTTTTGGCTGGTCAGGCGGCTCACCACGGCGAACAGCGGCGCTTTGTCATCCACCTTCAGCCCCATGGCGATTTGCAGCTGCCGTTTATTCTCGGCTTTCTCTTCGAGGCTATCGCGGTCATAGCGCGCCGCCAGCAGCAGATCGCTTTGCGGATTCCAGATAGCATCATCGACGCCGTTAAGGATGCCGGACAAGCGGCCCTCATGTTGGCGCTGGCGCAACAACCCTTCCATGCCGTAGGCGTATTGCGGTTCGGTGATTTCCCTCGCGTAGGTTGGGCTCACCGCCGTGATATGGTCGGCATAGTACAGCCCGGCTTTGAGGAACGAGATCTGGCCGTTAAATTCGAGGCCGTGCATGTTATAGAACGACCACGGCAGTTCTATCTCATTCATATGCCAGGAGTAAAACATTCCCTGGTAGGCGAGATTGTGCACCGTAAACACCGATTTCGCCGGACGGCCGCGCGCCGCCAGATAGGCCGGCGTCAGGCCCGCGTGCCAGTCATGGGCGTGCACCACCTCCGGGCGCCAGAATGGATCCAGCCCGCAGGCCATTTCGCTCCCCACCCAGCCGAGCAGCGCAAAGCGCAGCACGTTGTCGGTATAGGCGTTCATGTTGGCGTCGTGATACGGGCTCCCCGGACGATCGTAGAGATGCGGCGCGTCGATCAGATAGATACCGACGCCGTTAAAATGGCCGAACAGCAGGGTGATGCGCCCGGCAAAGGTATCCCGGCGGGTGACGACCTGCGCGTCGGTAATCCCGCGGCGGATATCCGGATACCCCGGCAGCAGCACGCGGGTATCCACGCCGTCTGCGATCTGCGCCGCAGGCAGCGCGCCGATAACGTCAGCCAGACCGCCGGTTTTTAACAACGGGAACATCTCTGAACATACGTGTAAAACCTGCATTATCGCTCCTGTTTGTGCCCCAGTTTCCGCAGCATGTCGCGCGTAACCAGCACGATCCCTTCTTCTGAACGATAGAAGCGGCTGGCATCTTCTTCCGCATTCTCCCCAATGACCATCCCTTCCGGGATGACGCAGGCGCGATCTATCACGCAGCGGCGCAGGCGGCACGAGCGCCCGACCCAGACATCCGGCAATAAGACTGCCGAATCAATGTTACAAAACGAATTCACCCGCACTCGCGGGAACAGCACCGACTGCACCACCACCGAGCCCGAGATAATGCAGCCGCCGGAAACCAGCGAGTTCAGCGTCATGCCGTGACTGCCGGAGCGGTCCTGGACGAACTTCGCCGGCGGCAGCGATTCCATATGGGTACGGATAGGCCAGTGCTGGTCGTACATATCCAGCTCCGGCGTCACCGAGGCCAGATCGAGGTTGGCCTTCCAGTAGGCTTCCAGTGTCCCGACATCGCGCCAGTACGGCTCGGCTTGCGGGTCGGATTGCACGCAGGAGAGCGGGAAAGGATGTGCATAAGCCATGCCAGCTTCGGTAATTTTCGGGATGATATCTTTGCCGAAGTCGTGGCTGGAGTTTTCGTCGAGATCGTCGGCGGCCAGCAGTTCATAAAGGTAATCCGCATCAAAGACATAGATGCCCATACTGGCAAGCGAGCGGGTAGCGTCGTTCGGCATCGCCGGCGGGTTGGCCGGTTTCTCGACGAACTCGATGATCTTCTCGCTTTCGTCGACCGCCATCACGCCAAAGGCGGATGCTTCTTCGATGGGCACCGGCATACAGGCGACGGTGCAGCGCGCGCCTTTTTCGACATGGTCGATCAGCATGCGCGAGTAATCTTGTTTGTAGATGTGGTCGCCGGCGAGGATCACCACATATTCGGCTTTATAGCGACGAATAATGTCGAGGTTCTGCGTCACCGCATCGGCCGTACCGCGATACCAGTTTTCACCGTGTACCCGCTGCTGCGCCGGCAGCAGATCGACGAACTCGTTCATCTCTTCGCTGAAGAAAGACCAGCCTCGCTGGATATGCTGCACCAGAGTGTGCGATTGATACTGGGTAATCACGCCGATGCGGCGAATACCTGAGTTAAGACAGTTAGATAACGCGAAGTCGATAATACGGAACTTACCGCCAAAGTGGACGGCAGGCTTCGCGCGCTTAATGGTTAAATCCTTAAGCCGGGTACCACGCCCGCCAGCAAGGATCAGCGCCACCGATTTGAGAGGAAGTTGACGCGCCAGCATCAACGGATCGTTCTTTTCTAGCCCAACCATGATTAACTCCTTTTGATTCCCCTGCTTCACGGCCCATTCATCATGAACACGCCGAAAACCCCCAGGGACTACGACCTTTGAAATACGCAAACTCCGTGCGCGGGCCCATGCCAGACAGCCATGATGACCGGATTATCCTCTCCGGCGAATGGAGGAATGGCGCGCCACTCCCCCGCGGGTAAAACCATATCCGCCACCTCCGCGGTGGCATTCAGCGCGATCAGCCAGCGATCGGATAACAGGATTTGCAGCCGCGCGGCGCCATGTTGCCACTCGTCGGCGTTTAACGGTTCTCCGCGCTGATTGAGCCAGCTCACGTTGCCGTCCTGCTCCTGCCACCACTGATTACGGGTTAATGCAGGAATGCGCCGACGCAGGTGGATAAGCGCGGCGACAAACGCGGTTAACCCGTGATTTGCCCGCCGCCAGTCCAGCCAGGTCAAGGCATTGTCCTGACAGTACGCATTATTGTTGCCGTGCTGGCTATGGCCATGCTCATCGCCCGCCAGCAGCATCGGCGTTCCTTGCGACAGCAGCAACGTGGTCAGGAGCGCATGTACGCTATCGCGCCGCCGCTCAATCACGGCAAGATTGGCTTCTAATCCCTCTATACCATGATTGTTGCTGTAGTTATTGTTAGTCCCATCGCGATTCTCTTCGCCGTTTGCCTGATTGTGTTTCTGATTGAAACAGACGCAATCACGTAGGGTGAATCCATCATGCGCCGTGATCAGATTGATCGTCGCCGCAGGCCGTTTGCCATCGCGGGCAAAGAGATCGCTGGAGGCGGCGAAGCGCTGGGCGAAGTCACCCAACGACACGTTTTGTTGCAACCAGAAACGGCGCGCGGTATCGCGAAAATGGTCGTTCCATTCGGCAAACAGCGGTGGGAAGTTCCCCACCTGATAACCGCCCTGGCCAATATCCCAGGGTTCGGCAATCAGCTTGAGCGCCGACAATACCGGGTCGCGGCGAATGGCCTCAAACAGCGGCGCGTCCTGACGAAATTCCGGCGTACGCCCCATCACCGACGCCAGGTCGAAGCGAAAACCGTCAACGTGGCATTCATCAACCCAAAAGCGCAGGCACTGCAGGGCATACTCCACCACGCCGGGATGACTGAGGTTGAGCGTGTTACCGCAGCCGGTCCAGTTGTGATAATCGCCGTCGTCCCTGATCCAATAATAGCTGCGGTTATCGATACCGCGCAGGGAGACTGTCGGCCCTTCAAGATCGATTTCCGCACTATGGTTCAGCACGATATCGAGGATCACCTCGATGCCCGCCGCGTGCAGCGCCTTCACCGCATCGCGGAACTCATCGAGCGCCCGCTGCGGCTGGCTGGCGTAGCGCGGCTCCAGCGCAAACAGCGCCAGCGGGTTGTAGCCCCAGTAGTTGCTCAGCCCCATCCGCTGCAGGCGAGGTTCGCTGGCGAACTGCGCCACCGGCATCAGCTCCAGCGCGGTAATACCCAGACGGCGAAAATAATCGATCATCAGCGGGTGGCCCAGCGCCTGATAGGTGCCGAGGATCGCCTCCGGCAGCTCCGGATGCAGCCAGGTCAACCCTTTGACGTGGGCTTCATAAATAACCGTTTCGCCCCAAGGCGTGCGCGGCGGTTTATCACCGAGCCAGTCGTAATGCAGATCAACCACCTGGGATTTTGGCGCAATGGCTGCGCTATCGCGGGCATCCGGCTCATACATACCGCCATGCAGACGCTCGTCGTCCAGCAGTTCGCCCGCCACCTGATGCGCGCAAGGGTCGAGCAGCAGCTTGGCCGGATTGAAGCGATGCCCCTGCGCCGGATCCCACGGCCCGTGCACCCGATAACCGTAGCGTAGCCCCGGACGCGCATCGGCCAGCCAGCCGTGCCAGATATCGCCGCTGCGCGCCGGGAGGTCGTAGCGCCGCTCGTTGCCCTGCTGGTCGAACACGCAGAGCTCCACCCGCTCGGCGTGGGCGGAAAAAAGGGTGAAGTTCACCCCTTTGCCGTCATAGCTGGCGCCCAAAGGCGTCGGTTTTCCTGCGGCAAGCGTCGTCATCAGGCCTCCCGTACCAGCCAGATGGTCGCCAGCGGCGGCAGGGTAATCGACAACGAATGCTGACGGCCATGGCTGGCGACGGGCTCGCTCTCAACCACTCCGCCATTTCCGGCGTTACTGCCGTGATAATGCATCGAGTCGGTGTTCAATTCTTCGCGCCAGCGTCCCGGCTGGTTGATGCCGAAACGGTAGTTGTGCCGCGGCACCGGGGTAAAGTTGCTGGCGACGATAATCTCATTGCCGGCTTTATCGCGGCGCACAAAGATAAATACCGAACGCTCATGATCGTCGACCACCAGCCATTCGAAGCCGTAGGGATCGAAATCAAGCTCGTGCAGCGCTTTATGGTGACGGTAGGTGTGGTTCAGGTCGCGCACCAGTCGCTGGACGCCGTGGTGCCAGTTGTCGCCGCCCTCCAGCAGATGCCAGTCGAGACTGGCGTCGTGGTTCCACTCGCGGCCCTGGGCGAATTCATTGCCCATAAACAGCAGCTTTTTGCCCGGAAAGGCAAACAGCCAGCCGTAGTAGGCGCGCAGGTTGGCAAAGCGCTGCCATGCGTCCCCCGGCATGCGGTCGAGAATCGATTTTTTGCCGTGCACCACTTCATCGTGGGAGAGCGGCAGCACGAAGTTCTCGGTGTAGTTGTAGAGCATGCCGAAGGTCATTTTGTCGTGATGGTAGCGACGATGGACAGGATCGAGCTTCATATAGTCCAGCGTGTCGTGCATCCAACCGAGATTCCATTTGAACCAGAAGCCGAGGCCGCCGTCGGCGGGCGGGCGCGTCACGCCGGCAAAATCGGTGGACTCTTCCGCCATCGTTACCGCCCCTGGCGTCTGCTCGCCGAGAATACGGTTGGTGTTACGCAGAAACTCGATCGCTTCGAGATTTTCCCGCCCGCCGTATTCGTTGGGGATCCACTCGCCCGCTTTACGGCTATAGTCGCGGTAGATCATCGACGCCACCGCGTCGACGCGCAGCGCATCAATGCCGAAGCGCTCGATCCAGTACAGCGCGTTACCCACCAGGTAATTGCTGACTTCGCGGCGGCCGTAGTTATAGATAAGGGTATTCCAGTCCTGGTGATAACCTTCGCGCGGATCGCTGTGTTCATACAGCGAGGTGCCGTCAAATGAGGCCAGCGCAAAATCATCCGCCGGAAAATGACCCGGAACCCAATCGAGTATCACGTTAAGGCCTGCGGCGTGGGCGGCATCGATGAAATAGCGGAAATCTTCACGGGTGCCGAAGCGGCGTGTCGGCGCGTAGAGGCCGGTCGGCTGGTAACCCCAGCTACCGTCGAACGGGTGTTCGTTCACCGGCAGCAGTTCGAGGTGGGTGAAGCCCATCCATTTTGCATATGGCACCAGTTGGTCTGCCAGTTCGCGGTAGCTAAGCCAGAAGTTATTGTCGGTATGGCGGCGCCAGGAACCGAGGTGCACTTCATAAATAGAGATCGGCGCATCAAACTGGTTCGCGGCTTTGCGCGCCGCCGGCTGTTCGACTTTCGGCGGCAAATCGCAGATAAGCGACGCGCTTTCCGGGCGCATCTGCGACTCAAAGGCGTAAGGATCGGCTTTGACGCGTAGATTGCCATGAGCGTCGATCAGCTCGAATTTATACAGTTGGCCATTAAGCGCGCCGGGAATGAAGAGTTCCCAGATACCGGACTCTTTACGCAGGCGCATGGGATGGCGTCGGCCATCCCAGTAGTTAAATTGCCCCACCACCGAGACCCGGCGGGCGTTTGGCGCCCAGACCGAAAAGCGTGTACCGGTGACGCCATCCATAGTGTCGGCGTGCGCGCCCAGGGTTTCGTAAGGGCGCAGGTGCGTTCCCTCGGACAACAGCCAGGCATCAACGTCCTGCAGCAGCGGGCCGAAACGGTAAGGGTCGTCAATCAGGTTTTGCTGTCCATGCCAGGTGACGGCCAGCTGGTAGCGAAAAGCGTTTTTACGCCGCGGCAGCAGGCCGCTAAAGAATCCGCGCGAGTCGAGGCATTCGAGTTTGCCGACTTTACGCCCGGTTTTCGGTTCAATAACCCACACTTCGGTGGCATCTGGTAATAATGCGCGAACTTCCAGCCCCGCCTCGGTGCGGTGCATGCCAAGCACGGAAAAGGGATCCGCGAAATGACCTGCAATCAGCGCATTAATCACGTCTCTATCGATTCGATTCGACATGCTTTCATCCTGTTGTAAGTGTCGCCCTTTCCTGTAACCGGCGACTTTTTTGACCTGAACGGCGCAGCACCAACGTGCATCCTCCTGCTCCGTCCCACCTTCAGGTAAGGAACTCCTTACTTAAAGCATAGCCAAGGCTGCGTTACCTCCGTGGGGAAAAATCCAACATCCGCGTTTACTCCTTGTATTACGCAAAAAAAAGGGGTGTATCCACACCCCTTATCGTTTGTCCTGCGTTTACGCCAGCTGTCGTAGCATGCGGCGCAACGGTTCGGCGGCGCCCCACAGCAGCTGGTCGCCGACGGTAAAGGCCGACAGGTACTCAGGACCCATGTTCAGTTTACGCAGGCGCCCTACCGGGGTGGTCAGGGTGCCGGTCACCGCGGCTGGGGTCAGCTCGCGCATGGTGATGTCGCGATCGTTTGGCACCACTTTGGCCCACGGGTTATGCGCGGCCAGCAGTTCCTCAACGGTCGGGATAGAAACATCTTTCTTCAGCTTGATGGTAAACGCCTGGCTGTGGCAGCGCAGCGCGCCGACGCGCACACACAGACCATCGACCGGGATCGGCGACGCGGTGGCGAGAATTTTGTTCGTCTCCGCCTGGCCTTTCCATTCTTCGCGGCTCTGGCCGTTATCAAGCTGTTTGTCGATCCATGGGATCAGGCTGCCCGCCAGCGGCACGCCAAAGTTATCGACCGGCAGATCGCCGCTGCGGGTCAGCGACGTCACTTTGCGCTCGATATCGAGAATCGCGGAAGCCGGGTTCGCCAGCTCGCTTGCCACGTGGCCATGCAGTTGGCCCATCTGGCTCAGCAGTTCGCGCATATGACGCGCGCCGCCGCCGGAAGCCGCCTGGTAAGTCGCCACGCTGACCCACTCCACCAGGTCATGGGCAAACAGGCCGCCGAGGGACATCAGCATCAGGCTCACCGTACAGTTGCCGCCGACGAAGGTTTTGATGCCGTTATTCAGGCCAGCGGTAATGACATCCTGGTTAACCGGGTCGAGAATAATGATCGCATCGTCTTTCATGCGCAGCGAAGACGCCGCGTCAATCCAGTACCCCTGCCAGCCGCTTTCGCGCAGCTTCGGGTAAATCTCGTTGGTGTAATCGCCGCCCTGGCAGGTAACAATAATGTCCAGCGCCTTCAGCGCTTCCAGATCGAATGCATCCTGAAGCGTCCCCCCGGTACTGCCGCCGAATGACGGCGCGGGCTGACCCAGCTGAGAGGTGGAGAAGAAAACAGGGCGAATGGCGTCGAAATCACGCTCTTCCACCATGCGTTGCATGAGAACAGAGCCGACCATTCCACGCCAACCGATAAAACCAACATTTTTCATAACGTATTCCTGCGAGGTGTGTGCTGTTAGTGCCAGGCCAGTTTCCAACTGGGATGTCCTTCACATTACAAAATGCAGCTAAAGTCGCAAGTGAAATTAATCAATGATTGCGCGCCAATCAGAAAAGCAACTTATCCCACACTCCGCCCACCGTCGCTGGTAGTCATAAAAAGCGTAAAGATTATCGGGCAAATAACCCGCGTAATGGAATATTTTCCGTCGCTATTTTATTGATCCTGATTATGGATTCAGCACGAAAAATATCGCTTTCACGCTTGCGAAAAAAAACGGATAAAGCCTTGTGTCGCAAGGCCTGACGAGCGATACGATCATTGTCGTAGCGCTGATATTCACGGCAAAAGGAAGTGGAAAAGAGGGGAAAAAAGCGTGTTACCGAAGAGAATTCAGGATAAGCGGCATTACCCTGATTTTTCCCCGGATACCGTGGTGGTGTCCGGGGAAATTATTTTTGCTTAGCTCAGCAGCTGGAAGGCAATCATCCCGACGATGGCGCCGGTGGTGCCAAGGATGGTTTCCATCATCGTCCAGGTTTTCAGCGTCTGCGCTTCGCTGGCGCCGGTAAACTTACCGAACAGCCAGAAGCCGGCATCGTTCACGTGGCTCACCACAATCGAACCACCCGCGATACAGATGGAGAGAGCCGCCATTTGCGCGCCGCTGTAGTTCAGTTGCTCAATGACCGGCATTACCAGGCCGACCGCCGTGAGACACGCCACGGTCGCGGAGCCCTGAATAATACGTACGGCAGCCGCCAGCACGAAGCAGGTAATCGCAATCGGCAGACCCAGGCCAGTCAGCCCTTCGCCGAGCGCCGGGCCGACGCCGGAGTCCACCAGCACCTGCTTGAAGACGCCGCCTGCGCCAATCACCAGCAGAATAATACCCGCCGGCTGCAGCGCCGCGCCGCAGATCTCCATCACGCGATCTTTCGCCATCCCCTGACGTACCGCCAGGCCGTAAATCGCTACCAGGCAGGCAACCAGAATCGCGGTGAATGGGTGGCCGATAAACTCGAACCATTCATAGGCGGTGGATCCCACCGGCACAAAGCGCGCGGCGATGGTTTTCAGGCCGACCAGCACCAGCGGCAGCAGGATCAGCGAGAGGCTAAAGCCGAAGGACGGCATTTTACCTTCGCCGAGATGCGGTTCGCTGATATCGTCAGGAATGTGCAGCTCAACATAGCGGCTGATGAAGTTACCCCACAGCGGGCCGGCGATAATCATCCCCGGAATAGCGGCGCAGAGGCCAATCAGAATCATCCAGCCGAAATCGGCGTGCATCTGCGAAGCCAGCAGCATCGGCGCGGGCCCCGGCAGCAGGAATGCCGCGGCGGCGGCGACGCCGGCGAACAGCGGGATCACCAGCTTCACAAGGTTAGTGCCGGTATGGCGCGCCATGGAAAACGCGACGCTAATCAGCAGCACGATCGCCACTTCGAAGAACAGCGGCAGCGCGCAGATAAGGCCGGCAAGACCAATCGCATAATGCGCGCGGTTGTGGCCGAAGGACTTCAGCATTTTTACCGCAATCTGGTCGACCGCACCGGTTTCATGCAAAATTTTACCGAACATCGCGCCCAGCGCGACGACTATCGCCAGGAAGCCCAGCGTGCCGCCCATCCCTTTTTCCATCGTCGCCGCGATTTTATCCAGCGGCATACCGGAAAAGAGACCTGCGCCAATAGAAACCACCATTAAAGCCACGAAGGCGTGCATACGCGCCTTCATGACTAAAAACAGCAGCAGCAATACCGAGCCGACTGCTGTTAAAACAAGCGTTAAAGTACTCACTAGTTACTGCCTTTGTTAATCACCTCAATGGTGCTGGCGACCACGCCTTCCAGTGACTGGTCGATATCGACGATAAGCACATCGCTTTCGTCAGCGCCTGGTTCCTGCAGTGTTTCAAACTGCGTCACCAACATTTGGGTTTTGAAGAAGTGCCCTTTACGCGCCTTCAGACGGCTTTCAATCACGTCGAAGTCACCTTTCAGGTAGATAAAGGAGAGGTTCGGGTTGCCCTTGCGCAGAATGTCGCGGTAGCTTTTTTTCAGCGCCGAGCAGACGATCAGCGAAACTTTGTTGGTGCGCTGCATGGCAAATGCCGCGTCATTCAACGCCTGCAGCCACGGGGTGCGATCATCGTCGTTCAGCGGCTCGCCGGAAGCCATCTTGGTGATGTTGCTGCGCGGATGCAGAAAATCGCCATCGAGAAACGCGCCTTTCAGTTGATGCGCCACTTCGCTGGCGACGGCGGATTTACCACTGCCGGAAACGCCCATCAGGACATAGACGTGGTGATCATGGTTAGTCGTGCTCAAAGCGTCCTCCCACTGGACTGGTACGCCGCGCCGGGGCTGACTGATACAGCGCGAAAGCGGCGTACTGGTTAATGATTACGGGCAAGTGTTACGGGTAACTGTTATCGGTAACATTGTCATGCCGGACCCTGGGAGAAGCAATAACCATTCGTGCCAGATGTGAATATGTGTGATCTACTTCAAACTTGTCGGTTTAAATAGATCCACCCGGTGACAATGTGAAACCTAAATCTAACATCTTAGGGGTAATCGTCTCACCGCGGATGCGCGCCAGCAGACGCTCGGCGCCGATGCGCCCCATGCGCTCACGCGGGGTCAGTACGCTGGCGAGACGCGGCTCCATCACCTGACCGATATCGTGACCGTGGAAACCGGCTATCGCCATGTCGTCCGGGATTTTCAGCCCCAGACGCTGGCACTCGAACGCCGCGCCGACCGCGAGGTCATCGTTGGTGCAGAAGATGCCGTCGAGCTGCGGATATTCGCGACGCGCTTGACGCATCAGCTCAATCCCTGACGAGTAGGAAGAGGATTGCTCCACCATCACGCTGTAGGGCGTCATGCCGGCATCGAGCATCGCCTGCTCGTACCCCTTCTGTTTGATGATAGTACGTTCATCCAGACGCGCGCCGAGATAAGCAACGTGGCGGTGACCGCGGGCGATAATCGCCGCCGTCATCTGCCGCGCCGCTTCGAAGTTATCGAAACCGACGGCAATGTCGAGGCACGGCGACTGGCTGTCCATCAGCTCAACCACCGGGATCCCGGCCACTTCAATCATTTTCAACGTGCGCGGCGTGTGGGTACGTTCAGTGAGGATCAGGCCGTCAATATTCCAGGAGAGCATTGATTCGAGGCGCTTCTCTTCCATCTCCGGCTTATAACCATAGTGCGCAAGCATGGTTTGATAGCCGAAGGCGTCGGTGACGCTTTCAATGCCGCGCAACACTTCCGAGAAGACCTGGTTGGTTAACGAGGGCAGCAGCACGCCGATGGCGCGGCTGGTGGCGTTGGAGAGAATGTCAGGAGCGCGATTGGGAATATAACCCAGCTCATCGAGTGCAACGGCAATCTTGCCACGCAGGGCCTCAGAAACCTGTTCCGGGTTACGTAAATAGCGACTGACCGTCATTTTGGTCACGCCGACAAGATCGGCTACATCCTGAAGTACGGGTCTTTTCTTTTTCATCGTCCTGACTGTGATCGGCTGGGAAACATTTTCTCAGTTTATCACGGACAAAGCGCAACCTTCCCGGAGAAAAAAGGGCCAAAAGATTTATTTAGAGTTGATACGCAAAATCATTCAAGTTGCATTGAGGCGGCAACGCAACGAATCCCCGGAAGCGTACAAAGGGTACGCGCCCGGGGTGAGTGAGGAGAGCCAACAAAAATGCGGCTTGAAGGATGACGCGTATCAAACCGGCGGCAGATCGAACAGCAAAATTTCGCTATCGCTGTCGGCGTGAACCGAAATCGCCTGCTCGTCCCAAATCGCCAGACCATCGCTGGTGGTGGCTTTGGTGCCGTTAATCGTCACTTCGCCTTTCACTACCTGGATCCACACGCGACGTTCCGCGGCAATCTGGTGAACCGACTGCTCATCTTTCAGCAGCGCCCAGCGATACAGTTCCATATCCTGATGCACTTTCAGCGACCCTTCGCGCGCATCTGGCGACAGCACCAGCTGTTTGCCCTGCGCGGCATCAAAGCGGCGCTGCTCGTAGCGCGGCGTAATGCCGGTTTCTTCTGGAATAATCCAGATCTGATACAAACGCAGGCGGTCGGTGCTGCTCGGGTTGTACTCAGAGTGACGCACGCCGGTACCCGCGCTCATGATCTGGAACTCGCCAGCCGGAACCTGCTCTTTGTTACCCATGCTGTCCTGGTGCTCAACCGCGCCTTCCAGCACATAAGTCAGGATTTCCATGTCTTTGTGCGGGTGGGTGCCAAACCCCTGGCCGGCGTCGATTACGTCATCGTTAATCACGCGCAGCGCGGAGAAACCCATAAAGTTCGGGTCGTAGTAGTTGGCGAAAGAGAAAGTATGCCAGGAATCCAGCCAGCCATGGTTAGCGTGGCCACGTTCGTTAGCTTTGCGTAAGTAGATCATGTTGCACCCCCGTATGTTTTCGATGGAGTAAGTGTGGACCCATTCCGCCGGCGATCATAGAGGGTGAAAATTGACTCCTCTGTTCAAAAAATATGAACAAGCGGCGAGGAGCCAGATTTTCTTATTTTGCGAGGGTAATAGTAGCCGGAGAAGGTTGTTCAAAGCCGCGCTGCAGAATCTCCATATTGGTGAGAACTTCAGATTCCTTGACGTAATTCGGCTGGCCGTTAACGAGGGTGTCATACAGCGCGTCATACACTCGTCCGTAGTCGCCGGTTTCCAGCGGCACCTCTTCACGTACCGCCACGCCCGCCTCGTTGATGTAGACCAGTTGCCCTACGCTGTCATCAGCGCCGAACCCCGCGTCGCCCGGCATAATGTTGGCCTTCAGGCTGGTCTCCTGCTGGTCAATGCCGTATTTCACAAACGAGCCTTTATGGCCATGAACGATAAATTTCGGGTAGTCAATCTGCACCAGATGGCTGGTTTTGACGATCGCTTTCAGGTCGCCATAAAACAGTTGAGCTTCAAACGTGTCATCGGGATTGGCTTTATTACGTAGTGAGCGCAGATCGTAGGAAACATGATCCGGGCGACCAAACAGCGAAATGATCTGGTCCATGGTATGCACCCCGAGGCCATAGAAATCGCCGCTTTGTGGTCCCCCCTGGATGGTTTCCGCCACCGGTCGGTAGTTATCAAAATGACTTTCAATTTCCACCAGTTCGCCGAGCTTACCGCTTTCAATCACCTTTTTGGTGGTCAGGAAACAGGAGTCGAAGCGGCGGTTCTGATAAGGCGTCACCGTCAACCCTTTGCTTTTCGCCAGCGTAAACAGGGCCTTCGCCTCTGCCAGCGTCGGGGTAAAGGGCTTTTCGACCAGTACGTTTTTCCCCGCTTCCAGCGCCCGCTTCGCATATTCGAAGTGGCTATCGGCATGGGTGCAGACCACCACCAGTTTGACCTGCGGGTCGTTCAGCACTTCATCGAGGTCGCTGGTGAAGTGGATATGGGAATACGCCGGCGCTTGTTCTTCCGGCCTGGCGCTGCGGCGATAAATATGCGCGACGTGCCAGCGGTCTTTGCGATGCAGGACGTAAGGAAGATGATAGCGGGTCGTGCTTTTACCAAAGCCAATAAATGCGCAGTGCAGAATCATAACGCTGTCCTTAGTTGATGTGCTGCCTTTAACCATAGCGCAAGCCGGGGGCTCACTTCATCCTCCTTTTCCTCTGAGCTGGAAAATTCACCGGCAAAATATTTCGGTTACCACTCATACACAATTATTAATAAGTGATTGATTAATAAGTCATTAAATTTCAGTTTTTCAACAGAAAGTCTTGATCCCAATGACGAAACTGCGGATAAGTGAAGGGCAAAACCAGGACGTTGCTAAAGACTAACGGAGTAGCCAGCCGCTGCTGATGGAAAAAAAGTATCTCGCCATAAACTGCGCCATTTTTTTCTGGCTTCTTGCACTGATCGCCTGGTTTAGCGATGAGGCCGCGCTGGCGCGCCTGGCGGCGGCCTGTACCCTTTTCGCTTTCCTTACTCATACCCAACGGGAAAAAATTAACGCTATGTTTATGAAGAAAAATAAAACCGAAGCGCAGGCTGCTGAAGTCGCGGCGCCAGCCGTGGCGGCAACAGAGCCAGAAACGGCAAGCGTCAAAAAACAGGAAACCACGGTGATCGCCAGCGGCGTGCATTTTGTCGGCAACATCGTCGCCAGCGGCCATGTCTATATCCACGGCCAGGTCACCGGCAACATTGAGGCCAAAGAACATCTCATTAAGGTGATGCGCGAAGGTGAGGTTGAGGGCAATATCAGTTGCCGCGAGCTGATCGTCGACGGCAAGGTTCATGGCCAGTGCCGTGGCGATAGCATTGCTATTGAGGAACATGGCAACCTCGACGGCACCCTCGCCTATCGCGCGCTGGCGATTAAAAAGGGCGGCCTGTTTACCGGCAGCGCGGAGGTGTTAGCCGCGGCGGAGAGCAAAAATAAAAGTAATATCGTCGGCCTGGTCGCAGAAGAAGCGGTGAAATCCGCCAAATCGCAACATGCCTGAAATGAGCGCAAAAAAAAGCCAGCACCCGGCTGGCTAAAGTAATACTGGAAGCAATGTGAGCAATGTCGTGCTTTCAGGCTTTCCGCAAGGGTCTCCCTGAATGCAGGACAATAATAATCATTCTCATTCGCACTTGTCTACTTTTTTTTGCAATTAATGCGTGTTGACTCGAACGCCGGAGTCAGTGATGTTTAAAGGGTCTTTTCAACCAAATGAGGAACAAGGAATGAGTGACATCGTGATACGCCATGCTGAACCGAAAGATGTTGACGCGATTCGTCAAATTCACGCCCAGCCGGAGGTGTATCACAACACGCTACAGGTCCCTCATCCATCCGAGCATATGTGGCAGGAGCGGCTAACCGATACGCCTGGCGTGAAGCAACTGGTGGCCTGTATCGATGGGCAAGTCGTGGGGCATTTATGCATTGCTGTCGCCCAACGTCCTCGCCGTAGCCACGTCGCCGATTTTGGTATCAGCGTGGATTCGCGCTGGCATAACCGCGGCGTCGCCAGCGCCCTGATGCGTACCATGATTGATATGTGCGACAACTGGCTGCGCGTCGAGCGCATTGAGCTGACGGTGTTCGCCGATAACGCCCCGGCGGTCGCGGTGTATAAGAAGTACGGCTTTGAGATCGAAGGCACCGCCAAGGGTTACGCATTGCGCAACGGCGAGTATGTGGATGCGTATTATATGGCGAGAATAAAGTAGCGTGTTGCCGGGTGGCGGCTTCGCCTTACCCGGCCTACCGTTCGTGCGGCCTGCCTTTAATTTATTCACCATGCTGGCTGAAACTGCCGGTGTCGATGGGCCTCAAAATCGCTGAGACGTTCCCGGAAGGCCGGGGCAGCCCGCATGGATGCGGGCTGAGGGCCGTGTTTTGCACGGACGCTGCCTCGGCCCGACCCGAAGCCTGCCGGGATAAGTCGAAGGTACCACGAAGTGGCGATTTTGGCGGCCAGAGCCCGGGAGTACAGAGGGCGGCGACTGGCCGCCCTCTGTGCGCTCCCTGCGCCACGGAAAACATATTGCAGCAAAATTAACCGGGAGCGCAATGTGTTCAGAATTAACACAAAGCACATGTTTTTCCCGGGCCAAAACAGTTGCAAACCGATAACAGTATCTACTTTCATACACTTGTCGGCCCGGTAAGCGCAGCGCCACCGGGCAACACATCAATACCCCGCGGTCAAATCACCGGGCGAACGCGGATCGGAAGCGCCATACAGCGTGCCGTCCGGCCCAACCATAATGCTCTGGGTACTGCCCATCGCCTCTTTCAGCGCGACTTTCTGCCCTTTCGCTTCCAGCAATTTCACGGTATCCGGGCTAAAACCTTTCTCCACCCGCAGTTCATCCGGCAGCCACTGGTGGTGGAAGCGCGGCGCGTTAGTGGCTTCCGCGACGTTCATCCCAAAATCAATGGTGTTGACCACCATTTGCAGCACGGTGGTGATAATTCGGCTACCGCCCGGGCTACCGGTCACCAGCCAGGTCTTCCCGTCTTTTACCACGATAGTTGGCGACATCGACGACAGCGGACGCTTTTTCGGCCCTACCGCGTTGGCGTCGCCGCCGACTAAACCATAAACGTTAGGCACACCGGGTTTCGCCGAGAAATCATCCATCTGGTTGTTGAGTATAATGCCGGAGTCGCCGGCCACGATGCCGGTGCCAAAGGTGGTATTCAACGTATAGGTGACCGCCACCGCATTGCCGTCTTTATCGACCACCGAGAAGTGGGTGGTCTGGTTGCTTTCATACGGCGCCAGCTTGCCCGGACGGATCTGGCTGGAAGGCTTCGCCTTGTTCACGTCAATCTCGGCGGCAATCGCTTTGGCGTAAGCCTTGCTGGTCAACGCCTGCCACGGCACTTTGACGAAGTCAGGATCACCGAGATATTCGGAACGGTCGGCATAGGCATGTTTCTCCGCCTCCGCCATCACCTGCATGGCGTCGGCGCTGCCAAAGCCATATTTCTGCATATCGAAGTTTTCGAGGATATTGAGGATCTGCACGATGTGGATCCCGCCAGAGGACGGCGGCGGCATGGAGTAAACCTCATAGCCGCGATATTCACCGCTAATCGGCGTACGCTCCACGGCCTTGTAGTTGGCGAGGTCGGCTTTGGTGATAAGCCCGCCGTGTTTTTTCATCTCACCGGCAATCTGGTCGGCGATAGCCCCTTTATAGAAGGCGTCCGGGCCGTGCTCGGCAATCAGCTCCAGGCTTTTCCCCAGATTCTTTTGCACCAGCCGGTCGCCTTTTTTCAGCGGCTCGCCGTTCTTCCAGAAAATCGCTTTGCTGTTTTCATGCTGTGGGATCACTTCGCTGCCATAGGTTTTTAAATCGTCAGCCAGCGCATCATTAACGATAAAACCCTCTTCCGCCAGCTTAATCGCCGGGCGGATCACTTTGTTTAGCGGCATGGTGCCGTATTTTTCCAGCGCGAGGGAGAAGCCCGCGACGCTGCCTGGCGTGCCGGAAGCGAGATGCGAAGTCAGCGATTTTTTACTGTCCGGATTGCCATGTTCATCGAGGAACATATCGCGGGTGGCCTGTTCCGGGGCCATCTCGCGGAAATCGATCGCCGTGGTTTTACCGTCTTTAGTACGCAGCATCATAAACCCGCCGCCGCCGATATTACCGGCCTGCGGATGCGTGACCGCCAGCGCGTAGCCGACAGCCACCGCCGCATCGACGGCGTTGCCGCCCTGACGCAGAATATCCACGCCGACGCGGGTCGCCAGCGCATCCACCGAGGCCACCATCCCCTGCTGGGCGCGCACCGGGTGAAACACATCTTCCTCAACGCCATACGAGACCGGCGGCGGGGGCGGCGGATTGGCGGCGACGGTAAAGCTGCCCCCCGCCAGTAACGCTGCGATGACCACCTGACGCCATATTGTTGTTTTTATCATTGTCTTACTCCTGAAAGGTAGGTTTTATATCCCGGCTTAAGCCTGGTTGATAACTCCTAAAAAATCATTGTTATGGCGAATTCGAGGTACACTTAAGTGATCCCACGCACGGGAGGAGAAAACAATGAAAGCGATTTTATTCCTGGCGGCGCTGATGCCGCTCGGCGTTTTAGCACAGCCGATTAACATCGATAACAACCCTAACCAGCCGGGTTATGTGGTGCCCAGCCAGCAGCGAATGCAAAATGAGATGAAGGTGCAGCAACAGCAGCAGCAAAGCATGCTTAAGCAGAATCTGAATAATCAGACCCGTTCGCAGCAGCAGCATTTGCAGAACCAGTTGCAAACCAATCAGCAGCGCGCGGCGCAGGGCGGCAATCTCAATTCGCAGCCGCAGGTACTGCCGAACAACAACGGCGGGATGCTGCGGCAGACTAACCCGTAAAGATCGTCCGCCGCAAATCAGTATTAAGGCTGGAAATTCGGCCCGATGACGTCAATAGCATCGGTGCAGATGCAATCTACGCCCCAGCGCAGCAGTTCGGCGGCGCGCTGGGGTTTATTGACCGTATACACCAGAATATGCAGGCCGGCCTGTTTCAGGCTCGCTACCCGAGCCGCATCCAGCAGCTTGTGGTTGAGATGAATAGATACGCAGCCCAGCCGGGCGGTCAATTCGCGCCAGTCATCGCGCCACTCATCCAGCAGCAGCCCGCGTGGCAGCTCGGGCGCGGCCTCCTGCGCCGCTTCCAGCGCGTCGATTTCAAAGGATGAGAGTAGCGGCGCGGTCATATCGGCCCACAGATCGCGCGCGGCCAGCGCCACCACTTTGCCGGTCTGCGGCCCCTGCCCGGTGGTCGGCTTAATTTCGATATTGGCCATCATGCCGTGACGGCGGCAGCGTTCCGCCACCTGGGAGAGCAGTGGCAGCGGTTCGCCCTTAAATTCACGGCTGTACCAGCTGCCGGCATCGACCTTCAGCAGATCGTCCCACGACAGCTCGCCCGCCACGCCCCAGCCGTTGCTGGTGCGTTCGAGATTATCGTCGTGCAGCAGAAAGATCTGCCCGTCCTTCGACAGCTTGGCGTCAAATTCAATCATCGTGTGCCCGTAGCGGGCGCCGACGTCGATAGCCGCCAGGGTGTTCTCCGGCGCCAGTTTACCGCCGCCGCGATGGGCGACGATGTGGGGATAAGGCCAGTTACTCATGCGCGTTGTCCTGTTTCACCATCAAAGAGGTGCAGATGTTCCAAAGGCAGATGCAGCCATAGCGTGCTGCCGCCCGCCGGGCGCTGCTGATGCGGCAATCTGACCACCAGCTTCTGCTCGCCCCAGCGCCCGTGGGCGAGGTTATCGGCACCTAAAATTTCCAGCGTATCCATCAGCAGCGGAATGCCGCCTTGCGCCTGCGAGCTTAAAATAAAGTGCTCCGGGCGGATACCGAGAGTCATTTTACGCCCGGCGTAACGCCGATGCTCGTGATTCATCGGTAGCTGTATGCCGCCTTCCAGCTCAAAGCGGCCGCCATCATCGCTCACCCGCCCCTCCAGCAGGTTCATGGCCGGGCTGCCGATAAAGCTCGCCACAAAGCGGCTGGCGGGCTTTTCGTACACTTCGACCGGCGTGCCGATCTGCTCGGCAATCCCCTTATTCATTACCATCACCCGCTGGGCGAGGGTCATCGCTTCGACCTGATCGTGGGTGACATACAGCGAAGTCGTTTTCAAGCGCCGATGCAGCTGTTGCAGTTCCAGACGCATCTGCACGCGCAGCTTGGCGTCGAGGTTTGACAACGGTTCGTCGAACAGGAATACCGCCGGGTCACGCACGATAGCGCGGCCCATCGCCACGCGCTGGCGCTGACCGCCGGACAGTTCCCGCGGGCGGCGCTTGAGCAGGCCATCCAGCTCAAGAATACGCGCCGCCTCCTGTACGCGCTCGGCGATCAATCCCTTACCCATGCCGCGAATCTTCAGACCCCACGCCATGTTCTCTTCCACGCTCATATGTGGATAAAGCGCATAGTTCTGGAACACCATCGCGATACCGCGATCCTTCGGCTCCATCTCGGTCACCCGTTTACGATCAATCCAGATATCGCCGCTGGTCACTCGTTCAAGTCCGGCAACCATCCGCAGCAGCGTTGATTTCCCGCAGCCCGACGGGCCGACCATGACGATAAACTCCCCATCCGCCACGTCCAGCGTCAGCGGTTGAATTACCTGGGTTTTGCCATCCCAGCTTTTGCTTACTGCCTGTAGTTTTAAACCAGCCATTTTATTTCTCACTATCGACCAGGCCGCGCACAAACGCGCGCTGCATGGCTAAAACGATGACGACCGGCGGGATCAGGGTCAGCAGCATCGCCGCCATCACCTGATTCCACTGGGTAGTACCTTCACCGGTGGCGATCATGCCTTTAATACCGGCGACGGCGGTGCCAAGATTCACATCCTGAATAATCAGCAACGGCCATAGATACTGGTTCCAGCCGTAGATAAAGGTGATGACGAACAGCGCGGCGAGGTTGGTTTTCGACAGCGGCAGCACGATGTCGCGAAAGAAGCGCATCGGCGAAGCGCCATCGATACGCGCCGCTTCAATCAGCTCGTCCGGCAGAGTCATAAAGAACTGGCGGAACAGGAAGGTGGCGGTAGCCGAAGCCATCAACGGCAGCGTTAACCCGGCATAACTGTCGAGCATTTTGAGGTTGGCGATCACTTCCACCGTCGGGAAAATACGCACCTCGACCGGCAGCATCAGAGTGATGAAGATCATCCAGAAGAACAGGTTACGCAGCGGAAAGCGGAACCAGACGATGGCGAAAGCCGAAAGCATCGACACCACGATTTTGCCTACCGTAATGGCGAACGCCATGATGAAGCTGTTGAGCATCATCAGCCAGAACGGCGCGCTGTTGACGCCGACGCCGTTCACCCAGATGGTCTTCATGTTCTCCAGCAGATGTCCGCCGGGGATCAGCGTCATCGGCGTTTCAAACACCGATTTGTTATCCAGCGTCGCCGCCACGAAGGCGACATACAGCGGGAATAAAATGACGGCAATACCCAGAATGAGCATGGTGTGGCTGAAAATCGTCAGCCCGCGACGGTTCTCAATCATTGGTAACGCACCTTACTTTCAACGTAACGGAACTGCACCACCGTCAGGATAATGACGAGGAACATCAGCACCACCGACTGCGCGGCGGAAGCGGAAAGATCGAGCCCGGCGAAACCTTCGCGATAAATTTTGTAGATTAGGGTGGTGGTCGCCTGCACCGGGCCGCCGGCGGTGGCGGCATCGATCACCGGGAAGGTGTCGAAGAAGGCGTAAACCAGGTTGACCACCAGTAGGAAGAAGCTCACCGGCGCAATCAGCGGCAGCGCCAGCTTGAAGAAGCGGCGAATCGGCCCGGCGCCGTCGATGGCGGCGGCCTCAACCAGCGAACGCGGGATCGACTGCAGCGCGGCGAAGAAGAACAGGAAGTTGTAGCTTATCTGCTTCCAGACCGAGGCGAAGACCACCAGAAACATCGCCTGGCCGCTGTTCTGCGCGTGGTTCCAGTCGTAACCCAATTCGCCGAGGAAATGGGTGATCAGCCCGCGTCCGGGATTGAAGAGGAAGATCCACAGCACCGCCGCGACGGCGGGAGCCACGGCATACGGCAACAGCATCAGCGTTTGATAAAAGCGGCTGCCGCGCACCACATAGTCGACCAGCGCGGCAAAAAACAGCGAAATAAGCAGGCCGCTGACGGTTACCAGAGTGCTGAATTTTATGGTCGTCCAGAACGAGTCCAGATAGTACGGGTCGTGGAACAGCGTGACGAAGTTATCCAGGCCGACAAACTGGCTGGAAAGGCCAAACGGATCGACGCTCTGCAGCGAGTACCACAGCGCTTCGCCCGCGGGCCAGATAAAGAAAATCAGCGTGATAATCAGCTGCGGCGCGACCAGCACATAGGGCAGCCAGCGCGAGCGGAATACCGGACGGGATGATGACATTGAGATTTGGTTCCTGAACAATGCCGGGCGGCGGCTACGCCTTACCCGGCCTACATAGGGCACATCGTAGGCCCGGTAAGCGCAGCGCCACCGGGCAAGTTACAGATTACGATTTGGTGGCTTGCTCGAAACGGCGCAGCAGTTGATTCCCGCGCTGAACGGCGGAGTCCAGCGCCTGTTGCGGGGTTTTCTTGCCGGTCCACACGCTCTCCAGCTCTTCATCAACGATGGTGCGAATTTGCGGCATGTTGCCCAGGCGCAGGCCTTTGGTGAACGGCAACGGCGGCTTGTTCAGCATCTGGCGAGTGGCGATATCAGCGCCTGGGTTCTTATCATAGAAGCCCTGCTGGCGCGTCAGATCGTAGGCCGCGGTGGTAATCGGCAGGTAGCCGGTTTTCTGGTGCCACTCGGCGGCGTTTTCCGGTTTGGTCAGGAAGTCGAGAAACTTCGCCACGCCGGTGTAGGTCTCTTTGTCCTTGCCCTGCATCACCCACAGGCTGGCCCCGCCGATGATGGCGTTCTGCGGCGCGCCTTTCACATCAGCGTCGTAAGGCATCATGCCGACGCCGTAGTTGAATTTCGCGTACTGACGAATATCCGCCAGCGAACCGGATGAGGCGGTAGTCATCGCGCAGTCGCCGTTATAGAACTTCTCGGTGGATTCATCCTTACGCCCGAAATAGCTGAAATCGCCTTTCTTGTTCATCTCTTCGAGCAGCGCGATATGCTTCACCTGCTCCGGCTTGTTGAACTCAAGAACCGCGTCGGTACCGTCAAAGCCGTTATTTTTCGTGGCGACCGGCAGGCCGTTCCAGGCGCTGAAGTTCTCAATCTGGATCCAGCCCTGCCAACCGCTGGCGTAGCCGCACTTCATTCCGGCCGCTTTCAGTTTGGCGGTGTAAGCCGCCAGATCCTGCCAGGTTTTCGGCGGCTGCTCAGGGTCCAGACCCGCTTTCTTGAAGGCGTCTTTGTTGTAGTACAGCACCGGCGTGGAGCTGTTAAACGGCTGGGAGAGCAGATGGCCGGTTTTTGAATCGGTGTAATAACCGGACACCGTCGGTACGAACTGCGATTCATCGAACTTAATACCCGCATCGCTAAAGACCTGGTACACCGGCTTAATAGCTTTTGACGCCATCATAGTGGCGGTGCCGACTTCATACACCTGCAGAATCGCCGGCGCGTTGCCGGTACGGAAGGCGGCGATACCGGCGCTCAGGCTCTGCTCGTAGTTGCCTTTGTACATCGGAACAATTTTGTAATCAGGATTGGCCGCGTTGAAACGTTGCGCCAGAGAATCAACTTCTTTACCCAGTTCCCCTTCCATCGAGTGCCAGAAAGGGATGGTGGTTACTGCCAGTGCCTGGCCAGCAAATGCCAGGCTCAGCGCCAGTCCTAAAGCTGTATGTCGTAACGATATCATCGGTTATCTCTCTTGTTGTTCCGGATGCGCGATTTCACGCGTTTTATGTTCGCGGGGTAACATGACATGTTCGAATTACAGAAAAATAACTTTTTTATTACAAAAAAAAGATAGTAACGGGTCAGAGAGATGACAAGCCGATGAAAGGACGGGGGAAGTAAAGTGGGAGCTGAGACACGGATAATATCCGTGCGATCGGCTCCCGGGGTCGGCGCAAGCGCCTCGCCCGGGCTACAACGGCTTGGGTAGCCCGACCAAGCGAAGCGCCGCCGGGTTGCAACGAGTTAACCGTCATCCGCGCAAACGCGCGACAATCTGTTCCAGGGTAAGTTGCCCCGCTGCAGCCTCGACGGTCATGCCGACGAAGTCTGGATTCGCCGGCAATATAATTCCATTTCGCTTTAAAAAAAGCAGGGTGATAAACAGTGCCGTACGCTTATTACCATCATTAAATATATGACCGCGAGAAATCGCCAGCAGATGCATCGCAGCGAGTCGCCACACGTCTGTCACACCTTCATATTCAATTTTGTTTAGCACCCTATACATTATCGCTTCGGCACGCCCCGGATCGGGCATACCGGCAACGCCAGGCGTGACGCGGAGCAGCCTGTCGTGAAACTGTATTATCTCTTCCGCTGAGATAATCTGCAGCGTCATTTATCCGCAAGCTCCCTGATCTCATCACCATGAACCGCCATGATAGCCGCGAACTCATCATCCATTCTGGCCGCCTGGTAGCGTTCAAACTCTTCTGCACTAATGATGACCGCAGATTTATGCCCACGACGGGTAATGGTCACAGGTACACCTGTCACTGCGCTTTCCAGCACATCAGCCAGATTTTGCCGGGCTTCGCTATAGTTAACCGTTCTCATAAAAACCTCCAAAGCTGTACTCTTTTATTGTACAACATACATGTACAAAAAAAGAGCCAACAGGCTCTTTTAAATGTATTCGTGCGATCGGCTCCCGGGGTCGGCGCAAGCGCCTCGCCCGGGCTACAAACCGGCGAAGTGAATAACGCCGGGTTACGATGAACTAACCGCCGAGATAGGCGCTGCGCACCGCCTCGTTGGCCAACAGCGCGTCGCCGGTATCCTCCAGCACCACGTGACCGTTTTCCAGTACGTAGCCGCGATCGGCCAGCTTCAGCGCCTGGTTGGCGTTCTGCTCAACCAGGAAGATCGTCATCCCCTGCTCACGCAGCTGTTCGATGGTATCGAAAATCTGCTGAATGATAATCGGCGCCAGCCCCAATGAGGGCTCATCAAGCAGCAGCAGGCGCGGCTGGCTCATCAGAGCGCGACCGATCGCCAGCATCTGCTGCTCGCCGCCGGACATGGTGCCGGCGCGCTGAATACGGCGTTCATGCAGACGCGGGAACAGCTCATACACCCATTTGATGCGGGTATGGAACTGGTCGCGGTCGGCAAAGAAACCGCCCATCGCCAGATTCTCTTCCACCGTCATGCGCGAAAAGACGCGTCGCCCTTCCGGCACTATCGCCACCGCTTCACGCATGATTTTCGCCGTCTGCCAGTCGGTAATATCCTTACCGTCAAAGACAATGCGCCCGCTGGAAGCCCGCGGATCGCCGCACAGCGTACCAAGTAGGGTGGTTTTCCCTGCGCCGTTGGCGCCGATAAGCGTGACGATCTCACCCTGTTTGATATGCAGGCTGACGTTGTGCAGCGCCTGAATCTTGCCGTAGTGGGCGCTGACATTGTCAAAAGTTAACATCGCTTTTTCCATCTTATGCGTCACCACCATTATGCTTCACCTAAATAGGCGCGGATCACGTCCGGGTTATTACGAATCTCTTCCGGCGTCCCGTTGGCCAGCGGCGTCCCCTGGTTCACGACGTAGATGCGATCGGAAATGCCCATCACCAGCTTCATATCATGTTCGATAAGCAGGATGGTGGTGTTGTGATGGCTACGCAGCTCGGCGATAAGTTCATCCAGCTCTTTGGTCTCTTTCGGGTTAAGCCCCGCCGCCGGTTCATCAAGCATCAGGATCTCCGGCTGCGTCACCATACAGCGGGCGATCTCCAGCCGGCGCTGGTCGCCGTAGGCCAGGTTACTGGCCTGGCGGTTGGCGTGCTCCAGCAGGCCGATACGCTCAAGCCAGGTGGCAGCCCGATCCAGCGCTTCGCTCTGTGCGCGACGGAAGGCCGGCGTTTTCAGCAGCCCGGAGAAGACGCCGGTTTTCAGCTGTTGATGCTGCGCCACCAGCAGATTTTCAATCACCGTCATTTCGCGGAACAGACGCACGTGCTGGAAGGTTCGTACCACCCCCATCCGCGCAATCTGCTGCCCCGGCAGCCCTTCCAGGTGCTGGTCGCGCAGCATAATGGTGCCACCGGTAGGTTTATAGAAACCGGTCAGGCAGTTAAAAACGGTGGTTTTTCCCGCGCCGTTTGGGCCAATTAAGGAAACGATCTCCTGCGGGCGCAGCTCAAGGGAGACGTTATTGACCGCCAGCAGGCCGCCAAAACGCATCATCAGGCCGTTCACGGATAATATTGGCTGACTCATGCCTGCTCTCCTTTCGCCTGACCGTTTTTCAGCTTCAGCTGCGGGCGCGTCATCGGCAGCAGCCCCTGCGGACGCCAGATCATCATCAGCACCATCAACCCACCGAGCATTAACATGCTGTATTCGTTGAAATCACGCATCAGCTCGCGCGATACCACCAGCAGAATAGCCGCCAGGATCACTGCAAACTGCGAGCCCATACCACCCAGCACCACGATCGCCAGCACAAAGGCCGACTCGGCGAAGGTAAAGGACTCCGGGCTCACGAAGCCCTGGCGCGCGGCGAACAGCGTGCCGGCAAATCCGGCAAACGCGGCGCTGATAGTAAAGGCGGTCAGCTTGATGCGCGTCGGGCTCAGGCCCAGCGAACGACAGGCGATTTCATCTTCACGCAGCGCTTCCCACGCCCGCCCGAGCGGCATCCGCAGCAGCCGGTTAATAACGAACAGGCTGAGCACCACCAGCAGCAACGCTACCAGATAGAGGAAAATCACCCTATCGCTGGGATCGTACTTCAGACCGAAGAAGTTGCTGAAGGTATCCCAGCCGCCTTCACGGGCGGTACGGCTAAATTCAAGACCAAAGAAAGTCGGTTTCGGGATCTGGCTGATACCGTTCGGCCCGCCGGTGATCTCGGTATTGTTGAGCAGCAGAATGCGCACGATCTCGCCGAAGCCTAAGGTCACAATCGCCAGATAGTCGCCGCGCAGACGCAGCACCGGGAAGCCCAGCAGGAAGCCGGCCGCTGCGGAGACCAGACCGGCCAGCGGCAGGCAGGTCCAGAAGCCGAGACCGTAATAGTGGTTAAGCAGCGCAAAGGTATAGGCGCCGATGGCGTAAAACCCGCCGTAGCCCAATACCAGCAGGCCGGAAAGCCCAACCACCACGTTCAGTCCGAGACCAAGGATGATATAAATCATCGTCAGGGTGGCAATATCCACCGTACCGCGCGACACCATAAACGGCCAGGCCACGGCAATCACCAGCAGGGCTATCAGAAACAGCTTCTGCTTGACCGTCGACCCGTCAATCGCCGGCATAATAAATTTCGGCCCGGAAACGTTCTTAACCGCTTTCTGGAACAGCGGGCGCAGCAGCTGGAAGAAAAAGACCACCGCGGTGCCGATGAAAATCCACTGCCAACGAATATCGGCGGCGGTATCGACCACCAGTTTGGTGCCATTCAGCTCCAGCTGCACGCCCATAAAGACGCCCGCCAGAACAAAGAACATCGCGGCGGAAAGCAGCGCCATCGCAATTTGCATCGGTTTCATACTTTTTCTACCTCCGGGCGGCCCAGAATGCCGGTCGGCATTACTAACAGCACCAGAATCAGCAGCGCGAAGGAGACGACGTCCTTATATTCGGTGCTGAGATAGGCAGAAGAGAGCGCCTCGGCGATACCCAGAATCAGGCCGCCGATCATCGCGCCAGGGATACTGCCGATACCGCCGAGCACAGCTGCGGTAAAGGCCTTCATCCCGGCCATAAAGCCGATGTAGGGGTTAATAACGCCGTAGAACTGCCCCAGCAGTACGCCTGCGACCGCCGCCATCGCTGCGCCAATGACGAAGGTCAGCGCAATAACGCGGTCGGTGTTGATGCCCAGCAGGCTCGCCATTTTCAGATCTTCCGCACAGGCGCGGCAGGCGCGGCCCATTCGCGAATAGCGAATAAACAACGTCAGCGCCAGCATGGCGATAAAGGTAACGACCCAGATGACCAGCTGCATGGTAGTGATAGTGGCGGAGAAATTATCGCTGTGGCCGACAATCCACTGGCCGTTAAAGAGACTCGGCAGCGCGACATCGCGCGAGCCTTCGGTCAGGCTGACAAAGTTCTGCAGGAATATCGACATCCCGATGGCGGAAATCAGCGCGATCAGACGTTTGGAGCTGCGAACTGGCCGATAGGCCACGCGCTCGATACTCCAGCCGTAGGCGCTGGCGATAATGATAGCGCCAATAAAGCCTGCGGCGACCAGCAGCCAGCCGGTATCGATCCCCAGCATCATCAGGGCGGCGATAATCATGAACGAGACGTAGCTGCCGATCATGTAGACCTCGCCGTGGGCGAAGTTAATCATGCCGATAATGCCGTACACCATCGTATAGCCGATGGCGATCAGCGCATAGGTACTGCCCAGCGTGACGCCGTTAAACATCTGCTGCAGAAAATAGAGAAACTGCTCGGACATAAGGTAACCTTTTTCATGCCGCCCGCGCGGTGCGGGCGGTGGGATAACGCGTCTTACTTAGCGACGGTGGATGAACCATCCGCGTGCCACTGGAAGACACCAAATTCAAATCCCTTCAGATCGCCTTTTTCATCCCAATTCAGCGGCCCAATCACGGTCTTCGCGCCGTGAGCTTTCAAATCTTTAATTAAATCCAGCGGCTGCTGGCTGCCGGTTCTGTCCATTGCTTGCGCCAGCGACTGAACGGCGGCATAGGTGATCCAGACGTACGGACCACTCGGATCTTTTTTATCCGCTTTCAGCGCATCAACAATAGCGCTGTTGGACGGATCCTGGTCATAGCGTTTTGGCATCGTCACCAGCATACCTTCCGCCGCCGCGCCGGCGATGTTGGACAGCGAGGCGTTACCGACGCCTTCCGGCCCCATAAACTGCGTTTTCAGGCCGACGGAGCGCGCCTGGCGCAGCATCTGCCCCATTTCCGGGTAGTAGCCACCGTAGTAGACGAAGTCGATATTCTCTTTCTTCAGGCGCGCCAGCAGCGCGGAGAAATCTTTCTCACCGGCGGTAATACCGTCAAAAAAGACGATATTGGCGCCGGCTTTCTTCAGGTTGTCCTGCACGGAACGCGCCAGTCCTTCACCGTACTGCTGTTTGTCATGAATAATCGCAATACGCTGCGGCTTCACCTGTTCGAGGATATATTTCGCGGCGGTCGGCCCCTGGGAAGAGTCAAGACCTGCGGTACGCATAATGTACTGGTAGCCACGCTGGGTCAGTTCCGGGTTGGTCGCCCCGGGGGAGATCATCAGGATGCCTTCATCTTCATAGATGTCAGACGCCGGCTGGGTGGAGGAGGAACAGAGGTGGCCAATAACGTACTGAATGCCATCATTGACGATTTTGTTGGCGACCGCGACCGCTTGTTTCGGATCGCAGGCGTCGTCATATTCGACGCCAACCAGTTTGTCGCCTTTAATGCCGCCGCTGGCGTTAATGTCTTTAATCGCCTGGCGCGCGCCGTTGAATTCCATATCGCCCCACTGGGCAACCGGGCCAGACATCGCGCCGACGACGGCGACTTTAATATCCTTTGCCAACGACGCGTGGGAAATCGCTAATGCAACGACTCCCGCGATGATCGTTTTCGCGTTCCTTTTCATGCTTCAGAACCCCGTTCGTGATGTGATGTAAATGTTTTGTATTTTTATGGTTAAAAAGCATTCTGTGCTTTTATTAAACAACGCCATTTTTACCATGAACTTTAATGGTTTAGCGCAGTTTCTTACCTGAATTATGATTAAAATCTCTATTTTTCAGGTGATTAAGAAAAGATAATATTCTGGTTTAAGGCGAAGATAAACAAAAAAAAGTCCAGTTCACAGCATAAAATAACGGCATATAAGGCGGAATAAAACGCTACATATCAGGTTAAAATTCTGCTTATTTTTCGATCCATAATGTATTGCGCTACCCCCACGCAACCAGGAAAACGAATCCCCTAATGAATGAGTTGAAAACAGCGCCCCGCCGAACGAGAAATTTGAGTACACTGTCGCATCTGTTTTGACTGGAACTGCCGCGTATGAAGCTCACCATTATCCGTTTACAGCACTTCAGCGATCAGGATCGCATTGATTTAGGCAAAATCTGGCCGTCGCAGGATCCTGCGGCGCTGATGCTGGACGATAACCATCGTATTTACGCCGCCCGCTTTAACGAACGTCTGCTCGGCGCCGTACGCGTTACCCTGCGCGGCGTCGAAGGCGAGCTCAGCGATCTGTGCGTGCGTGAAGTCACCCGCCGCCGCGGCGTGGGGCAATATTTAGTGGAAGAGACGTTAAGCGATAACCCGAATATCAATAGCTGGCGCGTTGCCGATAGCGGGGTGGAAGACCGCGGCGTGATGGCGGCATTTATGCAGGCGCTGGGTTTCAGCGCCCAGCAGAATGGTTGGGAGAAGCATTAAACCGTAGCCCCAATAAACGCAGCGTGACCAGGGAAGAACCCGGCGGCGCTTCGCTTAGCCGGGCTACCTGGAAATTGTAGCCCCGGTAAGCGCAGCGCAACCGGGGTCAGACAACACATCCGCGGCATGAAAGGCTCCGCAGGCAACGCATCTGCGGCGTGAAAGGCGCCCTCACATTTAACCCAGCATTTCGCGTTG